>JAKFXL010000009.1 GCA_021731365.1 Gammaproteobacteria bacterium | reverse complement strand
GGGCTGCATGGGGATTATCCTGGGGCAGCTAATCAGATAACGCTTGTGCAGATGGTTAACGGTGCGCCAGTCTATTTGGGTACTTATAGTAATTTTGCAACGCCAAATGGATTTAACATGAAAGTCCAGGTGAGCCAGACAGATATTAAAGTATATCTGAAGGATGATACTGGTCAGAATCCTGGCGTTAATCCATCGATCTCTTACACCTATGGCACAGTGGTGAATGGTGCAAAATCGGCCCCAGCAGTAAAAACCATTGGTATGTATGTGTTTGATAATGACAATGGTGTGGAGTTTGATAATGTGCAGGTAACTCAACCCTCTATCACTGGGTATCAGTATTCGGTGAATATCCTGGCGGGGTTGAATGATAAGGATGGTAGTGAGAGTTTGTCAGCAGTAACACTCAGCAATATTCCAGCGGGTGCAATATTAAAAGGGGTGGATGGATCAGCCATTGCTGTTATTAATGGTAGCGCGACTATTCCTGTGACCTCTGATGTTAGTAAAACCATCACGATATTGTCACAAGCGCCTCTTAGCGGTGAGCAGATTAGTGCGATGACGGGTACTGTTACAGCCACAGAATCCAACGGTGCAATGGCCTCGGCCACAGCGGGGATCACTGAGTTGCCTACGGTTTATCTGGTGGCATCCAATGCGGCGGAAGGCGCGCCAATAATATTTGAACTGCGCCAGACTGTGGCTAGCACTGTGGATACTGTGGTTACGCTTGTTATCGGTCAGCCAGGTGATACGGCATCATCCGGCAGTGATTACAGTGGTGCGGGTACACGTACAGTGACAATCCCGGCGGGTGCGGTAAGTGTAATTGTGTCAATCCCAACGATTGATAATACGGTGTATGAAGGTAATGAGACCATTAGTGCTGTGATCACCAGTGCTACCAGCACAGCAGGTACGGTGAGTGCCATTACCACGCCCGTGAGCGTCCTGATTATTGATGATGCCGATTATCAGGCGGTTACCATTAACAATGCCTGGGCATCAGAAGGCAATGATCTGTTGTTTACGGTGAAGTTATCTAAATCCAGCGCACAATCGATCAGTCTGGATCTGGAGGCGATTGGTAAGACTGCCTCGAGTTCAGATTTTTCAGCTACAAGCTTCAGGTATTCCACTAATTATACGGGTGACTACGCGCCTAATGGTGGCATGACAACCGGGACGGCAGGTGTCAGTAGCTGGACTAATGCATCAGGAACAAATGGTACCGTAGTGACGTTTGCTGCGGGTCAAACCGAGATGCAGGTCAGGGTGCGTACTACCGAGGATAATAATGTTGAGCCGAATGAAACACTGACGTTGCGTGTTAAACAGGTGGTGTCAGGTTTTGTGAACAACAGTACGGATACGGCGATTGGCACGATATTAACTGATGACTATGTGAATTCGGGGGGCGTTACTGTTATCGGACAAGATGCACGTGTTCTTCTTGGCGGTAATGGGGCAGATACCCTGGTTGGCGGTGCCCTGAATGATGTCCTGATTGGTGGGCGTGGTAATGACATTCTCACCGGTGGTGCAGGGGACGATATTTTTGTCATACGTCACATTGGTGAGGGCATTGATACCATTGCTGACTACAATAAAAACTCACCGACTGAAAATGATAAGTTGAATATTGCAGATGTACTGGAGGGCGTTAGTGTAACGCAGGCAAATATCAACAACTTCGTTCGTGTAGATGCAACCGGCATGCTCTCCATTGATCCTAACGGAACGGCCAACGGTACAAATGTTGTTAAGTTGTCAGGAATAACCTCTGGTGCAGATGTTAAGTTAATTATCGATCAGCTGGGCACTGAAGTTATTGTTCACGTGAATTGATGAATATCCCGCTGGATAACTGTGATGTTAAAAGTAAGGATGCTGGATATTGGTAATGCAACAACAAGCTGATCAGGGTGCGGCTGAGTCAGACACCGCTGCGTGGGAGTCTTCTATCTCGCGGGAGATGCATGACGATCCCTTGTTGGGATGTCTGATTGTTATCGCTAAAATGTTTGAGCGGCCGTGCACTGCGGCGGTGACAGCGGCTTTGCCTCTGGTAGACAACAAACTTACACCAACACTTTTTATACGAGCGGCTGAGCGGGCAGGGCTATCTGCCCGTTTGATTAAACGACCGCTGGGCAGTATATCTGCGCTGGTGTTGCCAGCCATACTGTTATTGGCGAACAAACAGGCCTGTATCCTGGAGTCTATTACGGACAGTGGTCAACTGCGTATTATTCAACCCGAATCTGGTGGTGGTGTTGCCGAGGTTGATCAAGAAACGCTCGCTGAAATCTATAGTGGCCATGCTATTTTTGTTCGGCCAGCATATAAATATGACAGCCGTACCAACAACATTCAGCAAATCCGCCCCAATCGCTGGTTCTGGGATACGATAAAACAGTCTTGGCCAATCTACAGTGAAGTGTTTGTCGCCTCGATCTTGATCAATGTGTTTGCGCTGGTGACGCCGCTATTCACCATGAATGTGTATGATCGTGTCGTACCAAATGGCGCAATTGAGACCTTGTGGGCGTTGGCGATTGGGGTCATGGTTGTCTTTTTGTTTGATTTTGTTATGCGGGCATTACGCGGATATTTTCTTGACGTCGCCAGCAAACGTGCAGATATCATGCTTTCTGCAACGCTGTATGAACGGATGCTGGGTATTAAAATGTCATCTCGACCCGCATCTGTTGGCGCGTTTGCAAATAATTTGCAGGAGTTTGAGACGGTAAGAGATTTTTTGACCTCCACTACCCTGACAGCATTGATCGATCTTCCTTTTGCAATACTGTTCATATTGATTATATGGATGATAGGCGGTGATTTGGCCTGGATACCTATATTGTTGTTGCCACTGGCTGTTGTGGTGAGTTTGATAATTCAGGTGCCATTGGGCAGAACTATTCATGATATGTATAAACACTCAGCACAAAAACATGGCGCGCTGATTGAGACATTAACCGGGCTTGAGACCATCAAGAGCATGGGGGCAGAAGGCCCACGGCAGCACCATTGGGAGCAGGCAGTCGGCTCGATTGCCAAACTGAGTCTGAAAGTCCGTTTTCTGTCATCGGCAGCCACCAACTTTACTGCGTTTGTACAACAAAGCTCGACGGTTGCCGTGATATTGCTGGGTGTCTATTTTATAGCTGCCGGTGAGTTGACGGTGGGTGCGTTAGTGGCGTGTACACTTCTGACCGGTCGGGCGTTAGCGCCGTTGTCACAAGTGGTGGCTACATTAACCAAGTATCACCATGCCAAATCATCATTAGGTACGTTAAGCAAGATGATGGAGATGCCTCTTGAGCGTGGTCATGACAAGGTGTTTCTGCATCGGGATTCATTTGTTGGCGAAATAGAGTTTAAAAATGTCTCTTTCAGTTATCCAGGACAGGAGGTGGAGGTACTGAAAGATGTCTCGTTTAAGATCACTCCGGGTGAGCATGTTGCCATCATCGGCCGAGTGGGATCGGGGAAATCAACACTAGAGAAGCTGATATTGGGACTCTATGAGCCATCAGAAGGGGCTATTTTGTTTGATGGCACAGATATGCGACAGCTTGATCCTATCGATATCCGCCGTAATATTGGCTACATTCCGCAGGATATTATGCTGTTCTACGGTAACGTCAAAGACAATATCTGTCTGGGCATGCCCTATGCTGATGATGCGGCCATACTGCGTGCGGCGGAAATTGGTGGGGTAACGGACTTTGTAAACAGACACCCCATGGGTTTTGATCTGCAAATTGGCGAGCGGGGTGAGGGGTTGTCGGGAGGGCAGCGGCAGGCCATGGCCATTGCACGGGCTATGTTGCATGATCCCCCTATTTTGATTATGGATGAGCCGAGCAACTCTATGGACAATACGACGGAAGAGCAGCTTAAAGGACGCCTGGCAAATTGTGTGGCAGGTAGAACCTTGATGCTGGTGACACATAGAGCCTCTCTGCTGAAACTGGTGAGTCGTATTATCGTGGTTGATAGTGGCAGTATTGTGGCTGATGGTCCTAAGGAGCAGGTGCTTGAGGCCCTTAATAGCGGCAAGGTAAAGGTCGCGCAGTCATGAAAAAACTATTCCCTGACGATTTGGATTTTATTTCTGACGTCGCTGCTGCAAGCTCGTTTGGTGTTCGGTTGCGTTACCACCTGATTCTGATTGTAACCGCACTGTTTTTTATAGTGGCCTTAATATGGGCGGCCAATGCCACTCTGGATGAGATGGCGACTGGGCAGGGCAAGGTGATTCCTTCTAGTAAAATCCAGGTTATTCAAAATCTGGAAGGGGGAATTTTATCGGAGGTGTTGGTTGGGGAGGGGGATGTGGTAGAGAAAAACCAGCCGTTGATGCGCCTCGATGATACCCGTTTTGCTTCGACCTTTCGCGAGACCGAACATAAATATCAGGATCTTCTGGCACGGGTTCAGAGACTGTCCACGGAAGTGAAAGTTGACTCAGGTTCTGCCCTTGATGCAAAAAAGCAGAATCAGGGGAGCGTTCAGAATCAGCAGGCATTGTATGATTCGCGTCAAATGGAGATGGCTAATAAAGTAGAGATTTTAAAACAGCAAAAGGCACAGAAACAGCAGGAGCTAAATGAGCTGCGTGCACGAATAAACACCCTCAAAGGCAGTTATAATCTGGCCAAACAAGAGCTGACCATGTCCGAGCCGTTGGTGCAGCAGGGGGCGATATCACCCGTAGAGATTTTACGATTGCAACGCACTGTCAACGATATTAAAGGGGAGATGGATGAGGCATCGCTCAGTGTCCCCCGACTGGAAGCGGCTATGAATGAAACCAGTCGTAAGATGGAGGATGTTAAGATCGGCTTTCGTACAAAAGCGCTGGATGAGTTGACGGAGGCCAATGCTGAACTTTCCGAGACCAGGGAGACATTACTGGGTCTGAAAGATAGGGTGACACGCACATTAGTGCTTTCACCTGTCAAAGGGATTGTAAAACAGCTGAAAATAAACACGATTGGCGGTGTGGTTCAACCCGGCATGGATCTGGTGGAGATTGTCCCCCTGGATGACTCGCTTTTGATTGAGGCGCAGATCAAACCATCGGATATTGCTTTTATTCATCCTGGTCAGGCGGTTGTCGTTAAAATTTCGGCGTATGACTACTCTATTTATGGTGGCTTAGATGGTTTGTTGGAACATATTAGTGCTGATACCATTAAAAACCAGACTAAAGACGGTGCGCGAGAAGAGAGTAATTACCGGGTGTTGGTTAGGACTCAGAAGAGCTATTTAGGCACGGAGAAGAAACCATTGAATATTATCCCCGGGATGACTGCTGTGATTGATATAAAGACAGGTAAAAAAACGGTGTTGGACTATCTGCTTAAGCCGATCCTCAAAATCAAGGAGCGGGCGCTGACTGAGCATTAGCGTTGCTACACCACCGATTGGCCATGGATGGACGTGTATATAATATAAAAATTTTTAATTATTGATTCGATTTTTTAAAATGGCGGCGGCATTGGTATTTTTGGTGTCATTATTGGCATGGCAATGGTTGCAAACGCGGTTTTTATAAAAATGGGGCTTCACAGACGTGTAATCTACTTGTTGTGCAAGATGTTGAATCGCTGCAAACGTCTGAATGTTGTCTATAAATGCATTGATTTGTTTCGAATATGGTTTTATAAAACCGCTTATTAACTAAATGGAGAATATTAGTGATCACCTTGAAGCGCAGCAGGCTTATGGTCTTGATGGCACTTGCCGCAGCCCCTTCTATACAGGCCCAGACCCTGGAAGAAGTGGTGCGGCAGACGTTGTCAACTAATCCCGATGTATTGGAAAAGATAAATACCCGCCTCGCTGTTGATCAGGAGGTGCGACAGGCCAAGGCTGGCTATTATCCAAGCATTGAGCTGAATGCGGGGATAGGGCGGGAAAAAAGTGACAACCCTACAACTCGTGCCGGGGGATACGATTGGCGTAGTTTGACTCGCAAAGAGCTGGGGGCAACATTGAGCCAGCCACTCTATGCGGGTGGCGCTATCAGCAATGAAGTGGCGCGTCAGACGGAGCGTGCCAATTCGCGCGCTTACTCTATGCACGCTACCGCAGAGCAGATTGCCTTGCGAACCACAGAGGTTTACCTAGAGGTGTTGCGTCGTCAGGAGTTGATAAGATTAGCGCAAGATAATCTTGCCAGCCACGAAAAAACCTATGAACAGGTCAGCTCACGGAGTGCCTCCGGTATTGGCCGTGGTGTGGATGTGGATCAAGCTCGAAGCCGTTTGTTATTGGCCAAGTCTAATTTAATGGCAGAAGAGAGCAACCTGCGCGAAGCTGAAATAAACTACTACAGAGTGGTGAATGCAGCCCCTAATAATTTGACTGCGCCTTCAGCACCTTTCGATAAAATCCCTGAAACACTGCCTGGTGCTGTTAAATATGCAGTGGAGAACCATCCGGTATTAAAGGCAGCGGCAGCCGATATTGAGGCCGCCAAGGAGCAGCATGATGTGGCAAAAGCACCCTATTTGCCTAGATTGAATCTGGAGTTGGGTGCTTCAAAAAATGAAGATCTATCGGGTGTTGAAGGTGATAACAATACGCTGTCGGCCATGATACGTATGCGTTATAACATCTATGCCGGTGGCAAAGATAAAGCGCGGCGGGCACAAACGTTCCATCAGATCGATGAGGCTAAAGAGATCCGTAATCACGCCTGCCGTCAGGTAGTGGAGGGGATGAGGCTCTCCTGGAATGCGTATAAAACAACGGATGCCCAGACAATCTATTTGAGACAGCGCCTCGAGTCCACCCTGAGTGCCCGGGATAACTACCGTAGCCAATTTAACCTGGGACAGCGGAGCCTGCTGGATCTGCTGGATTCAGAAAATGAAGTGTTTGGTGCCAGTAAAGAGTTTACCAATGCGGAGTTTGATCGGCTCTTTTCCAGTTACCGCGTGATGGCGGGTGAAGGCAAACTCTTAAGTACCTTGATGGTGGAGTTACCCCCGGAGGCACAGCCATTGACCGATAACGTGCCAGCCATTAACTGTGTGCCAGAGTTCCCTGCACAGCAGGTGCCTTACGCAATACCATTGGGGCCTGCACCAAAGGTGACGATGGCCCCGCCACCTCCTATGCGCCCTTCTCAAATTGTGGTTGAACGGATTGTTGAGGTGCCCGGTGCCCCGGTGGTGATTGAGAAAAATATGCCCCCAGTGATTCTGGAACGTTTGACACTGGAAGCGGGTGCGTTGTTTGACAGTAACAAATCAGAGATTAAGCCGGCAGGTAAGGCTGAACTGGATGAACTCTCTGTTAAGCTGGGTAAGATTAAACATATCGGTGGAGTAGAGATTGTGGGTCATACCGATAGCCAAGGTAGTGATGCACACAATAAGTTGCTCTCATTGCGGCGTGCTGAGGCCGTTTCTGAATATCTGGTATCCCGTGGTATAAGCCGTGATCTGTTGACGGTGAACGGGATGGGGGAAGATGTTCCCGTTGCAACCAATAAAACAGAAGAGGGTCGTGCCAGTAATCGCCGGGTTGAGGTCAACATCAAGGTAACACGGCAGGTAGAGCCTGAAGTGAAGTAATTGTTGGATAAAAAGTCCTCTGTTTTACAGAGGGCTTTTTTATTGCCCGAGCTGCTCCAGTGGAACTATTTCGCCTGACGCATAACCTTGCACCCCATCAATATTGAGTGATGCCAGTGTTGGCCACAGCTCCTGATGTTCAATACCCGATACGATTGTTTGTATGTCCAGACTATGTGCAACACTGCAGAGTGAGCGTATGTAAAACTGTTTGTCTTTGTCATTGGCAATATTGAGTGTAAACGCGCCATCAATTTTTACATATATTGGGCGTAGGGATTGAAGGTAGCCAAATGAGCTGAAGGCTCGCCCAAAATGGTCAACGGCAATATGGTGGCCGAGGGCATGAATCTGTTTTGCAAATCGTTTTACATGGTCCAGTTCACGGACGGCAATAAATTCCGACACCTCGAAGATCAGCGTGGTTTGGCATGTTTGTAATGCCTGTAGGATTTTTTCAATAAACACCTCATCCTTCATTGTTGCAGACGATAGATTGATCGCAACAGGGGTAGAGTGTTGTCTGTATGAGAGATGTGCAACCACTTTTTCAATAACCAGGAAATCGATCTCTTTAATCACATTCAGCTGTGCTGCAAACGGCATGAATCGGTCAGCGGTGAATAACTTTCCATCTTCACTGGGTAGTCGTAGTAGCACCTCATGGTGCAAACGATGCTGTGGTGATTTCAGCTCCACGGCTTGTTGTGCATAGAGAACAAAGAGTTTTTTATCGATGGCCTGTTTGAGTTGTAATATCCACTCCTGACGTCCCAGGCTCTGGCTGCTTGAATGATCGCTGCGTTTGAAGCGTGCCCAGCTGTTGGGTGCGGCTGCCTGTGCGGAACGCAATGCGGTATCTGCTTGTGCAAGCAGTGCATGAAAATCATCACCCTGTGAATAGATAGCTACCCCTATTTGCACTACATTCTGGGTGTGCGCTACCCCATCCGGGTAAAGTTGTGCCAGTTGATGGGTGATTTGTGTGGCGAGTTCTTCTGTTTGTGCATCGGTGACATCTTTTATTAACACAGCAAAATCGCCGCCGGTGAGCCGTGCCAAGAGCAGGTTTTCGTCAGTGGGCATCAAATTACTCAGCTGTGAGGCGGCCGTTTTAATAAATTGATCGCCGGTGGCAAAACCACTGCTCACATTTAACGCCTGCAGACCCTCCAGGCGAATCAGTAGCAGTGCCCCTTGGCTAATGGCGGTGTCGAGATAGGACTCTCCTTGGGTTTCGAAATATCGTCGATTACTCAAGCCGGTGAGAGGATCTGCATACGCAAGCTCACGCAAACGTTCTGTAGTACTGGCCTGGGCATCAAACATCTCTCTTACCTTGTCGGTCATCCGGTTCATGGCAACAACAACATTGCGTAGTTCACGGGTTCTGGGCAGCGTTGTTTGTAACTCATACTTACGTGCGCTAATCTCCTCCGCCTGTTTTTCTACCGCTTTTAACGGTTTAAGCAGGAAGCGCAGGGCGATACTGGTGATGCCGATGCTCAAAATAGTGAGCATGGCAAACCAGCCGAGCATTATTTTTGTGGATGACCAGAGTTCCATATAGGCATAACCGGGATGGCTGCTGACCCGGATGGTGGCAGCTTGTTTCCAGCCGGACATAATGAGTGAGGAACGTGTAGGTGTTTGTAGTGGTATCCATGCAACCAGCCAATCCGGAACGTTTTCAATATTGACGGGCAAATGTTTTTCGACAATGGGCGTGCCCTCCATATCGGTGACCACAATCTCCCGGTAATAGCCTCGATCGAAAATAGAGCTGACCATGGAGTCCATGGTGATCAGGTCGTTCTCCTGCATGTGCGGGGAGAGTGATAGACCAAGGGAGGTGGCGGTATCCTGTGCGTGTGAGGCGAGCTGCTGTTCCAGAAACGAACGGGTGCCCTGGATGTTGGTAACCCAGGTGCCAAGAAACAGGGCAATAAACAGCAGTGAGATGGCAATGGTGAGTTCCCGATGCAGTGTCATGGGTTAACATCCTTGTGGAAGTAGTGGCTATTCATCAATTAATTGTCCCCATAAACCTTTCATTCGTTGCACAACACCTGACCAGAGGCTCAGACGACTTGAGTCGCTTACCCGTTGTCCCTGACCGCGCTGTTTGGCAAGCCATAGGCCATCGCCGTTGAAGCTATACACGGGTATTAAATCCACCCGTTGTGAGGCGGGTTTAATATCATTGGTCAGGTTATCAAGCACCAGCGGCTCAGCTTCTTGAGTAATAAAATAGCTTAGAACCATATGTGCCTGACTGACTGGGTTGGGGGTTAGTGCACGTACATAAGTCAGATGCATGCGCTCAACAGCGACGCCCATGGCTTTAAGCGTAAAATATTTGGCCATGCTGAAATCCTCGCAATCTCCGCCGCTGGCAATCAGAAACTCCACCGGAGTGGCCCAGTAGTCTTCTGCCCCCCAGAGCTCTTTGTCTGATACAAAACGCATCTGGTTAAAAAAATGGTTAACCGCCTCAAGCTTATCTTTTTCCGGGCTGTTCTTGTAGTTTTGAATCAGGGTAAGCCATGCATTGACTCGCGCTTTGGCATCTGAGCCATAACGGCTGCCAATTTTCTCTACCTGGATCTCTGTGATATCCCATTGCTCTGGAACTGTTGCGCCAAGGAGTGCAGGGAATAACAGCAGAAGTAAATATCTCCTGAGGTTCCAGCGCGATAAAGAGTGCCGTCGGCTGCGGATCATATTTCGATCTGGGTATCTGCATGGGGTGTGTTAGAAACAGTAGCCACGATTTGCCTGTTAACCTGCTGTTGCTCTGTTGGCGCTATTATTGATTCTGATGTCGGCCATTGTACTGCAGGAGTAGCGTCCTGAGCGTGAGTGTGTGAAGGATAGCGATTTATCACTATTTGTTGCAGGGATGTATCAAGCCTCAAAACAGTCCCTCTTTTTATTGTGGAGCGCTTAACTGCTGAACATCCCTTGGATAAGTGACACCTCTTCCTGCGCCTCTTCCAGGGCGGCAATGCTCTGTTCCGGTGTCAATCCGAGTTTTTTGAAAGCGGGTATGTCGGACCACTCTTTTTGGGCAAGATGGTGAGGTGTGTTAATGTGACTGAGGATGTTGGCGACGGTGACAATATCTACATAATCGACACTGCCGCCCGAGTTGCGTTGCAGATCTTCATGTTCTGAGACGACCTCTATTAGCTCTTGTGGAAAATTCCACACATCGAGGATAGCCGTACCGATTAAGTTGTGGAGTTTGTGAACAACGCTATTGAGTAACGCCTCATCTTCTCTTAACGCCTCTATATTGGCGGCCTCTGAGAGAACTGGAATAGTGCCTATGTCGTGAATTAGTCCGCCGAGCATGGCCTGGTCTGGTTTCAGTTTTGTATATTTTCGAGCCATGACATGGCTAATGGCGGCAACCTTGGTGCTGTGTAGCCAGAGTACTTTTAATTTGCGATTGAGCATGGCATTTTTGGCAGGCTGATATAGCTGCTCCATGACAATGCCAGTGACAATGTTGCGTACGACGGTGCTGCCCAGTCGGGTGACAGCACTTTGTAAGTTCTCGATGGGGACGTTGCCGCGATAGAGCGAGCTGTTTGCAACTTGCAGCAGCCGTGTTGAGAGCGCGGGATCGGCGCTGATGGTGATCGTGATTTTGGCAGCACTGGTATTGGGATTTTCAACGACCTCACGCACTTTCATGGCAATCTCAGGCAGCATCGGCAGTGTGACGCGGCTGTGATTGATGTCGTCGAGAAATTTTGTCAGTAGCTCAGTTTCCAATGACACAACGCGGCCCTCTAGTTGAAAGTAAATTTTGTTGTGCGGTTATGCGGTGAACAGTTTTTGCACTTCTGCGATCTCTTTTTGTGCCTCTGTCATAGTGGCGATACTCTGCTCTGGTGTCAGCCCCAGTTTGGCGAAGGCAGGGACTTTATTCCAGTCGGTGGTGGCATATTTGTTATTCGCCTTGCCCATGTGGCTATGGAGGTTGGCGATGATAACAATGTCGGTATAGTCAGCAACAGGGTTTGCATCTCGCTCCAGGTTCTCGTGTTCTGCCGCAACAGTCAGCAGTTCAGCAGGGAAGTGCCAATCCTCAAGTATCAACTTACCAATGTCAGTGTGCATGTAACCTATTACCCGCTGCAATGCCTCTTTATCGGCCAATATGTCAGGAAAATCGAGGGCGCGTTTGAGAATAGGCAGGGTGCCGATATCATGTATCAGCCCTGCCAGCATCGCCTCATCGGCATTCAGCTGGGTATAACGCTTGGCTAGCACATGGCTAATGGCGGCCACTTTTGCGCCATGTACCCACAAGCTGTGTAGCTCTTTTTTGATCGGTGTTATCTCTTTGGCTTGATATAACTGGCTCATTACCAGGCTGGAGATGACGTTACGGACGCAGACGCCGCCCAGACGAGTGACAGCGGTGCGTACATTCTCAACGGTGTTCAGGCCACGAAAGAAAGGGCTGTTGGCCACCTGAATGAGACGGGCTGACAGTGCTGCATCGGTACCGATTAATCTGGCAAGTTTGTCAGAACTGACCCTTGGATCATCCACCATTTTGCGTATTTTATAGGCCACCTCTGGCAGTGAGGGCAGCACGAGTTTCCCTTTGGCAATATCATCCAGTAGTGTGGCAACAAACTTCTCTTCTGATTTCACTGTGCCAGGCTCATGGGTTTGTTAATTTGTTTTAACTATCGGCGCACACAATAGGAACTCAAGCGTTTATTGAGTAGGGTAGTGGCAGCAGTGTAATGGCTGGGCCGCTGGCACTTTCAACATGAATCACGCTATTTTCTGCTGACGCTATTTCAAGTACGGCGAGTAAGTCACAGCCACCTTGTGGATTGGCCTGAGCGCTGACAACGGTGCCACTTTTATGTTCGCTGCCTTGTTCATTGTCTGGGCCATAGAGGCTTGCCCCAGGCGCAAGCAGTATATCGCTCTCCACATGGGCCAGGTACATCTGGCGTTTGGGTTTGCCGAGGTAGTGCATACGTGCAACGATCTCTTGGCCTGGATAGCACCCTTTTTTGAAGTTGAGGGCGTTGATCGCCTGCAGGTTAACCATCTGGGGCACAAAGGCATCAACCGTTTCTGGCTGGATAGTGGGAATACCGGCATGAATGTCGAGTAGATTCCACAGGGCGGTGTCTGCTTCGTGGGCTTTGTCGGTGAGCACCTGTTTCAACGCAGATATTGACTCGACAGGACCAAACAGATCAAAACGTGGCTGTGGTCCTGGAGTACGGATGATGGTGATATTGTTATGTTGGCTGATACTATCGATCTCAGTGGCCAGATTGCTAACCACTGCTTGCAGTATTTCGCTGCTCTGTGGGCCAGAGAGCCCAAGGTGGATGGTCTCATGAGTGATGTCGGTGAAGGTCACTTTGGACATGAGGACAAACATGCGCAGCCGTTTGATGGTGGCCTCAACGATGCTCTTGGGCATCACCATGTAGTAGGCGTCATCCTGTTTGTAGATACGAAACAGGGCGAGCATGCGCCCTTTGGGGCTGCAATAACTGCTCAGTTGGCTGGTCTGGTCATTGACCATGCGTAGATCGTTGGTGAACTGGTTGTGGAGAAAGGTGTGGCTGTCCGCACCTTCAACCTTGATTAATGCGGTGTCGGTCACGGTAACAATGATCTGGTCGATAAGTGTGGGCATGGTATCTGCTTCTCTATAGTTACTTAAGTTATTCAGATAATAACCGACTATTGGCGTATAGGTAACAATTGGACTACTATCGGGACACTACTTTATTAAGCGAGCCTATGGATAATAAGAAAATTGTATCGAGGCCGGTCTATCTTAACCTGCTGAAAATCCGCCAGCCAATCACCGCGCTGGCCTCCATTGGCCACCGTATTTCAGGTGTATTACTGTTCATTGCGATTCCCTTGATGATCTGGACACTGGACACCTCGCTACAGGGGCCTCAGCAGTACCAGCAGGTTGTCACTCTCTACGATCAGCCATTGATGAAACTGCTGCTGCTACTGTTAGCGTGGGCAGGGGCACACCACTTTTTTGCCGGAATCCGTTTTCTGTTTATCGATATTGACTGGGGCGTTGATCTGGTCACGGCGCGCCGTACTGCAGGAATGGCGATTGGCTGCGGTGTGGTTGGGGTGGTGATCGCCTTGATTGTGATCTTATGAGCTGGAAGGCGAGTGGAATGAAGTCCTGGTTATTGCAACGGTTCACTGCGGTCTATATGGCCCTGTTCTTTGTTTACTTTATTGCGGCACTATTGATTGCACCATCCGAGAGCTATGAAGAGTGGCAGGTGTGGATGCGTTCCACCCCCATGGCGTTAGCCACGACGCTGTTCTTTTTTGCGTTGTTGGGCCACGCCTGGGTCGGTTTGCGGGACGTCTTTCTTGATTACATCAAACCTTTTGTCCTGCGGTTGGTGCTGCTGAATCTTCTGGCCATAGGCATGATCGTGATGGCGCTGTGGGTGGTTCGTATACTATTAACGGGGGGCGCATGAGCGCAGCTTCAACAAAAAATGGAACCTCTATCCCGGTGCGTCGCTTTGATGCGTTGGTGATTGGTGCGGGCGGTGGTGGCCTGCGTGCGGCGTTACAACTGGCGCAGGCGGATGCCCATGTGGCAGTGGTCTCCAAGGTTTTCCCAACACGGTCACATACCGTAGCGGCACAGGGGGGAATGAATGCCGCGCTGGCCAATGTACTGCCAGACAACTGGCATTGGCACATGTTTGATACGATCAAGGGCAGCGATTATCTGGCTGATCAGGATGCGGTGGAGTATATGTGCCGCGCTGCGCCACGGCTGGTGGTGGAGCTTGAACATGCCGGTGTGCCGTTTTCGCGTCTGGATAATGGCAAGATCTATCAACGCCCCTTTGGTGGTCAGAGTCAGAACTTTGGTGGTGCACAGGCGGCACGTACCTGTGCGGCCGCGGACCGTACCGGCCACGCCATTCTCCATTCGCTTTATCAACAAAATATCCGTGCCAAGACCCACTTCTTTGATGAGTACTTTGCCATTGACCTGATTCGTGATGATGATGGCTACATCTTGGGTGCGTTGGTGATAGAGATTGAGACCGGCGAGCCGTTGATTATTGAGGCCAAGGCAACCATGTTGGCGACGGGGGGGGCGGGGCAGATATTCCGCACCAATACCAACGCCCACATCAATACCGGTGATGGCATGGCCATGGCGCTGCGGGCCGGGATTCCACTGCAGGATATGGAGTTTTTCCAGTTTCACCCGACTGGCATTGCGGGTAAGGGCATGTTGATTACGGAAGGGGCACGTGGTGAGGGTGGATATCTGCTCAACAAGGATGGCGAGCGTTTTATGGAGCGTTACGCCCCGAATGCTAAAGATCTGGCAAGCCGTGATGTGGTGAGCCGTGCTATCTATACCGAGGTGAAAGAGGGGCGTGGTTGTGGTCCAGAGGCTGACCACGTGCTGCTGAAACTGGATCACCTTGGGCCAGAGGTGATCAACAAGCGCCTGCCCGGTATCCGCTCCACCATTCAAACGTTCCTGCATATGGACCCGGTGAACGAACCGATTCCGATCTATCCAACCGCCCACTACACCATGGGTGGCATCCCCACCAACCGGTTTGGCCAGGTGGTGGCGCCACTGGGCAATACAGCGGAGGAGGTGATGCCCGGATTGTACGCAGTGGGCGAGTGTGCCTGTGTATCAGTACATGGTGCCAACCGTTTGGGGGGGAATTCGCTGCTGGATATTGTGGTCTTTGGCCGCGCAGCGGGCAATCATATTATTGAGACGATGAAAGAGAACCGTTACCACCGCCCTTTGAGTGGTGATGGGGTCGATAAGGCCATGGCGCGACTTGCCCGCTGGGACCAGAAGGGTGAAGGTGAGTCTGTTATGCAGCTGCGTGCTGAACTTAAAAAGACGATGGAGTTTTACTGTGGTGTTTTCCGCACTGAGGAGATTCTGGCGGAAGGGGTACAGAAGATGGTGGAGCTGGAGGCGCGATTGAAAAACGTCTACCTCAAAGATCACAGCAAAGTCTTTAATACTGCTCGTATTGAGGCCCTTGAACTGGAAAACCTGATGGATGTGGCGATTGCCACGGTGGTCTCGGCCCATGCACGTAAAGAGAGCCGTGGTGCACATTCGCGTATCGACTATCCGGAACGTAATGATGAGCAGTGGCTCAAACATACCCTCTTTTTTAAAGAGGGGCGTAAGTTGGATTACAAACCAGTGCGAATGAAACCGCTTACCGTCGACTCATTTCCGCCCAAGGCGCGTGTTTATTAAAGGGGATCAGAGATGCGTTTTTCTATCTACCGTTATAACCCGGAGTCTGACGATAAACCTCATATGCAGACGTACGATATTGAGGTGACGCCGGGCATGATGTTGCGAGATGCCTTGCTCAAGATTAAATCGGTGGATGAGAGCTTTTCGTTTCGTCATTCATGTGGTGAAGGGGTCTGTGGTTCTGACGCGGTTAACATTAACGGTACCAACGGGCTGGCGTGTATTACGCCGGTGGCCACGTTAAAAGAGCCGGTGGAGGTACACCCGCTGCCGGGCCGACCAGTGATTCGTGATCTTGTGGTCGACATGACCCAGTTCTATCATCAATACCGGGCGGTTAAACCCTATCTTACTGTTCACGACCCGGAACCGGAGATCGAGTATCTGCAGTCGCCAGAAGAGCGTGAGAAGCTGGATGGTCTGTATGAGTGTATTCTCTGTGGCTGCTGCTCAACGGCGTGTCCGTCATTTTGGTGGAATCCGGATAAATTCCGTGGCCCTGCGGCACTGCTGCAGGCTTATCGTTTTATAGCCGATAGCCGTGATCAGGCCACAGCACAGCGCCTGGATGAGCTTGAAGGGCCGTATCGTCTGTTCCGTTGCCACACTATTATGAACTGTACCAACGTCTGCCCCAAAGGGTTAAACCCTACCAAGGCGATTGGTGAGATCAAGACTATCCTGCTCAAGCACAATACCTGACCATGAGTGAAGATAACGAATACGCACGCCTGAAATGGCGCTGTCGGCGCGGTATGCTGGAGCTTGATCTGCTGCTGCTGCCCTTTGTTGAGCAGAGTTACCCCATCTTGACGGCGGCGGAAAAATTACAGTTTCACACCTTGTTAGATCTTGAGGATCAGGATTTGTTGGAGTACCTGATGCAGCAACGCCCCCCTGAGGATGCATCACTCACCCATGTCATCAGCAAGATTCGCAACGCCGTTTAGCGTCACCTTACACGGTTCGTTACAGCTGGCCGCCATCCTCAGCCTCATGCACGGTGGGGCGCTGGTCTGGCTGTTTCTGTTTGTGCTGCCGGGGTGGTTGACGTTGATGGCAACGGCGGTGGTGGGTGTCAGCCTCTTCTTACAGTTACGCCGTCATCTGTTTATGCAGGGTAGCCGGGTAGTCACCGCGCTGAGATGGGATGGCGGCGACCTTTGGCAGTTGCAGCGCAGCCAAGGGGAGGGGGTAGATGCCACGTTATTGGGCAGCAGTTTTGTAACCCCCTGGTTGATTGTGCTCAATTTCAAAATAGAGTCGGGCCGTTTAATGTTGCCCGTGGTGGTGATGCCCGATAGTGTCGATGAGGCCTCCTTTCGCCGCCTGACCTCAAAGTTACGCCGTGTGGCCGGGGCCGGGCCAGCTGTTTGATACGGTTGTCTCATCACTGTTTAACAACTCTTGTTCCAGCATGCCTCAGATGTACTAAAACTGCCGTTGTTATCACGGTCCCAACGTTTGGCCCCAGTGCTATCCAGTTCCATGTTTCCATTGCCAGCTTGTGCCCCCTTGGGTGTGGCCACCAGGGTATAGGTGGTTTTGGTTGCCCCCGTTTTGATGGTGAGGTTGTAATATTTGGTAGCACCATCTAGTGGTGCCTCCGTGGCAAATATCCAGGGTGCGCCACTATTGGCTGGGACTAGCTGGGTGCCGGCGGCACCCAGGTAGGTATTGTTAGAGGTGTAAAAGCGTTCCATCGCCAGGGCAAAACTGGTGAGTACACCCTGTGCATCGTTGCGCCGTGATGAGCGCACCTGATCCTGATAGGCGGGGTAGGCGATCGATGCCAGAATGGCGACAATCGCAACCGTAATCATCAGTTCAATCAGGGTAAATCCTTTTGCGCTTCTATTCACGGCTCTCTCTCCTGTGTTTAACTGCCATGCCACTACTTGGTCTTCCAGTAGGTCTTCCTGGGTGTTAACAGGAGCGGCAGATCGGGTGCTTTTTCGGTACCGATGAGTATCACAGGACCATTCTCATGGAACAGCAGTGATGGCTCAGGTGGGATACCTCCACGTATCAAGTTCATCCTTCTATCTTCCTGGGTCAATATGGTGCCACCTGACTTATTGAAGTCATAGATGGCTGTTCCATCCTTGATGTTGACCAGATAGGTGAGTGCCCGGCCCTGACTAGGTGAACAGGCCCCGGTATTGGCGGCAATGGGGGTATAGGTGGTGAACATCAGCATGTCTGAAAAGGTGAGTGATTTGGCAAGTACCTTCTCACCGATAAAGCTGCCACCAGACTCGTTCAACCATATAAACCACCCCTTCTTACCGGCCAGTGCTGTTTGTGCTGCGGTTATCTCCACCTGGGTGCCCTGGCCAATGACATTGCTGGTAGCGTCATACAGGTCACTCATGGTGATGGCGGTGTAGACGGGGTTGCCGCCGTTATCGAGCGCCGGTCCGTAGATGTTTTTGTCGGCAATGACAAAGAAGGCATCACGGATGGCGGTATCGAGTGGATGGGAGCGGTAGCCAGAGCCGATGGCGATATTGAGCTGGCTCATATCTTTGGCCAGAGAGACATCCGGCGCGTAGTAAAAACGACGGTTACCCGCAGCGGTTGTATCCCCCAGCTTGGCGATGATGCCACCTGTTGCCAGGCTGGCGGCCCCGGTGTTGCCCTTTTTAATGTCAAATCTCCAGAGTTGTCCACGCATGTCGGCCGCGTACATGCGGTCGGCGTAACCATCACCATCGGTATCCAGCACACTGACATCGGCGGGGATGCTGTTGGTCATGCCAGCGAGCAGCAGGTTGGGGTTGCTGCCATTGGCCGAACCAGCGGGGCCGGCCTGCCAGAGCTTGGCACCGGTCTCTGCATCAACGATATAGATGGCACGGCCGGTGGTATCGTTCTGGGCGGTGGCATTGCTGTCCTGGGCAGTGTCGTAGCCGCCGCCAAAGATCAGTACGTTTTTGTCAACGCCGTTGAGCTTGATTTTGGACTTGGTGGCGGCAGACCAGGTCTGTGCCAGTTCGCTGAAGTCGCCGCTGCCACCTTTGATCACCCATTTGAGTTTGGGTGCGGTACGGCTGGTGACATCAAGTGCGTAGTAGTTTTTACCGCCACGACGCATGCCTTGATAGAGGTAGACATGTTCACCTGAGTCCAGCACGTTGCTGGCGTTAAACAGCAGGCCATTGCCGTTAACGTCGTTAAACCACATCGTCAATGGCCCATCCAGACCATAGGGGTGTGGGGTTGAGACGGAGTCGTCAAAGCGTAACTGCATGTTGGGTAACAGCTCTTGTGGAATAAAGGAGAAGAGCTCACCGCCGGTGGTTGTATTGATGGCGTGCAGATATCCCTCATTGGTGCCCACGTAGAGTGTCATGTCAGGTGCAGCATTGGTGCCGCCGTAGGTGACCAGCAGTGGTTTGCTGTGCAGTGGGTCCCCCATGTGGCGACGAATGTCGTTGGTGAGGGTATCAGAGTCGTCGTCAAACAGATCAACACCACGTGCCCATTGCAGCAGTGATGTGCGGTCAGCGGCCACCATGCTGGCATTGCCCAGCATGGTGGCAGTGACGGCGGCATTATCTTCATGCAGCTTGTTGCCAGCGGAAGTTAATAACTCGTTGTTGGCGGCTGCGGCACCGGTGTAGGTATATATGGTGCGTGGCAGTGTTAGTTTACTGGCAGCACCCCCTTTTCTCACTTCGTCGCCGTCGGGGGCGTCGGCATCAGCGGTCCAGAAGCTGGTGACGGAGGATTTAAAAAACCCGGTTGCTCCATCAATGGCGGCAACACCATTTTTGTCGACGATAGCCGGTGGACTGCCCGTCAGCTTGAACCGTTTGACGTTACCATCCCATTTTGGACGTGCGTTGGGGCGGAACAGTGCGTAGTAGAGCTCGTCCCGGTGGGTGAAGCGGTTAAAGGCATTTACAGAGACCGCCGGGGCAATAAAGGTGGTATTGATCGCCAGTATCTCGGTCAGTATTGAGGTAAAGGCGTCGGTTAAACCGGAGGTGTCGTTAGCAGTGTAGTATTTGCCGCCGCCTTTGGTTGCGGCGTCACGCAGCAGTGGCAGATCCAGTGTAAAACCGATGGTATAGGTGATGACGTTCTGTTTGTCATCATGTGCTGAGCTGCAATCCTGGCTGAACATATACTGGGCCAGCTCATCCAGGCAGTTGCCATTGCAGTTGGTGGAACCCGTGACGGTGGAAAATCCTGGCAGCGCTTTGATGGATGAATCCGCATCGGTATCGTAAGTCGGGTCACCATCGGTGAGCAGAATGGTGAAGTTCTTCTGGCACTGGTACTCAATCGGACTGTTGTATTTTGCGGTATTGCCGGGGGTTAAAACCCCTGAGACGTTAGTACCGGGTGTGCTGCTGTTACCAAACTTTACGTTGTCACCACGATAGTAGAGGTAGGATTCATACAAACTCTCTGATAACGGTGTGTAACCGTTGGCGGTAAAGTTATTAACGGCGGTTTTAAAGGTTGCGCGGTTGGCAGAGGTTAACTGCTGCATCGGCATGACAAAATAGCCACCTTTGTTCTGCTCCTGGCTCTTGTTGTCAAAACGCATGACCGCAACGTTGACGTTGGAGATGCTATCCATCAGGGTGCTGAAGACCTCCTGAACAATCTTCAGGCGGGTTTTAGTGACAGTGGTGGTGGAGCTGGCGCGCCAGTTGAGGTAGTTGGCACTGTAGAGTGTGTAGGTGTCCCCCGTGCTGTTCCAGCTGATGGCCCCGCTGGTATTGGCGCGCCAGGGACCGCTACTGTTCTCATCCGCCGGGTAAGCCTTGCTGGCATTGGTCTCCCCATGGACGCCCCAGTCGGCCTGGCACTCAACCGGATCGCTGTTTGCCGATTTCTTTAAAGATTCCCAGCGGTCGCCACCTTTGCGCTCACGATAGCGTGCCAGTTTGCCCACATAAAAGCCGCTGCCACCGCTGCTAAGGGCCGCTGAGGAGTCATCACATTTATTGGCACTGGTGTTGATGTACTGGTCGGTGTCGCAGTCAGGTGGCGTACCGTCGCTGCTCCAGTAGGTGCGGCTGCTGCTACAGCTGCCGGTATAGGTGGTGGCGGGGTTGTATGAGCCGTTGCTGGTGGTGCTGGTGACATCTCCATCCATGCTGCCAGAGGTATCGATAATGAATGTCAGGTTAGGTCGGACTACTGAAGGGGTATTGCTCGCCCCCAGGTAGACCTCGGTATCTTCAGCGGTGACAGGCGGGCTGGCCATGAACATAGCGCCAAATATCAAGCCGAGAACTTTATAGTGTTGTGATGTTGTTTTCATGATCTGCCTCGCATGCCTGTTTAAGGTCCGTTGTTACCAACGTATCCGGAGTGCCTGTTTGCCATCCATGCTGTAAATAACGGTGGCCGATTTGCCCGATAGGGCGTTGACTTTGCGGCGCTCTATCTCGCTGCCATTCTGAAAAAACCGTGTCTGGCCATCGATGTTCAGATTTAGTGGGCATGCCTTGCAGCCATGGGCCTGAGCCTTGCCGATCTCTACCCCCTCAGTGAAGAGGATGCGCACATGGTCGGCTTCGACCCCTTTGTTCTCGGGGATAAATTCAGCGTGGACCGATTGTGATAAAAACAGCCCGCCAGTGAGCAATAGACTGGCTGTTATTCGGGCAACGGGTGATCTCATGGCGGGTCTCCTCAATAGTAAAAACAGGGTTATATGCCTGGGGCAGGGCGTTCCAGCCCCTGCACATGGTTTGGACCGGTGTCAGTGCCATCCAGGGTTGTTTTGGCATTGACTTCAAATTTCAGACAGTTGACCCCCGCGCCGTACCCTGGGCAGAGCTGGGATACCCCCTGGTAACTGACTGAGGCCGTTGTGCTCAGCGGGGTTTTGAGTTTGCTGAGGGGGTCCATGTTTTTAGTCACCGTGGTGGTGGTGGTATTTAGCCCGGTACCCATGGCGATGACCAATGGGTCGCTGGCGGCGGCATAAAAGGGGTTGCTGGCAGCCCCCGTGCCGCCTGGATTGCCCACAATCAACACGTTCTGAATGGTTGATTCTGATGCCTGAAACGCCACCATGGATTGCTGGAAGTTGCTAGACATACGCTCCTCCATGCTGGTGTTTGAGATGGCGGAGATACCGATGAGTGTCATC
The DNA here is from genome assembly GCA_021731365.1 of Gammaproteobacteria bacterium. Lineage (GTDB taxonomy): Bacteria > Pseudomonadota > Gammaproteobacteria > Tenderiales > Tenderiaceae > JAKFXL01. The sequence goes on along the minus strand of JAKFXL010000009.1, from coordinate 7,744 downwards.
ACCATCAGAATCAACAGACTGATAATGAGAACGACCCCCTGTTGTCTGTTTTTCATGTTCATGGCTCTCTCCTTGATCGTCATTACGAATTGCGCAGGATAATGGTGCGGATAAACACGCGGCGTAACAGGTTGTCTTTAATAGGGCCAAGTAAGGGGGTGTTCAGCAGTGCATACGTATTGTTATCAACCGTGCCGATGTTTTCATTGGTGCTGACCAGCAGTGCAATACGGACACTAACAATAGGGTTGGCGGCAATATTGCTGGCGTTGATATAACGGTTGGCAATTTTGTCGTTGTCACTATCCTCCCCATAGAGGATCTGCATATTTTCGACCCCTTCGGCGATGATGCCCGGTGTGGCAGAGCCGTTACCAAGGCACATAAGATTGGTGCCGTTTATGTAGTAACGATCGGTTGCCGTGCCACCCGTGGCCTGGCCAAGACAGTCGGTGGCTGATAGATAGTTGATTTCAATGGTATCGCTGGCCTTGCCACTGGCAACGGTAAATCCCAGTCCGGTATTAGGAGTGGTGTTGTTAAGGGTGTTGGCGGCGTTGAATTTGTTAACGGTACCTACGCCAGTGTTGTAACCGGTGGCGCTGATATTCAGAGATAAAATATCCAGGGCCGCCCTGGCATTCTCCTGCAATCTTCCCAGGCCGTTCTGCAGGTTGTGTGACACCTTGCTGCTCAAAAAGACCTGAGTGACCCCTGCCATCAGCAACAGGCTGATAGTGGACGCCACCATTAACTCAACCAGGGTAAGGCCACGTTGGTGTTGGCGCGGTGCGGTATTTGTTTTAAGTGAGCGGTTCATGGTTGCACCGAGATCGAAATGGTTTGGTTAACGGTGGCGGCTGCACCGCTGTTGCGGTCTGGGTTTAGCTCACTCCAGTTGAGGGTGATGGTGTGGAATGAGGAGCGGTTGGTGCAGGTGTCGCCATCGGCCCCAGACGGTGGGTTGACGTCGGTACAGGTAATAGTGGCGGTAGCCTGGTTGAGGATTGATTGAATCCCCCCGCGCCGGGCGCTTGTATTGAGTTCACCACAGAACCAGACATTCAGGTCGTAAGTGGCCATTTGCGCCGTGGTACAGCTCTGGGCAGCGACGTTGGCAGAGCCGTTGTAATACTCACCGCAATATGGATTGGGGGTAACGCTGCAGTCAAGGGCCGCAGAGTTGAAGGCCGCAAAGGCATTGTTATCCACGGCGGTAATATTGGCGCGCATCCGTTCAGCCATATCATCGGCCAGCAGTGTTGCCTGGGTACGGTAGGTGGAGTTGTTGGCACTACGGATGCCAGTCAGCTGCAGGGCAGCCATCCCTAGCAGTCCGATGGAGAGGATAATCAGGGTCACCAGGATCTCAATCATGGTGAGACCGATCATCTTTCTCTTCGGTGTTAATGGTCGGGAATGCGAAGCAGTTTTCATCATCTCCCTCCTAGGAACAGGCAACCGTGGTTGTACTTACCCGACCGGTGGTCAGAATGGATATCTGACGCCCTGTTTCAGCGACACGGTCGTCACACATGGTAAAGGTGTCGGTGACAGAGGTCCGGCCGCTGGCCAGATACTGAATAGTGGAGACGCTGTTAGCGCTGTCGAGGGTAGAGCCACCCTCTAGTGATTGGAATATTTTTAGCGTTGCCCCGCCATTGATGACCACTTTCCACCCCTTGCCCCACTCATTGCTGCTGTTGCTGGCATCAAGGGCGATAACATCGATAGTCGCCCGACGGTTGATGGCCTCACTGCGGGCCAGATTCAGGGCGGTCACTAGCTGATTGGTCTGGGTGGTTAGGCGGTTGTTTTTGGTCATTGAGGTAAAACTGGGCACCGCCATCGTCATCATAATGGCGGCAACCGCCAGCGTGACCATCAGCTCAATCAGCGTAAAGCCATGTTCACTGCCTTTTGACGGGTTTAGTATTTCTGATTGATGACTCTTCAACATGGCTATTGGCCTGACTCTTGTGGGGCTTACCTGTAACATCGGCAGTGCAAAAGATGATCATTAGGAGCAGTGGGCCACTTATCCGTGCAGCACTGCCTTCTATCCGTGAGTTATCGGCCGCGTGGCCAAAGTGTGAAATGGGTCACGTTCTGGCGGGGGAGTGGCGTAAAATGGCCGGTGATTCGATTAACGTTTTGGGAACTTATAAACGATGGTGCTGTTATCAGTTCGTGATGACATGGCAATGCGTGCGCTGGGCGCACGGTTAGCGGGAGCCTGTCTGCCAGGGGCGATTATCTATCTGGTGGGTGAGTTGGGGGCGGGCAAGTCGACATTGGCACGGGGTTTCCTCCGCGCCCTGGGGCATGAGGGGAGCGTGCGTAGCCCGACTTATACTCTGGTCGAACCTTACGAATTGCCAGCAGGGCAGATTTATCATCTGGATCTGTACAGGCTGGCCGATCCGGAAGAGCTGGAGTTTTTGGGATTGCGTGACTGGTTGACCGACAATGCCATTTTGTTGGTGGAGTGGCCACAGCGTGGTGCCGGTGTACTGCCCGCTGCGGATGTGATAGTGACGATTGCATACGATGGAACGGCCCGCCATGTGACCGTCATGGCAGTGTCAGAAAAGGGCAGGCAGATTGCCGTTGCATTGGCAGAGTAACGGGGATATCTAAAGATATTGACGCAATTGTCGAAAAAACAGGGGTAAACAAAGGCATATACCTATTTTTTCTGGAAAAATGTTGTATCCTTCAAAATGTACGGGAAATTTGGAAAAGTTAAAGTTGTGATGAGTATCTATAAGGAAAACATCAAGCTAGTGCGCCGCACGGTGGCCTTGGTGGTGATGTGTCTGTTGCCTGTAACTACAAGTTGGGCCGCCAATACCATGAAGTACAACACATTGCGTGTTGGGCACGAGGATGGGGTGGCGCGTGTAGTGCTTGAATTGGGTGGCCCCAGTTCGATCAAATATTTCTCTCTCTCTAGCCCCGACCGTTTTGTGGTTGATCTGCGTGATGTAATTCGTACCGGCGATTCACCATCGATCAATTTTGCCAATACCCCCATATCAGCAATGCGCGTTGGCATACGCAACGGCAGTGATTTGCGGCTGGTATTTGAAGTGTCGGCACAGGCCAAAGGCAAGGCATACCTGTTGCCACCTTCTGATGGGTATGGCCACCGCCTGGTTGTGGATATCAGGGATGGTGCGCCGTCCAGGCGTTCAGTGCCCGTTATTGCCTCCAGGGTGGATGAGCCGGTAAGACGCATCGAGCCGCTGGCGCTACCTGTAGCGCCTTCTGCACCACTGGCGGTTGCGGCACCCACCCCCACCCCAGTCACGATTGTACCGCGTCCTGAAACGGCAGCCCCAGCAGAGACCTTCCGTGCCGGAAGAGAGGTTGTTATCGCTATTGATGCGGGGCACGGTGGTGCAGACTCCGGGGCTGTTGGCAGCAAAGGTACTCGGGAGAAGGATGTGGTATTGCAGATTGCCCGCCAGTTTGCCGAGCGTGTCCGCCAGGAGCCGGGTATGGTGCCGGTGATGATCCGTGATGATGATGTATTTGTCAGCCTGCGTGATCGGATTAACAAAGCCCGCACCTCTAAGGCAGATATGTTCATCTCCATTCATGCCGATGCATTTTTGAATCCCCGCGCCAGTGGCGCGTCGGTCTATGCGCTGTCTCAGCGGGGGGCCACTAATGAGGCGGCGCGGATGTTGGCAAACCGTGAGAACTCGGCAGACCTGCTGGGTGGTGTAACGCTGGATGGCAGGGATCCGCTACTGGCGTCGGTGCTGCTGGATCTATCCCAGAATGCCACGATTGAGGCGAGTCTGGATGTGGCCGGGCGTGTATTGCACGGGTTAAAGCGGGTTGGCAAGGTACACAAACACCGCGTTGAACAGGCGGGTTTTGTGGTGCTGAAGTCGCCTGACATCCCCTCCATTCTGGTAGAAACAGCGTTTATCTCTAATCCTTCAGAGGAGGCTAATCTTAGATCGGCGGTTTACCAGCAACAGCTGGCAGACGCAATGATAACAGGAGTGCGGAGTTATTTTGCCAGTAACCCGCCTGATGGTACCCGCATTGCGGCGCGTGAACATGTAATCAAACGTGGCGATACACTCTCCGGCATCGCCACTCAGTACAATGTCAGTGCCCGTATCTTGCGTGTTACCAACCAGCTTAAGGATGATACCGTCCGTATTGGCCAGGTGTTACAGATCCCACTTCGCGGCAGTTAGCCTTTTTTACCCCGATTGCTCACGTATAATGGGTGACTCCATCTGAGCTGCCCGGAGTCCTTGCGTGAAACGTATCCATCTTCTCTCCTCACACCTTGCCAATCAGATTGCTGCTGGCGAGGTGGTGGAGCGCCCCTCATCCGTCGCCAAAGAGCTGATTGAGAACAGTTTGGACGCAGGTGCCCGCCAGATCGATCTGGAGATCGAAAAGGGGGGTGTGGCGCTCATCCGTGTGCGTGATGATGGTAATGGCATTCATCCCGATGACCTGCCGCTCTCATTGAGTCGCCATGCCACCAGCAAGATCAGCAGCTTTGATGATCTGACCGCCGTGGCGAGTCTTGGCTTTCGTGGTGAGGCGTTACCCAGTATCGGCTCTGTGGCACGCCTCAAGGTGACATCCCGCTATATTGATGAACCACAAGGGTGGCAATTTTCCGTTAACGCGGGGGAGGCCGATGACAAACCCTCTCCGGCCGCCCATCCCCAAGGCACAACCATTGAGGTCCGTGACCTTTTTTACAATACGCCGGCGCGGCGTAAGTTTTTAAAGGCCGAGCGTACCGAGTTTAACCACCTTGAAGATGTGGTGCGACGTATCGGCCTGAGCTCTTTTGATGTGGGCATTACCCTTAAACATGATCAAAAACCGCTGCACCAGTGGCGTGTGGCCAGTGATGCAGAGGCGCGGCGACGGCGGGTAGCGGCGATCTGTGGCAAGAGTTTTGTTGAAAACGCCGTGGAGATCGAGTTTGAGGCGGCGGGTATGAAACTCTGGGGCTGGGTGGGGTTGCCAACCTTCTCCCGTGGCCAGGCCGACCTGCAATACTTTTTTGTCAATGGTCGGGTAGTCAAGGATAAGGTGATTGCCCACGCAGTACGTAAGGCCTATCAGGATGTGATGTATCACGGTCGCCATGCCGCCTTTGTGCTCTATCTTGAACTGCCCGCAAGTGAGGTGGATGTGAATGTGCACCCCACTAAACACGAAGTGCGTTTTCGTGAAAGCCGCATGGTCCATGATTTTCTCTTTTCAACCCTGCATCGTGCGCTGGCGAATGTTCGCCCCGGTGATGAGGTAGCAACCATCTCTTCCGACGCTATTCACCAAACGTCAGCCACTACGCCGATGGAAACCGAATCGCCCCCTTCAGGAGGGCCGTATGGTGGTTACCAGAGCAGAGCGCCGCTGCCACGGCAAAATCAGCAGGCCTTTAGTCTGGGCGTGCGTGAGCAGGTATCGGTCTATGATCAGCTGCACGGGGCGGCTGGTATTACGTCACCGCAACCTTTGACCGATAGCCATGATGCGCCGCCGTTAGGTTTTGCGCTGGCGCAACTGCAAGGCATCTACATCCTGGCCCAGAACAGCCAGGGGTTGGTGGTGGTGGATATGCATGCCGCCCATGAGCGGGTGACCTATGAACGTATGAAGCAGGATTGGGCCGAGGAGGGGATTCGTAGCCAGCCGCTGCTGGTGCCAGAGACGCTGGTGGTCACTTCCCGTGAGGTACGGCTGGCGGAGGAGCACGCGGCTCTGTTGCAGGAGCTGGGCTTTGAGCTGAGTGCCATGGGACCCGAGACGTTGTCGATTCGTGCCGTACCCGCCCTGTTACGTCATGCTGATGTCAAGGTACTGGTACAGGATCTGCTGGCGGATCTGAATGTTGCAGGGGAGAGCAGCCGTGTGCGTGAGCGCTGTAATGAGATTCTGGGGACCATGTCTTGCCACGGCTCAGTACGTGCCAGCCGTCAGTTGAACATAGCGGAGATGAATGCACTGTTGCGGGACATGGAGCGTACCGAGCGTGCCGGTCAGTGCAACCATGGTCGCCCCACCTGGGTACAGATGGGCATGGATGAACTGGATAAACTCTTTTTACGCGGTCGTTGATTCGGGCGGGTTGTGACGGGATACAGGGGATATCTATATATATAGCCGTCTCAGTAGTGGATCGGCGGCACTCTGCTCCCAGCACTCGTCGAATAAACGGGTCAGTTGGCGCGCCTTGAGCGCGGCGTTAAAACAGAGTTCACCTTCGTAGCGGAGGGGATTGATGCGGCGCATCAATCCACAGCCATCCGCGATCACAAACTCTTCATTGAAATCCAGCTGCTCCCCTGCGGTTTTGCGGATCTGCAGACGGCTGCTGATGCGATAACTCAGCTCCACCAGACGGTTGCTGTTTTGGATGACAGGTGCGGAGTCTTTAATAAGAATCCGAACCTTTGAGTAGCGGCTGCGGGTGGCCAGTTTGAGAACCGCTTCATACAGGGCGATGCTGTTGTAGACCCGCTGGTCAAGATGCTGGGTAAAGATGTCAAAGGTGCGGCGGGCCTGTTGTGCCAGTGCTACCGTTGCCTCAGATACCTCACCACTGCTCTCGGTGGGCAGTGAATCATTGGATTCGCCCAATACCAAACCGTTTAGCGTGAGTGTCATTGTGATCTGCCCCTCTGTTATTTTGTATGAAAAAACATTCTATAACAGAGACAGTAAAAAAAGCCCGAACTGTGAGGAGGGAGGGGAGGGATACAGTTCGGGCTAAGGGGGACTAACTCAGTGTGCCACCGCCAGACGGGCCGGCTGTTTGTCGACTAGTTTCATAAAACTGACAATGGTGATGACGGTAACCAGATAGAAGAGCACCTGAATACCGTCAGGACGGGCCACATACCCAACCAATGTCCCCAGCAGCCGACCTGCAATGCTCTGTTCTGAGAGGATGCCAGAGGTATCCCAGATCTCATGCCCTAGTGCTGGCAGAATGTCGATCTGTACCAGATAGGCGGCCCCGTGGGCCGACATGCCCGCCGCCAGCAACAGGATCAGCCCGCTGGTGACACTAAAAAGATGTCTGCTGGGGATCTTGAGCAGACCACGGTATAGCAGGTAACCAAGCGTCGTGCCCGCAGCAATCCCCATCAGCCCGCCCGTCAGCATGGCGTCGGCACTGGTTGTCTGGGCACTGGCGATGCCGTAGAGAAATAACACCACTTCCGAACCCTCGCGCAACAGCGCCAAGCCGATCACCACTGCAAGAATACGCAAGGGGCGGTTACCTTCGAGCACTGAGCGCCCCATGGCTGACATCTGCATCGATAGTGTCCGACCATGCTGCTTCATCCAGATATTGTGCCACCCGAGCATGATCACGGCGCTGAAGAGAATCGCCGCATTAAACAGCTCCTGACCACGTCCGGTAAGCGCCTCCGCAATCACATCGGCAAATATGGCGATCACAGCGGCCCCCAGCAGTCCGCCAACAGCCCCCAGGGCTATCCACTTGCCACGGTGGGTGACCCCCCGGGTGGCAGCGATGACAATGCTGATAATCAGGGCAGCTTCGAGAACTTCACGAAACATAATGATGGCGGTGGATAACATGGTTAACTCTAAAGTGGCCCCCGATTTCAAGACAGTAGTTTAAGCTGTTCGCTGTCATAAGGAACGAGAAGCGATGAGTGAAGCAAAGAAGCGGAAGGTCCACACACCCGAGTTCAAAGCAAAGGTGGGGCTGGAG
>JAKFXL010000075.1 GCA_021731365.1 Gammaproteobacteria bacterium | reverse complement strand
CAGGATAGAGCCAAGAGCCCTCAAACGTCGATCAAACAGCTATCCTTTATTGATGAAACCACGTGATGAAGCCAGGGCTGGGGTGCTAAAAAATGGTCATCCTAAGAAGCTTAAGTAAGTGCCATTCGGGCCACACCCCAGATCCAAAACCCGGCTACCGGTTTTCACCGCCATTAATTCATAGCTGCGCTGTTTGATCTGCTGGCCCAACTCAGCCGCTTTACGCAGATAGCCTGCACTTACATATCCTGCTGATTTAGTCATAGGTATTATCTTGATAGAATTATTTTTTTCGTGGATCAGTGATTGATTCATGGGCCACCAGATTCCACTCACCATTATTGCGGTAGAGCCGCTGGCCACGGTCAGGATAGTCCGAGACATCCTGCGCCAGGCGCTGCCCCATCACCAGACAGACCAGTGTCTGCTCACCATCATTGATTACATTATGGGCCACCGTGTGGCGTGGCAAACCAATAAAATCGCCCGGCCCAACTTTATAACGATCCCCGCCAATCACTGCTGTTGCACTGCCCGAGAGTACGTAAATAGACTCCTCTTCATAGTGATGAAGATGATACTCAGTGGTATCACGCCCCGGTTCAACATAGATCATGTGCACACCCATATGATTCAACCCCACCGCATCACCCAGTGACTTATTAATACGCTGGGCATTTGGATTTAAAAAGTGGATCTTCTCTTCACCCACCATCGCCTCAATCTCTGAGGCGGTTAGTAAAAATTGTCGGGTATTCATATGACCTCCGTTAATGTTGAACAATTGGCATACGCCGACCGACCGCAACCGTCGCAACAACCGCCACAGCAAAGGCGATCATACCTGAGGTGATCACCTCATCCAGTACAACAGCCGCCACCAGTAGCGTCATAAACGGTTGCAACAGTTGCAGCTGGCTAACACGCACCACACCCGCCATCGCCATGCCTTGATACCAGAGAAAAAATGCCAGAAACTGACTTACCAGACTCACGTATAAAAATGCCAGCCACCCTGACAACGGCGCATCAAACCCATGTTGATGAAACGACCAGCCAACCGGTAGCAACAGAAACGGCATCACCAGTACCAGCGCCCAACAGATCACCTGCCACCCACCCATATCCTTGGCCAGTCGTCCACCCTCCACATATCCAAACGCTGCGGCCAAACAGGCAAGGAACAGGATTCCATCTGCTGCTTGTAGCCCCTGTGTGTCACTGCCCACAGCAAACACCACAACCAACAGAGTCCCCACCATACTGACCAACCAAAACTGAATCGATGGCCGCTGGCGCATCCGTATTGCCCCCACCACCGCAGTCAACATCGGTAACACCGCCACCACCACCGCACCGTGTGCCGCCGGCAACTGCTGGAGCGCAATGGCCGACAGCAGTGGAAAACCAACAATCACCCCCAGCGCCACCACCATCAACCCTTTTAACTGTGCAGCTGCTGGTAACGGTTGCCGTGTTAATAACAACATCACCATCGCACCAACCGCCGCAACCAGGGCACGCCCCAACCCCACAATCAAAGGATCGATGTAATAAACAGCCAGACGTGTTGCCGGCAAGGTGGCGCTAAAACCGACAACCCCCAACAAACCCAACCACATACCCAAGCGGACACTACGCATGTTTGATCTGTCACCCACTCCACTGCTGTTCACATCACACCTCCTGCAAAACAGCACAGTAGTGGATATTTTTCTGACAATACATGTACAGTTAAACGATAGATAAAAGACTGTACCGGTAAAAAGACCATGACAATGACAATCACAATCGCCATAGAGGCCCATACCGGCAACCCTCTGGTTGAGCAGATCACCCATGCAATACAAAAGCAGATTGATGAACGCCAGCTACGCCACGGCACACGTATGCCATCAATCAGGACGTTTGCCACCCACCATAAGATCAGTCGCTTTACCGTGGTCACCGCCTATGATCGACTGGTCGCCATGGGGTATCTGCAATCACGCCAAGGCTCCGGGTTTTATGTGATCTCCCGCCCGCAAACAATCACAACACCACAACCCACTATCAAACTTGATGCAGCCACCGATGTGCTCTGGCTGCTACGCAATGCGCTGGCACAACCCACCAGCAAACCAATTCCCGGTGCCGGCTGGTTACCCAGTGACTGGATGGATGAACGTGGTATTCAGCGCAGTCTGCGTCTGCTATCAAAACGGAGTGGCAGCTTTCTCACCAGTTACGGCCAACCCGCCGGCTATGCCCCACTGCGGGATTGGTTACAACACCGGCTCTCTGAAATAGGTATTCATGCCAACAGATCACAAATTTTGCTCACTCGCAGCGCCACCCACGCACTTGATTTAATTTCCCGTTATCTGGTCCGTCCCGGCGACCGAGTACTGGTTGATGATCCGGGCTATTTTTTACTGTTTGGCGCACTCAAATCACAAGGTGCGCAGATCATCGGGGTGCCGTGGAACCAGGACGGCCCGGATACAGAGCAGATGGAGCGATTAATTCAGGAGCATAAACCCAACGTCTTTTTTACCAACACTATTTTGCACAACCCTACCGGTGCCACCATTACACAAGCCACCGCTTATCGGGTATTACAACTGGCAGAACGTTACAACCTGACGATTGTTGAAGATGATATTTATGGTGACTTCCATCCTGGCCACGCAACACGTCTGGCGACACTCGACCAGCTGCAACGGGTTATCTATCTCAGCAGCTATTCAAAAACAGTCTCTGCCAGCCTGCGCGTCGGTTACATCGCCTGCTCACGTCAACTTGCACCACAGCTGATTGACCTTAAACTGCTGACTGGCATAACAACATCAGAGGTTAATGAGCAGGTTCTTCACCAGATGCTGACCGATGGTTATTATCGTAAACACCTCAACAATACCCGCAAAAAGCTACAACAGGGGCGCGAACAGGCGATGGAGAGTTTTGAGCGGCTCAAGTTACCACTATACGTCGAACCCGAAGGTGGAATGTTTATCTGGGTGAAACTACCGGAGGAGATTAATACTATCGAGATGGCCAGCCATGCGGCCGCACAAGGCATCACGCTGGCCCCAGGGAATCTGTTCAAACCCGATCAGCAGCCAACTCCATGGATGCGATTCAATGTGGCATCATCCCACGAACCGGCATTAATCGATTTTCTGACCCGGCAATTAGCCAAGCTATAAAGACTCAATCATTAACCCGGTACTTTAACCGCATGGCATCGATGAAGTTACGCAGTATCTGATCCTTACACTCACGATAATGGGCATGGCCAGGTTTGCGAAAGAGTGCACTTAACTCATGTTTGCTGATACTCACACTGGTCTGATCCATCATCTCTAAAATATCATCAGATTTCAGGTCCAGCGCGATCTTTAGTTTTCTTAAAATTATGTTATTTGTTAAACGCTTTTCTGGCTCGGGTTGTGGCCCCTCTTTTTTTCCGCGCAGTTCATTTATCAAACCATTCAGAAAAATCGCCAGCTGCATATCACTGCATTTTTTAAACTCTGGCTCTTCCTCTCTTTTTAACCAGGCCGTAATCTGCTCGCGTGTGACTTCATAATCTGCCGACCCAAAAATCGCCACCATTTTCAGATCACTAAAATCAAAGGCGTAACGGATACGACGCAAGATATCATTGTTAATCATCAATACGCCCCGCCAACAACAGCCCCATCAACACCATTACTCAGTCTCTTTGGTTGATGTTTTTATCAGATCCCATTTGCTTTTAACACGAACAGGCTTCTCGGTACTCTTGTCTTTCTCCAGCAACGCCTGTTCTATTTTGTTCTGTTTGCGCTTTTCAGAACGTACCTTATCTTTTTCCTTATATTTTTTCAGAAACTGTGCGATCTCATTAGTGGCCCATGTTTGAGCGTCAGCCTCTGTGGCAAAACCGTCCTGATGTTTTGATACCACCATCTTTTCAACCGATACCCGGCGAACAATCTCAGCCGACCATAAATCGTCTTTCTGTAATAACCTGAAATCATATCGCTTGGTTGTTGCCATTTTATCCATTGTCTGAACCTCTATTGATGTTGGCTATATCGGCACCGCTCAAGAAAAACGGCTGCCGTCACCAAAAATTGACCATGGCCCAATACAGCGCCATTTCATGCCGCCATATTAACACTTTGAGTCGGCAAACTGATCAGAAATAGAAGGGGGATATAGGTTTAGATCAACCATCACTCCCGGTATAAACACGCACATACCGGGAGTGATGATGGTTTAATCAGACAAATCAAGCCCGATAACAACAGCGCTCTCTACGGTACTATTCACTTTGTCGCTTGGAAAATGAGACCGCATAGGCGGGGGAACGAAACAGCAGTACCGGATCATCCGTGGCAACAATACCCTCGCTCAAGAGCAGCGGATCATAATTAATGCCTTCACACGCGGCCCCTTTTTGCGGCATTGCCTGGCTGATCGTCAACGTTCCAGCGGTAATCTGCTTGCGGCCTTCAGGCCATGCAACCGTTGGGTCGTTCTGGACATCCCCAGCCTCACCCAGTGTGACCACCATATCCCACTGTACAGCCGTTTTATCAACCCGTTTAATCAGTGATTGCTCAAGGAAATTGGTAGGCGATGAGCTCATTTCCGCATCACTCAACCGTTTTTCACCATCACGCGGCACAAACTGCCAGCGCACCAAGCTCTCCACATTATCTTTATTGATAAACTTAAACGTATGAATGCCATAGTAGGCACTGTTGGCATAACTAACAGGAGGATTGTTGCTCGCCATAAATGCCGCTTGTGCTTTTGTATCGGGATGGCTCTCTTTAAATGCCTTTATCTTATCGGGATCGGGTTTACCGGTGGCAGGATCTGGCAGCCTTGCCATCAACCCCTCATAAAATGTACCCGGCGTGGCCGCCCCAAACACCGGTGTATTCAACATCGTCATGTGTTGAATCGCGCCATTCTCACCTAAAAACTCCAGCGCCATGCCACGGGGACTATTTGCACTGTCTGGTGCATTAGGGTTACCCCCTGCAAGGGAAAAGCGGGCGACAACGGGCAGCGGCTTGCCTGAAAAAATCACAGAACGGCTCACTTTTGCCGCCGCCTTTGAGCCAACAAACTCACCCACGGCACATGTTCCCTTGGTATGGTTTCTCCGTTCACCGGCAGTGACACCAAAAATAGCTTCCATTGCCCCCACTACCTGTTCAGGTGAAGCAGCTACATTAACGGCCATGGCATTACTACTTGAAAGCAGCAAAAAACCAACAGCAACATTTCTCTTAATATTCATATTTATGAAGTTCATCAGTCTTTATCCTTGTATATGTTAACAAATAGATGGGTCTATCTATCCTTTAAAAAAGCCAATCTGGTTAGCTGCGTTCTATTTTATTAGTCCACTGACACACAGACTCTCGCTGCCATTGGTGCCGGGCATACGCAGCGAACTTATCAGGCACGGTATCACCATTCATCACCAGACGATTAATCATCAAGGCCAAGTCTGTATCAACAATAGACCATTCATTAAACAGATTGAGTGAATTTGTTTTAAGTAGATCATCAAGTGCTGCAAACAGGGTGACCACAGAGTCTTGCGCGGCAACGGAAAGCGATCTTTTCACCGGTTCACAAAAAATCACCTCCGTTGGCCGCTCTTCACGAATCGGCATCAGGTCGCTACGCAACCATGCCTGAATCTGTCGCGCCCTTGCTTTGTCACGTACATTTTCAGGATAGAGCCTGGGATATTTTTCAGACGGAAAGATATCTTCCAGATACTCTGCAATGGCTGAGGATTCAGAGAGATAAAAATCACCATGGGCAAGCATAGGCACTCTGCATGTCAGAGACATTTTTGAGTAACCAGATTGTCGACACTCATCAGCAACCAGATCGACCGTTTGCGACTCAAATGGGATGCCTTTTTCTGTTAATGCAACAAATGCCGACAATGCGTAGGGACTGATAAAACGGGAGTCAACATATAGCTTAAAATCTAGCTCTGACATGATACATCTCCTTTTTAATATTCAACAACAATCCACTGTTAATTTTTTATTACAAACAGGCATTACCATTTTTCACATAATCAGGTTGCCATACCGGCAACATAAATGTAAATGCAGTCCCTTGATCAATCTCACTTTGAACAACAATATTGCTATGATGCAACTCCATAATACGTTTGACAATAGCAAGGCCCAGCCCTGCATGGCCTCCCTGGCGGTGTTTATTATTCACCTGATAAAAACGGTCAAAGATGCGTGAGAGTTCATTAGCGGGGATCCCTCCACCACTGTCGCGAATAGTGATTTCTGCCTTGTTGTTATTTTTTTGTACGGAGAGTGTAAGTGCGCCACCATTAGGTGTGTGATCGATGGCGTTATCGATCAGGTTTTCCAGCGCCCGCTCAATAAGACTGATATCGGCCTCTACAAAGGGCGTCTCATTATCGATACAGACATGCAATGCAATGCCTGCCTGTTCCATACGCAGACGAAATTTCTGCGCAACATCATAGACTAATTCTGTAATAGCAAAAGGTTCCCGTTGCGGTGCTTCACGGGTTGCATCCAGTTTTGCCAGTTCAAACAGCTCAGTGACTAATTGTGTGAGTCTGTCACTATGACGTAACGCCGTCTCTATATAATCATTACGCTCACTGCTGGTGAGTGTTTCATCTTTTAACTGCAATGTTTCCAGATAACCATGCAACGTGGTCAGTGGTGTACGCAGATCATGGGATACATGGGCAACCAGTTCACGGCGAAGTATATCTTCCTGTTTTAGCGTTTCAAACTGTTCAACAATACGTTCTGCCATGGCGTCAAAACGTTCTCCCAGCTGATCAATCTCATCTGCTGCGTATTTTTTTTCAATACGTTGATAGTGAGTATGCTGCGTAAAGTTAGAGTTACGAAAACTCTCCATGTTGGCAGTCAGATGGTGCAGGCGACGTGTGAGCCGATAAAAAACCCACAGACCAAGAAGCAGGCCTAATACCAAGCTGCTTGCCAAGGCCCAGGCACTCAGACGCAAGAAACGGCTGTCATGGATGGCATTGTTGATGGCATCAAACTCCTCGCCTTGCAACACGACGTACAGATATCCTTGTGGTGACTCTGCCGTGGGCACGGGTGTGACTGAAAACGCTTTTTGTCGATCATGGCTGCGTGGATCATCACCCAGTAGGGGGTACCCACCACCACTCAAAAAATCACGAATGGGTTGCAATGAGACACTGCGACGTTTTACTTTTTCCGGATCGGCTGAGTAGGAGAGAATACGTCCATTAATATCGAGCAGATATATTTCAATACTTGGATTGATCACCATGTACTGGTGAAAGGTCTCCTTTAACGCCATGTCATTAATGCGATCCTGTTCAACCAGATTACGATCCATCACCAGGTTGTGCGCCAAGTCACGGTTGAGATGTTGATTCACCTCTTCCAGATAGTGACGGGTGGCGGACAGGCTGAACAGCGTATAAAACAGTCCGATGGCCAACAGCAGTGCAATCAGTATTAGTGATAGTTTGGCGTAGAGCGTGCGTGGCATCATAGATTGTTGTCGTTAAATTTATAACCCACACCCCATACAGTGAGGATATGCAGCGGCTGGGCAGGGTCTGCTTCGATCTTGGCCCGCAACCTGTTAATGTGGGAGTTGACGGTATGTTCATACCCATCATGTGAGTAGCCCCACACCTGATCAAGCAGTTGAGTACGTGTATAGACACGCCCCGGATGGTTGGCAAAATGGAGTAACAGCTCAAACTCTTTGGCGGTAAGATTTACCTCTCGCTCGCCAACATGGACCTGACGCTTGCTGTTATCGATAGTCAGTGTTTTGAATTTCAATGTTTCATTGAGGTTGGCCGCATTAACAGCACGGGCATTCAGCGCGTCCACTCGTCGCAGCAGTGCTTTGATACGCGCCAATAACTCGGGAATACTAAACGGTTTGGTCAGGTAGTCATCAGCACCCACCTCCAGCCCCAGGACACGATCCAGCTCGGTTGTTTTTGCGGTTAACATTAAGATGGGGACGTACCCTGGCTCTGCCCGCAATGCCTTGCAAACCTCCAGACCATCCAACCCTGGCAGCATCAAATCAAGAATCACCAGATCATAGCGCTGCTGTTTAAACTGCTCCAACCCAACCCGACCATCGGTCACGATATCAGCCGTGCAGTGGATATCGTGCAGATGTAGTTTGACGAGTCGGGCAATATCAACATTGTCTTCTATAATAAGTACTCGACGTATCATCACGGCTTCCTGAACAGAAATACCCTCTCCCTAATATTTATGACAGGAAGAGGGTTAGTCTAAGGAGTGTAGCTCACCCCTGGCGCATATTTAACAACGGTTAGTCGTCATCACGCCCAGAACCTTTCATCTTTTTACTCACCACAATTTCAATCTTGGCGACCGGATTTTGCCATTGGTGAATCGCGGGGTTCAGGTCACTGATGCCTCCTGCTGGATCCATGTCACCAATAATACCCGGGTGTATATGGACAACATGGCTCTCATGCATCACCGGCACCCCCGTTGCACCCATACCACCCGTACCACCCGGCGCAGCAGGTATGCCCAGTACACCGGGCGCACCACCACCGTTAATCACCTCATTATTAGCCTCGGTACCGGCATCGTAACCATTCAGATAATAGGTATAGGTACCCGGCTTGCGTGGAATGACCAGACTATCGGCCCCTACAAAACCATCATTGGTGGGCAACAACATGCCAACAATTGAAAGCCTGCCATTTTTATTCCCATTGGTATTCAACATTGCCATAGTGCTGGCGCCTGGTGCTAACAGACCAGAGGCTGGATTAGCAACATAGTCGGCACCGGCATTGGCCACATCGCTCACCAGTCCACTGATGTCACCACCCTCTGCCATCATGCGCAGATGCATAGAGGACGCCATACCTGGCTCAAACAGATCAGCACCGCTGTTGTGCGCCGCCACTAGTAGCGGGGTGAAGTAGATACCATTGGTGAGGTTAGTGATCTTGACGCTCAGCTCCTGCGCCGAAACCGCCGCAGAGGTAAAGGTGGCTGCTGCCAGCAGTGCGGCAGTGATAACAGTTTTTTTCATAAGTAAGCCTCTTGTATGTTTTGGACATGAGTGACCGTAGTCGCCACTGATTGTGGTTGTTGCGATTCACACGGGGGTCACACAAAGATCACAAATTTATAACGGCGGTGGGTATTGAGGAGTCTGATGCAATGGTTTGCCAAAGGCCAATAGAACCGCACTGCTGTTCACTTAGCGAATCCCCGTTCGTCCTGAGCTTGTCGAAGGACTCTGGATGGGTGGCTGGTGGTTCGACAAGCTCACCACGAACGGATAAGTGAACACCATTGCAATAGAACCGGGGGTTACGATGGTCATCGAACTCTGTTTTTGAAAAATCAGATCGTGCCTCTGGAGAAGTGACTTGGATGAAGCTCAGTAGCTGCGGACAAAGTGCGTTAACAGCTCTACTTGAGTTGCAGCAACGGCACACAGGGGAGTGCTTGGTTCATTAAGGGGAAGAGCTGCGTTATGCGCTAGATTGCAGCAATGTGGCGAGCACCTCTGCCCCTACCGGATGGCCGAAATGGTAGCCTTGCCCCTCCTCGCACTGGCGGGCCTGAAGAAAGGTAGCTTGCTCAGCTGTTTCCACCCCCTCCGCAATGACGCGGAGCCTGAGGCTTTTAGCCATGCTGATCACGGCACAGACGATGGCGGCGGCGTCCGGGTTGTGAGTCATGTCATTCACAAACGACTGGTCGATCTTCAGGGTATCGATCGGAAACTTGCGTAGATAGCTCAGACTGGAATAGCCCGTACCAAAATCATCAACCGCGAGCTTGACGCCCATATCCACCAGCGCATGCAGCATGGATCCCGTGGCGTTGGCATCACGCATCAAAACGCTTTCGGTCAGCTCGAGTTCCAGATAGCGCGGTTCCAGATGGGTCTCTTCAAGGATCGCGCGGACATTTTGGAAAAACCCCTGAGCGCGGAACTCGGGTGCGGAGATGTTGATGGCAACGGTGATCGGCGGCAGACCGGCCTGCAACCATCGCTGGGCCTGGCGACACGCCTCGCCCAGCACCCAGCGGCCAATCGGTAGCATCAAGCCGCACTCTTCAGCGATAGGCACAAACTGCATGGGCGACAACAGCCCGCGTTGTGGATGCTGCCAACGGATGAGCGCCTCGACGCCGACTATCGCACCACTCTGAAGATCTATTTTCGGCTGGTAGTGCAATACAAACTCCTGCAGCTCCAGCGCGCGGCGCAAGCCACTCTCGATCGATTGCCGCTCGACGGCGCGAATATTCATGGCCTGCTCGAAAAACTGGTAATTGTTGCGGCCGTTCTCCTTGGCATGGTACATCGCGCTGTCGGCACATTTGATCAGGGTCTCGGCATCCTGCCCATCGTTGGGGTAGATGCTGATGCAGATACTCGCACCGATATAGAGATTGTGTCCGTCGATGAGGTGCGGCAACGCCAGCTCCGCAATCAGTTTTTTCGCAGAGCGCGCCATATCCTCTGGCTGTTCGATATGGGGCAGCAGCAACACAAATTCATCACCCCCCTGGCGACTGACGGTGTCCGAGTGACGCACACACCCCAGCAGCCGTTGCGCCACCGACTGCAATAGTCGATCGCCCACCAGGTGCCCGAGGGAGTCGTTGATATGTTTGAATTGATCCAGGTCTATGAACAGCACCGCCAGTTGCCGGTGCTGACGGAGGGCCAGCTCGATCGCCTGAGTAAGCCGGTCTTGCAGCAGCGTTCGGTTAGGCAGATTGGTAAGCACATCATGATGCACCAGATGCTCCAGTTTATCGTGAGCGATCTGCACCTGTTCGGTCAGTTTGTGCGCTTCAATGCTGGAGGTGATCAGGTGTGCATTGGCTTGCCGCAGCATTGCCAGGATCTGATCGCTGGAGGCTGCCTGAGCCTCGGCCTCCGGGATCTCCTGCTCGCGCGTGGTGGCGGCCCCTTCGCGCTCCTGGGCGCCTCCTTCCCGTATCTCCGCCGCCCCCTCGCGCAGGTGGGCGGCATCTTCGCGCAGATCGGCGGCCTCTTCTCGGGCAGCGGCCGATTTTTCACGACTCAGAACGGCGGCCTCATCGTCAATGATGGCACTCTCCCGGCGTGAAATATCTTTTTCGAGGACGTCGGCCACTCTCTTTTCGAGTTGACTCGGAGCATCGGTATCGGAAACGCCGTCACCCTCTTTTTTTCCCATGACTCTCCTCCATCTCCCCGTCATTTCGGTTAGGGGATGGCCGTGGGCCGGCCCGACATGATCCCGCTATATCCGGACAGGGTTTCGCCAATCACGATATTTTTGTCGGTAATATCAAATAGTCGAATGTCCTTACTATGTCCACTGCCGCGAACCTTTACCACGGAGAGCACACGTTTGAACTGACCAGCCACTTCGATATAACGCTGCACCAGAATGGCATCGGCCAGGAATGCGCTGCCAAAGGGGCTGAAACGTAGATCGGTGTAGCGATCCTCCAGCTCCGAGGTCATTAAAATAGTCATACCGATGGCTGTCAGCTCGGCAACCATTCGATACAGCGAGCCGCGAAAATCTTCTCTGAACTCGGGCGCCAGTGCCAGCTCAAATCCCGACAGGGAGTCAATGACGACACGTTTGGCCTGCATGCGATTAATCATCTCAATCAGATCATGCAAGGTTTCATCAATCGACAAATCCAGCGAACGTGTGTTGATCACCCCCACTTTGCCGTCCTGGACCAGCGCATCCAGTTTACAGCTCAGCAGTTGGCTGGGGCTCTTCTCAAACGCCGCGATCACGCCCGGTTCGCCTCGGCGCACCCCCTCTGCAAGAAATTCGGTCGCCAGAATGCTTTTCCCGGAGCCTGATGGCCCGACCACCAGCAGCGAATAACCCAGCGGCAAACCACCGCCCAACATATCATCCAGGCCAGGCACGCCCATGGAGACACGTTTGTCTGCCGTGGATAGCTTGATTGCCGCTTTAACCGCCGCATCCTGCTGCACAATCGCGCGCGGGAAGACTTGAATGCCGTCGTCAGTAATACGGAAGGTATGTAGACCGCGCGCCTGGGCCTGCCCCCGCATTTTGACCACCTGCATCTTGCGCACCATGGAGTTGCGTTGCAGATCAGTCGAGCCACTCTCCTGCTGTTTGACTGATTGCACCACGGAGCGAAACGAATCCACAAACACAAAACTGGGCGAGTAGTTTTTCACCTCTTCGGCGATGCGCGACAGTACACGATCAAAGTCTCCGTCTAGCAGATCGGCAGACAGGTTGACGAAACGGATCGAGTCACTCACCTTCTGAGTATCGAAAAAGGGAAACTGCTGTTGATAACGCAACATCTTCAATGCCGGTTCTCCGAGTACCGTGAAGAACAGGGCTCGATTGTCTGGCGTTGCCAGTGAAAACATCATCTGGTGCACAAGGGTGGTTTTTCCACTGCCCGGCGTACCTGCAATCAGGTTGAAGGAGAACTCCGGCAGGCCTCCACCCAACAGGTTGTCTAGTCCCGGCACCCCCGTTGCCAGACGACGTATGTTGACCTTGCTACTCATTTTTGTGCTCCTTGACAGCTTTTTCCGAAGCGCCATTACTCCAGGCCAAAAGTAGGATAGTGGTTGTTAATTGCTCGCCAATCAGCGTCGCCAGAATGTTGGTGAACGTGATCAGTAGTAGACGGTTTATTGCGCAGACTTCAGTGGGCGTTTGTTTTGCAAAATTTATTTTTAATTGCGCGAATCGGTGGCTGGCCTGAGGCGTCGGTTCGCAGGCATCAAGCGCGGGAAAGGTCGAGCGGGCGAGAAATATACTTCTCGTATAGAGAGAGTTGAAACTCTCTTCGCCGACGAGTGAAATGATCTGGCCAGAATGTAACGCAACTTCTGTTTGTTAGGGCACACTTTGGTTAACCGGTTGAAAAGACGGTCAGGCGGCTAATCTGACATTTTTAACAAGGGATATGGCGCTATGGGTAAGTGGCCCCTGATCTGGAGGCCCACAGCGGTTGTGGTTTTTTGTGCAGTAAGTGGCCAGCAATCTTGAATTTATTGATTCAACAAATCACAGATAAGCAGGCACACAACGGAGCGTGGCGTCTCCGTTAACGCAGGTTTTTAGCTTGAACGCACCATTACCGCGGCAAAAAAACCATCGGTGGCGTGGCGGTGTGGATAGAGATGCAGATAGTTACCGTCACCCAGATCGATCTTGGGCAGCGCCTCGGCGATGGGCATCAGCTGATACTCGGGATGTTTGGCAAGAAAGGCTTCGACAATCGCCTCGTTTTCATCCACCAGCAGTGAGCAGGTGGAGTAGACCAAACGGCCGCCCGGCTTTAACAGATAGGAGGCCGATTCGAGGATGGCGCTCTGTTTAACGTTGAGCTCTTTAACTGATTGCGGTGACTGACGGAATTTGAGATCGGGGTTACGCCGCAGCGTGCCCATGCCGGAACAGGGGGCGTCTACCAGGACACGGTCGATTTTACCGTTGAGTCGTTTAACCCGAGCATCCGTTTCGCTGGTGATCAGTGTAGTGCCAATGTTGGAGAGGCCGGACCGTTTCAGCCGTGGCGAGAGGTTATCAAGCCGCTTTGCCGAGACATCAAAGGCGTAGACACGTCCGGTGTTGGCCATCGCGGCACCGAGCAGCAGTGTTTTACCGCCGGCACCGGCGCAAAAATCGACCACCATCTCGCCACGTTTGGCGCCCACCAGTAGCCCCAGCAGTTGGCTGCCTTCATCCTGCACCTCAACCATGCCTTCAAGAAAGAGTGGATGTTTTTGCAGTTGCAGCTTCTCCTTCAGGCGGATGCCAAACGGTGAGTAAGGTGTTTCAGTGGCGCTGATGCCTGCGGCACTGAGCTGCTCCATCACATTTTTGCGTTTGGCCTTGAAGCTGTTGACACGCAGGTCGAGCGGTGCGGCCTGTTGCAGGCTCTGCCCCAGCAGCACAATCTCATCTTCCGGCCAGTTCAACTTTTCAATCACCCAGGTGGGCAGCTCGGAGCGTGCAGTTAAATCGAGTTGTGAACCTCGCCCTTTTAGCGACGTGGCGAATTTTTTTTCATCCTCACTGAGCTGGTCAGTGATCTCTCGCAGATTATGACCACGCAGCCTCAGCAGTGCAGCGATGGCGAGATGACGTGGTGTCACCTCGTCCGGCGCAATCAAGGCACTCAGAAAGTTGTAACGGCGCAACGTGGCGTAGATCGTCTCGCTGATGACCTGGCGATCACCAGAGCCGAGCTTGCGATGCTCACGAAAAAAGTGTGACATCACCCCATCGGCCGGATAGGTGAACGGCAAAACAAGCGTAAGGGCATCCACAATGCCGCGAAATTGGTGGGAAGTCAGTGCCATGAGATCATCTTATATTGGTTAAAAAGCTTGGCGCGGATTATCCGCCATCTAAACAGAACCCTGTCATAAATATTCCTCCCCATACCCAGCAAAGAGACGGGGGCGATAAAAAAACTACTATCTACAATCACTTGCGATGGTAAACAAGCTTTATCACTAACAGTGCCAAGGGCACGCTGTGCATCAACAGATCAAAAATATCCAGCGGCTTAACAAGCTCACCCGCCACCAGCATCTTCAACTTCTCCCACAGATGTGGCTCAGGCACAAACGGCGCAAATGTTAAAAACGCCGCCACGATTGCCAACGGCATCAGCGAAATCTTATCCAGCCACTTCACTCTAATACCCCCCGTTCAACATCAATGCCACCTGCGCCGAAGAGGCCTGAGTCTGCACCCCGGCAACCTTACCAGAGCTCCTAATCGCACCAATCACAGCTCCACCCCCTCTTTTATCGTCAGCGGTAGCCGCTCAAACGCTATACCTTGCCAACCGTGACGCATAAAAAGGCGAATATTAGAATGGTCACTACCCTGCGGATGGTTCAACACATCATCACGATAATAGTCACCAAAACAGGCCAGCGTCTGCGCCACATCCAAGCCATTCAGCTGGGCAAAGGCAAAAATCTTACAGGACCCCTCATTTTTACCCGCCTCATTCACCATCTGCTCAACACCCACACCGTTAGTAAAGCGGCTGGGCTGGTAGTCATAGTAAGACTCAATAAGCGCAATCACATCCTTAAACACCACAGCGTCAGGCTGCTGCTTAATCCCTTTAATAAAAGCGGCAATCGCTATCACCGTCATACTCCTGCGTTCACATAAAAGGTTACTATCAATAGTGGTGCTGGATATTTCAGCCACACCACCGATAACAGATACAGATATCAACCATGGATACGGCACATGTTCCACACGCTTATCACGCTACTCAAATATCTCATCAACATCATCGACTTTATCTGGCTCACCATCATCATGTGGCTCTGTGCCTTTCTGCCAGAGTCGATAAACCGCCACTACTACTTCCCACTATTTCGCATCTGGTGCCGCTTTTTTGTACGCGCCATGGGCGTGGAGCTACGTCTGCATCAGAAAAACCTGCATCGCCTGCCCAGTCGCTACATACTCATTGCCAACCACCCTGCCGCCTTTGAGGATGTTGGCATACCCGCACTCTTCCCCGTCCGCTCACTGGCCAAGGCCGAAGTCGGCAAGTGGCCCATCGTAGGACGAATCTCTGTCGCCTCCGGCACACTCTATGTAAAACGCGACTCCAAAGAGTCACGCAAGGCAGCGCTGGAGTCGATGGTAGCAGCCGTCAACAACGGCCAAAACATCGCCCTCTACCCCGAAGGAGGCTGTACCGGACGACGCCTGAACGAGCGTTTTCTCAACGGGGCCTTTGAAGTATCACTACGCACCGGAGTCCCGATTGTCCCCATATTTATTCACTACGAATCACAACAGGATTTCGAATGGCAAGACCCCTACACCCTCCCCCAGAAGATATGGCACATGATGACCACACAAAACCCACGGGCTAACTACTACCTCTTTGACGCCATCGACCCAGCCCACTTCAAAGACGTAGAAGAGTACAAACAGGCCGTTTACACACAATATAAAGAGTGGGACCAACGCTATCTGGCTGAATAATGGATCAATACTACATTTAAAGTCACAACCCACCCTGCTTGTCGGCAACATCTGTCGCCTCAGCACGCCTCAGGGCTGCATGAGCAATGATCAAGCGACGCGCCTGAGAATCCGCCGCCCCCCACTGCACAATTTCCGTCAGACTACGAAAACAGCCCAAACAGATATCAGCACCGTTCAAACAACAGTGGCGGATACAGGGTGAAGGGACCGGGGGTTCAGAAACTGATGTCATCGTAATTTAATTTTAGCAGTAAAACGAAAAACCCCGCCGAAGCGGGGTTTTTTGGGGCCGCATTAAAGCAGCCGCGCCTTAAGCTGCTTTAACGTTTGCAGCAGCTGGGCCTTTGGCACCGTTCTGGATTTCGAAAGTCACTTTCTGACCCTCTTCCAGACTCTTGTAACCGGTTCCCTGAATGGCTGAGTGATGTACAAATACATCCTTTGTGCCGTTGTCTGGAGTGATAAAACCGAAGCCTTTGGTGGCGTCAAACCATTTAACTATGCCAGTATTCACTAGAATTTATTCCTTAACTAAATATACTAAACTATGTGTGCGTGGTGTTATGAAGGCAGGATGAGAGGATGGCACTACTTGCGATGCTAGGTCCGGACATACTATCTTGGTCATAACCGTACGACCACTAACTAATGTCTGTAGCTAACTACATACAGACGAAGCAAGCCTAGCACTTTATTTTAAAGCTGTCACTATATTTATTAGACTTTCATGAAAATATCTCTCCAAACATATGCGGGACTCGTGGGTAACCGTACAACAACCGCTCATGGCGTGACAAAGCGAAAAAAATGACCTATCCTCAGCCATGTATTTTTACTAAAATTGCAAAAAATTAGCTATCCATTTGATTTGTATTGAAATATATTTCTTGCAACCCTATAGTAAAGAGAATGGTTTTCCCCTAGAATATCGCGCTTCTGGCAGAGGTCTCTTTAAGGCCCTTGGCAGATTGGTACCACAACCCTTTTTTCACCCTTTCGAGGTTTAATCCCATGCGTAATTTTGTATATGTTGCAGCCGCTGTTGTTGCCCTTTCTTTGACCGCTTGCAGCAAATCAGAAGAGCCTGCTGTTGAAATAACTGCTCCTGCTGTTGAAATGACTGCTCCTGCTGTTGAAATGACTGCTCCAGAGATGGCTCCTGAAATGCCAGCTCACGATATGGAAATGACTGCTCCTGAAGCAGAAGCTCCAGCTGCTGAGTAAGCGCTTTAGCAGGCTGTTTGTAGTTTAAACAGTTAAAAGCCGACCCTAGGGTCGGCTTTTTTATTTAGTTACATTGCTCAAAAAGGTTATGGAGCGGCCTCCAGTTAAGAGACCACTCAACTCTCTTCATCCATTAATCGTCATCTGACGATTCATGATCATCGTCACCGGCACAACCCGTCTTGATCTTAATCAGGCTTGCATCCATTGCAACGCCATCATTCATGACTCCCTTCACTTCAATCTTTGCACCGACCACCAGACAGCTACTGTCGCCCTTACGGATCAAGCTGTTGCTGGCATTAATGATGATGGAACTGCCGTTGCTTACGCCATTAACATGTTCAGACTTGGAGACGATAATAGTCAAATCAGTGCCATTAACAGCACTAATCTGCCCCTTAAGCTCTGCATAACCATCGGCGTGCTCTGAACCGTGACCCGTGCTGCGCTTGGCACCCTCAATCTCTATGATGGCCGCACTAAAGTCACCATCAACAACCATCCCCTTAATCTCTACCTGCTGACCAACACTCAGCATGGAGAGTGTGCCGCGACTAAACTTGGCTGTCTCAAAATTGATTATATTCATGGTGTTACTATCGGGAGTGAAACTGGCATCCTTAACATCAACCGTGAGTGTGGCACCATCAAAAAAGGTGACCTTTCCCTCGATCTCATCACGAACGGCAGCTGAGGTCTCTTTAATAACCACTGCAGCGGCGGTGATTGTCAGGGTGGCCACATCATAGCTCCCGGCAACTTTCACCAGCATCCCTGGTTCAAGAGCGGAGGTATCGGCAGTGACTACACCTGTACGGTGATTGATAACCGTAGCACTACTGTGCAGGTTGACGGTAATTTTGGCACCGCCGGAGGCTGGGGCGAGAATAAACTGGGTTGGGCTTACCACCGTATCGATCTGCCCTTTGGTCTTGGCCATGATCTGATGCAACTTGCGATGATCTTTCTGGACAATGTCCGGGGTCACCCTGTTGGTGATGACGTTGTAGGTGAACCGCTCAAGGTTAAAGTCGAGGGCCAGTGTGACATTTTGATTGGCGTCTACAGTCAAGCCACCTGGCACCCTGATCGTGTATGTTGCATGACTGCCCTGATCGAAGGTGGCATTGGTGACCATACCCACCTGATCAACCAGTGTAATGGCATTGGCCAGGGTGACTTTGAATGAGGTATAGGTGCCTGGGGCGACTGACTGGGTATCAACCAGAGAGCCAACATTGACCAGCTGACTCAGATTGTGGGTCTGTCCCGTCAGGTCTTCATAGAGGGTCACGCTCTGACCATTGGCATCTGTGGCCGTGATGGAACGGATGTTGACCCACACTTCAGAGTAGGCCAGGGTCAGATTATCGGTGACCACCAGTGAGACCGTCCCGGTATTGGCACGGGTAGCTGTGGAGTCGTTATCACCACACGCGGCCAGACTGGCGATGAGCGGCAACAAAATAAAGGCTTTATAATTCATGCTGTGTATCCTTTTTGTTTAGCATTATGTATGTCAACCTTAAACACGCCGCTACCGCTCATTTGGTTCCCATGGGTAACAATTCACCGCCGATTCGGCCAAAATATGACCCGCATGAGGAGGTGCTTCGTACATTGAAGGGGCCGTGAGAGAGGGAGGTCAATAGAAAAAAGGGCATCCCGCCTCGATTTTCTATTGACCGCCAGCC
This sequence comes from Gammaproteobacteria bacterium, assembly GCA_021731365.1. Classification (GTDB taxonomy): domain Bacteria; phylum Pseudomonadota; class Gammaproteobacteria; order Tenderiales; family Tenderiaceae; genus JAKFXL01. The sequence continues at coordinate 10,801 of JAKFXL010000075.1, read as the reverse complement.
CACATGGATAAAGAATATGCCCACTTTTTCTGCGCAACCCAAAACCAACCCAGCACCAGGGGCTGATAGGGCGTGCCGGTCACCGGATGTTCTGATGGAGATCTATTTACATTGTTAGAGTTTAGAGACGTCTCACGCAGATTTGATGATTTTGTGGCGCTTGATAGGGTCAGCCTGACGATTGAGGCGGGCGAGTTTTTCACCCTGCTGGGGCCATCAGGCTGTGGAAAAACAACGCTGCTGCGGATGATCGCTGGCTTTGACCAGCCGGACAGTGGTGACATCCTGCTGGATGGCAAGAGCATTGTCGCTGTGCCGCCAGAGCGGCGGCCGATCCACACTATCTTCCAGAACTACGCCCTCTTCCCCCATATGACGGTGGCGGAGAATATCGCCTTTCCACTACAGATGGCCGGTTGCGCCAAGAGCGAGATCAGTGACCGTGTCAACGAGGCGCTTGCCGATGTGCGCCTGCCGGACAAAGGCAAGCAGTATCCCGACGCGCTCTCTGGTGGCCAAAAACAGCGTATCGCCATCGCCCGCGCCCTGGTGAACCGTCCGCGCCTGCTACTGCTGGACGAGCCGCTCTCCGCCCTCGATGCCAAACTGCGTGAGCAGATGCAACTGGAGCTGATCAATCTCCAGAAAGAGATCGGCATCACCTTTATCTATGTCACCCACGACCAGGGGGAGGCGCTGGCGCTGGCGCACCGGATTGCGGTGATGAACCGTGGCCATTTTATCCAGGTGGATGAGCCGTCACGGATCTATGGTTTCCCCAACAGCCGCTTTGTGGCGGACTTTATCGGTCAGTGCAATCTGTTGAGCGGCGTGGTCAAGTCTATTCAGGGGGATCGGGCATGGATCGAGCTTGATGGACTGGGTGCTGTGCAGACCATCATCCAGTCCAACCCGGCCATTACCGTCGGCAGCCACTGCACCCTTACTTTACGCCCTGAAAAGACCCGTATCTCCGCTACCCTGACTCAAGAGACGGACGAGGCCCACTTTAAGGGGATCGTCCACGACATGCTCTACCTAGGGGATGTTACTGTCTATAAGGTTGAGCTGGCCAATAACATCATCATGGAGGCGCTACTTCCCAACTCTGCACCCGGCCGCGCCCGCTTTTTTGAGGTGGGCGACTCGGTGGAGGTGGCGTGGCGTATTGATGCCGGCCATCTGGTGATGGATTAGAACATGAACCGCACACCGTGGAAAAAACGGCTGCTGACGCTGCCGCCGCTCACCTATCTGCTGATATTTTTTGCAGTGCCGTCACTGATCATGCTCTTTGCGTCGTTCCGCTACGCCGGCGAGTATGGTGGGCTGGCCCCCTGGTACTACTATGAGGAGGGTAAACTCAGCTTTGATCTGACCCTTGAGAACTGGCAGCGGCTGTTTGAAACTGACATCTACCTGCGGCTCTTCATCAAGTCGATCGGTTACGCACTGCTCACCACCCTACTCTGTGTACTGCTGGGGTATCCGCTGGCATTGATGATTGCCCGCAGCGCTAAAAAACATCGCGACCTGCTATTGCTACTGGTGATCCTCCCCTTCTGGAGCAACTTTCTGGTACGCATCTACGCCTGGATGATCATCTTCAGCCCCACCGGCGCACTGACCAAGATGATCAACAGCGTGCTCACCCTGTTTGGTATGGCCCCTATCACACTGATGTACAGCTCCACAGCGGTGATTGTGGCGCTGGTCTACGTACATCTACCCTTCATGGTGCTGCCGCTCTATGCCAATCTGGAGAAACATAACCCGGCGCTGCTTGATGCAGCGCAGGATCTGGGGGCCAACGGTTGGCACCGTTTCTGGAATGTCACCTGGCCACTCTCCCTGCCCGGCGTCTATGCGGGGTCGATTCTGGTCTTCATCCCGGTGTTGGGCATGTTTGCAATTCCCGAGCTGTTGGGTGGCACCGACGGCATCATGATCGCCAACGTCATTAAACAGCAGTTTGTCGAGTCCCGTGACTGGCCGTTTGGCAGCGTCCTCTCCATGGTGATCACGGCGGCAGCGGTGCTGGTTGTCCTACTCGGTGCCCGCTTTGCCCAGAAGGGGGTGCCCCGTGTATAAAGGGAGCTCACTACTACTCAAACTTATCGCCTTTGCGGTCTACGCCTTTCTCTATCTGCCACTGCTGATTGTGGTGATCTACTCCTTCAACGACTCACGCCTCAACGCTGAGTGGGTCGGTTTTACCTTCGACTGGTACGACAAGCTGCTGCACAATCAGGAGCTGCTCCAGGCGGCGGGCAACTCACTACTCATCGCCACCATCAGCGCCGCCATCGCCACACTGCTCGGCACACTGGCCGGCCTGGCAATCCACCAGTTCAAACTGCGGCTGCTGCCAGGCCTGGTGATGGCCCCCATTGCCATGCCCGATATTCTGATGGGGGTGAGTCTGTTACTATTCTTTATTATTCTGAACATGACCTTGGGGCTGGTATCCATCGTGCTGGCGCACATCACCTTCTGCATCGGTTTTGTAGCACTGTCGGTGCAGGCGCGTATTTCGGGTATCGACCAGAGCCTGACGGAGGCAGCCCGCGACCTGGGAGCGACACCGTGGATCAGCTTCCGTAAAATCACCTTGCCACTCCTGGCACCCGGTATTATTGCCGGTGCGCTGATGGCCTTTACACTCTCGATTGACGACTTTGTCATCACCTTTTTTGTCGCCGGGGTCGGCAGCTCAACACTGCCATTGCAGATATACTCCATGGTCAAAACAGCCGTCACACCGGAGGTGAACGCCATCTCTACACTATTGATGCTGTTGACGCTGCTGCTGATTACTGCGGTATCAAAGTTGTCACCGGGCCTGTTCCGTGGCAAATAAACAGTTCAACAACTCAACCGAGAGGAATGGTTACATGAAAAAACTCCTGGCTTCCGTGGTATTGATGGGCGCAGCACAGATGGCAGCCGCCGCAGGGCCACAACTCCATCTCTTCAACTGGAATGATTACATCTCCGAAGAGACGGTGGCGGCGTTTGAAAAATCATGTAGTTGCCAGGTGGTACAGGACTACTACTCCAGCACCGAGGAGATGATGGCCAAACTGCAGGCCGGTGCCAGCGGTTACGACGTGGTGATCCCCAGCCAGAACGCCGTACAGGCGCTGATCAAACAGGGGACCCTGGAGCCCCTTGATAAACAGGCACTGCCCAACTTTAAAAATGAGGATCCCGGCTTCCTCAACCGCAGCTACGATCCAGACAATACCTACTCGGTACCCTACGCCTTCACCACCACCCTGATTGGGTATAACGAAAAGCGGCTGGCCGCCGCAGGGGTGGCCGCCGATGACTGGTCGGTGATTTTTGATCCCAAGGTGCTGGAGAAGATCCGTGGCAAAGTGACCGTCATGGATGATGCGGAAGAGCTGTTTAGTGCGGCACTCAAATATCTGGGTTACCCCGTCAACGACCGCAGCGAAAAACATCTGCGCGAGGCACAAAAAGTGATCATGGCTGCCAAGCCCTACTGGGCCGCCTTCAACTCATCGAGCTATATCAAGGAGTTAACGGTTGGCAACATCTGGGTTGCCCACGGCTACTCCAGCGACATGGTACAGGCACGCGCCGATGCCAAGGCCGCCGGACGTGACTTCAGCATCAATGTTGTACAACCCAAACAGGGGGCGGTACTGGCGCTGGACAACATGGTCATCCCTAAGTCATCCAAAAACAAGAAGCTGGCACATCAGTTCATCAACTTTATGATGGATGGCAAACACGCCGCCGGCCTGACCAATGATGTGGGGGCAGGCAACCCCAACGCAGCGGCAGCGCCCTTTATCAAACCTGAGATCAAAAAGCTGACGGCGGTATTTCCAGACAAAGCCACATTAGCAAAGCTCGAGACCTTGGAGGCCACCTCCCCCAAAGATCGCCGCCTGCTCAACAAGCTCTGGACCGAAATCAAAATTAAGTAGGGATGACTGCGCCCCGCGCCAGAACGGCGCGGGGGTGCTCACTCGAAACGCACCTTCTGCCAGGGATCCACCTGACGCTGCTCCAGACACTCCACAGAACCCGCCTCGTAGTCACGGCAGACCTGCGGCCGTAAGGCATAGATGGTGCACAACATCGTGTTTCTATCCAGCGCCGAGCACCAGCCATCATCAAGCCGCTGCATCACCAGTGCGCCATGCTCATTCCACTCGGTGAAATAGAGCGGCACATCACGATCATCCATCAAAAACACCTCCAGCTGACAGCAGTTGGCTTGACAGGTAGAACAGGTAACCGTGGCGCTCATGAGACCTTTTTACGGCGCGTAGCCACAAACATCACCAACAGCGGCAACACAACCACAACCACCAGCGCCAGCGCCACCTCCATTCCAGCAGGAATTTTGAAAGCTGCCGCCTTAAGCAGCAGGAGAATCATCACCACACCAACCGCCGCATAGGCAAACATCCGCAGAACATCTTTCATTTAGCCACCCTCAACTGAGAACCCATGGCCTGATGCCGCAAGACCGCTGAGCGGCGAGTATACGGGAAACAACCCCCAGCTGTTAGCGCATGGTTAGCAACAACGACGCCTGATGACACTGCTGACAAGCCTCTACCGGTCGCTAACCTAACGTGGCAGCGTCACCAACTGCATTGTAAACATCTATATAAGGAGCGACCCCGTGGAAGGCATTAGCGATATCAAAATCATCGGCATTGATGAGACTCGCCCCCCCAAAATCAGGAAAGAGCCCTATATCGATATTATCTTCAAGCTGTCACACCAGGCACCGGCGGAGTGGTGCCGCGCCTTTAATGCCCTGCTGGCCAAACATACCGCCACCCCCAAGATAAAAGAGAGTGAAGGGGTCTACATTGAGGCCTACGTTAGAACCATCGATGAGATTGCCCCCTTTCTGGCACTCCTCCAGGCAAAAATAACCGAATGTAGCCAACAATATATTGAGTGCATTGAGAGTGCCGCCCGCAGTGCCGGCAATATCAACTCAGCATTGGCGCTGGAGGCCGGCGAACAGGGTCGCCTCAATCGAGCCGTTGCCGCCCTCGATTTTGGCGAGATCAAGGTGTAGCCAAGCGCAAATATTGTATATGGGCTCACCCCCTGCATTCGTTATAATCGACGCCCCAGCGCAACCCTCATCGAGTAACAGATGGCAGAGATCGGCAGATTAAACAGACTTCGTATCATCAGCGATGGCCCCGCGGGGCTCTATCTCGACGGCGGCAGTGATGGTGACATCCTGCTACTCCGCAAACAGGTGCCGGAAGGGGTAACCGTAGGTGATGAGGTGGAAGTGTTTCTCTACCATGATGAAGAGGGCATCGCCGCTACCACCACCCCACCCCGTGCCTTGCTTGGCCAGTTTGCCACCCTCAAGGTGGTCTCAGTAACCCATATTGGGGCCTTTCTCGACTGGGGGCTGCCCAAAGACCTGCTGGTTCCCCTCAGCGAACAGAAAGCAGAGATGCAGGAGGGACGGCGCTATGTCGTCTATATCAATCTTGATAATGAGGGGCGGCTGGTCGCCAGCGCCAAGGTCGATAAATTTCTCGACCGCTGGCCCGCCAACTATCAAGAGGGACAGGAGGTTGATCTGCTGATCTGCGACCGTACCGATCTGGGGCACAAGGCGATTATCAACCATCGCCACTGGGGGGTGCTCTACCAGAATGAGCTGTTCAAAAACATCTGGCCTGGCGACAGCATCAAGGGTTACATCAAAAAAATCCGTGATGATGGCAAGATCGACCTGACCCTACACCAGTCGGGCCATGAAAAACTTGGTGGGGTTGCCGACAAGGTGCTGGAAAAGCTGGTCAGCAGTGGTGGTTTTCTGCCCGTACATGACAAAAGCTCACCTGAAACCATCTACACACTGTTTGGCGAGAGTAAAAAGAGTTTCAAGAGCGCTATCGGTATCCTGTACAAACACCGCCGCATTACGATTGAAGCGGATGGTATCAGGCTGAATGGGTAATCAAATGAGCGGACCGACGGGGCAAAACATGCTCAGCCCCATCAGTCCGGTCAGGTAGCAGGAGAGTCCGGCGGGCGCAATCAGCCCTGGTTCTCCTTCTTGTTTTTTTTGAGTGCCCGCTTCTCTTTCAGCGTTAGCTCAGACTTTTTCTTCTCTTCTTTATTTGGGCGTTGCTCTTTTGACATGGTCTCATCTCCATCTAATGTGCAGATCAAGTAAATGTATATGCTGCCAGACTATGTCTGCTCCGGCATCTTCACAGCGTGCAAACAGGCAGGCAAGCCGACCAAGCATACACCAAAAAAACAGCAATGACAGCGGCTGCCACCATGGCACCTCAAATCCGCCAGCGTCTCCTACATCGACTGTAAAACCATGAAAGAAGACCGCAATTTCGACAACCTGGCCGACAAGTTCCAGCGCAAAATTTACAACAGCCCCAAAGGGGATATTCGCCTTGATGTGGTCTGGGACGATCTGTTGGCGTCCCTGCCCGCACTACAAGGGCCACCTCTGCGGATCCTGGATGCGGGCGCGGGCATGGGGCAGATGGCACTGCGCCTGGCCAGACTGGGCCATGAGGTTATCCTGTGTGACCACTCATCAAAGATGCTGGCCCTGGCAGAACACTCTTTTGCCGAGACACTGCCCCACGCCCATGTCCAGTTTATCCACGCCCCGATACAGCAGCTACACAACCATATCGGTGGCCAGTTTGATCTGGTGTTATGTCATGCGGTGCTGGAGTGGCTGGCAGAGCCAGAGACCACCCTGCGTGAAGTGTTGCACTACTGCCGCCCTGGCGGCGCACTATCGCTGCTTTTTTATAACCGCCACGCCCTCACCTACCTCAACCTGCTCAAAGGCAATCTCCACAAGGTTGCCGCAGGCAACTATGCCGGTGATCCACATAGCCTTACCCCCACCCACCCTCAAGATCCTGATGAGGTGCGAGTCTGGCTGGAACAGTCCAATATGAACGTGATTTGCAAAAGTGGCGTGCGTTTTTTCTACGACATGATGTGGCCGGACGCCCGTAACAACAGGCCGTTGGAGGATATCGTACTGCTGGAAAAACAGCTGGCGCGCCAGGAGCCTTTTGCCTCACTGGGTCGCTACATACATCTGGTGGCACAACGTTAACAACCGGGGGGCAAGGCACCCCCGGCAAAAGTAAAACCTACTTCAGTAAAACCCGCACCCCTAACAGCAACTTATCATCGTCACTCATCTCAATCGCCCCCACCAGTGAAATCTGCTGATTGAGTGCCAGATTAAGCCCCAGGGTCAACGCTACATCATTGTCATACAGGCTGGTATAGGAGAGGTCACCAAAGGTCTCAAAGTTTTTCTGTACCTGGTAACGCAACATGGCACCAAACCCAATCCCGGTCTCCGTGTCGTGGTTATTGTAGGCGTAATCGAGTGAGGCGCGCTGAAACTCGCCGTGCAGCACCAAATCCGCCTTGGGCAGATCAACCAAACGCTGATGGTGCGCCAAGCCCAGGGTAAAAAGGTCGTAATCGATAGAATTTTTACGGTCTGTCGACATGTAAGAGGCCGTCAGCGCCAATGATGGGTTCAGGTCAAGCGAACCGTCAACTTTGAAACCATCAAACCCGGAATCAAGATCAACATACGAAAGCTGAACATAATTATAGGAAAACAGTCCCGCTGCGGCAGGTTTTGCCGCCAGGGCAGGGGTGGCCAAGGCGCAACCCAATAGGGCAACGATAGTACTGGTCTTGTAAAAGTGATGCATGTGGAACCTCGTTATATTACTGATGATTATTCTGCACCGCGTAGTCTATAAGTTCTGCTACAGATCAAACAACTGTCGCCAACGACAGACAGCGGCTGTTGGCAAAGAGACAGCTATGGTCTAATAGCCAGCTGTTTACGGCGCAGTATAGGGTGTTCACTTGGGTGTTTTAAAAAAACTGGTATCACAGACGGCAATCTACGGCACAAGCAGTATTGTTGCACGCTTTCTTAATTATCTGCTGGTCCCACTATACACCTACTCCTTTGCCGCTGCCGAATATGGTGTGGTGGCAGAGTTTTACGCCTATGCCGGCTTTTTTGCCGTACTACTGCTGCTGGGATTTGAGACCGGCTACTTCCGCTTCCGTGACAAAACCTCGCCACAGCGCGACCGCACCTACTCCACAGCGCTGATCTTTGTGCTGGGGGCCAATCTTGCCTTCCTGACACTGATCCTGCTGCTGAGCGGGCCGCTCTCCAGCGCCCTTCACTACGCTGATCACCCCGAGTACCTCTGGTGGCTGGCTCTGATACTGGCCATGGATGCGGTCGCCGCCATCGCCTTTGCCCGTCTGCGGGCCGAAGAGCGGGCGCTACGTTTTGTCACCATCAAGATCGCGGAGATCTTGATGACAATAGGGTTTAGCCTCTTTTTTATCGTCTGGTGTCCAATGCTCTACGCCGCCGACCCCAACGGCTGGATCACACTCATCTACAATCCCGAGATCGGCATCGGCTACATTTTTATCGCCAACCTCATCGCCTCAATCTTTAAGTTTGTGCTGCTGCTGCCTCAGCTGCGCGGTCTGGCATGGGGGTTTGATAGCGCACTGTTTGCCCGTATGTGGCGTTACTCGCTGCCCATGGTGGTCATCGGTTTTGCCGGGGTTATCAATGAGATGCTCGACCGTGCCCTGCTCAAATACCTGCTGCCCCACGACCTGCAGACCAACATGACCATGCTCGGCATCTACTCCGCCTGTTACAAACTTGCCATCCTGATGACCCTGTTTATCCAGGCCTTCCGTTATGCCGCCGAACCCTTCTTTTTTGCCTACGCTGACAAAAGTGACGCCCGTCAGATCTACGCCGACGTGCTGAAATATTTTGTCATCTTCTGTGTCGGCATCTTTCTACTGGTGACGCTCTTTATCGACCTCTTCCAGTACTTTATTGCTGCCGAATATCGGGCCGGGCTGGCGGTGGTGCCGATCCTGCTGCTGGCCAACCTCTGCCTCGGCATCTACGTCAACCTCTCCATCTGGTACAAACTGACTGACAGGACCCTGATGGGGGCCTATGTCGCTATCGCCGGCGCGCTGCTGACCATTGGACTTAATATCTGGTGGATACCCCTGTTTGGCTACATGGGATCGGCCTGGGCAACACTCGCCTGCTACGGCAGCATGGCCCTGGCCTCCTACCTGCTGGGACAGCGCTACTATCCGGTCAACTATGATCTGAAACGCATACTTGGTTACACCAGCGTGGGGGGGCTGCTGTATCTGCTACAGGCACCCCTGGTACAGGCAACAGGGTGGCAGCCCTGGCTGCTGGGAATACTGTTACTAGGGAGCTACCTGCTACTGGCACTATGGGTAGATGGCAGACCGCTGCTGCGGCAATTACGGCGAGGCAACGGCTAAAAATCTTCACAAAGGGGCGGGATGATCACGGGGATGAGGCCGGTCAGCGCCGGGGTTATCCCCCCGGCACCTTCAGCATTTGCCATTTAGTCCACCATCACATCGGCAACCACCCAGCCCACCAGATCAACATTGCCTTTGCTCACACTGTAACGGTTGTAATGGTTTATGTTGCTGCTATGGCCATCCTGCACCGTTGGGTTTTCAACCACCCAGCCATACAGATCAACATTGTCACGGCTATACCTGCCACCGACGTTTGTCGCTGTTGAAGTTGAGGCGGTTGCTTTATCATCCACCACCCAACCATACAGATCGGCATTACCAGCGGAAAACCCGTTTGCCATACCCGTTCCAGATGCCATGGCCAATACTATTGCTGCGATTACGTTTTTCATATTACTTCTCCATACTTAGGTTGATGTTTGCGTACCAGAGTGGCTACGGTTGTCATCATAGGGACGGCAAACAAATCAATCCAACGAATGATTTAAATATTATAAATTTATAAAAACGATTAACAAGAGTTCAACAACACCCCTACCGGAAATAAAAAGTTCAAATAACTATTCACAAACAGCCCAACATATCTCACTATTCACGCCCACTATTTTTACCAAAGGCATTCACCATGACCGCACCGCTCACCACCCCCCAGATCGATACCATCAACGCCATGTCTGCCGAGCAGCGTTATGACCATTTCATCAGCCAAGCCATTGAATTAAAGGCGGTGTGGGGATTGGACAGCAAGGAGGGCTGGGTAATTTTGCCAGACGATGGCGAAGACCATCTGCCTATCTGGTCACACGCCGAGCTGGCGTCGCAGTGGGCCGCCGGTGAATTTGCTGACTGCCAGCCACAGGCGATCCCCCTGAATGAGTGGCTGGAGAAGTGGCTACCCGGCATGGATACAGATGGCCTGTTAGCCGCCGTCTGCCCCAACCAGGAGGGGGATGCCATTGTGGTATCCGCCGAGGAGCTGCTGGAGGACTTTAAGACCGCGCTAGAGTCGAACTAATCTACCTTGACCCAGATAGCACAACCACCACAGATCACACACAACCCCTGTCTAACCTGCGGTGCCTGTTGTGCTTACTTTCGGGTCTCATTTTACTGGTCTGAGGCAGAGCCATTTTTGGGCGGCCAGGTACCCGCAGCGTTAACAGCGCCGATCAACCACCACTACATCGCCATGAAGGGGACCGAGACCAATCCGGTACGCTGTATCGCCCTGGAGGGGACGGTTGGCATGGGGGTCTCCTGTTCGATCTACGCCCAGCGCCCCTCCAGCTGTCACGATGTTATGCCCTCGTGGCACAACGGCGCGGCGGACGACAAATGTGACAAGGCACGGCTGGCACACGGCCTGCCTCCCCTCACCCCCAACAACTCACCCGAACTACCC
>JAKFXL010000052.1 GCA_021731365.1 Gammaproteobacteria bacterium | reverse complement strand
GGTTGAGTGTGGGGGCTGGTGTTGTTTGCTGGGTGGCGGGTGCAAACACACGGTTTTTTTGTGTGGGAAACAGCGTTGCCTGGGCGGCTTTTGGCGCTGAGAGAACAAGTTCTATGCCCGTTTGGCTGAGGGTTTCCTGGCTCAGTTTGACGTGGGCGGGTGGAGAGGTCAGACGGTCGCGGGCCTCTTCAGCGAGTGTGACGGTATAGGCACCCAAGGGGATTTGTTCGAAGAGGAAAAAACCATCGCGGCCACTAATCTTGACGGCAGCCACCTCGTTATTGATATCACGCAGCTCTACCAGCATGCCGGGTTGGGGGCGGAGTGTATTGTCGCGCTGCTGGTAGAGTGTACCGTCGATCTCGCCACTGGCAATGACTGGAAAGTCGACCACTGCCCAACGGGCCGGGCGTGGTTGTACCGAGTTGCCCGCGTGGTTGGAGATCAGCGAGATATTGGGTAGCGTGCCTTGGTCGAGGCGAATGTCGGTGGCCTTGCCAGGGCGTAACGCAGCCAGGTAGGCGGTGCCGTGTTTATCGGTTGTTGCGTGGCTAAATGCCTGAGAGGCGTAGACATCAACATGGGGAATCGGTGTGTCACCTGGGTTAAATTTGTTGTTGTTGTCATTATCGACAAAGACTCGAGCGGCCACGCCGCCGCTATTGGCCATGGATTGGCCGCTGATCAATACACCTGTGCGGTCAGGCTTGGGGGAGAGTGACGTGCTGGCGTAAATAAATCCGGTGTAGTTGCTGTTGGAGTCATAGCTGAGTCGTGGTGAGAGGGTGATGTATTTGAGCTGCCAGTTTAACCCTGAGGTATAGAGTGTGAGGTCGGTGAGCGGGGTGTAGTCCACTCCAAAATACATGCCCATGTCCTGAGAAATGCGCAGGTCTGCTTTGAGCTGGTATTGCAGCGGCTCATTTTTGGGTTGTAGCTGATAGAGGATGTTGCCGCGTATATCAAAGGGGTTAAGTCTGCTGTTGAGGTAGAGGTTGCCGATGAACTCTGCGGGTTGATCCGGGGTGTTCGGGTTATTGAAGTTTTGATAGTTAAGGGTGTTGCCGATGCGGTGGGCATTGATGCTTGTGCTTAGATCGGCGGAATAGATAGTGGTCGAGCCGAGGGTGAGCTGGTTGTGGGCGGCGGCAAAACGGCTGGAGAGTTTTTTGCTGGCCCTGGTTAACACAACAGCGCTGCGGCTGGTGATCTGAAGATCAGTGGTATTGTCTTTGGCGAGCACAGAGTTGGCGTACTGGGTGTGTTGAAACTGGGTATTAAATCCCCACAGGCGCATGGTGACTGGGGTGTGAACTGCCCCGTCCCAAATGGTGCCGCCCAGGGGATCGCGTGTGGCGTCGAGGATTAGATAGAAGTCACGCCAACCGGTACGAAATCCGGCGCTGTAGTAGTTTAGCCGTTCATCGTTTTCGACGGTGCTATTCCAGCCGCTACGAATGGATAGATTGGCAGAGAGACCATAATCCATTCGTGCGGTGTAACGCCCTGTGCCTCGATCAGGCAGATTGTTAGCTGGATCCAGTTCGGCTTGGTAAAGTGACTTCCCCTTTTGCGATGCGGTGAGCTGATAACTGAGGTTACCTTCGCGGATGGTGTCCACTCCGGCGTAGCGAGTGACGGTCTCCGTGCGCCGTTCACCGGCAAGGCCATAAAAAATCAGTTCAAAGGTATTGGCACCACTATAGAGGTCCAGGTCGCGAAAGTCATAACGACCTTCAGGGCCGATGATCTGGTAATCAACACGTATGCCGTTATGCAGTAATTCCACTTCCCAGCCGGGCAGGATGTCGCCGCTGATGTTTGTTTTGGTGCCGTCGAGATTGTAGAGGTATGCATCCTGGAAGGTGGAGCCTCTGATCAGCACGCCGCGTTCTATATCGGTTTGGGGGGCACCCGAGAGTACCGATGGTGAAATATCGCCGAGCTCTATGCGGCTGATGCCGGGTGGTGTGTCAGGCCGGTCGCGTGACAGGGTCAGGCGGGCCTGGCTTACAGGCTTTGTATCGTTACCATTCAGGTAGATGGCGGAGTTCATGTAAGCAAGTTCGCCACGTATCAGCATCGAGTGGTTCAGGCTGGCATCGGGCGAGCTATTGGTGTCGGCATTGCGGCGGATGTTGTATGCCAATGCCAGATCGGTGGTGTGAGGGCCGATTAGCTGGTAGGGCAGCTCTATTTCAGGGAGTGATGCCGGCGTCATGATGAAACGTGTGCCGGCCAGCTTGCGACGTTCTGCGCGATGTTGGATCGGGAGCGGTTCCCGTGCCTCAACCTCAACGGCCATTTTGGTAAGCTCCGGTATAAGGGTTGCCGGAAACCAGCGGGAAAACGCCTCGAGCGGGACATATATGGCATCTTCATGAACCATGGCGTCGCCGGGTGTTAAGGCGGTTGTCTTGCCTTCAATAGTGACTGTGCCAGCGTTGATGTTGAGTTCAAAATGGCGCTCCTTGTTTAGGAACCATCCCTTTGCGGTGCCGTTAGCGGCATCAACAGCGATAGGGAACTCCAGGGCAGCGGCGGCCTCGGCCAGTGAAACCACTATGGTGTTGTTAACAGTATAGGCGGTGACGGACTGGGCTAAACGCTCACGTTCCAGGGTGAAGTCGAGCAGGAGTAGGTCATACTCGCTGAATGGCTCGGCATAAACGTTGACGGTACTAAACGATAGAACAAGTGCCAGTAGGCTGGCGGCGGCGCGGTTGATGAAATGGCTGGGGCGGTGACGCAATTCCAAAAGTATTCTTCCGTCTCTTGTAATGGTACCGGTGGCTTGGTGAGTGGACGTCAATGAAGAGTCATCATTATCTGAATGTCGCGGGCGAGTGTAGCATAGCTTTTTTTAGTGGGGTAGTTGTGGTGCGGGGGAGCAAATGGCCCCCCAATGGGGCGGGCGATCATAGTGGCTTTGGAGTGGCGGTTTTATTTTTCATGGTAGAATGTGCCACTAAATTTAGTGGGCCAGGGGTGAATAAACAATGTTGCTGATGATTGATAACTACGACTCCTTCACCTACAACCTGGTGCAGTATTTTGGCGAGTTGGGTGCCGATGTGCAGGTCCATCGTAATGACCAGATCACCATCGAAGAGATAGAGCAGTTGGCACCTGCGCATCTGGTGATCTCCCCCGGGCCATGTACGCCCAACGAGGCGGGTATTTCAGTTGCCGCCATTAACCACTTTGCCGGTAAGCTGCCCATCCTGGGGGTTTGCCTTGGCCATCAGGCGATTGGCCAAGCCTTTGGTGGCAAGGTGGTGCACGCCAAACAGATCATGCATGGCAAGACATCACCAGTAAAACACAATAACATCGGTATTTTTAACGGGTTGGATAACCCGTTTGAGGCGACCCGTTACCACTCGCTGGTGATTGAGCGGGAGACATTGCCTGAGTGTCTGGAGATCACCGCCTGGACGGAGATGGCCGATGGTGGCATTGATGAGATTATGGGTGTGCGCCACAGAACACTTGCCATTGAAGGGGTGCAGTTTCATCCCGAGTCGATTTTGACTCAACACGGGCATCAGCTGTTGCGTAACTTTTTGGAGCAGGGCAAACAGCCCACATGATACATCGCTCATTGTGGTTGGCCATTGGCCTGTCGTTATGTGTGGTCACGACTCAAGTAGTTGCGACCGATGTGGACGATGACGAAAAGCAGCACGTTGATAGCTCGGCAGTGGTCAAGGTGTGGTGCAAGAAAAAATCGGCCCACTATTTTAAAGAACGAAACATCACCCCGTATAATTGGACGGCCTCCTGGTGGGATGAGGGGCGTAGCATTGTTGTACAAGGTGAATGGCGTGTTGAGGATACAACGGCGCAGGTCAGTTGCCGTGCCGAGCGTGGAAATACCCTGAAACACGCAGTGATGACGATAGAGCTTGAGGCAGCGCCCTGAGATTGAACACGCCCCCGCCGCTGTTGTAGGTTCTAAATAATATAAAACACCAAAAGGGATACGTTATGGATATGCAAGCCGCTATCTACGCCGTTACCGAGGGGCGCGATCTGAGCGCCACGGAGATGGCTGAGGTGATGGGTTTAATCATGAGTGGTGGTGCCACCCCGGCGCAGATGGGGGGCTTTTTGATTGGGCTGCGAATGAAGGGCGAGACGGTGGATGAGATTGCCGCCGCCGTTGAGGTGATGCGGGCGCTGGCAACACCGGTACAGATAGGGGGTGGTTGTCAGCACCTGGTGGATACTTGCGGTACGGGTGGGGATGGTTCTGCAACCTTCAATATCTCTACCGCCAGCGCCTTTGTGGTGGCGGCGGCCGGCGGTCAGGTGGCCAAACATGGCAACCGCTCTATCTCAAGCAAGTCTGGCAGTGCCGATGTGCTGGAGGCGGCGGGGGTCAGCCTTGAGCTAACCGCCGCGCAGGTGGCGCAATGTGTCGAGCAGATCGGTGTTGGATTTATGTTTGCGCCCAAGCATCACGGTGCCATGAAACATACCGCGAGTGTGCGGCGTGAAATGGGGGTCCGCACACTTTTTAATGTGCTGGGGCCACTGACCAATCCGGCGGCCGCCCCCAATCAGGTGCTGGGTGTATATAGCGAACGCTGGCTGATGCCGTTGGCCGAGGTACTGGCGCGGCTCGGCAGTCGTCATGTACTGGTGGTGCACTCTGACGACGGTATGGATGAGATCAGTATCGGTGCAGCGACCCAGGTGGCGGAGCTGAAGGCGGGGCAGGTGATCCGCCATACCCTCACCCCCGAACAGTTTGGTATGAGTCGCGCCAGTATCAGCACCCTGGCGGTAGACGGTGCGGCGAGCAGTCTGGCGATGATCAAAGCAGTGTTTGCCAACCAGGCGGGGCCAGCGCGTGACATCGTTGTCCTGAATGCCGGTGCCGCGATCTACGCAGCGGGGCTTGCCGAGACCCTGGCCGCTGGTGTTCAACGTGCCGTTGAGGTCATTGCATCAGGGGCGGCCCGTGCCAAACTTGATGCGTTGGTGGCGCTGAGTCAGCAACTCTCTGGAAAACAGATAACATGAGCCAGTCCGATATACTGAAAAAGATCCTGCAACGCAAGGTGGAGGAGGTAGTAGAGCGCAGCAGCAGCCTGCCCCTGCGTGAGCTGATGTTACTGGCACAGGCCGCTTCACCGCCCCGTGGTTTTGTTGCGGCCATTGAAAAAAAGCTGGCTGACGGCAGCGCGGCGGTGATTGCTGAGATTAAAAAGGCGTCACCCAGCAAAGGGCTGTTGCGGGAGGATTTTCGTCCCGCCGAGATTGCTGTTTCTTATGAAAAAGGGGGTGCGGCTTGCCTATCAGTACTGACCGACGCCGATTTTTTTCAGGGCCATGAAGAGTATCTCAAACAGGCCCGTGGTGCGTGTGGGCTGCCGGTGATTCGCAAGGATTTTATTATTGATCCTTATCAGGTTTATGAGGCCCGTGTGATGGGGGCCGACGCCATCCTGCTGATTGTTGCGGCACTGGGCGATACCATGCTGCTGGAGTTGAGCCAGCTGGCGACCCACTTAGGGATGGATGTGCTGGTGGAGGTGCACGATGGTCATGAACTGGCACGGGCGCTCAAGCTGCCCATGAAATTGATCGGCATCAATAACCGTGATCTGCGAACCTTTGAGACCCGCCTGACCACCACCACCGAGCTGCTGCAGCAGATCCCCCGTGACCGGATTGTGGTAACAGAGAGTGGCATTCATACCCCGGCGGATGTGGAGTTTATGCGGAGTCATAACATCAATGCCTTCCTGGTGGGGGAGGCCTTTATGCGCGCCCCTGAGCCGGGTGAAGCGCTAAAAATCCTCTTTTTTTGATGGCGATTTAAAGGCCGCTCTACCGGGTGCCGATAGCCCGGTACATGTGTCTGGACACGGCTATCAATCAGGTAACTATATTCATGAGTCATAAAACAATGTTTAAAAGTGTGGTGCCACTGCTGGTACTGTTTTCTGCGCAGGCGGCAGCACTGCCCTTTCAGTCGATTGATCCCCGCTCGCTCTCCATGGGTGGCACCGGGACGGCGGCGGGCAGCAGCGGCAATGCCGCCTTTATGAACCCGGCGCTGCTGGCGGCCACGCAGCAGGATGATGACTTCAGTCTTGAATTTCCCATTATCGGCGGGCGGTTTATGGATGAGCACAACCTGGTGGATGAGATTGATAACTATCAAAATAACAATCTGGAGTCGAATCTGACCGCTGCCATCAATGCTTTTAGTGCGACTCCCACCGATGGCAATGCCGCCGCAGTGGCGGCGGAGGCCGGGGCGCTCTGGACGCAGCTGAACAAACTTGCCAACAAGTCGGCGCAAGGGGAGTTTAGCGCCGGCTTTGTGGTGGGTATTCCCAGTAAGAAACTAGGAGTATCACTCTCCACCAACGCCCGGGTAGTGGGCGGTGGCATGCTGGAGGTGACAAACGCCGATAATACACTGGTGAATGGAATTATCGCCGACGGTAATAACTCCGCTGTTGCGCTGGCCACCAACTCGGACATCATGGATCAGGCGGCAGGCCAGGACGTGGTAAAAAAGCTCACCTCAAATCTGCAGGCGCGTGGCGCGGTTGTTGCGGAAGTGGGGTTGACACTGGCGCGGGAGTTTACAGTGGCCGGTCAGGGTTTTGCGGTGGGGATCACCCCTAAATACCAGTCGGTGAGTACGTTTGACTACAAGATGGGGGTCAATACCGCTTCGATCGACGCCGAGCAGGGTAAAAAAGAGTACAACGACTTTAATCTGGATATCGGTATTGCCAAGGATTATGCCAACGGCTGGAAGGTTGGCATGGTGGTCAAAAACCTGATCTCAAATGAGTATGATACCGCGCCATATGTGACCCCCGGCCTGACCGCCCCGGCGGTGGCCAGTCTGAAGATTGCACCACAGGCGCGGGTAGGGGTGGCGCACTTTACCGAGTGGACAACCGTTTCTGTGGACGTGGATCTGAACAAGAGTGAATCGTTTGGTTTTGATACTGAGACACAGTACATCGGCCTGGGGGCGGAGTTGAATGTCTTTAAGTCGGTCCAGCTCCGTCTGGGCTATCGCCATAACATGAGTGACTCCAGCACCAGTATGCCGACGGTTGGCTTGGGGCTCTCACCGTTTGGTGTGCATATTGATATTGCGGCGGCGGCCAATGAGTCCGAGACTGCGGCAGCTGTGCAGCTGGGTTTTCGCTTCTAGTAATGGCTTGATGGTGTAAACAGACCCCGCTTGATGCGGGGTTTTTTCGTTATGCGGTTCTGGTCGGGCAGCGCTTTCGGGTACACTGCACAACACACTATTAATAATAGATTCAGGGATCTGGGCATGGGGTGGATGGGACATAAAAGGGTATTGGCGCTGGGGTTGCTGTTGTGCTCGGTGGAGTCACAGGCGGTGCCGTTTATCTCGTTTGATGTTCGCGCCAATGCCATGGGCGGGGCGGGCGTGGCAGCGATGCCCAGTGCCAGCGCGGTGTTCACCAACCCCGCGTTGGTGCCAGGGAGTCAGCCACAACGGGTGGTGGAGGCGGCGGCGCTATTGCGGTTTTCTGATCCCCGGAATCTGCAGGATGAGGTTGATAATTATCAAAGTGATGAGCTCGAGTCGCTGTTTGAGGCGGCGCTGATCGCCTTTAAAGCCGACTCAGCTACATCCACCCCGCGCACTAATCTGGCAACGGCGACCCAGAATATGGTCACCCAGTTGAACCGTTTTGCCTCTCGTTCCATTGAGCGGGAGGTGAGTTTGGGGCTGGCGGTGGGTCTGCCAGACAAGCCGATGACCCTGGTGGTGCAGCAGCAGACAGTGGGCGGTGCCCGTCTGGTGAATGTGGCACAGGAGCGGGCACGGTTTGTGGCGCTGATAGATGAGGGGCTGAACAAAACGGAAAAAGGGCCGGACGATGAGGTGTTTAATATCGTCATTAGTGGCCCTGGACGTAATATGCTGAGCCGGATGCACTCCCGGGGGGCGATGATTCGCGAGGTGGGTGTGGCGATGGTGCGTGAGGTGGAGTGGCGCGGGCAGACACTGGAGGTGGGCATTACCCCCAAGTATGTGGATGTGACCACCTTTGACTCGTTGCAGTCGCTGGTTAACGCCTCATATGACAGCCAGAGTGGGCAGCAGCACTACCCCAGCTATAACGTCGATCTGGGGGTGATCGCAACGCGTGACGGGGGTTGGCGGGGTGGTCTGGCGGTTAAAAACCTGATCTCCCACCGTTACCCAACGGCCCTGGCAGGGGGTGCGATCAGGATTCAGCCACAGGCACGCATGGGGGTTACCCATAGTGGTGAATGGTTTGCAACGGCGCTGGATCTTGATCTCAATGAGACCAAGGCCGTGGGGCTGGGGGAAAACAGCCAGTACCTGAGCGTGGGCGGAGAGCTGTCACTGACCAAAAATGTGCGTTTGCGTGGTGGTTACCGCCACAATATCAGCAACACTAAAGCCAGCATGATGACGATCGGCAGCGGCTTTGGGCTGTTTGGCGCGGTGGCAGATGTTGGAATGTCGATCAATCAGGATGGGTTGGGCTTTTCGGGCCGGATTGGTCTGCAGTTTTAAGGCTTGATAGGCTCCTGGCGGGCACCGTTGACTACAATGGTCTTGCCCTTGGCGGTAATCAGCCCTTGAGCCTCCATACTTTTGAGTACCCGCCCGACCATCTCCCGGGAGCAACCCACGATACGCCCCAGCTCCTGGCGGGTGATGCGGATCTGCATGCCATTGGGGTGGGTCATGGCGTCTGGCTCTCTGGTCAGGTCCAGCAGTGTACGGGCAATCCGGCCGCTGACATCCATAAAGGCGAGACGGGTGACCATGCTGGATGTACGCCGTAGCCGCAGTGCCATCTGCGAGGCCAGTTTAAAGATCAGCTCCGGCTCGGCGGTGGCTACCTGGCGAAAACGGTCGTAACTGATCTCCGCCACCTCACACTCCTCACGGGCACGAATCCAGGCACTGCGCTCCGGGCCATGGCTGAACAGCCCCATCTCACCAAAAAAGGCACCACTATTCAGGTATGCCAGCACAATCTCATGGCCACTGTCATCCTCGGCAATGACACTGACCGACCCCTTGGTGATGTAATAGAGCGAGTTTGGTGTGTCGCCACCGTGGATAATAATGCTCTTTTTGGGGTAGTTGCGGCGGTGGCAGTGTGACAAAAATTTATCAATAACAGGGTTTGGTTCAATTTTTATCTTGATCAGCGGCGTCATGTCTCTTCCCGTGGGTCTATGAGCGGTACGGATATCTATCGGCCAATATCGATCAAGCTTTGAGTTATCATTGGTTTTTTTAATAGAGCCGCAGAAAGGAATAGCAGATGAAGGCGCGTGTGAAATGGGTAGATGAGGCGATGTTTGTTGGCGAGTCCGGCAGTGGCCATGCGGTGGTCATGGATGGTCCGGCCGATGGTGGTGGCCGTAATCTGGGCTGCCGTCCCATGGAGATGTTGCTGTTAGGAACGGGTGGATGCAGTGCTTATGATGTGGTTCACATCCTGCGTAAGGGGCGTCACCCGGTGAGTGATTGCGTCTGTGAGCTGGAGGCGGAGCGTGCCGATGGTGTGCCTGCAGTGTTTACCAAAATCCATATGCACTTCATTGTGACCGGGCGTGGTTTGAAGGAGAGTGTGGTGCAGCGGGCGGTGGAACTGTCGGCGGAAAAGTACTGTTCTGCCTCGATCATGCTGGGCAAAAGTGTTGAGATCAGCCACGGCTTTGAGGTGCGTGAGGCGGAGTCTGGCGCATGATCAGACCTAAACCGACCTCAGGCATGCGCCATGTTGCCCTGTTTGTGAGCGATCTGGAGGGGTGTGAGACATTTTATGTTGAGCTACTGGGGATGAAGGTAGAGTGGCGTCCCGATGGTGACAACCTCTATCTCACCTCTGGCAACGACAACCTGGCGTTGCACCGTGCCCCCGCAGGTTTCGATACTAGCGGTGATCAGCGGCTTGACCACATCGGCTTCATTATTGATGAAGAGGCCGAAGTTGACCTCTGGTTTGACTTTCTGCGTGGCCACGATGTGCCCATGAAGACCGCACCGCGGAGCCACCGTGATGGTGCCCGCAGCTTCTACTGCCTGGACCCGGCTGCCAATACCGTGCAGATGATCTATCACCCCCCGATTGTCCATAAGGGTTCCATGTGAGAAGCGGATGGGGGATAATTCCGCGCCTGTATTTATATGAGCAAGGAGGGGCGTCAATTGTCCATCAAACAGATTGAAAAGTTGAAACTGCACGGCTTCAATAATCTTACCAAGACACTCAGTTTCAATATCTATGATATCTGTTACGCAGTCACCCCAAAACAGCACGAGGAGTATATCGAGTACATCGATGAGGTCTATAACGCCGAACGGTTAACCGAAATCCTGACCAAGGTGACCGATATTATCGGTGCCAACATCCTCAATATTGCCCATCAGGACTACGATCCTCAGGGGGCCAGTGTCACCATCTTAATCTCTGAAGAGCCGGTGGCGGCGGACTCGATCTCCAACGCAGAGACCCCCGGCCCGCTGCCTGAATCGGTCGTGGCCCATCTGGATAAGAGCCACATCACCGTGCACACCTACCCGGAGAGCCACCCGGAAGGGGGGGTCAGCACCTTCCGTGTCGATATCGATGTCTCCACCTGTGGTCGTATTTCGCCACTGAAGGCGCTTAACTACCTGATCCACAGCTTTGATTCCGATATTGTCATCATGGATTACCGGGTGCGTGGTTTCACCCGCGACGTGACGGGCAAAAAACACTTTATTGACCACGACATCACCTCAATCCAGAACTACATATCCTCAGATACCAAGGATAAATATCAGATGCTTGATGTGAATGTCTATCAGGAAAATATCTTTCACACCAAGATGTTAGTGAAAGAGTACGACCTTGATAATTACCTTTTTGATCTGCATCCGGATGAGCTGGACGAAGAGACGGTGGCGGCCATCGATCAGATGTTGCAGCGCGAGATGGCGGAGATATTTTATGGCCGGAATCTGCGGCGTGGCCTGTAGCCGTAGCGCAATATTAAAAGCCGCTGTTAACAGCGGCTTTTAATATCATGGGGTGAGAGGCATGGTGGATGGCGGGTTAAAGCCGCTGCGCCAGTGTTGTCATCACCTTTGACGTCAGCCCCATCAGCCGTTTGACCGCTGCCGGCAGCGCGGCACCACCATGTTCCAATGCCACCGTGGCATGGTGCACCTCATCCTCCCGCATCTGCGCCACAATGGCGCGGCTTTTACGGTCCTGCGCGGGAAGTTGCTGTAGATGGCTGTCAAGATGGCGGACCACCTGCTGTTCAGTCTCGGCAACAAACCCCAGGCTCCATTTGTCGCCGGCAATCCCGGCAATCGCGCCAATGCCAAAAGAGCCGACATACCAGAGCGGGCTGAGAATACTGACCCCCTCACCCAGCTCCGTCACCCGCTTTTCACACCAGGCCAGATGGTCGTTCTCCTCCAGCGCGGCACGCTCCATCTTCTCCCGTACCTCGGGCAGCCTGGCGGTCAGCGCCTGACCGGCATACAGCCCCTGCGCCGACACTTCGCCCGCGTGGTTGATCCGCATCAGCCCGGCGGCCAGCGTGCGCTCCGCCGCTGACAGGGCTGGCTCCTCAAGCCCGGTGCTCGGGTCGCCCCGTTCACTTAGCTTTGGTTTGCCAAAAATGGTGCGAACGGCAGTATCAAAATTGCCGATCAGTTGATCTACGGTGGTATAGCGGCGCTGTTTCATCCGGGTAACGATACCCGATGGCGGTGGGGGCTACAAGGGCATCTCCAGCTGGCGTCGCAGCAAGGTAACGGGGTGTAGTATTTCAAGGGTGTGGCCCGACTGGCGCAACCCGGCGGCAATGTGCAATGCACAGCCGATGTTGGTTGTTACTAGTATGCTCGGGCGACTGGCTTCAATCCCGTCAAGTTTCTCCTGGCGCAGTGCGTCCGCCATCGCTGGCTGCTCAACCATATAGCTGCCCGCCGCGCCGCAGCAGCGCTCATTGCCGGGCAGTGCCACGATCTCGGCGGCGGGAATGCGTTTTAACAGGTGATAAAGGGGGGCTGTCTCCTTGAGTACGTTGCGTAAACTGCACGGCTCATGCACGGCAATACGTCCGTTGAAGGGGGCTATCTTTACACCGGCAGGCCACTGAATCTGATCAAGAAAGGTGTTGATATCGCAGCTGTTTATCTTTGTGCCCACCAGCCGCGCATACTCCTGCAGATGGCTGCCGCAGCCCGTGGCGCAGCTGATGACGGCCACAATATCCAGTGCGCCAAAAGTGGCCAGATTCTGCTCTGCCAGACGCAGGGCTTGTGCTGTATCGCCACTGTGCTGGTGCAGCGCGCCGCAGCAGGCTTGGCTGTTGGGCACGTAAACCCCATAGCCACACAGGTTCAGTACAGCGATGGCGGACTCCAGGGTAACCTGATCGAACATGTCGCTAAAACAGCCGATAAAGAGCCCAACATCGCCCTGATGGAGACCTTTGGCCTGATAGTAGTGGTGCCAGCCGTGTGGTCGATTGATGCGGGGGGCAAGTTGCTCAAGGCGCTCCAGCCCCAGCGCCCGCGTCACGCCAAAACCACGCCCCAGGGCCCGCAGGCCGCTCTTGTCCGCGAGCCATAACAGCGTCGACTGGCGGCGCTGAGCGCCCTTGCTGGCGGCAAGGGCCGCAAAGTTGATGCGTTGTGGTGGGCGGGGGTGGGACTGGGCGATTGTATTGCGTGCACCATCCATAATCTCGCCAAACTGAACCCCGGACGGACACTTGGACTCGCAGGCGCGACAGAGCAGACAGCTATCCAGATGGCCACGGAGCGCCTCATCGGCCTCCAGCTGGTTGTTGGCCAGTGCCAGAATCAGTGAGATACGGCCACGCGGTGACTCGGCCTCATTCTGGGTCTTATAATAAGTGGGGCAGTGCGGCAGGCATAGACCACACATGACACAGCGGTCAGCCTCATCCTTAATCTTAGGCTCAATGTTCAATACAGATCCGATGGTTGCACATAGTGGGTATGATTTGGCTATTATAGCCCCTTTCGCACCGCCCCTATGAGTGCGGCAACGGATACACCCATAGGGTGTCATGGAGCGTCTATGTCCTACTTTAAACATCACCTCTTTTTTTGCACCAACCAGCGTGAAGATGGCTCCGCCTGTTGCCAGAACCATAACGCTCAGGCGATGCGCGAACACGCCAAGCAGCGCATCAAAGCGCTGGGGCTAAATGGCCAGGGTGGCATACGGATTAATGGCGCTGGCTGTCTTGACCGTTGTAGTGAAGGGCCAGTAGTGGTAGTTTACCCGGACGAAACTTGGTACACCTATGTAGACCAAGAGGACGTTGATGAAATTATCGACGAACATATGGTCAATGGCCGGCCAGTGGCGCGCTTAAAGATTTAGCCGTCCGATTATCTTATTTTGGGACTTGTCTGATACGCGGCGCTCGTGTAAGATTCGCCGTCTTTCTGGAAGTGATCCAAAGATTTGGGGTTTACCTGATGAAAACGTTTAGTGCAAAACCTGCCACCGTCAAGCGCGACTGGTTTATTGTTGACGCCGATGGCAAAACTCTTGGCCGTTTGGCCAGTGAAATTGCGAGCCGCTTGCGCGGTAAGCACAAAGCCGAATATACACCACATGTTGATACGGGCGACTACATCGTAGTGGTCAACGTTGAAAAGATTGCAGTAACAGGCAACAAGCGTACCGACAAAATGTATTATCACCACACTGGTTATGTCGGTAACCTGAAGTCCATTAGCTTTGAAAAGCTGGTTGTCAAAAAACCTGAACAGATTCTTCAGCTGGCTGTTAAAGGCATGTTGCCAAAGAATCCTCTGGGCCGTGCAATGCTGCGTAAGCTCAAGCTTTATGCCGGTGCCGAGCACAACCACACTGCCCAGCAGCCAAAGCCGCTGGAAATTTAAAAAATAGAGCAACAGGAATCTGAAGCATGGCAGAGATGAATCAACTCAGCACCGGCCGCCGCAAAACCGCATCGGCACGTGTGTTTGTTAAGCCAGGTACTGGCAATATCACCGTTAACGCGCTCAGTATTGAAAAATACTTTGCCCGTGAAACAGCGCGCATGATCGTGCGTCAGCCGTTGGAAGCCGCCGAGCTGTCTGACAAGCTTGACGTTTTTGTGACTGTTGTCGGTGGTGGCGCAAGTGGTCAGGCGGGTGCTATCCGTCACGGTCTGGCACGCGCCCTGGTGGTTCGGGATGAAGAGCTTCGCTCTGTTATGCGCCGTTCAGGCTACCTGACTCGTGACGCTCGTGAAGTTGAGCGTAAGAAGATCGGTCTGCACAAGGCACGTAAGCGTCCACAGTTCTCCAAGCGTTAATCACCGGCTTGGATCGGTTAAAGTGCCGGTGCATATTCAATATGCGTCGGCATTTTTACCTTGTGTGTTCTCTGCGGATGTAGTGCAGTAAATCATCGGCAGGTAGTGTGTTGTTATTGGGGGATCGTCCAATGGTAGGACTACGGACTCTGACTCCGTCAATCTAGGTTCGAATCCTAGTTCCCCAGCCAAATTTAAAAAAAGCCCCGCTATTCAATAGAGTAGCGGGGCTTTTTGTTTGTCTGGGTGGGTGAAAAAAAATGTAAATAATCCCTAAAGTATCTGTAATTTCAGCCGACAGTTGACCAAGCTACATTTGTAGTGTAGTTTTTTCATCGCTTGTGGCGCTTGTGCCACATATCTTGGGAGGATATTTGTAATGCAGAAAAAAATTGTAGCTTTGGCGGTAGCGGGAATATTAGCGGCTCCTATGGCGGCACAGGCTGGCGTTGAAGTATACGGTAAGGCCCGTCTGTCAGCAGGTATCATCAGCAATGATGATTCTACCGCAGGGAATGACGACAGCAAGCTGAACATCACCAGTCATAACTCACGTCTGGGATTTAAAGGGACTGAAGATTTGGGCGGTGGCCTGAAGGCTATGTGGCAGATTGAGCGTGAAGTCGATTTTTCGGATAAGGATGACACCTTAAGCACACGTAACACCTTTGTCGGTTTGGGCGGTGACTTTGGTACTGTAATACTGGGAACACACGATACCCCGTACAAAATGGCTACTGGTAGCCTGGATCCATTTGTCGATACCCACGGTGACTACAACTCTGTGATTGATAAGACTGCCGATGCCCGTGCCGCAAACGTGCTGGCTTACCTGTCACCTGATATGAGCGGCTTTTCAGCGGCTGTAGCATTTGTGACTGATTATAAAGATGACAAGCTACCTGATACTACCCCTTCACGTGAGCAGCCGGCGATCAGCCTGGCAGGTATGTACAAAAAGGGTCCTCTGGACGCTAGTCTTGCCTACCAGAGTGTTAGCGAAGGTGGGGTTCTTGTTGGCTCAAGCTATGATGACCTGACCGCTGTTAAGCTGGGTCTTGGTTACGCGCTGAATGCGGCAACTAAAGTAGGCTTTGTGTACGAAAATGTTGACATGGGTGGCAGTAACCATGACCAGTCCAACGTCTATGTCAGTGGTAGCCATGGCTTGGGTAACGGCATGACTGCAAATCTGGCTATTGGTCAGAAAGGCGATATGGGCAACAGTTCTGACACTGGTGCCATGTTCTTTGCGGTAGGTGTTAATAAAGCCCTGTCTGACAAAACTGAGGTTTATGGCGTTTATAGCAAGATCGATAGCGACAACTCAGCCTCTTATAACTTGGTCAGCGGTGTTGGCGCGGCCGGTGTAAACGGTGGTGCGGCTTCAGCTGTAGCTGTAGGCATCAACATGAAGTTCTCTTCCATGTAATAGCGGTAGAAACTTGATGAATAAAAACGGGTACCTTTGGGTACCCGTTTTTTTTGCAGTGAATAAATAGTAGTGTTGTTTGACAGTATCGTTAAGGGCATGTTAGAAAACCGTAATACGTGGAGAAGTGTGTTGATGACAATTAATCGCCGACAGATGGCGGTCCTGGCGGGAGGGCTGCTGGTTTTGATCACTGCTGGCACCCAGGCCGGGGTTTTCAACAGCAAACATAATTTGGGCGCTACCGGTTTAAATGCCGCGAGTACCTTTGATGGTACTCGTGAGGTTTGTGTTTTTTGCCATACCCCCCATGGTGGTGATGGTGCGGCAGATGCGCCATTGTGGAATCGTAATATTGATCCCCGTGGTTTTGCCACCTATGACCAGATGGGGACAACAACGCTTGATGCGGGGGTGGAGCCAGTGGGGTCTGTGTCGCTGGCTTGCCTGTCGTGCCATGACGGCACCCAGGCGATGGATTCGATGCTGAATGAGCCGGGCTCGGGGCGTGATGTGCCTGGATTTTCTCGGGGCTTGTGGAGCGGCCAGGCGGCAGCGGTGGGCGGGCGTATCGGTTCACCAACAGTGGTGACTAATTTAGGTAAGGATCTGACTAATGATCACCCTGTTGGAATCCAGTATGCGGGTGGCGGGTACGCACTCTCCAATCCTGCGGGCCCTGGTTACGATAAGGATTTCCATCCGGCCTCATCGGAGATTTCCGGGGTGAGTCGTAACTGGTGGGTAAATACAGCGGGCGGTACGGCCAGTTTTGAGCGTACAGATATGAAGTTGTATACCCGCACGGCGACAGTGGGTGGTTTTGTGGGTGAGCCTCAACCTTACGTAGAGTGCGCCTCTTGCCATGATCCCCATGTGGATTATAACCCAACCTTTTTGCGTATTGACCCTGCCGGAAGTCAGGTCTGTCTGACCTGTCATAACAAGTGATTGGGCGATATGTGGTGAGGGGCTGGTTGGCTGGGGTTGTTGTGCTGTGCCTGTGGACGGCAGCGGTTAATGCTGAGCCGTCAGCAGCCATCTTTGCTAAAGTGGCAGATGAGTCGATTACCCAGGCGGAATATGAGACGGCGGTGAGTGCAGCCGTGCGGCAGCGGTTCTACCATGGGCGTGTTGATGATGCCGGGCTCTCTGAGCTGCGACATCAGGTCGCCGGAGAGTTGATTGACAGGGTATTGTTGCGGCACGAGGCGTTGCGCCAGGGCGTGAAAGTGGAACCATCTGCTGTTGATAAACAGGTTGAGCATGAGCTTGGCCGTTATCGTCTGCAGTCGGTGACTGAGCAGCAGGCGCGGCATCTGGAGCAGATGCTGCGTGGTGTGGTGGCTGAGCGGTTGCTGTTGCAGGTGCTGGAAAAGCGGGTGCGGGCAGTTGAGGAGCCTTCAGAGCGGGATGCGCGTGGTTATTATGCGCAGCATCTGGATAAGTTTACGACACCTGCACGTGTGCATCTGGCATTGATTTTATTAAAGGTTTCGCCTTCGGCTTCCGCTGAGAGCTGGAAGGCTGCGGAGCAGGAGGCGTTGCGTTTGCGGCAGAAGTTGGCTGCGGGTGCTGATTTTGCGGAGTTGGCGCTGGTCCATTCCAGCGACGCGTCGGCGGAACAGGGCGGTGATCTGGGGTTTGTACATCGGGGGATGTTGGCGCTGGAGGCGCAGGCGGTGGTGGATGTGCTGAAGGTTGGTGAGGTCTCCGCGCCCGTTAATTTGTTGCAGGGGTTTGCGCTGTTTAAGTTGCTGGAGCGTCAGCCAGAGGTTGTTAATCCGTTTGAGCGCGTGAGTGCACGTGCCATTGGGTTGTTGCAAAGGGAGCTGTCTGATGAGGCCTGGAGGGGGATGTTGCAGGCAGTGCGCGCTAATGCGCGGCTTGAAATCTACGATAAAGCTATAACAACAAAAAAGATTTGGGTGGATGCTGAGGCGACAAAACGATAATTGGGCACTGGGGAGTGTCTGGGCGGCATGTATGAACAGTCGTCATAAACCGGCTCGGTTTGCTATTGCCGCCTGTTTGGTCGTGGCTGGGGCAGGCGTGGCTGCGCCTGTGGTCGGTCCGGTTGATCTGTCGGGTGCAATTGGGTACAGCTATCGCTCATTAAGTGAGAGCGGGGGACGTGAAGATAGTAGCCATCAGCTGCTGGCAAATTTGAATGTAAATAACTATTTTTGGGAGCCGTGGCTGGCGACTAGCCGTCTCTCCCTGAGTTTTGCGAGTGATGCCTCAAAGAGTGATGGGGATGCTTCGGCAGCAACTACTGATGCACAGCTGGTGACAGGGGATTGGACGCTGTCCATTATTCCGGATAGCAAAACCCCTTTCAGCCTGCAATATCAGCGCTCGGATAGTCGCATTGATCGTGCGGGCACGGGGGAGATCCCTATTACCTTTGTTGGGCAGGACTACTCATCCAGTTATTTGGGTTTGCGCCAATCCTATATTACCGGCAATGGTGGCCGGTACCAGGCACGTATTGACCTGCGAAGCTGGGACTCCCAGCCGGGCGGTGGTTATGACGATACGCTGATTGGTGCTGAGGCCGATTTGCGAATGCCAAAAAATCATTTTATTGCCCGTGCCAGTTATCAAACCAACGAACACTCACTGGTTGAGCGGACTAACAAAAATACGATCCTTGAGTTAAGTGATTACTACTACCCGGTGCGGGGCTTGCGGGTGGATA
The DNA here is from genome assembly GCA_021731365.1 of Gammaproteobacteria bacterium. Classification (GTDB taxonomy): domain Bacteria; phylum Pseudomonadota; class Gammaproteobacteria; order Tenderiales; family Tenderiaceae; genus JAKFXL01. The sequence continues at coordinate 12,177 of JAKFXL010000052.1, read as the reverse complement.
GTCGGGCCAGTCTCTATGATACCGATCGCTCTTTTCTGGATCCCAGCAGCAGTGATACACGATTGACCACAACCAGTATTGCCCAGGCGTCGAGTTTTCTCTTTTGGCGGCCAGAGGCGTCGCCGCTGTCGGTGAGTGGCGGTGTGCGGGTATTGACCATGGATGGTGCTCAAGGGGGAGTGGCGGCTAATGATCAGATGCAGACAGCCATGAACGCCGGTGCCTTCTATTTTTATAACAACAACCTTCGTTTTGATGCCAGCTTGACCTCAACTTTCAGGAAGACGGCGGATCTACAGCAGGGGTTTCATCGCCAGCACGTTGCCACCATGTATCAGACCGACTGGTATGAGATAAAAGGGTTTATGTATCAGGCGTATGCAAGCGCGGGGCTGGATCGTGTAGCGGAGCCTGATGACAGTTATGGTGATATTCAGTCCATGGCGGGCCATAATTTGAGCACCACCTGGTGGCTGGGAGAGTTAACGTCTCCCACGTCAGTGCGGTTCAGTGTTAATGAGGCGTTACGATATCAGGACAGCGGGGCCATCAATGCCAAGGACGCAGGGCGATATTTTGATAATTCGGCGACAATCTCATTTAATCAGCGGGTGTGGGGTGGAGACACTCTTGCCCTGCTGACACTTTCTGATTCGAGAGAGCTGGGCGGCCTTGAGGTGCAGCAAATGGTGCACATGCAGTTGAGTCGTGGCCAGGATCTGGGGCGGCGTAGCTCGATTACCGGGGATTTGACGTTGCAATATGTCGGTAGTGAGTTTGATAATGGGCTGGGGGGCGTGAGTGAGACCGATACAACAACATCAACAGCGCGGGTTTTTTTCTCCCACTCCCAGCTTCTGGGGGTGCCACGATTGGGATTTGTCTCTGATTACATGGTCTCCAGGATATCAACGGAAGGGGCTATTGACAGACAGGACTGGGATAATCGAGTGACTTACAGCATAGGTAAACTCGATACTAGCATGAGTTATCGATTGACTCAGACTGACATGCGCAACTATGATCTGGTATACTTCAGAGTTATGCGCCGTTTCTAAATGGACATGCTCATAATAATATAATGTTTCAAATTTCATTTAATCTAGTCGAGGAGAGCGTTCACTATGTCTAGCAAGATCAAGCATAGTAAGTGGAAGTATGTTCTGCTTGGGGCGGCAGCGTGGGTATCCGCGTTCCTGTTGCCACAGGCGGCACATGCAGAGTATGCAGATGTGGTTATCAACAACTATGCTGATGCGGCCGGAATTCGTCCGGTAGTGTTCCCGCACTGGTTTCATCGTATACGTTTTAGATGCAAGGTTTGTCATGCTGATCTTGGTTTTGAGTTTAAAGCCGGTGGTAACAAGATCACGATGGCAAAAATTATTGATGGTAAGTTCTGCGGTGCCTGCCACAATGGTGAAATTGCTTGGTCGGTTGAAAACTGCGCTATGTGTCACTCAGGAATTCCGGGGACTCCCACTCACTTCCACGGCAGTACGGTTCAGCGTTTGATTGCGCCAGCCTACAAACCCGTAGAACAGAAGAAATAAGGGAGGGAATCAATGATGAAATTGCGTAGCAAAAGTATGTTGTTGTCCTTTGCGTTGACATTGGCTGTTGCTGGCCCTGCTTGTTCGCAGGGGTATGTGGAGATTCACTCTGGTGGTGTGGCAGCAAAGCCTTTGAGTTATGCGCCTGACTACACACCTGTGGATGAGGTTGCTCCATCTGAGCAGCAGGTGCTGCATGTGGCACAGGTGGCTGGCGTAAACACTTTTAATCGTAATTTAAAAGTGGATAAGATGAAAAACGCGCCACCCCCAGAAGATGGTATTCATGACACCGAAAATGAAGGGACGTTTGTGCTCCAGGCACCGATTGAAGCGTACAAAGGTTTGCCAGTGTCGGAGTTTGGTAACTATGTTGACTGGGTAAAGGCCATTGATGAGAAGAAGCTTGCCCCGCGTTGGGATCGGGTTGATTCAAGTGAAGAGCCGTTTGTCATGGATCTGGATATTGTGCGTGAAGTGAAGGCCTCAGTGCCTGATGTAGTTTTTCCGCATCGTCAGCATACTGAGTGGTTGGCGTGCCAAAACTGTCACCCAGCGATCTTCATTCCACAGAAAGGGGCAAATCAGATCAATATGTCTGCCATTCTGCTGGGGCAGAAGTGTGGTGTATGTCACGGTAAAGTATCCTTTCCGATCACTACCAAGTCATGTAAGAAGTGCCACTCTAAGCCAAAGCCTGCTAATTGGCAGCCTCCATTGAGTGATGCAACTCTCAAGAATCCTTGGAGATAACCGTTAAGTTTCTTGAAGTGATGAGATGGCCGCCTCCGGGCGGCCTTCTTTATACTAGAGATTGAAAAAGCTCCGGGCTGTTGGGTGGCAATGGTCTGGTGAGGTTAACAGACGCGGTAGGGAGAGTTGATAATGGAATCAGGAAATAAATTATTGTCTTTGGCTGTTGTCGCGGTGCTGGCTGGGTGTGGTTCTACCCCGGAAAAGCAGGCAGACAGTGTGTCAGGAGTTGAATCTGGTAAAAGTATGTCAGCGGTAGCGGTTGAGCAGCCTGTAAAGGAGGCGGCCGTGGTAGCACCGGCACCGATTAAGGCGGTGGAGGCGGCTCCAATGGAAAGTAAGGTTGAGGTGCCTCCCGCGCAGGTTGTGGCTCCTGCACCGGCCCGAGAGAACGCGCCAGCGCTAGTGGTTGTCCCATCCCCTGTCAATAAAACAGCGCATAAAATTCCTACTGATCCAAATACGTTTCTGGTAATGGCTGAGCGTAAATCTCGTGCTCACCCTGAGTTTGGTCATGGCCAGGATGTTGGTTTTATGGTGAATGGTGTTGAAGGTAAAGATTTGGCGGTGATTCGTGGCGAAAAGTATAAATTTATTGTTGATACGGGGGTTCAGCACGACTTTTATCTGACAACATCCTCCTCCGGTTGGGGAGTGGGTACCTATACAGAGGGTGTTGAGGGGCAGTTTATTTACCGTGGTGATGTTAGCTTTGCGCCTGGGGCAAATACCCCTGATAACCTCTATTATCAGTGTCGTAATCATAAGTATATGGGTGGCAAAATCCATGTTCTGAATAAAGGTGATGACCTGAGCAAAGTGAAGGCAGCGGCGGCAGCTCAAGGTGGTGGTACCAGGAGTGCTGTTGCGGCGGTGGTGGTTACGGAAAGTGCTGTTAAGCAGAAGCTCGGTTATGCACAGATGGTTGCCGGTTCTGCCAGTGCAAAACGTATAGAAGAGAGTGGTAACGCAGACGCAATTGTTATGCTTAATGATGCCCGCAAGCAGATTGGTACAGTTGGCTCCACGCTCGCCGGGGGCAAACTGGACGAGGCGATGGCCCAGGTGGATGAAAGTTTACGGTTGATGACGGCAGCCTCCCGTGCGATTACGACCGAGAGTGATATGGCTGCAGTGGACCACAAAGCGAAGCATAATGAGCTGATCAATACGCTGCATACCTACGATGGTTCGTATAAACGTAATATTGAACATGCAGCCAAGGCGAAACGTCCGCTTAAAAGTAATTTGGATGAGGCCGAGTACGCCCGCTTAGTGAAAGAGGGGCAGGCACTGGGTAGCAAGGGTGACTATCTGCCAGCCAATAAACTGCTTGAAAAGGCCCAGGCGATGATCACTACAGCGCTGACTGATATGTTGCATGCTCAGACAGTTGTTTATGACACTAACTTTGAGACACCCAAGGAAGAGTATGAGTACGAGCTGGCGCGTGAGGAGAACTACGAAGAGTTAGTGCCGCTGGCTATCGAGCAGAGGCAGCCAGGTGAGAATACTCTGAAGATGATTGATGAAATGGTTAAAAAGGCGGCCCAAATCAAATCCGAGGGCCAGGCAATCGCAGCCAAGGGTGATTATAAGATGGCAATTTTGGCGATTCAGGCGGCCACCTCTAACTTGCAGAGGGCGCTTCGTCTTGCAGGGGTTAATTAATCCCGTGCCCTAATGGCATGGTCTGTTTTCTTTGTGTATAGTCTTACGCAGCCACCCCATTTAATGGAGTGGCTGGTTTTTTAACTTTTCAAGATATAGTGACTTATGTTTGGTGTGAAACGATTTAAGGGATTGGTTGCAATAGTGGCAAGTGTATTGCTGCTCTCTGGTATTGGCTATGCGCAGGAAAAGAAGAACGGTGAATTTTGGAATGCAGGTGAACATTACCAGCTTGATGGTAAAGCAGTGCCTGTTGATGCTGATGGTATTCACGACCCATCAAATGACGCGGTGAAGGTGTTGCAAGAGCCTGCTGATGCGATGCAGGGGTTCCCCCGTGATAACTCTGGCGTGATCGACTGGGTTAAAGTGCTGGACGATGGGTTGATTGACCCGCGGAAGGGGCTGCATGGTGAAGATCAGATGCATACAGTAGACTTTGACGTGATTTTTAAGAACACCGGCTCGATGCCGTTTGTTCGTTATCCTCATCGTCAGCATACTGAGTGGTTGACCTGTGTAAACTGTCATCCAAAAATATTCTTACCGCAAAAAGGTGGCAATCCAGTCACAATGTCCGGCATTATGCAGGGTAACTATTGTGGAGTCTGTCACGGTAAAGTGGCGTTTCCCCCAACCAAGAATTGTGGCCGATGCCATTCAGTTGCACGCGATACCGTTGGTTTAAGGTAGCGCTCTTTTCTGGCGCATTGCTGCTGGCCGGCTGCGCTGGATCGCAACGTGTTGCCGCGCCTGTTGTTGTTGATCGCTCCGCTGCTGAGTTGGTGGAGCTGTTTGAAGAGACCGAGCCAAGTAGTAAAGTTCTCCCCTCCACCGCCCCGGTTGAGCAGCAGTTTGTGCCCTTTGCCGAAGATTTCTCCGAATTACCGGATCGTGCTTTTTCCCCTCTAGCAACCCTGAATGCATCCGTGGAGGTTTATCACTGGGATGTGATTGTCGGCGGAGCTGTGGGCAATGCCGTGACGGGTGTGGTCGATTTTCGCTTGAAGCGTCCCGTGGCGGTTGCCGTGCAGGGTGATTATATCTACATTGTTGATGCTGGCTTGGAGGCGGTTTTACGTTACGACCAGCGGGATGACCGCATTAGTTCTGTTCTGGATCTGAGGGCGGCGGTGAGTGGTGAGGTGGCCGATATTTATGTTACTGCGGATCACGGCTTTTATATTACTGATACAGATGGCGGTCGTGTATTGCGCTATGATCAGGATGGCCGTTTGAAACAGGTATTCAGTAACCATTTTAATTTAACCAAACCAGTCGCAGTGAATGTGCTGGAAAGTGGTGATTTGGTGGTGGCAGATGGGTATTTTGACCACATTTTGCAGTTCAGCAGTGACGGTGAGTTGCTGGCGACATACGGCGGGCGTGGCGAGGGGGCGGCGCAATTTATTAATATGACAAGCATGTCTATTGGTCCAGATGGTTTCTACGCTGGTGCACGTGTTGGGCGTCGTGTTCAGGTGCTGTCGCTTCAGGGGGATTATAACTACTCCTTTGAGGAGGGACGGGTGATTTTCCCAGCGGCAATTGTGGTCGATCGTAATAACCGCGGCTATGTTGCTGACCTGATGGATAATGAGATTAAGGTCTTTGACCGTGGCCGGATGGTGGGTATTATTGGCGGCTCTGGGTCAGGAACGGGACGGTTTATGCGTATCACTGATATGTGGTTGGATGAGCGCTTTTTGTATATTGTGGATAGTCTGAATGGACGTATCCAGGTGGCACGGTTGGTGCCGGAAGGGTTTCCCGGGGCTGCGACTGCTCGTTAATGAAAGTGGCTCTCCATTTTTCCACGATTCTATTGGTGTGGCTGTTTGTGCTGCAAGGCTGCGCGCAGATCCCTGCCCAGTTTCGTTATGACTCGACTGAAAGTGGTGCTCCGAAGGTTGTGTGGCCTGGGCCTCCGGAAGTGGCCCGTTATGGTTATGTCGGGCAGTTGACGGGTGAGGAGAATTTTTACCGTCCAGGTGCAAAGACCGCCAATGCCGGACTCAGGTTTTTGCGTTGGGTGGTGGGGCTGACGGGGCACTCTCCTGATCCGGTGGTTTTGCAGCGTCCCCAGGCGGTGACAGGTTCGGCAGATGGTCGAGTGTATGTCAGCGATGTGAGCCGTCAGGCTGTATTTATGTTTGATACGGTTAAGGGGCGTCTGGAGGTGTGGGAGTGGGCTGGTGAGGGGGTGCGTTTTGTGCTGCCTATTGGTGTTGTACCGGGCGTGGCGGGTGAACTGCTGGTGGCAGATGCGGCGCTGAAGTTTGTGGTGCGCCTGGGGTCAGATGGTCGTCCGCTTGGGCGGATCGGCGAGGGACTGCTTAAACACCCTGCAGGTGTGGCGCGGGACCCTGTGCGTGGGCGTATCTACGTTGCTGACCGTGGTGAGAATCTTGTTCGGGTTTTTGATGACTCGGGTGTGTTGGTTGGTACGCTGGGTGAGTTTGGTGAGGCCCCCGGGCAATTTAATGCACCTACTTATCTGGATTGGCGTGGCGACAGGCTCTATGTGACGGATACCCTTAACTCCCGTATTCAGATTTTTTCACCTGAAGGTGAGATGGTCTCAACGTTTGGGCGCAGGGGTCTCTATCTGGGGGAGTTGCCACGTCCAAAAGGGGTGACGGTTGATTCACATGGCAATATTTATGTTGTGGAATCGTATTATGATTATTTGTTAGTATTCAATCGCGATGGTGAGTTATTGTTACCTATTGGCGGGGCCGGGTATGAGTTGGGGCAGTTCTTTTTGCCGGCGGGTGTTTGGGCGGACGGTAATGATCGTATTTATGTCGCGGATACCTTTAATGGCCGTGTAGTGATTTTTCAATATCTTGGAGATGGGGATGGGGTTGATCGGGTGGAGAACGGCAGCGTTGCTGTGCGGAGCGCTACTATCCAATAGTCTCCTGGTCAATAGCGTATCTGCCGAAATTATTTCGGATATCCGCAATACCAAACACAACTTTTCCGCGATGGTGGTGCCAGCGTTGCCCACTGATAATAGCCGGAGTGTGCAGGCGACTAACGAGTCGCAGATCTGCGCTTTTTGCCATACGCCCCATAAGGCGACTCAGCAGGGGATGGCGCCGCTCTGGAACCGTAAGCTGAGTGGCCAGACGTACGCACCTTATAACTCGACCTCTATTGATGCCCTGGATATTGGTCAGCCCAACACCAAATCGAAGCTATGTCTCTCCTGTCATGACGGTACGTTGGCGATTGGTGCGGTAAACGTACTGAATCGCCAGGAAAGTCCTACTATTAATATGGTAGGTACCCGCTCTGACGGTACGATGCCTGCTGGCGTGGGGGATCGTACTGGATTTACCCGGCGTATCGGCACAGATCTGACCAATGATCATCCGATCTCATTTACCTATGACAGCGCTCAGGCGCTGCGTGACGGTGAATTACGTGACCCGGCGGTGGAGACCTTTCTGGGAGAACGCCATGCGGGAGGGGCGCGTCCTACCATTCCGCTGGATAACAACCAGATGGAGTGTGTCTCTTGTCACGATCCTCATGTCCGTAGCAGCAATGGTGAGAATATTAAGTTTTTACGGGTAAACCGCTTTCAGCAGGCTCAGCCGATTGAGGGCAGCTTTGATCAGGCTAACGATATTATCTGCCTGGCGTGCCATGAGAAGTCGGGCTGGGCCAATTCGGCACATGCCAATCCAGCGGTAGCAAATGAGCGTTATACCGACGCTGCGGCACAGCTGCGTGAGTTCCCCAAAAATTTCCAGGTGTGGCAGGCGGCCTGTTTGAACTGCCATGATCCACATACGGTTCAGGGTGCGCGGCGTCTGTTGCGCGAGGGGACTGATGATGATGGTCAGTTGAGCACGACCGGCTTGCGTGTTAAGCAGGGTGGTAAGGCGGCCATTGAGGAGACCTGTTACGCCTGTCATTCAGCGGATGGTGGTGTTTTGCAGGGGCAGAATAATCGTCCGGGTTTTGAGGTGCCTGATATCAAAACTGACTTTACTACGATGCGCATACATATGCCGATGGCTAGCAATGACCAGCCGGCTCAGGAGGAGCGCCACTCGATTGGCACGGCGACGGGTGTGGCCCAGAATGGTAAAGACTTTATGGAGTCACCGCAGCGTTTGGGGAAAGGTGATCTTTCAAACCGTCACGCCGAGTGTACGGATTGCCATAACCCGCATCGTGTGATCAAAAATCGTAGTTTTAATGATGATCCGACAATTCCGGCAACAGAAGGTACACATAACCATACCGCGTCGCAGATCGCCGCCACCCCTGAGGGGATACATACCAATCTTGCTTCGGGGGTGTTGCGTGGTGCCTGGGGGGTGGAGCCAAAAGGATGGACTTCAACGGAATTTACCAGTGAGCCGACCATTTTTGATGTGAAAAAGGGGGATAACTCTCCCGGTGCGAGCACGTCAGTGAACTCATCTTATGTGACCCGTGAGTATCAGATCTGTATGAAGTGTCATTCCAATTATGGGTATGACTCACCACCGCCGTTGGGGACCAACCATTCGGGGGGGACGCCCGCCGGTACCAATAGCCTATTTAATTACACCAATCAGGGGATGGAGTATCAATCGCCTGATGACCATATGGGCGAAGGGACCTCAGGCTCGCCGACGGGTGTTTATGATGACAAGGTAAACACCTGTAACAAGATCAATACCGGTACACATCAGAACCCGATTATCGATCCCGGTTACAGGGACCCCTTTGGTAATTGTGTGGACTATGTCACGGATAACCATCGCGCCTGGCACCCGGTGATGAAAGAGACCGGTCGTACCGCTGATCCGGCACCGGGCGGTGGTGGTATCCGTCAGGCCAGTGCCAATGACTGGCTGACGCCCTTTAATGCAGCCGTGGGTGTGCAGACCATGTACTGCACCGATTGCCACGGTTCTGATACGGAGCCGGGTACAGCCGTGCCTCGTGGTGGTGAGCAGGGTAACGTGTGGGGACCGCATGGCTCTAATAACGACTTTTTGTTGAAGGGGTCGTGGAGTGATGAGACAGGGCAGAACACCCCGGAAGGCCTCTGCTTTAAGTGCCATAACTACAACTATTACGGTAAAAAGTTTCCGTCGGGGCCGATTCCTCTGGGGCAGACCTCAAAGAGTGGTTTCAGCCGTAGCAGTGGTGGGGGAAGCTGTCTCGCGGTGCCGGACTATAACCTTCACACGGGGCATGCGCAGGATAGTCAGGTATTGAACTTCCGCTGTAACTATTGCCATATTGCGATTCCACATGGGTGGAAAAACAAGAACTTCCTTGCCAATCTGAATGATATTGGTAAAGAGGTGGGACTACCTACGGGCGGTAATCAGGTTCGTAACAGGACAACAGCGCGTTATTACAGGGGGCCGTATTACAACGGTTCGGTGCTCAAGGTGGTGCGTTTCCGCCAGAGTGGCGAGTGGACCCATACCAGTTGTGGTTCTGCCGGTGCCCCCGGCAATGGCTGGGTGGGGGGTAATAATAATGATGGCAACATTCCTTGGATGACACGCCAGGGGGCGGGCGGAGAGGCATGTAACCTGTTGCCATGATGGGGCGGTTACATCGTTGCGGGCGGATGCTGGCATCAACCCGCCTGACGCTGGTGGGGATGGTGTTGCTGGCTGTTGGTGCGGGGCTGAGTTATGGCAACCCCGTGACGACCTCTGTCTGGGTGCTGGTTACACCGCTCGGCCTGCTCTCACTTAATCTGTTTGCGGCCATTCTTGTTCAGCCACGTATCAATCGTCGTGGCGGTCTATTGATGTTTCATATCGGCCTGCTCTCTATTGTGGTGCTGGCAGCGCTGGGTCGTTTGACCTATTACGAAGCCCATATTGAGTTGTTGAGTGGAGAGTCCTTTGACCCTGCCAATGTGATTGAGCCACGCCAGGGGCCGTGGCATATGGGTGAACTGGATGAGGTGGAGTTTGTCCAAGGGCCGTACACGGTGGAGTATGGTTCGGCGTTAAAACGCGGTCCTACTCGTAGTTACCTGGCTCTTCCGGATGGCAGTGGTGGTTGGCGCGAGGAGGTGGTGGGGGACGATACCCCTCTGGTGCTGAAGGGGTACCGTTTCTACACCAGTTTTAATAAAGGGTTTGCGCCGATATTGAGCTGGACCCCTACAGGGGGTGTGCCTGTGACGGGCTCCGTGCATATGCCCGCCTATCCACTCTTTGAATATAAACAGGATAATAGCTGGACACCGCCCGGTGGCAGCGAAATCAAATTTTGGCTGCGGCTTGATACAGGCTATACGGAAGAGAGTGCCTGGGTGTTGGATGGTCGACAGGCCAGCGGAGTTTTGATTGTGAATAGCGGTGAGCAGCGGTTAGAACTTCAGCTTGGTGATGAGGTGGCGCTGGCAGGAGGGCGGTTGCGTTACGAAGCGCTGAACAGCTGGCTTGGTTACAAGATTTTTTATGACCCGACCCTGAAGTGGCTCTTTTTTGCAGCCATCTTGGGCGTGGTCGGTTTGGCGCGGCACTACTGGAGCAAGTTTGATGCGTTATCAGCAGCAGCGTCGCTGGACAGTGCCTCCCCAACCACAGAAAAGGTGGTCAACAGATGATGAGTGAAGCAACAGAGTTGCCCTGGCTTTGGGCCGGACTAAGTGCCTACGCAGTGGCAACCATACTGGCGTTTCGTGGTGTGGTTATCTTGGCAAAAACCAGTGCCATTAGCCCGCCAGTACGCAGTAACGAGCGCCTGTTACTGCTACTGCTGGTCTCCGGCGTGCTGCTGTTGGCGATGGCGCTGGGGGTGCGTTGGGAACGGTTGGGCCACGGTCCTTTTATCAATTTGTATGAGCTGCTGGCCAGCCAGCTCTTTAGTTTGGGGCTGATCTTCGCGCTGGTCTACTGGCGGGTGCCGGCACTGCGTACCAGCGCGGTGGTGGTGATGCCGCTGATCTGGCTGCTGGGGTCGTGGGTGTTAATGCTGGAGCCAAGTGACAGCCATTTCCCTCCCACCTATAACAACAACTGGCTCTGGGTCCATGTCGGTTTTGGCAAAGTATTTCTCTCCTTCTGCCTGGTGGCGGCGGGGTTGGCCGGGATCATACTTTTACGAGGTGTGCCCGGACTGGGACGCTGGTTTGCCCATATGAGTGATGCAGCGCTGGATCAGATGGCGTGGCGTTTTATGATGCTGGCGCTGGTCTTTGACAGTTTGATGCTGATTGCCGGTGCCGTCTGGGCACAGGATGCCTGGGGCCGTTACTGGCAGTGGGATGCGCTCGAGACCTCGGCCTTTATGACGTGGCTCTCCATCGGTGCCGGTATTCATGCCCGGCTGAGTTACAAAATCCCGGTACGTGTGGGGGCACTGGTTATTCTGGCGATCTTTGGTCTGGCCTTTGTCACCTATTTTGGCACGCCCTATTTCAGCGAAGCCGCCCATAAAGGGGTGGTGTAGTCATGAGCGGTGCAGTGGATACAGGTATGGATAAAGCTGGCGTGATCACCGTCTTGTTGTTGCTGGCATTGATGGTGGCTATGGTGGCCGGTTTTGCCAATCGCCCACAATTTACCTATCAGCGTCCAGTGGTTGAAAAGATGGCCGATGCCACCAGTGACCCCAAAGGCCACGCCCGGCAGTATCGTGAAAAGGAGCTGGACGAACGTTTTCAGCAAGCGGTTGCCATGTTGCATGCCAAGCAGTACGACTTTGCCATCAAGGCGCTGCATCGGGTGATTGAGCTGGCCCCGACAATGCCCGAGGCCTACGTCAATATGGGTTTTGCCTTGATTGGCAAAGAGAACTATAAAGCCTCCGCCGATTTTTTTAACAGCGCCATTGAACTCAAACCCTATCAGGCCAACGCCTACTGGGGGTTGGCAATATCACTCGAACAGCTGGGTGACCTGGAGGGGGCGCTAGGTGCCATGCGCGCCTTTATACATCTGTCGCCCCCTAATGATCCGTTTATACGCAAGGCCCGTTCTGCGTTGTGGGAGTGGGAGTCCACCCTCAAGCGCGGCCCATTGCCTGACAACGAACAGGAGTGGATCGACCGCAATAGCAAGGCATGGGTAGAGCGTAATGGCCCGGAGGCCGACAGCCCCGCCCAGCCCGATCAGCAGATTCCGCTACGACGTTGATGCGGTCTTTTGCATGGCATTGAATAGAGTTTGGTTGTCCTAGGCTAGCGCAGATGGTTTGGCGTGTGATGCCGATAATC
>JAKFXL010000060.1 GCA_021731365.1 Gammaproteobacteria bacterium | reverse complement strand
CGCTGCAGAAGCAACGGTGATAATCAATCCAAATACAAATCCGGGGCAGCGCCGTCCAGCTGTGAGTATAGTCGAATGTACAGCTTAAACTAAGGCAGGTTTTGTCTTGACTCTGGGGTCCACTTTAAACATTTAAAGTGATGTGGTCGAGGTGGATGATTAAATTGGTTTAGGGTGTGGAGTTGATAGCATGAATCCTTGACATTTTTAATGAATTTGAAATATAGTCAGTCATCATGTTTGTGCTGAAAGCTGGCATCGTATTGGAGTATGTTTTTTTTACGACTGGGCCGTTTTTAGGTGCCATTCATTATCACGGCTGCTTAACTTGTACTTAATATATTTGCATATCAGACGTGCAGGCCCTGGAGGGCAAGAATGAAGGTTTTGCACTACTCTCATGATAGTTTAGGGCTTGGACATATACGCCGTACATTAGCGATAGTCAGGCAGCTCGCACATGATCAGCCAGGTGTGGCACAGATGGTGCTGACGGGTTCAGCCCAGTTCGGTGCGTATGAGTGGCCGCCTCATGTAGACTGTGTGAAGTTACCTACCCTTCGAAAAAAAACAAACGGCGAATATCACTCCCCCCATTTACACGGTTCACTTGAGGCTGTCTCTTCCTTACGGGAGAGCATCATCATGAGTACTATCAGCCATTTCAATCCTGATCTGATGCTGGTTGATAAAGCACCAGCGGGATTGAATGGTGAGATGGTGCGCCCACTGCATTATCTTAAAAAATCATGCCCTCATACGCTGCTGGTATTGGGGATGCGTGATATTGAAGACGCCTCTGAAATTACACGTCGTGACTGGCGAGAAGAAAATATCTACCAGTTGTTGGCGGAGAGTTACGATGCCATTTTATTGTACGGTGAGCGTGAGGTGTTTGATCCCGTTGTTGAGTACGGCCTTTCCCCTGTGATTGAAAATAAAATATACCCCTGTGGTTATGTTTTTGATGGAGATGAACACCATCTTTCTGCCAATGAGCTGCGCAAAAAATTGGGGATAGAGACAGAAAAATTGGTATTGGTGACCGCAGGCGGTGGTGGTGATGGGTTTCATATCATTAAAACTTACCTCGAGATGTTGGCAGGTCTGCCTGAACCGGCGGCGTTTCACTCGTTGATTGTGACTGGACCGCAAATGGCGATATCTGAATCCCATTTATTGGAGCAGCGTGCAGCAGCAGTTAGCTCCCCCGTGACGTTTAAAGTGTTTACACCACATCTTTCAAGTTATCTGAGTATTGCTGATCTGGTGGTTACCATGGGTGGGTACAATACGGTGATGGAGATTATGGGGTATGGTCGACGTGCGATTATTGTGCCGCGTGTTGTTCCCCGGCGTGAACAGTTGATTCGTGCTGAACGTCTGGCTGCGCGTAATCTGGTTTGTATGATTCATCCGAATGAGTTGACAGTAGAACGCCTCTTGATTGAAGTGAGGAGAAATATGCTGGAGTGCAACCCCGCACAGCCATCATCTGCGGGACTAAATATGATGGGTGCAGCGACGTCGAGCCGTATTTTGATCGAGTTGCTGGATAAACGGCAAGAGATGGTGGACATGGCCGATTTTTCCAATAGAGATCGTGCGTCTATGAAGATAGGAGATTCTGTTACGACATCATTGGAGCGGCGTAAAAATAGCGATCGTCGCAGCAGGGTTCGCCCTGTCAAGGAGGTGTTTTAATGGATAAACCATTGCATGTGGGGTACATCCTCAAGCGTTACCCTCGTCTTTCGGAAACGTTTATCGTGACAGAGATGCTTGAGTTAAGACGTCTTGGTATTGAGGTAACGATATTTGCACAGAAAAATGCAGGTGAAGAGTTGCTGCATGAAAAGACACGCCAGCTTGATGTGCCTGTGTACTATTTGCCGCGCACCTCCAAGCGTGAATGGGTTTTTCAGCATCAAGCGAATGGTGAGAGTGCGGTGACACCTGTAGCAAGACCTGTGGATGTAGAGGGTGCACGTACCGTGCTTGATGCCGCGTTACTTGCCCCTTTGGTAGAGCAGCTTGGTGTTGATCATCTACATGCCCATTTTGCCACATGGGCGAGCGACGTTGCCTGTTATACCCATGCGCTTACCGGTATCCCCTTTAGTTTTACCGCACATGCCAAGGATATTTTTCATGATGATGTGAACAGAGAACGTCTGGCATGGAAGTTGTCGCGGGCGCAATCTGTTGTGACGGTGAGTGATTTTAACAAAAAATATCTTGATGATCTTCTTGCCGCATTAGGGTTGTCTGGACGGATAGAACGTCTTTATAACGGCATTGACCTTGATCTATTTGCGCCACAGCCACGTTCACCAGCCCCCGATTTGATTGTTGGCGTTGGACGTCTTGTGGAAAAAAAGGGATTTGAATATTTGATCCACGCCTGTTTTGTATTAAAACAACAAGGAATGCAGTTTAACTGCACGATTGTGGGTGATGGTGAGGAACGTGATGCGCTTGAGCTACTGATTGCTGATTATGGGATGGGTGATGAGATTAAGCTGGTTGGGGCGATGACTCAGGCGGATGTGATTGCGCTGCTGAGGCGTGCGACGTTGTTTACGCTGCCCTGTGTGGTAGGTGATGATGGTAATCGTGATGGATTGCCAACGGTGCTGCTGGAGGCGATGGCGCTTGGGGTGCCTGTGGTCTCTACCCGTGTGACAGGGATTCCCGAAATTATCGATCACGGTCAGACAGGTATGTTAGTGGAAGAGCGCGACGCAATCGAGTTGGCCGCAGTACTCACCGAATTACTGCAGTCACCGACGCTGCGGCAGCGGTTGGGTAACGGGGGCCGCGAGAAAGTGGTACGCCAATTTAATGCGGCTGAAAATGTAAAGCAGCTGGTGACCCATTTTAGTGCTAGTGCTGTGAGTGACTATTGAGAGTGTGGCCATATTTTATTTTTGGACCGCGCCAGCCAGTGCTGGTGGCGGGCAATGGTGTGCCATCAATGCTCAATATTAAGAGCAGATATTAAAAATGAAAATTCTCTATCTGTGTAGTGATCTGGGTATCCCCGTACTGGGACGCAAGGGTGCGGCAGTGCACATGCGTGTAATGAGTGAAGCGTTACAGCGTGCTGGCCATTCAGTTGTGCTGGCTGCATCTGCGTTGAATAAAGATCCCTGGGAGGCGTCACAGCCAGTGAGTGTGGAGGTGATGCATCTGCCACCCGCTCCTGAGGTATCGCAGGCGGTGCTTGGGTTGACAACGTTTAATGATTCAATCGGTGTTGAAAACTCGTTGCCAGGTGAGCTGCGACGTATCCTTTATAATCAGCAGCTGGTCGGGCAGCTGGAGCGCCGTTTTCGCAATCATGCCCCGGATTTTATTCTTGAGCGGGCCGCGCTTTATGCCACGGCGGGTGTGCATCTTGCCCAGAAACTTAATATCCCTCTACTTGTTGAACTTAACGCACCACTGGCGCTGGAGCAGTCTGCTTACCGGGCGACAGGCCTGGGAAAACTGGCAGCGCAGTCTGAGCGTTGGGCGCTGACCCGTGCCGATGCGATCTTTGCCGTCTCGGCACCATTGCGTGATTATGTGTGCTCTCTGGAGGTTCCGGAGGCGCGGGTACAGGTGCTGCCAAACGGTGTTGATGTCGAGCTGTTTTATCCTGCGCCGCGCAACCCTGAACTGCATGCAAAATTTGCCTTGGGGAGTGGGCCGGTGCTTGGGTTTGTGGGGGGGCTGAGGCCGTGGCACGGTGTTCAAGCCTTGCCGTTACTGGTGGAGCGGTTGGTTGTGCGTTATCCGCAATTGCGGCTGGTGATTGTGGGTGAGGGGCCGATGCGTGCAGAGCTGGAGAGCGCCTTTTCTGCCCGCAACATAGACGCCCATGTGATCTTTACCGGCTCACTGCCACATCTGGAGGTGAGTGCGTTGATTCGCCAGTTTGATGTGGCACTTGCCCCTTACCCCGTTCTTGATCATGCGTTCTATTTTTCACCGCTCAAACTGTTTGAATATATGGCCTGTGGTATTCCAGTGGTGGCGGCAGCGGTGGGCCAGATTGCTGATGTGATTCGTGATGATGAAACGGGGCTGCTCTATCCGCCAGATGATATTGATGCGCTGACATCCGCCTGCCTGCGGGTATTGGCCGATCCTGAATTTGGTCAGCGGCTGGGCACGGCAGCAGCAGCAGAGGTTCATGCACACTACACATGGTCGGGCAATGCCACTCGGATTGTTGAACAGGCGCGCTTGCTCATTGCCGAACGGGTGGGTAACTGATCGCGTGTCTCTCATTGTGCAGGATAGGCGTGTGACAGTTGATGATCCGTTTGGGATTGCCGACGATCCGGGATTGCCGCTGGCTTCACTGGCGATTGATCCGCAGCGGGTTGAGCGGGAGCTGCAGCGGCTTCCCGCTCTGACAGGAATCGACGGTCCTCCGCAGTTGCGCGCCATTCGTGTTATTCGCCATAAGCCGGGGCGGCGTTTTATGGTTGAGTATGATGTGGCCGTCTTAACGGCGCTGGGCATGCAGGAGCTGACGTTGATGGGTAAGGCGCGGTCGCGCCATAGTGCCCGCGCTGCACACCGTTTGCTGAGGACGTTATGGGGTGCCGGATTTGACCAGCAGGGCAGCGACGCCGTTTTTGTGCCTAAACCCATCGGGGTGATCAGTTCGTTTAATCTCTGGTTACAACAGAAGGTGCCGGGTCGGCCATTGAGTGAGTTGCTGTTGGCGGGTAATCATACGGCGTTGATCGAGCGTGTTGCCGATGCAATTCATAAGCTGCATAGCGCGGGTGTGGCCGCTGACCGACGCCACACCATAGACGATGAGTTACAAATTCTGTATGAACGTCTGCCGCAGCTATTCCAGCAGTATCCGGAGTGGCGGCAGCGGATAGAGCGAGTATTGCTAGCCTGTGATCGACTGGGGGCCAGTCTGCCGGTGCCCAAGGTGTGTGGTATCCACCGTGATTTTTATGCGGATCAGGTGATGGTGGATGGTGAGTGGCTCTATCTGCTCGATTTTGATCTCTACTGTTACGGTGATCCGGCGCTTGATATCGGCAACTTTGTCGGGCATATGATTGAACAGCGCCTGCGTCTGGTGGGTGACGCTACGATGTTGGTGAGGTATGAAGAGATTCTGGTTGAACGTTTTATCGCCCTGGTCGGTGCTGCATCACGGGAGGCGGTTACTGCCTATACAACGTTGACGCTGGTCCGTCATATCCATCTGAGTACACTTTTTCCTGAACGACGTAACTGGAGTGGTCGGTTGCTGGCGCTGTGTGAACAGCGACTGGGGCTGCCGCCCCATACAGGATCATGAAACAGCGCGATCGTCTGAGCCGTCTGGTCCTGGAACATCTGGGACGGATGAAGGGGGGGCTGCTACTGGCGATACTCTGCACGCTGTCTGTGGTGGCGTTAGAGCTGCTGGCACCGTGGCCTCTTAAAATCCTGTTTGACTATATTCTGCTTGAAAAGCCGCTGACGCCGGCGCTCACATTCCTCGATAGTCTGTTGGCGCAAGGTACGGTGACAGCGTTGGCGTTACTGGCGCTGTTGATTGTATTGATTGCTTTGGGTAAGGCCGCATTTTTATATTTCCAGGTGTTTCTGACTTCGCGTATCGGTTTTCAGCTGGTATTTGAGTTACGCCGGGAGCTGTTTCAGCATCTGCAGGGGTTGTCGCTCTCTTACCATAATCGCGCCCGTGCCGGCGAGTTGCTGAACAGGGTGACCAGTGATACCCGTAATCTACGCGACACATTTACAGAGTCTGCACTGGCCTTTGGCACCCACCTGTTAACGATCACAGGTATGTTTGTGGTGATGTTTATACTCAATTGGCGGTTGGCGTTGATAGCGGCTGTCACGTTCCCCCTGCTGTTGGTGGTATTGGTTTTTTTCTATGGCCGCATCAAGGTCACCATCAAAAAGCAGCGACGGCGGGAGGGGCGGATTGCGGCACGATTGGGTGAGGTATTTAACAGCGCCCCTCTGGTGCGTGCATTTGGCCGTGAGCGTTATGAGATTGAACAGTTTGAGACCGAGAGCGGCAAACATCTGGAGGAGGGGATCCGTGCCCTGCGTCTGGAGGCAACGGCGATACGGTCAACGGAAATCATCAGCGCCTTTGGTCTGGGGGCTACTATTTTTTACGGTGCGCTGCAGACGGTTGATGGGCAGATGAGCCCGGGCGATCTGCTGGTATTTTCAGCCTATGTCTCCCGCATGTACAACCCGGTGCGACAGGTGGCCAAGTTGTTATCGAAGTTTAATAAGGCGGCAGTCAGTGCTGACCGGTTGCGTGAGATTCTGAACGAAGAGCCGGAGATACCTGATCAGCCAGATGCGCTTGAGGCGCAGGGGCTGAAAGGGGATATCCGGTTTGAACATGTATCGTTTGGTTACAGTGAAGGGGAGCACACACTCAAAGATGTCAGCTTCAGTATTGTGCCAGGGCAGCGGCTGGTGCTGGTGGGCGCCTCGGGCGCGGGCAAGTCAACCCTTGTTAACCTGCTGTTACGGCTTTATGAACCGACCGAAGGTACGGTATTTGTGGATGGCCATGATGTGCGTGACTATCGCCGTGAATCGTTACGGCGTGAAATAGGGATTGTCCTGCAGGATAACGTGCTCTTTGGGGCGACTATTCGCGAAAACATCGCCTACGGCAAACTGAATGCAACGGATGACGAGGTTGAGGCCGCTGCCCGCGCTGCCTACGCCCATGAGTTTATTGATGCACTGCCGGATGGTTACGAAACAGTGGTGGGGGAGCGTGGTGCCACCCTGTCAGGCGGGCAGCGTCAGCGTATTGGTCTGGCACGTGCGTTGATTAAACAGCCATCAATCCTGATATTGGACGAGCCGACGTCTGCACTCGATGCCAGTGCCGAAAAGTTAATTCAAGAGGTGATCGGGCGGTTACAGCAGGGCAAAACCACCATTCTGATTGCACATCACTTTCGCTACATCAATGATGATGATCATGTATTGGTCCTTAAACAGGGGCGCGTTGTGGAGCAGGGTGGGGCACGTGAACTGATGGCCCTGAAGGGGGACTACTATGAACTCTATCTGCATCAGCAGTCGGGTGCGCGGCCATTGTGATCAGATGTTGTTTTAGCTTCAGCATAACCTTTGCCATCATCACTGTATTCATGCCGTTCTGCAGCGCTGCTGAACCCCAGCAGATACCTGCGGCCAGGCAGGTTAAAGCGGACAATCAGGTGGTCGACTCCGACCAGGCCGCGTTACCCCCGTTAGCTTTTCATCTTACCTCCTGGCTCTCCCTGGGTGCGGCGCTTAAATTGACGTTGGCAGCCGGTGACAACGTCGATGTTGTGGGGTTGGTACCGGCCCGGCAGCGATCGTCAGAGTCACTGCTTACCACCACTGCGGCATTGGCTATCACGCCAGATGTTGGCGTTTTTATTGCGGCAGAGTTGCTGCATAGTGATAAAACTGAACGGGAGTCGGTAACAGAGCGCAAGATCAGCACTGCTTATATCGTCTGGGATCAGATTATGTCGTTGCCACTGACACTTCAGATTGGGCGTCAGCGCTTCTCTGATGAGCGGCAGTGGCTGTTTGATGAAAATCTTGATGGGGCAGCGCTTCAACTTAAACTTGGACGTCTGGAGAGTGAGCTTTCAGGTAGCAGCCACCTAAATCCTAACAGTGACAAAGAGGCGCTGGATAACTATCTGTTGCGCTCTGATTTTCACTTTACCAGTCAGGATCGGCTGGGGATGTATCTGTTCTACCGTAACGATCCTATCAATGAAAAAAGTGATCGCCAATACCTGGGCCTGAGTGGTGAAACTCGGTTCTCTGGGCACAAACTCTGGTTAGAGGCTGCTTCACTCAGCGGTGATAACGGCAGCCGACAGCGTCAGGGTTTTGCCGTTGACACCGGCGTAACGTTGCGGTTTGGTGCCAATCGGCGCTGGTCAGTGACGCTGGCCCATGCTGTTGGATCGGGGGATGGCAACTCAAGTGACAACCGTGATCAGACCTTTCGCCAGACAGGGCTGGATGATAACGAGGCGCGTTTTAACGGCATCACAAAATTTAAATATTACGGTGTGGTGAGTGATCCAGAATTGAGCAATCTGCAAGTCTCCACCGTTGGTGTTGGCTTGAGTGAGAAACGACGCTACTCCATTGACCTTGTCTATCACGCCTATGAGCAGCGAGTGGCAAACAGCCGTTTTCGTTCAAAGGTAATTCAATCACCCACGGGAAAGGAGCGGGCGCTGGGTTCGGAGCTGGATCTGATTCTGGGGCTGCGTGCCGGCCGTTATCTCAGTGCCTACGGTACGGTGGGGGTATTCAATCCCGGGGCCGCTTTTGAGCGTGGTGATTCGGTACTGTTTGCTGAAGTTCAGTTGAAGCTCTCGGCTGCACCATCATCAGCGCCAGCCAAACCGGCAACATCTGTCAATGAGCCTTTTCAGCGGACCCCTATCCGTGCCTACCCGCCACCCCCCATAGATTAAAGGTAGAGTTCACTGTTTACGGGCTGAGGCGCTGGTTTGAACGTAGTTAAAACTGTCGCTATGTATCACCCGCTCCATCTCGTCAATGACCTGAACCTTCCACTCACCCAGCCATTCGTTGTTGAGTGTGAGGTTGGACCAGATGCGCCAGCGTGGCGCACCAATATTGAATTTTTTGTCAGAGATGGTGGCACCGTTAAACAGCCAGCGGTGAGTGATCGTCTGCCCCGCCATCCCCTTCAGTTCGGTGAAGTAGTAGAGGAACTGTTTATTGTTGGGTAGCTCAATCAGGCGACTTTTGGGTTCGCTGTTGACTACCGCCTCGGTAAAGGCGGAGCGTGATACTGACCCCCCCAGGATGCCGATTTCGCCACCGCTCTGAGTGATAAGGTGGTCAGCACGGCAGGGCAGCGGCGCTGCCAGCAGGGCGGTGCAGAGTGTGAGCATGGCTGTCTGTTTGAGTAGGGCCTGTTCCATTTTGATCTGCTCCAGTCCATGAGATGGGGGGCAGCCAATGGCAATTAGATTTGGGCGCACCCTGTTTACAGTAGCGGGCAGCGTCGGCAATCTTGTAGGGAAGGTTGCTAAAAGGCGGCTCAGAATAGCCCTGAGCCGCTTTCAAAGGGGGTTTCAGAGTGCCTGAATACGTACCAGCTGTTGGTTCAGCTGCTCCAGTGAGGAGCGCATCTCGGCAATCCGCTGGCGCTCTTTCTCAACAACCGCCTCAGGGGCTTTGCTGATAAAACTTTCGTTGCTTAGTTTGCCCTCAACACGGCTCAAATCACCCTGGATCTTCTCAATCTGTTTATTGAGCCGGGCCAGCTCATCCTCTTTGTCGATCAGCCCGGCCATGGGGATCAGCAGCTTCATCTCGCCAATCAGTGCAGTGGCGCTCTCTGGTGCGATGGCGTCTGCTTCCAGCCAGGTGATTGATTCAAGGCGCGCCAGATTGTTGAGGTAGTTGCTACTGCGTAACAGGCGGCGTTGATCCCTGTCACTGCCGTTTTGCAGCAGCACGGGGAGCGGCTTGCCGGGGGCGATGTTCATCTCACCACGAATGGTGCGGACCCCGAGGATGAAGCTCATCACCCAGCCCATCTCCGCTTCAACGGCCGGGTTGTGGTGGTTGTCATTTTTGATTGGGTAGGGTTGACGCATGATGGTCTTGCCAACACTGCCTGCCAGGGGTGCCACACGCTGCCAGATCTCTTCGGTGATGAAGGGCATCAGGGGATGGGCCAGCCGTAACAGGCTCTCCAATACTTGTACCAATGTCTGACGACTGCCACGCAGCTGCGCTACGCTGCTCTCGCTGTTATTGAGCACTACTTTGGAGAGCTCCAGATACCAGTCGCAGTACTCGTTCCAGGTGAACTCGTAGATCGCCTGAGCAGCATGGTCGAGGCGATAACTTTCAAGCGCCTGTGTCACCTCGTCAATGGTCCGCTGCAGGCGGCTGAGAATCCAGCGGTCGGCCAGACTCTGTACCACTTCACCACCGTGCTGGCCACAATCCTGGCCATCGGTATTCATCAGCACATAGCGGGCGGCGTTCCAGAGTTTGTTGCAGAAGTTGCGGTAACCCTCGACACGGTTCAGGTCAAATTTGATGTCACGGCCGGTGGAGGCCAGGGCGGCAAAGGTGAACCGCAACGCATCGGTACCAAACGGTGGAATGCCGTTGGGGAACTCGTTGCGGGTCGCCTTGTCGATCTTGGCCGCCATGCCGGTCTGCATCAGCCCGGTGGTCCGTTTGGCGATCAGGGCGCTCAGGTCAATACCATCAATCAGGTCAATGGGGTCAAGTACATTGCCCTTTGACTTCGACATTTTCTGTCCCTGGCCGTCACGCACCAGACCGTGGATGTAGACCTCTTTGAAAGGGACCTGTCCGGTGAACTTGAGCCCCATCATGATCATGCGGGCGACCCAGAAGAAGATGATGTCAAATCCCGTCACCAATACGTTGGTGGGGTAGAAGGTCTTGAGTTCAGGGGTCTGCTGTGGCCAGCCGAGGGTGGAGAAGGGCCAGAGTGCAGAGGAGAACCAGGTATCGAGCACATCGGTATCCTGGGTCAGCGTCGCCTCTTTGCCCAGTTTCAGGAAGGCCTCGGCGCGGGCCTCCTCTTCGGTGCGAGCGACGTAGATGTTGCCGACATCGTCATACCAGGCGGGGATGCGGTGGCCCCACCAGATCTGCCGTGAGATACACCAGTCATCGATGTTACGCATCCACTCGAAGTAGGTGTTTTTCCAGTTGTCGGGTACAAACTTGATGTCGCCATTTTCTACCGCCTTGATGGCAGGCTCTGCCAGCGGACCGACTTTCACAAACCACTGGTCGGTGAGTAGCGGTTCGATGACCGATTGTGAGCGGTCGCCCCGTGGCACCATTAGCTTATGGTTTTGTACTTTTTCCAGTAATCCCAGGGCTTCAAGGTCGGCAACCACCTTTTTACGGGCCTCAAAACGGTCAAGCCCCCGGTACTGTACGGGGGGGGTGTTGTTGATACGGGCATCTTCCGTGAGGATGTTGATCATCGGCAGGTTGTGGCGCTGGCCGATGGCGTAGTCATTGAAGTCATGGGCTGGGGTGATCTTGACACAACCACTGCCAAACTCGGGATCGACATAGTCATCGGCGATGATCGGGATCATGCGACCCGTCAGCGGCAGGGCAATCTCTTTGCCGATCAGGTGGCTGTAGCGCTCATCTTCAGGGTGGACGGCAACGGCGGTATCACCGAGCATGGTCTCAGGGCGGGTGGTGGCCACTACGACATGGCCGCTGCCGTTGGCGAGTGGGTAACGGAAGTGCCAGAGGTGGCCATCCTCCTCTTGTGATACCACCTCAAGGTCAGAGACGGCGGTGTGCAGTACCGGGTCCCAGTTGACCAGACGTTTACCACGATAGATCAGCCCCTCTTCATGGAGTCGGACAAAGACCTCACGCACGGCTTCGGATAGCCCCTCGTCCATGGTGAAACGTTCACGGGACCAGTCGAGGGAGGCCCCCATGCGCCGCAGCTGGCGGGTGATGGTGCCGCCGGATTCTGCCTTCCATTTCCATACCTGATCGATAAAACCCTTGCGCCCCAGGTCGTGGCGGGTCTTGCCCTGGGCATTGAGCTGACGCTCTACCACCATCTGGGTGGCGATACCGGCGTGGTCGGTGCCGGCCTGCCACAAGGTGTTATCCCCTTTCATGCGGTGGTAACGGACCAGGGCATCCATGATGGTGTCCTGAAAGGCGTGGCCCATGTGCAGGCTGCCGGTGACATTGGGCGGCGGGATCATGATGCAGTAGGAGGGGGTATCGCTGGCGGCAGCATTGCTGTTGGCCGGGGCAAAATAGTTATTCTCCTCCCAGTTCTGGTACCAGCGCTGTTCGATATCGTCGGGGTTGTAGGTTTTTTCCATGCCTGTGGTCGCTTCTTTCACTATTTTGGTGACGGTTTTGGTAACCGTGCGCTCATGGGGGGCACTGTTGGGTGCCTGACTATTATTGATGGCGGCTGTTTGTACTGTATTGGCCTTTTTCCACTGTTCATACCAGTTCTGCTCTACCGACGGTGAGGGGGTAGGCAGTGCGGTCTGCATGGCGGTGGACGCCGCTGTCCTGGGTGGCGCAGATTGTAACGTATTTGCCGGGCCGGTTTTAGTGTCGTGTATGGCCGGGAGAGAGCCACGGGTATTGTTACGCAGCACCAACCCAAGTTCGCGGCCGATATCGGCGGCTGTCAGTGTGCCCGGGAGCTGCTCCAGGGAGTTGAAGTGGTGTTCGATGACCTCTGCCAGTCGCGCCAGGCGCATGTCGATGGCCGCATCCACCAGTTTTTTCAGGGTGGATGCAACAGCGGTCTTTTCGGGGGCCACGGCCTGGGTGGCGATAATATCCTGCAGGACAGGGATGTCATCGTTGCTGAGAACTGCGGGAATCTGTTCGTCTGTCGGGTGTGAGGGGTATTTTGGTGGCTTCATTGGCTGATGTTGTGATTTTCCAGGGTGTAGCCACGGTCACGGTAGAAACGGTAATGGTCGCGGCCGCTCTGTTTGGTCTGCTCGTCATTGTTGATGATCTCGACAACCCGCTTGAATGAGCTAAAAAAGAGCGGAATCTCTGATGCCAGATTGATCAGCAGTTCGCGGTTCTGGGCGTGGTTGTGGCTCTCTGTGTCACTACCATGACCTATTAAAACCGCAACATCTGGATCGGGTGATTCGCCCTCAATGGCGTGGGGGACAAAGCTGTTCTGTTTGTAGCTCCAGAGCAGTTGATCGAGCATGGCCGACTGTGCTGCGTTTTCGGTATGGAGATAGACACCCTGGCCGAGCAGGTAGACCTTTTCGGCCAGGCGACAGGCAAACTGCTCACGGTTGGCGTGGGCGTCTCCAGTCAGTATATAAAAATCTACCCGTGTCATAAGCGTTGAGAATACAACGGTTTATTTATTGGCACAACGATCGAGCAGGTATTGGGTCAGCAGTGGTACGGGGCGACCGGTGGCACTTTTTTTATCACCACTGCGCCAGGCGGTACCGGCGATGTCGAGATGGGCCCACTGGAATTTTTTGGTAAAGCGCGACAGGAAACAGGCGGCGGTAATGGTACCGGCCTCTTTGCCACCGACGTTGGCGATGTCGGCAAAGGGGCTTTTGATCTGCTCCTGATACTCCTCCCACAGCGGTAGCTCCCATACCCGGTCACCACTGCTCTTGCCCGCATTCAGCAGGTCGTGGATCAGTGGACTGTGGTTACCCAGCAGGCCGGAGGCGTGTTTACCCAGTGCCACCACGCAGGCACCCGTTAGGGTGGCGATGTCGATGACAGTGTCGGGTTCATACTTTTCAACATAGGTCAGGGCATCGCAGAGGATCAGTCGTCCTTCGGCATCGGTATTGAGGATCTCAATGGTCTGGCCGGACATGCTGGTCACCACATCGCCGGGTTTATTGGCCGCACCATCGGGCATATTCTCCGAGGCGGGGACGACACCGATGACGTTGATGGGCAGATTCAGTTCGGCGATAGCCTTCATGGTGCCAAAGACACTGGCACCACCACACATGTCATATTTCATCTCATCCATGGCCGCTGCCGGTTTCAGGGAGATGCCACCGGCGTCAAAGGTGAGTCCTTTACCTACCAGTACGATGGGTTTTTCATCGGCTTTGCCGCCTTTGTAATCCATGATGATGAGCTTGGCCGGCTCGCGGCTGCCACGGGCGACTGATAGCAGCGACCCCATCCCCAGCTTTTCCATGTCTGCGGCCTCAAGGATTTCAGTGGTGATGCTGTTGTACTCTTTGCCCAGTGCCATGCCCACATCGGCCAGGTAGCTGGGGGTGCAGATGTTGCCGGGCAGATTGCCCAGATCCTTGGCCAGTGTGACGCCGTGGGCGATGGCCAGCCCCTCTTTTACGGCGGCTTCACTATCGGCGAGGTCGCGACGGCTGGCGATCCCCAGTGTCACCTTGCGGAGTGGCCGGCGAGTGGTATCTTTTTTCGATTTAAGCTGTTCAAAGGTGTAGAGCGAATCGGCGAAGGTCTCCACGGCCTGACGCACGTTCCAGTGGTTGTCACGCCCTTTGACGTGCAGTTCGGTGAGGTAACAGACCGCCTCCATGGCACCAATCTCATTGAGTATGGTGGCGCTTTTGGCGATGATCTGACGGTATTGGGCATCATGCAGCTCACGTTCGCGGCCACACCCCACCAGCAGGATGCGGTCGCAGAGGGTGTTGGGTACGCTGTGGAGCAGGAGTGTCTGGCCAATTTTGCCATCCATATCACCACGGCGGATGAGGTTGGAGATAAAACCATCGCTGAGTTGATCGAGCTGTTCGGCAACAGTGGAGATGCGGCGTGTTTCAAATACACCCACTACTACGCAGGCGGTGCGCTGTTTTTCTGGATTGCCACTTTTTGCAGTAAACTCCATGTTTTATGTCCCCTTGTATCAGACGGCTTGATGTTGAAAGTTTGATTTTAATGGACCAGCCCGGTCTTTTCCAAAAAACGGCGTAATAGCACGTTGTTGGCGCGATCTATGGCTATGTAGACAGAGTCTACTTAAACGGCGGCATTTTTTCAGTAACTGGTTGAATTTAATATTATGGATACCCCCTTTGATTATTGAGCGATACCTGTTCCGGGAGATGGCCACCACGCTGGTGGCGGTGACCACCGTGCTGTTTCTGATCTTTGTCAGCACCTGGTTTGCGCGGCTGCTGGGCCAGGTGGCCTCAGGCGATCTCCAGTTGGGGGTGGTTTTTATGCTGTTGGCGCTTAAATCAGTGGATGCGCTGATGCTTTTGTTACCGCTCTCTCTGTTTCTGGCAGTACTGCTGGCCTTTGGACGCCTATATAAAGATAGCGAGATGGTCGCCATGTTGGCGTGTGGTGTCAGTCTGTTACGTGTTACCCGGCTGGTATTCTGGTTTGGTGTGGGGTTTGCGCTCATTATTGGCGCTGTCTCGCTCTACTACGGCCCACTGGCCAAGGTGGAACGTTACCGGATGCAGGAGGTGCTGGGGGCCAGTATCGGCCTGGAGAGCATCGCGGCGGGGCAGTTTCGGGAGCTGGCCGGGGGCGAGGTGATCTTTTATGCGGAGCGCCTCTCGGACAGTGGCGATGCGATGGAGAATGTTTTTATTCAAGGGATACATCGCGGCGCTGAAAATCTGCTGGTGGCTGAGCGTGCCCGGCTGCGGGAGGGGGAGCATGGCAGCCGTTACCTAGTGCTGGAGAACGGTTATCGCTACGAAGGTGTGCCGGGGCGGGCCGATTTTCGCATTATCAAATATCGGCAGCATGAGGTGCGGGTGGCAGAGCCGGAGACAGTGACGGCACAGGAGAGCAGTGAGACGGCAACCATGGCAACCGCGCAGCTTTGGGCCTCTGATGATCCCCGGCATAAGGCGGAGTTGCAGTGGCGTATGGCGATGCCGTTGTCAGCAGTACTGTTGGCACTGCTGGCGGTTTTTTTGAGCCGGACCAATCCCCGCCAGGGGCGTTACGGTAAGTTTTTTCTCGGCATTCTGGTGTATGCCATCTACAGCAACCTGTTGGCGGTGGCTCGCACCTGGGTTGAGCGTGGCAAGGTTGATCCGCTGATCGGTATCTGGTGGGTGCATGGGCTGTTACTGCTGGTCGTGGTGGTGATGATGTTCCAGCATGCCGGTGGTTTTAAGGCGCTGCTGGGTAATAAAGGGCTTGCACCACGGATGACAAAATCATGAAACTGCTCGACTTTCATGTAGGCCGGGCGGTATTGCAGAGCACGCTGGTGGTGATGTTGATACTGCTGGCGCTGTTTGCCTTTGCTGCATTTGCGGGGGAGCTGGATAACATTGGCAAGATGCGTTACGGCCTGGCCGATGCGATGCACTATAGTCTGCTGCTGATGCCGGGGCTGGCCTACCAGCTCTTTCCTATTGTGATGTTGCTGGGGGCGATTATCGGTCTGGGTGGACTGGCGGGACAGAGCGAACTGGTGGCGATGCGGGCGGCGGGTGTCTCCATTAAACGGATTGTCTGGGCGGTGATGAAGGTGGGCATTCTGCTGCTGGTGGTGATGGCGGTGGTGGGGGAATATGTGGCCCCCCGGGCAGAGTTGCGGGCGCAAAACATTAAAGCCGAACTGCTGGCGGAGAAGACCAGCTTTCGTAGCGAGCAGGGGTTATGGGCGCGTGATGGTAACAAAGTCATCCATATTCGTGATCTGATCTCGTCTGAACAGGTGGCTAATGTCTCCATTTATGAGTTTGATAACCATAATCAGCTGACGGTGATGACGCAGGCCAAACGTGCCAACTTCAGCGACAATCAGTGGCATTTGAGTGATGTCTCCAGCAGCGAGATTGGCATGGAGGGTATTCGTGTGGTGAGCAGGCCCACTACGGAGTGGCGCTCGTTACTGGTGCCGGACCTGATTGGTGTGGTCACTGTTGATCCGACGGCACTGACCGGGCCAGGGCTCTACCGTTATGTGCAGTATCTGAGTGATAACGGCCTGGACGCCAGCCGTTACCGGCTGGCGTTGTGGAAAAAGGTCATGTTACCGGTAACCACGATGGTGATGATCTTCCTGGCGGTGCCGTTTGTCTTTGGGCCGTTACGCTCGGTGGGGGTGGGGCAGCGTATTTTTGTCGGCACACTGTTTGGTATTGCCTACTACCTGATCGATCAGACAACCGGCCATGTGGGCGTTGTCTATGGTCTGACACCGCTGATGAGCGTGCTGGCTGCCCCGGCAGCATTCTTAACCGTGGCGATTGTGCTGGTGCGGCGAATTTTTTAACGTGTGCACTATGAGCAACGTTATCAAACAGTTACGCAGTCTATGCAAAATGCTCTGTTATCTTTTCCTGCTTCCGGGTTTTGTGTCAGGGTGCGGCGGCGGTGGTGGCACACCCTCGTCCATTGTCCCCCCGCCACCCTCGCAACCACAGCAGACTGGCCCCGATCCACTCTATGGTGACCAATGGCATCTATATAACAGCGCCCAATTTGCCGGGCTGTTGGTGGGGGAGGATATTCATGTTGAGCCGGTCTGGAACGATGGCATTAAAGGGCGTGGCGTGCTGTTGGTGGTAGTCGATGACGCACTGGAGATTGGGCATGAGGATCTGTCGGCGAATATCGCGTTCCGTAAGAGCTGGGACTACCGGCAGAGGGACTTTGACCCCACTCCTGTGTCGTCTGATAGTTCACACGGCACCCAGGTGGCGGGCATTGCCGCAGCCCGCGATTTGAACAGCGTGGGTGGGCGGGGGGTGGCACCGGGTGTTAGCCTGGCCGGGTACAACCTGCTCTGGAACGGCGGGATTAACAGTGCCGAGATTCATGATGCCATGACCCGCAATGTGGCTGAGGTAGCAATCTCCAATAACTCCTGGGGGTATGGTGCGAGTGGTGATGGGACCACCGAACATCCGGGGGACAATTTGTGGCAGGAGGGGGTGGCCTATGGGGTGACCTATGGTCGTGGTGGCAAAGGGACTATCTATGTCTGGGCGGCGGGCAACGGCGGTGAATTTGGGGTGGATAACAGCAACTATAATTACCTCACCAATAACAGGCATGTGATCGCGGTCTGTGCCGTGGATGGTGATGGGGTAAAAACCGTGTATTCGGAAAAGGGGGCCAACCTTTGGCTCTGCGCGCCTGGCGGTTATGGCAATGGTCTGACTACCACCGATTTAATGGGTACGCGTGGTGACAATACCGCAGGCGTGCTGCATGACTATACCAACCGCAACTATACCAAACTGTTTGCCGGTACCTCCGCGGCCACGCCGATTGTCTCGGGCGTGGTGGCATTGATGCTGGAGGCCAACCCCAATCTGGGGTGGCGCGATGTGCGTCTGATCCTGGCGGAGAGTGCACGTAAAAATGACGCCAGTGATAGCGACTGGCGGGTGACCACCCCCGCCAGCGGAGAGCCGCAGTACAACATCAACCACAAATATGGATTTGGTGTTGTGGATGCAGCGGCGGCAGTGGCCAGGGCAAAGCGCTGGGGTAGTAATGTAGGGGTGCAGCTGCAGCGGGAGTTCCCGGTGGCGGTGGCTGACTCGATTCCGGATGGTGACGCAGCGGGCCTGCAGCAGACGGTGACTGTGGCGGCGGCCAATAACCTGATTATTGAATATGTTGAGATCGATGTGAATCTGGTCCACGGTGATCCTGGTGAGTTGAGCATCGTCTTGACGGCCCCCAGTGGTACCGAGAGTGTGTTGGCAGAGGTGCACAGATGTACGACGTTCACCAATACCTGCCCCACCACCAACTACTCCCCCTGGACCTTTGGCAGCAGCCGCCATCTGGGCGAGGCAGCGCAAGGCAGCTGGCGTTTAAAGGTGGTGGATCAACGGGCAAACAATATGGGTAGCCTGATCTCCTGGAGATTGCGTATCTATGGACGGCAGCGGTGAGGGGGTGGGCGTGAGGTTGTTATATCTTTTATCGGGATTGGCGCTGGCGGTGGTTTTGTATGGCTGCCAGGCTGGGGCGGCTGGCGGAGTGCAGGGGGAAAGCACCCAGGCGTTGACAGAGTCGGTCCGCTATTTTGATGGTACTCGCTGGCGTGAGGTGTGGGTCAATGGGCGAGAGGTGGTGGAGTTTGTACAACCGACTCAAACCCGGGCCGCACATATGGCGATACCGGCGGCCACGCTACTGGTTGAACTGCCCGGTGTGCGTATCTGGCGTTTGCACAGCGGGGCTGATGAATCCACAGCGGTGAGCCGCGCACTGGCACCCGCGCGGATATTATCCCCCGTCTTTCATCTCTCTTCTGCAGGCGGTTCACGTCTGGCGCTGAGTGGCAACATTGTGGTCCGTTTTCAGCCGGAATGGAGTGCGGCGCAGGTTCAAGCCTGGATTGCCAGACAGAAGCTGGTGCAGGTCACTGTTTTGAATGGCGCTGCGGCAACCCATGTTCTACACGTTGGCAGCGGGTTGGAGGCGCTGGCCAGGGCCAATGCCATTCAGCAGGGCGGTGAGGTGGTCTACGCCATGCCTGAGTGGTGGCGTGAGGCTGGCAGGCGTTGAGGCGCTAGTACACGGGTGAGACTCGGGTTTTTTTACACCGTCGTTAGGCCAATACGAATTGTTATGACGGAGCAAAGTGTTATCTCATGCATCAAAGATTGTGTCTTATTACATTGCATCATCAGGGCCTTACCACAATGCGTCCTTTTGGTAAGGGCAGCCAGGCAACAAAACGTGCGTTAGAACATCTAGGGTACATTCAGATAGATACACTTTCCGTTATTGAACGTGCCCATCACCATACGCTCTGGAGCCGTATCCCCGATTATCAACCCGATCACCTTCATCAATTAGTACGGGAACGAAGTGCTTTCGAATATTGGTTTCACGCCGCTTCTTATCTACCGATGAGTGATTACCGTTTTGTTTTGCCACAGATGTCAGCGATAAGAGGTGGAGAGTCGCCCTATTCTACCAATGTGGAGGCGAAATACTTGCGCCATGTTCTTGACCGAATTGGTATCGATGGACCACTTAAGGCGAGGGATTTTGAGTCAGCCACAAAAAGTGATGCAACATGGTGGAATTGGCGGCCCACCAAGCGCGCATTGGAAAAACTCTTCATGCAAGGTGACCTAATGATAACGGGCCGTGATGGCATGGAGAAAATCTATGACCTGACCGAAAGAGTCTTGCCCGATAACACCAATACCAGTGAGCCATCTTTATTAGAGTTTTCCGAATACCTCATTAATCAATCGGTGAAGGCAAATGGATTTACCACCCTTAAACAGCTGACACATTTAAGACCCGGCGATACCCTACGGAAAACGCTCAACACAGTTTTGCAGCAGCAGATTGAACAAGGGACTCTGATTGAGTACCCCATCGATGGCATGCCGCCGATCTATATTACCCAGACTATTCTTGATGCAAAGATAAAACAACCGGCTGCAGCAGTTCGGCTTTTATCCCCCTTTGATAACGCAGTTATTCATCGGGATAGGCTGCAACAACTGTTTGAGTTTGATTATCGACTTGAATGTTACACGCCAAAAGAGAAACGTCGATTTGGTTATTTCTGCTTACCCATCCTCTATAAAGAGAGGTTGGTCGGCAGGGTGGATTGCAAGGCACATCGTAAGATCGGTGAGTTTGAGTTGGTTAATTTACACATCGAGTCTAAAAAAATAGAGATGGATGATTTTACCCCCCGCTTTGCTAAAACAGTTTATCGCTTTGCTGAATTTAATGGTTGCCGGTCTATACGTGTATCAAACGTTAGCCCCAATAATCTGGCAGGTATGTTTAGACGAGCATTAAGCTCCATTGAACAGACATCATAAAAGTCGATAGGACTTCCCTGGCTTGGTAATTGAGCTGAATGCAGCCGCAGCGTTGAACTACGTGTCAATGGTTTTGTTTATATTTTCGGGTCTATCTATATGAGTGCCATGTTCACGACATAGCTGTGTGGTTAGGCGGTGAGATGAATAAGCGGGGGCTGCGGGTTGTCGGAGCCATTGGCAACCGACTGATACTGCTGGAGCTGGGCCTGCTGGGATGGGGTGCCCTGTTCTGTCTGTTCTGTTGCAGGTCTCTGTTGTTGCGTCAGCATCTCGCTTCGGGCCGTGGCAGCCATCATAGCCGCCGCGGCGGCCACGGCCATATCCTGCCCGGAGGGTTGGGCCGGTGCTAATGCGGCTGCACGTACCTGATTGGCTTTCTGTATGGTTGCTGCGGGGTTACCAGCGATGGGGCTGGTATCGATCCCCACCTCACCACCGCTGGCGTAAAGGCGGCCATCCGGCCCACGCTGGTACTCAAAGCTGGCGGCCCCGGTGGCGTACTGCCCGGCGGCGGCTTTGTGGGCCGCCTCGTGGGCGCGCACTTCGCGATCACGGGCTTGCAGCTGGCTGAGCTGTTTCTGCTCTTCGTCACTGAGTTTGGTGCCGTTGTTGCGGGCGCTCTCTGTTGAAGTCTTCTCCTCCTCTCTACCAATGGCAGCCCCAGGCGTGGTTGCCGGGCGTTGTAGAGGATAGGTGGGGGAGGCGCTGCTGATCTGCACGATAGTCTCTGTCTGGTTGGTAGCTAGTGTCTGGTGTCAGGCGGTAATGTCGAGCAGGGTGCCGATCATGTCAGAGGCGCTTTTGACCACTTTGGCAGAGAGTTCGACTTCCAGTTTATTGAGGTTCATCTCGATGAGTGGTGCGGCAATATCGTTACCACCGCTGTTACTGGTGACGCTGCTGGCGATCTGCTGGGCGTTTTGGCGCAGGCCATCCATCCCTTTCTGGATGCCTTGTATACCGATGTTGATGGCAGGAATTGTGCTCATTACGGTTGCTCCTGTGATACAGGGTGTATCGGGTGGAACAGCCAGAGACTTTAGATGTCTGAGATAATTTCTTTTATAATCAAATGGTTACGATTTTCTTCGGG
The DNA here is from genome assembly GCA_021731365.1 of Gammaproteobacteria bacterium. Lineage (GTDB taxonomy): Bacteria > Pseudomonadota > Gammaproteobacteria > Tenderiales > Tenderiaceae > JAKFXL01. The sequence continues at coordinate 10,703 of JAKFXL010000060.1, read as the reverse complement.
TTTAACAAGACACATCCCTGTGTCTACGTCAGGTCGTTAGAACGTGAAACCGGCCTGCAGTGCTGCCGAGGTTTTGCTGTCCTGTGCAACACTGTTTTTATCGGTAAAGATCTTATTGTCGCTGGCGACCAGTGCAAGTTCGGCACGGACAAAGGCGTTTTTACCGTAGTGATAGGTAGGTGTAACGGTGATGCTGTAGCCCGACTTCATGCCACCGTATATGCCACTGCTGCCGTCATCCAGGTACTCAAAGCGGACAGGCACTGTGTAGCCACCCAGGCTGGGTGCGGCGTAAAGGGCAATACCCATGGCGTTGTCATCCATGCCCGGTGTAGCCGCTTCGCTGTCGATTTTTTGAAAATCGATATTGGCAGCTACTGGGATACCGGCGATTTCACCGCTGACGATGATGTCAATAATGTCACGGGCCTTGTTGGCGTTGTAGTAGGCGACAGAGAGATCGGCTGCCCCGAGCTTGGTGCTACCACCAATCACATAACCAGAGGTTGCGCCTGTAGCGGTATCTTCGTTAGCTTCAACAAACATACTGCCTTCACCCACGGCAAATGAGGCACGGATTCCATCGTAATAGACGGGCTGAGCGTTCCAGACAGCACCAAGCAGGACATGGGCGTTGGCGTAGGTATTGGCAACTTCGTAGCCGATTTTGGTACCCAGCACACCGACGTCAATAGTGACAGCGTCGGTCGGTTTAACGGTCAGGTAGCCGTATTGCAGCTTCATGTTGCTGCTGGAGCTGGTTGGGGTAGCAGGTACGTTGCTGACGATGCTGTTTTGTGGCAGTGAGCCGTAGGCGGCAACAAAGCCCAGCCCTTTGTCAGCCGGGGCGGATAGCTCCAGCAGAACGTCAGTGATGGTGGTCTCGGTATTGTTACTGCCGCCGGTATTGTCTGAGTAAAGTACGCCGGCACTGACGCCGCCGGCCAGTGTCAGATCAGCGTCTGCTATGCTCAAACCGCCCGCCTGGGCCAGTGGTAAACAGAGTGCACAACTGACAAGGCCAGTTACCATTTTTGCTTTTATCATAAAGTCATCTCCACAAAATTTTATTAAGCGCGCTACTTGAGTCGCCCCCTATTGTTATAGCAGGAGCTATGCCAGTGCAAGTGTTGTGATGAAATTCATAGGGTTAGCCTTTCCTGGTGGCAGGGGCGTGGGTGGTTATGGGGCGTTGCAGTGCTGTTTTGCACTCTTGTTGTGCAGAGGGGCGTGTTGTTTGGGTAGAGACGTCATATGCTGTGGTATCGAGGGGCAGCGGTGGCGGAGCTGGGTCTGTTTGAAGCCATTGTTCGGTTTTTATCTGGCGATATGTGCAGGGTGGTTTTGGGATTCTTTGATTGTGATATGATCAGGCGCAAATTTTCTTAAATGTACAGTTAAATCATTAGAATATACGGATGGGGTATTGAGCGGGGGTGGTGGATTCGACCCTTCTCCCCCGGTTTCCACCTCTGAGTCCGCCTTGTGCCGAGTATCAGGTGGGGGCAGCCCTGATGGGGCATCCCATAACGTAATTAAGGGGCCAACAATTAGCAGTCCAAAAATCATTCCTCGTGCTGAGCATGTGGTTTCAAGGGCCAATATCAGTGATAACGCGCTGAAGGTGCTGTACCGCCTGAATAGTGCTGGCTATGAGGCCTATCTGGTGGGTGGGGGGGTGCGTGATATGTTGCTGGGGCGCGAGCCCAAGGACTTTGATATCGCCACCAATGCCTCGCCGGAGCAGGTACGTGATGTGTTCCGTAACTGCCGTCTGATAGGGCGACGTTTTCGCCTGGCCCATATCCTGTTTGGCCGTGAGACGATTGAGGTCGCAACCTTCCGCCGTGCCCAGGTAGAGGAGGAAGAGGGGCCGGGCATGGAGATCGAGGAGGGTGGGCGTATTCTCCGCGACAACGTCTATGGCACACTCGAAGATGATGCCTGGCGTCGCGACTTCACCATTAACGCCCTCTACTACAATGTGCAGGACTTTTCGGTGATCGACTATGTCAACGGCATGGCCGATATTACCGCAGGTGTATTGCGGATTATCGGCGATCCGGCACAGCGCTACCGCGAAGATCCGGTGCGCATGTTACGGGCGGTCCGCTTTGCCGCCAAAATTGGTTTCCAGATTGATGCCGCCTCTGAGGCGTTTATCTACGACAACGGCCACCTGCTGGATGATATTCCGGCGGCACGTCTCTTTGATGAGGTGCTCAAGCTCTTCATGAGTGGTCAGGCGGTCCAGACCTATGAGTTGTTGCGCCACTACTATCTGTTTGAGTTTCTCTTTCCGTTGACGGATGACAGTCTGGGCGAGGAGGAGGATGGCATGCCACATCAGCTGGTATTGCGGGCGTTAACCAATACCGACGCCCGTATTGCCGTTGGCAAGCCGGTCACCCCGGCGTTTCTTTACGCCGCGCTGTTGTGGGAGCCGGTACGTATCGCCATGCGGCCACTGCTGGAACAGGGGGTTGATGAGTTGCCCGCCCTGCATCAGGCTGCCAACAGTGTGATTGAGGAGCAGTTGCGCTACACCTCGTTACCCCGCCGTTTCAGTACCCCCATGGTTGAGATCTGGTCGATGCAGTTACGACTGGGCAGCCGCAGTGGTCGTCGTGCCTTCCGTCTGCTGGAGCACCCCCGTTTCCGTGCCGCCTATGATTTTTTGCTGTTACGCGGTGAGTCGGGCGAGGTTGAACAGGCGCTTTGCGACTGGTGGACTGAGTTTCAGGTGGCGGATGAACCGGCACGTGAGGAGATGGTAAAACAGCTGGGGCCAGCCGCCGCCGGCAGTGGTGCCAAGCGGCGTAAGCGGCCACCCCGGCGTAAAAAGAGCGCGGAGTGAGGTAGGGGTGGAGGCTGTATCTGCCTACATTGGGTTGGGCAGCAATCTGCAATCGCCTGTTGCACAGGTTGAGAGTGCCTTGGTTGAACTGGCGGGGTTGCCACACAGCCGGAAGGTGCGGGCCTCCAGCCTCTACCGCAGTGCCCCGATGGTGGCAGAAGGGGATCTGGCCGCCCAGCCGGACTATGTCAACGCCGTTGTCCTGATTGAGACAACACTGTCACCACACCAGCTATTGGCACAATTGCAGCAGCTGGAGCAGCAGCATCAACGCCATCGTGAACGGCGCTGGGGGCCGCGCAGCCTAGATCTTGATCTGTTGTTGTATGGGGATGCAACCGTTGTCAGCAGTGACCTGCAGGTTCCCCATCCGGGTCTGTGTGAACGTAACTTTGTGTTGATCCCGCTGTTTGAAATTGCCCCCGATTTACGTCTGCCGGACAATCGGGCGCTGGCTGATATAGTAAGTGCCTGTTCACGTGCCGGACTGACTGCTATCCCGCGGGGGATATGCGGGTGATGGGCATTAACTTCGGGCGTAACGGTTAGAAAAATATAGATATTTCCGATAAAAGAGAGTCTGGATGACCCAACAAAATCCCGGTTATATAGTGGTTGAAGGTCCCATTGGTGTGGGTAAAACCTCACTGGCGCGACGTCTGGCGCAGAGTTTTGGTACGGAGCTGCTGCTGGAAGAGGTGGATGAGAACCCTTTTCTTGAGCGCTTTTATAAAGACCCTAAAGCGGCGGCGTTACCAACACAGCTCTTTTTCCTGTTTCAGCGGGCGCAGCAGCTGCAGGCGCTGCGTCAGGGGGATATGTTCAAACCCGTTATCGTCTCCGATTTTTTGATGGAGAAGGATCGTCTGTTTGCACGGCTGACGCTGGACGATGATGAGCTGCGTCTTTATGAACAGGTCTACCAGCATCTCTCGGTGACGGCCCCCACCCCCGATCTGGTGGTCTACCTGCAGGCACCCGTATCGGTACTGCTGGAGCGCATTCAGCAACGCAACCGCAGTTATGAACAGCAGATCAGCGCCGACTATCTGGAGCGTTTGGCCGAAAGTTATACGCGGTTTTTTCACCAGTATACCGCCACCCCTCTGTTGATTGTGAATGCCGCCCAGTTTAACCCCGTTGATAATGAGTTGGACTACAACGCCCTGCTGGAGGAGATAGTGGCCACCGGCAGTGGTCGCCGTTACTTCAATCCACTGCCCTTTGAGTTGACTAAGTAGAGGTGAATCATGAGTGCTGATAAACCGGTGGCGATCACCTTAAACCATCTCCGTAAAATGAAACTGCAGGGTGAAAAATTTACCTGTCTGACGGCTTATGATGCCTCGTTTACCCAGCTGCTTGATGAGTCAGGTGTGGAGCTGATCCTGGTGGGGGATTCCCTGGGTATGGTGATTCAGGGCCATAGCACCACCGTGCCGGTGAGCATGGAGGATATGATCTACCACAGTTGCGCTGTGGCACGGGGTCGGCAGCGGGCGTTGTTGATGGTCGACATGCCATTTATGGCTTGCACCCTGGTAGAGCAGGCGCTGGTTAATGCCACCCGGCTGATGCAAGAGGGGGGGGCGGAGATTATCAAGCTGGAGGGGAGCGGTGTGCAGCTGGAGATTGTGACGGAGCTGGCGCGCCGTGGCATACCGGTCTGTGCCCATCTGGGGTTGCAGCCGCAGAGTGTGCACAAACAGGGTGGTTATCGGGTCCAGGGGCGTGAGGCCGAGGCGGCGCGGGCGATGGTCGCCAGTGCTGTTGCGCTGGAGGCGGCGGGGGCAGATATGTTGCTGCTGGAGTGTGTGCCCACGGCGCTGGCGGCAGAGATCACCCGGACTGTTGCTATCCCGGTGATTGGCATTGGTGCGGGGGTGGAGTGTGATGCCCAGGTGCTGGTGCTCTACGACATCCTGGCGATCACCCCAGGCAAACGGCCACGCTTTTCCAAAGACTTTATGGAAGGGGCAGGCAGCGTGCGCGAGGCAATTGGCAACTACGTTGCCGAGGTCAAATCCGGCACCTTTCCCGCCAAACAGCACTGGTTCGAGTGATGCAGACGGTCAATAGCATAAGCGCTGTGCGCCAGCAGGTGGCAACCTGGCGGCAGGCCGGGCAGCGCGTAGCCGTTGTGCCCACCATGGGCAATCTGCACGCGGGCCATCTGCAGCTGGTGGAGCGGGCCAGGCGGCTGGCGGATCGGGTGGTGGTGACTATCTTTGTCAATCCACTACAGTTTGGTCCCAATGATGATTTTGACGCCTACCCCCGCACCCTCTCAGAAGATTCCATTAAGTTACAACAGGTGGGTGCAGATCTGCTGTTTGCCCCTGCTGTTGATGAACTCTACCCCGCCAGCCAGGGTGGCCAAAGCCATGTTGAGGTTATGGGTGTATCAGAAGGGTTGTGTGGCAGCCACCGCCCCGGCCATTTTGTCGGGGTGGCAACGGTGGTGGCGAAACTCTTTAATATAGTGCAGCCTGATCTGGCGCTGTTTGGTGAAAAAGATTACCAGCAGCTGCAGGTGATCCGCCAGATGGTGGCCGACCTCTGTTTTCCGGTTGAGGTGGTGGGGGTGGCCACGGTGCGTGAAGCCGATGGCCTGGCCATGAGCTCCCGTAATGGCTATTTGTCACCATCAGAACGGGCGCTGGCCCCCATCATCTATCAGGGTCTGGTGGCAGCGGCGACCAGCATTCAGTCTGGGGAGCGGGACTTTCGCCGTATTGAGGCTGCGGTGCAGGCAAGTTTGAAACAGGTGGGGTTTGAGCCGGACTACTTCGCTATCGTCAATGCCAATACACTTAAACCCGCCACTGCGGAGGACCGTCTGTTACGGCTGCTGGTGGCGGCCCGCCTGGGGCAGACCCGGTTGATCGATAATCTTCCGTTACAGCTTGGCGACTGACTATTTTTTCCAGCAGGCGACAGGCCCTTTTACACCCTGTGAGTTGAGGGTGAGCACGCTGCAGGCACCACTACTGCCATCCTTTTCCTGCCCTTTTTGGCCTGTGGCTGTTAGCAAGACACAGCGGTTTAGCGCCAAACCGGCGCAGGCACTTGCGCTGATCAGGTAGTAACCACCCCCCGGAACATATTTACTGTTGCTGTCCAGGGGGAATCCCAATGCTGACAGATCGGTTGTATAGATATTGAAGTCTGTAAATGAGCGCTCCTGTCGCGCCATCACATCTGACAGGGCGCTAACCCCATCGGCACGTCGGGTCTGGCGCACTACATCCTGGTAGGAGGGGTAGGCGACAGAGGCAAGAATGCCGATGATAACCACCACCACCATCACCTCGATTAAGGTAAAACCACCCTCACTGCTATTACGTCTGTTCATCATGTCCCTATTTTTTTATGGGGGGCGTGAATTGCCCCCCCGGTCTTCTCAATCGGTCAGCAGGTTATTCGCGGCGCAGTTCACGCCAGGAGATACGGCCAGCCGGTTCGACTAAGGTACCAAGATTATGGAAGAGATTCTCACGTGAATTGGGTGAGGCAATGATAAACGAGTCATTGGTCATGCGCACACCAAAGGCACCGCCTTCAATCTTCAGCCCTGAAGGGGCCACCTTGGTCATTCCCGCTATTGTCACCACGTCAGCATCTTCAATGGTCCGGTTTTTGTTAATGCTGATGATGGGTTTATCGGGCGGGGCACCGTTCTCGGCCTTCATGGTCATAAACCAGCTCTCTCCACCCGCATCACAAGGGTTGTTGGAAGGGGCGTAGGTGGTGAAAAAGACAATGCCCTGATAAACATTGGCGCTGGTCACAACCCGCTCGCTCGGTTCATCACCTTTGCTATCAAGTTCAATATACCAGCCGTATTGTTTGCCGGTTCCTGCGGTTTTATAGGCCACATCAACTGTGCTGGTGGTGCGGGCAGCGATACTGAGTGTGGTGTCTGTGCCGGTATTGAGTGTTGGGTTGGCCAGGTTGCTGCGTGTCAGGTTGGGGGTACCATCGTCCCAAACCGCATAAAAACTCTGGTCATCACTGTTGGCAAGGTCGCTCTGTGTCAGATAACTGCCCGTGCCAAACAGGACCAGCATATTGGGCTTGTTGCCATCCTTGGTGGTTTCGCTGGGGTGGCGAATCACGGTGGGTTTGCTGGTGATGGGTTGTGCCTTGCCCGCTTTATCTTTTGCTGTAAACAGCAGCCGCTTGCTGTTGTCGTTTAAGTTAAATACCCACATATTGCCCAGCAGGTCGCCAGCGTAGACGCGGTCCACCTTGCCGTTGCCATCGGTATCAACTGCCGCCGGTGAAAAAAGACCGTTGCTGGTCTGATCGCCCGTGACTATTTTTTTGTAGTTGGTAGTGTCGGACCAGACACCGCTGGCATTAATATCAAGGATGAAAAGTGCAGCATCGCCACTCTCGGCACCGTAACCATTGCCGGTAATGGCAACCCATTTACCACTTTCAGACAGGGCAATCACCGGCTTTGAGAGGGTGTAACCAAGATCAGCGTCGTCAGCATTGCTAAACTCCCACAGCGCCACTTTATCGGCATTGGCCTCGGTGAGTTTGCTGGGGTCGGTAATGTCCAGCGCAAACAGGCCGCGACCACCGGCACCCAGGCCACTCACCAGAACACTTTTCCACGCGCCATCAGTGTAAACGTCGGAGATGGTTGGGGTCTGATCAACAAAATATTTATGTGCGGTACGGAATGCCGGATCAGTGATCTCTTTCAGTTTTGGGAAGGTGATGTTGGGCACGTAGGCAAACTGCTCTGTGCCATCACTGACCTTAAAACCGTGCAACATGCCGTCATTGGCCCCTACATAGACCATCGCCTCACGGCTTTTGTTGTCAAACCAGAATTTGGTGTACCGGTTGCCTTTTTCGCCAAAGGGGGCGGCGTCTGGGTAGAACAGTGACGGGGCACCTACGTAGACGGGGGATGAGTTGACCACATCGCCCATGACTGAGGAGCGCTTGCGGAAGATGTTAAGGCTGATGGGGGTGCCGTCAGTATTAATCTTGTCCTGACCCCGCAGGTAGGCAACACGATACTGGTCGTAGCCTGAAATGTCGCCACTGGCAGCAAGGCTGCTTCTTTGCGTGGCGGTCAGGTTGCTCCAGGTAAAGGGAACGCCCTTGGTGCCGTTGTGGGTGATTATGTTGCGGTTGGAGTTGAACAGTAACGTGGTATTGCTGCTCCAGGCCGGTGTGGTTTCGTCTAACGTGCCGTTGGCCTTGACCTTGAGTGCTTTGATTTCGCCAGACCAGTCGGCAGGGTTGAAGTTGGTGGTGATCACCAGATTATTCTCTTTGAGGCTGAAGGCCGAGGTGGCAACCACATTGGCGCTGTTACCAGCGCTGCCAACGCCACTCACTATGTCGTTAAGGGCAGTGGTCAGCTGGTCTGGATTGCCGGCGCTGAAGTAGCGGGCACGGCTGTTCACAGAGGCGTGGAACAGGTCGTCGATTTTAGCCAGCTGGTTACTGCCCGTGGGATCGACGCCCCAGTTATAGCTGGTCAGGGTATTGAAGTTGAGGTCGTTAGGATTCGTGATATTCCCGGTTAATCCAAACGCCACCGTATAGGTGTGCATACGCTGATGGGTGGCCTTGTCACTCCCTTTTGCCATGTTGGGCAGCGGTGACAGGTCACGTTCGTAGTAGTGCATGGCGATATCGGCCAGGGTATTGGAGTGCGGGTCACTATAGGGGGGGCCGTCAAAACCATCTATTTGTGTGGCACTCTTGTCCTTGTCGGCATTGCCAACTGTTGGTAGTGGATTAAGATCATCCCCATCATTATTGTAATAACCGTCGGTCATGAGGATGGTGTTGTTTAACTGACAGGCACCACCCTTTGTTTCAATCAGTATTGGTGAAGCGAGTGTTGCTGAGTTAGAGGTTGCTATGCCTTCAAAATATTTCCCTGCCCAGTCCAGGCTGATTTGCAAGGGGGTGCCTCTACTGCTGGATGTGCTGTAAAGCGCATTTAATACGGTGCTATTGTTATTGTCAGTAATGGGAATGACTCTGCTCGCTGTTCTCGCAACGTCATTGATGGTGCCATACCCGATCCGTTTGCCGGTGCTGTTGTTCACGGCACTACCGATGGCGTACTTGGCCGCCTTGGCGCGGCTGCGGTGGTAGGTATACCAGTTGGCAAAGTTGGTTTTGTCGGCAGCGTCCGTTAAGGCAGAGACATTTTGAGTCTGTATGGCACCACTATTGTCTCTGTATTTATAAGACCAGCCTGCTGTGATGAGATTGACGACACTCTTTGTCATGGTGGAATCATTGTAATTGTCTGCCGCAGTTAAGGTCATATTCACATAACGTGGATTGCCACTGGAGTCGAGACCTGGCCAAGGCAGATACTTGGTTTTGGGGTTGTAGTAGAGTGGGTTTTTTTCATGAAAATTCACGTCTCCATCTGCCACACCATCAAATTTTTCTTCTTTCATACTGCCGGAGTCGTCATTGAGGAAAAAGATGTTGGGGGCACCGGCGTTTAACAGGTAGAGCGGTGACTGGGCCAGATCGGTGGCCTGTGCAGCGGTGAGTGGCAGCAGTCCGACAAGGACGAGCCGGCCAGCCTGACGTACAACAACAGATAGGGTAGGGGCTGATTTCATGATGGCGGCCTCGTATTATTGGAGAATAGGTACTTTCAGGCCGCCTTGCAGGGTGGCGGTGCTGACATCGTTAGCATCTGTGCTGCGCACGGTGATTTTGTAGTTCATTATGTCGCCGACCGTAGTGGTTGGGTTGTCGTAATCCCTGGCCTCGAAGCTGTTAGGGGACTGCTGAACGGCCTCGACGACGTAACAGGAGTTACCGTTATTGTTGCTGTTGTTGTTAATGGCAATGCAGTTGGCGTTGGTGCCTGAGGTGACCCAGCTGCTGGAGTCGAGTGGCTTAAAGCTCGGGTCGTCCTGGTTCTGGTAGCCCTTTTTTTTCAATTTGTTAGGGTCCACCCCCTGCAGATCCGTACGCATATTCTCGTACTGGATCGGTATCTGTGCTGTGCTGGCGGTGACCAATGCACTCTCGGCATTTTGAAAGATCGCCTTCTGGTTGCGGTCATTGGCGGCCATCTTCTCCTCCATGGTGGAGCTGCTCATGGCGCTGATGCCGATGATGGTCATTACCAGCAGGATGAGCAGGCTGATGATCAGTACCGAGCCGTGTTGCTGTTTCATGGGATATCTCCCCTAGTTACGAAGTTGAACGGTGGTGGTAAAGCCACGCAGCAGTTTTTTGTCGCTGTTGGTGCTGGTGGCAACGGTCTGAACTTCACCGTTTTGCCAATATTTTTGTGAATCACTGGTCAGGTTTGTCTCCAGTGTGCTTAATAACAGGTTAAGCCGGACGCTGGTAATGTTGTTCATGTTGATGCCTGGGGTGTCGGCAGGTACGTAACGGATATTGCCGCTACTGAGCCGTTCACCGTAGAGCAGCTGCATATCGTCCACCCCTTGTAGCAGTGGATCTGCATTCATGATCCCCAATGCGCCGGCGATGCCATTGACCTCGCTTCTGTAGAGATTCCTATAGCCATCTGCATCGATATTGATGTAGTAGGCAACATATTTGAGTCGTGCCACTTCGGCACCCTGGCCGTAGACTTTGCTGAGATCGGGGCTGACGGCAGGCAGGTTGACTGCTGTGACATCGGCGAGGGTATTGCTACCGGTGTCGGCGATAAAAATATCAGCGCTCTGGCAGTCGCTAATAATGAGCGGATCACCGTTTTTGGCGCTGATGCTGTTGGTTAGATTGATGGTTCTGACGGTGGTGGTATTGGCGACCGCCCTGGCGTTGGCGGCGGCATAACGGAGCACAACTACATCGGTTCCGG
>JAKFXL010000063.1:8312-33558 GCA_021731365.1 Gammaproteobacteria bacterium | reverse complement strand
GCGTCAGGTAAGGTATCTGCCCCAGTAGTGGTGCATCAATGCGCTGTTCCAGCGTGGCAATATTCTCTTCTATACGTTCCATATGTGGATCGATCTGGTTGGCAACCCAGCCTGCCAGTGGCAGCTTTGCTGCACGGATAGACTCAACCGTCAGCAGTGTGTGGCTGATGCAGCCTAGCCGCATCCCTACCACCAGGATGACGGGTAGCTGCAGCCGTTTGGCGAGATCAGCAATGGTCTGAAAATCGTTGAGTGGCACCTGCCAGCCGCCAGCACCTTCCACCACCACACAGTCGCTCTGTGCTGCAATGGTTTGATAGTGTTGAAAAAGGGTCTCTATATCGACACGTACGTTCAGGTCTGCCGCTGCGATGTGGGGGGCGATGGCGGGTGCAAACGCATAGGGGTTAAGGGTTTCGTAGGGGAGTTCTAGGCCTGACTGCTGCTGGAGCTGCAAGGCGTCGCTGTTGCGAAGCCCGGTGGGGGTGGCGGTGCAGCCCGCAGCGACCGGTTTCATGGCCCCCACCCGGTACCCTTGCTCTTGCTGCTGCAGGGCGTGAATAATGCCGGTGCTGATAACGGTTTTGCCCACATCGGTATCAGTACCGGTGATGAAATACCCTTTGATCATGGTGTGATTACATCTCTTGGTTGGCATGACAGAGATGAATCTTATCCTATTCTGTGGTTGGGTGGCGGCGACAACAACCTACACTTTGAACTGCCCCACCACACTACGTAGATCGGTTGCCAGTCGCCGCATCTGTTCGCCAGCATTGGCGGCATCTCTGGCCTCTTCGGTGGTATGTTCGGCCATATTGGAGATGGCGACAATATTTTTGTTGATCTCTTCAGTGACGGCAGACTGCTCTTCAGCGGCGCTGGCGATCTGGGTATTCATATCGCTGATTCTGGCGATCATCTGGGTAATCTGGTTGAGTGATGTGTCGGCCTGATTGGCCTGCTGCACGCTGTTTGATGCCTGAACTCTGCCTTTATCCATGACGGTGACAGCGTTGCTGGCGTCATTTTGCAGCAGCTCGATCATCTTCTGAATCTCTGCAGTCGATTTCTGGGTGCGTGACGCAAGTGTCCGGACCTCGTCGGCGACCACGGCAAAGCCGCGTCCCTGTTCGCCAGCACGAGCGGCCTCAATGGCGGCGTTGAGTGCCAGCAGGTTGGTCTGTTCGGCAATGCCACGGATAACATCCAGGACGGAGCCGATATTTTCGCTGGCCTTCTCCAGACTGTGGATGACGGTGGAGGCGCTTTCAACTTCGCTGGCCAGGGCATTGATGGCGGCGACTGTTTTGGCTACAACCTGGCGACCACTATTGGCTTCAGTATCAGTTTCCTGCGCGCTGTCGGCCGCGTCGGCGGCGTTGCGTGCTATCTCCTGCACAGTGAGTGACATTTGGTGCATGGCGGTGGCCAGCATATCGATCTCTGAACGTTGTTGTGCCACGTTGGTGTTGGAGGCGTGGGTGAACCGCACCATCTCCTCTGTGGCGGAGGAGAGCTGGTCAGTGGAGCCAGAGACGTTGATCACAATGCCCCGGACCTTTTCGGCAAAGTGGTTAAAGGCGTTGGCCAGATCGGCAATTTCGTTGTTGCCGGAGACCTTCAGGCGGCGGGTCAGATCACCCTGACCATCGGCAATATCGGTCATGGCATTAGCTGCCGTGCGTAGTGGCGTGACGATACTAGCGGTGACCGCCATAGCGATACCCATGCCGATGGCCAGGGCAATCAGGCCGATCATCAGGGTGGTATTTCTGATAGTGGCCAGCTGCTCGATAAAGTGGCTGCGGTCCAGCGCCAGCTCCAGTACGCCGATCGGTTTGCCGGAGAAGTCGTTGACCACCTTGGTGATGACGGCCATGGGCAGTCCGTTGTGTACCACTCTATTAATATGGCTGTTGCCCTTGAAGCTGGTATTTAAATCCTCCAGGGTGACCAGTGGCTCTTTGCCCAGGGTAGAGGCAAAGGTTTTATACCCTGCGCCCTCGGTGAGGTGCAGGGCGGCATCCATGCCATGTTTCTCTTTGATCTGATCAAAAAACGGCTGGCCAAAAGAGAGACCAAACTCCACAGAGCCGATATGTTGCTGTTCGTGGAAGACCGGCACAATGCCACGTACACCCAGCCCGGCGATGCCGGATTCAATGCCGCTGATGGGTTGGCGGCTGTTATTTGTCTCCACCACGGTGGCGCGAAAGGCGGAGAGGTCATCACCAAATTTCTCCGGTTTGTGGAGGCGCAGGAACGAAGTGGCAGGCGGGGTATGGAACTGGAACTGTTCAACACGGTACTGCTCTTTCATGAGCTGGAAGGTGGGGAGCAGCATTCTGCTCAGTGCCTCGCGGTCACCGTCGGCAAACGCCTTTTGAACATCGGGCATATTGGCGACCATGGCGCTTAATGATTCCGCCGTCTTCCCTTCGTACTGTATGGCGGCGGTGACGTTGTGGTAACCATTCTCCAGCTCCTGCTGTTCGGCACTCGCCAGGGTCTGTTCCATCTGTATCAATGTCACAGGGGTAATGATAGCCACGGTCAGGATCAGGACAACGGCAAACCCCAGGCCGATACGCTGCCCTATTTTCATGGAGTTGAAGAGGTTGTTCATCGATATTCCTTATGACTGCCAAGGGTTCTGCACAGAACATCCCGGAATAACGTAGGTAAGACGGAACGGGTGTGGCAGGTCTGTAACACTCATCGGTATGTAAAAAAAAATCTTGACCGTATAACAGTACAAGTTAGTGGGGTTTTATAACGATGGTGGCCAGTGCCAGCCATCGTAGTGAGGTCAGCGGCGGTTGATCTGCGACAGGGGGATATGGATTTCGCCACTGTTCTGCTGGTGCGACGGGGTTTCCGCCCCCCAGGCGTGGCCATAAACCACCTCGTAGGTGGCCGGCAACAACCCTTCACTGTTTCTAAACGTATCGTAGGCGGTGAGCATCTGTTGCAACTTCTGTTTGCCGGTGAGTGCATGGCTGCGCCCGGCGCTGACGTTGTGCGCCCCCATCGCCTTCAGGTCGCGCATCACCGCCATGCCATCTTTGTAGGTGAGGGTCAGCCGTTCGGTATCCATCACCGGGTCGGAAAATTTTGCCCGCATCATGGCATCGCCGATGTCGTGCATATCGATAAAGCTGTTGACGTGGATGGCATCATCCACCGTGCGCCACGCCTGGCGTAGCTCCTTCAGGGTGTCAGGACCAAAGGTGGTAAAGAGCAGCAGGCCGTTGGGTTTGAGCACCCGTTGAAATTCAGTAAAGGTCTGATCGAGATCACTGCACCACTGGATGGCGAAGTTGGAGATGATCATGTCAACGCTGTTGTCCGCCAGCGGCAGATGGTCGGCATCCCCGCAGATGAAACGCTGTTTGCCAAACCACTTGTCGAGTATGCCTAACCGCTGTCGTGCCAGTCTGAGCATGGCGGGGGCAAGGTCGAGGGCAATCACCTCACAGTTTTTATAACGGCGTGTCAGCTGCAGGGTGAGCTGGCCGGTGCCGGCACCGACGTCGAGGATGCGTTGCGGTTGCAGTTTGATCAGATCAAGTCGTTCCAGCAGACGCTGGGCGATGGTCTGTTGCAGCAGCGCCACGTCATCGTAACCCGGTGCGGCGCGATCAAACGATTCGCGCACCAGACGTTTGTTGAGTTGGTAGGGGGTGTTGTCCATTATCTCGGTTCTATAAAAGGCAAAAGCAGTTGCAGGAATTCATCGGTGTGCGAGAGGAACGGGATGTGGCCAACGCCGGGCATAATCTCAATGTGGGCCTTGGGCAGGAGCAGCTGAATCGACTCCGCACACTGCACCGGCACCAGCATGTCGTGTTCACCCAGGATGAATTGTATTGGGCGTTGCAGCTGTTGCAGTGATGGCCGCAGGTTGGCGGTTTTTAAAATCTCCAACCCCAGTCGCAACGCCTCACCCTGTGGCAGGGGGCGTTCATCAACGATGCTGCGTACTCGCCGCAACAGCGCTTTTTCATCGTTGCTATCACGCAGTTGCAGACTGAGAAAACGTTTTAATGTGGCTTCGGTATTACTGACCAGGCTGTCAGTAAAGGCGGCCAGGCTGGTGCCGGGGGTGGCGTGCGGCCAGTCATCTGTTTTGATGAACTGTGGTTGCGCGGCTACCATCACCACCTTGTTGATCTGTTGCGGCCAGTGCAGTGCGGCGTTGAGTGCGGCCATGCCACCGAGCGACCAGCCGATCCAGCTGGCATGGGCGGGCGCAACATCCATCAGTATCTGTGACAGACGATTGAGATCAAAGCCACCGGCGGGCATGGCGCTGTGGCCGTGGCCGGGTAGATCGATCACGGTAAGGCGATAATGGTTTTGCAATGCCTCGACCAGCGGTTGCCAGATGCCGCCGTGCAGACCCCAGCCGTGGACCAGCACCAGGTCAGGGCCTTGGCCAAATGTTTCAGTGTGTAGTGGCGTCATGATTTTTATTGATCACAAAAGTGTTTTTTGCAGTCACACATGGCGGTCCCACATCTCATTCTCAATATTACCTGACAGATCCGATATCTCACCCAGCTCATTGATTGTATATCCCGACGGCAGATACTCATCCTCCGCCATCAGCTCCACATGAATCTCCTCAACCATCTGCCCCAATGTTTTTTTCTCAAGCACCGGCACATCCACAATCTCTGGCATCTCAACAACCCCCGACATCGCCGGGAGCGAAAAGAGCAGACCACCGATGGCCAATATAAAACCTCTATTTATTATCTGTCGCATAAAACTCTATTCTTAAAAAAATCATTTGGCTGCCATAAAAACAGCAGACTGCTACTTAATACCACGCAACGCCTGTGCGGCTGCCTCTGCCATTTTACGCATCAACCGCTCAAGGATGGTCCGCATAAAGGCCCGTGTTAACTGCTCAACTGAGTCGACAATTTTCATACTCAACGCCTGCATCATCTTACGCATCACTCGCAATACCCAGATCCCGGTATCTTTGGCAAGGTCGATACCTTTGTGCAGTATCAGGGCGATTCTGTCTGCCAGGGTGGAGAGGCTCATGGCATGCGACTGCAGGGTATCAAGTGCACCTACCATGATCCCTTTCAGCACCCACTGTAAGCTGACATCGATGAACTCCCACGTCTTGGGGTTGAGTGGGCTGATGGGTTTGTCTGAGATCAGCCACTGTTGAATGAGCTGCTCGTTGCTGCTCAATGGCGCTGAGTACATTATTTTATCCCACTCTTTGTTACGCGCTGAGTTAACGTAGGAATCAACTTTATGAAGGGCGGGACTCAATATTTGCCCTGTAACAAAACTGTAGCCATACCCCGGCAGCGGCGTATGTGAATAGGGATAAACAGGCACCATCGGTACCGGGTCACTATCATGGTAGACACGGTAGATGTTGGATATCTTCAGTTTTCGTGTCAGCTGTTTTGAAAAAAACTCAAACCCAACCCGTGGTGCACCGAAGGTATAGAGCATGATACGCAGGCTCGTATGGGATTTCACCCAGTCAGCCGCCAGTGTTGCCACGGCACCGCCCAGACTGTGGCCGATGCAGTGAATACGGTTAACCCCTTTCAGGTTGGTGCTGATAAAGGTTCGTAGCTGTGTGAGCATGCTGGTAAAGGCGTGGTTAAAACCGATGTGGACCGGCAATCCGGTCACGGAACGCTCATTCCCCAAGCGAAGATTACTGATCCAGTCCGCCAAGCGTTCCGTACCACGAAAGATCAGAAACAGATCATGTTCATACCCCTTACCACCACGGGCACACACCGCAAAACCATCCGTAACGGTGATCAGGCGTCCGCCTACCTCGGCCTTGAGCATGGTTTTGCTTTTGGGGTCGGGGGTGAAGACCGGGTTCATTAGAAATATTTTCAGACGCGATGCACTCCTAACCGAATACACATCTCTTGCCAACTCAGCTGCTAGTATTGGTTTAATCTCCATTATTTCACTCCTCCCTCATCAAACGAGTCCCACACGCAAGAAGTTCCTAAAAGCCCCGTTTCAATCTCAACACGCACCATTTCATCCGTAATTTCACACCTAACATTAATAGGTTTTCTGCCACCAAATTCTTCATGCTCACTTGTTTTACCCACATTGGACATTGCCCAAATATGGTATTCACTCCCTTGATAATGAACGAATATATCTTGATCAATTACAAACGCTGCCACCATAAGTGGTTCTCGGATTTTACGATTAATAGTTGCCAAAGAGAACTTTCCGTTCTCATCTGCCATGACAAAATCGGGAGCATCCTCTTTATCATCTACCGTTATTTTTCTTACCACCTTAGCCCCCGCAGCGGGTTTTCCCTGAAAGGTAAGCGTCCCCTCCATGGCAGAAAAGAGACAGTAATTTTCAGCTTGAAACAACATATTATCCTCCTCACCTTTACAGCCGCCCAGCAGCAGCAACGTGACTAATGCTGCCCACAGGCCACTCCGTTTTATATTAGCCATCACAGCCATCCTATTGATGTAGTGCCCTATCAAACGTTATGCCCATCCCTTTAACCATCTTCAACGCACACGGCAAAAACATCACCAACACTCATCTTGTACCCACATGTCCTAACCTTAAACATGGTTTTTTTTGAGGTCAAAGGCAAACATTTTCTATCCCGAAAGAGTTTCAATTCACTAGGATTTCGGATCCTATACACATCCCTTACCAACTATGGTGCGGCCCCATAATATCAACTCTTAACTGTCTCTCTTGCCAATACTTCCAGCAACATATCCACATCCGCTTCACTATGGTCAGCGCTGAAGGTGATACGCAGACGTGCCGTGCCATCGGGTACGGTGGGTGGACGGATGGCGGTGATCAGGATGCCCTGTTGTTGCAGTGCTGCGCTCATTGCCATCGCCTTGCCGTTGTCGCCAATCAACAGCGGCTGGATCGGCGTCTCTGAATCCATCAACGTCAGCCCCAGCTGTTTGGCACCGCTGCGGAATTGTTGAATCAGACTCTGTAATTTTTCACGCCGCCAGCCTTCTGTTTGTAACAGTCGCAGGCTGGCACGGCTCGCCTCGGCCACAGCGGTGGGTAGGGCGGTGGTGTAGATGTAGGGGCGTGCCTTTTGAATCAGGAATTCGATTAAATCTTCACTGCCCGCCACAAAGGCACCAAAGGTGCCAAACGCTTTACCCAAGGTGCCGATGAGGATCGGCACCTCATCGATACTCAAACCAAACTGCTCGACGCAGCCGCCACCCGTTTTACCCAGCACACCAAAGCCGTGGGCGTCGTCCACCATCAGCCAAGATTGGTGCTGCTGTGTGACTTTGCACAGTTCGGGCAGGGCGGCGATGTCGCCATCCATGCTGAAGACACCATCGGTCACCACCAGCCTTTCGCCACGTTCATGGGCGCTCAGTTTTTGATTCAACGACTCAGCATCGTTGTGGGTGTAACGCTGTAGCCGTGCCTGTGACAGCAGTCCACCATCGAGCAACGAGGCGTGGTTGAGTCGATCTTCAAAGACAAAATCACCGCGACCACAAAGTGCTGCGATGACACCCATGTTGGCCATGTAGCCGGTGGAGAAGAGCAGGGCGCGGGGCCGTTGTGTGAATGCCGCCAGCTCCTCTTCGAGGGCGTGGTGCGCGGCGCTGTGGCCACTGACCAGATGGGAGGCACCACTGCCGACGCCCCAGCGTGCCGCGCCATCCTGCATCGCCTTGATCACCTCGGGGTGGTTGGCCAGGCCGAGGTAGTCGTTGCTGCAGAAGGAGAGTAGCTCACGGCCGTCGATCTGCACACGAACGCCGGTAGCGCTGTTGCTGATGCGGCGACGGCGGTAGAGGTTTGCCTCGTGCAGGCGGGTGAGTTCGGTGCGAAGGTCTAACATGAACCTATCTTCGAAGCACGATAACTTCCCTCTTTGAAAAAGGGGGATTGAGGGGGATTTTGAGTGATTGCTGTGTGCATTAAATCTCCCCCAACCCCTCTTTAACAAAGAAGGGGGCTATCGGGGAATTTCGGTGAGATGGGGATGATTCCGACAAGTTGCCGCTTAGGCCGATGTTGCAGTAACTTCACGGCGCTGCTGGGTATCACCACGCACCTCCAGCTTCAGATCGCGGATCATCTTTAGGTCGTCCTGCACACTGCGCCCCTTGGTGGTGAGGTAGTCGCCGATCATCACGCCGGAGGCGCCGGCCATGAAGATCATCGCCTGCATGTCGCCGAGGAACTGGCGGCCACCGGCGATGCGGATCTCGGCCTTGGGCATGAGATAGCGGAAGGTGGCGATGGAACGCAGGATGTCGTAAGGTTTCATCGGTTCGACGTTGGCCATGGGGGTGCCGGCAACGGGGTTGAGGAAGTTCATCGGCACCGATTCAACACCAAGGTTGCGCAGCGTCTCGGCCAGCTCGATGCGCTGGTCGAGGGATTCACCCATGCCGAGGATGCCACCGGCACAGACCCGCAGACCAGCGTCGCGGGCGTGTTTGATGGTATCGATGTTCTCTTGGTAGGTGTGGCTGGTGCAGACCTGGTCAAAAAAGCTTTCGGCGGATTCAAGGTTGTGGTGGTAGTTTTCCAGCCCCATGCCTTTCAGCATGACGGCGGTCTCTTTGTCGAGTGCACCGAGGCTGGCGCAGCGGCCGATATCGGAGTCGCCATCCATCGCGGTGAAATACTCTTGCAGCTTGGCCTTCTCTTTTTCAGAACGCACGCCCCACCCCTTGGAGACGATGCCGAAGTCGGCCGCGCCCCACTCGCGGGCCTGGCGCGCCTGTGCCAACAATTGCTCCTTGGGGATGTAGTCGTAGGCCGGGGCGGCGGTTTTGCTGTGGCCCGATTGCGAACAGAAGGAGCAGTTTTCAGAGCAGTTGCCGGAGCGCACGTTGGAGATGGCGCAGACCTCGATCTCGTTGCCGCGGAAGGTTTTGCGGATGCGGTCGGCGCCGGCCATCAGCCACGGGGTGTAGTCGTCATCCAGACCGATCAGCCAGCGCCCTTCGGCGGCTGTCACTGCGCCGCCGTTGAGGGCGCGCTGGGTAAGTTCGTCGATGCGGGTGAAGATGGTATTGTCCATGGTGTTGGTTCCTTACAATCGTGAACAGATT
This sequence comes from Gammaproteobacteria bacterium, assembly GCA_021731365.1. Classification (GTDB taxonomy): domain Bacteria; phylum Pseudomonadota; class Gammaproteobacteria; order Tenderiales; family Tenderiaceae; genus JAKFXL01. Next base: position 24,454 of record JAKFXL010000063.1, on the reverse strand, counting down.
CTGGGATATTAGCGCTTTAATCGTTGGCGCTGATCTTAACGGCTGCGCCACCACTGTCAACCCAAATATTGCCCATGGTTAACAACTGGCTAAAAATCACCCATAACTGGCTCCTGCCGGATACCTGCATCCTCTGTGACCGAATGGGGGTGGCGGGGCATGATCTCTGTGACGGCTGTGCCGCAGAGCTGCCTTATATTGGAATTGCCTGTGAACGCTGTGCCATTCCCTTGCCCGCGCCGGGGGTGTGTGGTCAGTGCCAGCAATCGCCGCCTAGCTTTGATGCGGCGCGGGCACTCTTTTACTATCGTGAACCGCTGGACCAGCTGATCAAGGGGTTAAAGTTTGGCGGCAAGCTCCATAACGCCCGCCTGCTGGGGCAGCTGATGGCTGAGCGTTGGCAGGGCAGTGCCGCCATGCAATTTGATGCCATTGTGCCGGTGCCGCTGCACCCGGCGCGGTTGCGGCAGCGCGGTTTTAATCAGGCGCTGGAGTTGGCGCGACCACTGGCCAAGGCGTTAGAGCTACCGCTGTTGCCACAGCTCAGCCAGCGGTTGCGGGATACCGCACCGCAACTGGGGCAGAGTGCCAAGGCGCGTCGCCGCAATCTTAACGGGGCGTTTGCCGTGACTATGCCTGATCCTGCCAGTATCCGGCGGGTGATCGTGGTGGATGATGTGATGACGACGGGCAGCACTGCCGAGCTGTTGGCCAAGGCGCTGAAACAGGCGGGGGTGGAGTGGGTGGAGCTGTGGCTCTGCGCCCGGGCCGATCTGCCCGGGCGTTCTGTTTAACTATGGAGCCTCTGAATAAGTCCTCCGTGCCCAAAGCACTTCGTGGGGTAGGCTCTTCGTGGTGAGCCTGCCGAACCATGAATGGAGGGCGCTTAACGATCAATACGTTACGTCACCAGCCCTTCGACAGGCTCAGGGCGAACGGACCTATGCAGAGGTATCCTCTATTTATTAAATGATATTTATCTTATTTTTTGCGGCCCAGCCGTCGCAGCGGCCAGCAGAGTAGTAGCCCCAGTAGCAGCAGGGGTGAGAAGGCACCGGCCTTGTAGCCACTGAGCTTCTCTTCGTCGGTGAGCAGGAAGTAGAGCCCACTGGGGTCCACCACCACACCGTTGACAACGCCGTCGGCATCAAACTCCTCCCCATCCTTCAGGGTGAGGTTGACCTTTTTATCGATAATCTCAACCCGGGTTGTCATGTCGGTGAGGGTGTCGTCGCTAGGGTTGTATTTGTACCAGCGGCCAGTGGCGTCGGGTGCCGTGGGCAGGTAGAAGGAGATGGTGACCTGTGCCGGACTGGTATCGGTGGAGACCAGATCTTCAATACGGAAGTTGATAAGGCCGTAGGGCATCCGCCCGTTGGCGGCGTGTCTGGCAGGCAGGGTGCTGAACGGAATGGCGGTAAGCTGACTGAACCGTGCGCCGCTGGAGAGCTGGATACCGATGATGCTGTTATCGCCGGCATTGCGTAGTTTGATAATGCCGGGTTCGATGGTCTCAGGGTCAACTGTGCCATTGCCATCAACATCAAAGCCCAGCCCGGCGTCGTAGCGGTCATCCACGCCGTTTTTGTCACTGTCGTGGCTGCCTTCGGTGGAGACGTTGATCTCCACAGGGTCTGACCAGATAGACCAGTAGGTCCCGTCGCGGTGGCGGGTGCGGATCCAGTAGCGGCCACCGGGCAGCAGAATGCCGTCGGCAATGGTGAGTTTACGGACCTTGATCTCATCGGCGGCGGAGGTGATGCCACGCAGGTTGCGGCGCAGGATACGACCACTGTCAGAGAAGGTGATAAATGAGTTGATCTCCCAGTCACTCTCCGTCAGGTAATCCTTTTTACCGCTTGTCGGATCGTTGTCAGCGGCATCTTTGAACGGTTCGGTATCAAAGCTGCGGGTGGTGAGTGGTAAAGGCGATGCGATCGGTTTGATCACCGGTTTTAACGGTGACGTGGCGATGATGGAGACCGGTGTGATGGCCGCATCGTTTGGGCTGGTGCCGTAATAATCCTCCACCCCATCGTTAAACGTATCGTCGTCGGAGTCGGGATTGTTGATCTGTGTGCCGATCTGGAACTCCTTCAGGTTGCTCAGGCCGTCACCGTCTTTGTCCTCATGGGCATCGTTGACCAGTGGGTTTGTGCCCGCCTCTATTTCGACGGTGTCAGGGATGCCGTCGTTGTCATCATCATCGTCGGAGTTATTGCCGATACCATCGCCGTCGGTATCCAGCCACTCCCTGGGGTCAAACGGGAAGGCGTCATCAACGTCCTTTACCCCATCGTTATCATCATCGTCGTCACAGGCGTCGCCCAGATTGTCGCCATTGGTGAAGTTCTGGTCGTTATTGAGCTGGTCGGGGTTGAAGATGTCGGGGCAGTTATCAAAGGCGGTGTAAATGCCGTCCGGGCGTTTATTACTGATATTCGGGTTGGTGATGGCCGGGTCGATTTCATCCGGATTGTCGGCATCGCTGTAGCCGACAATAAAGGTAGCGCCGGCATCAAAGTCGTTATCGTCACTGCCATTGGCCCCGATCAGCAGCTGTTTGTTGCTGTTGATGGCAACGCTGCTGCCAAAGTAGTCGAAGCTGCGGCTGCTACTGCTGGTGAGTGGGGTCTGCTGCACCCAGCTGTTGCCGGATGTCTGGGTAAACAGATAGACGGCACCGCTGTCGACCTGTTTGCTGTCGCGCTGTTTCGCACCGGCAACGATGGTGGCGCTGCGTTTGCCATCACCATCCACCGTAAAGGTGAGTGCCACACTACCCGCCAGGCCGTCGAGCAACATGCCATCCCGCGCCTTGAAGTGACTGCCCTCCTGGAGCCAGCGGCTGTCATCGTTAAAGTTGCCCGTTGAGCTGTAGTTGAAGGCGTAGACCGCACCAGAGTTGGCACCATTATCACCGCGCCCCGGCGCACCCACGGCAAGGGTGCCAAAGTAGGTGGGGATGGTGGCGACCGTTTGAACAAGAGAGCCAAAGGCGATGCTACTGCCAAACCGGTCACCGTTGAGGCCGTTGCTGGCGACCAGCTTCCGTTTTTCACTCCAGCTGCCACCGCCATCGTGCCGGAACAGGTAGACCGCCCCTGTGGCGTAGTTAATGCTGTCTGCCAGGGGGGCACCGGCCATCACCAGATCCCCCGATACCGCTACGCTGGTGCCAAAACCGTCACCACTCTTGCTGTCAAAGGCGGTGAGTTTGCTCTGCTGCTGCCAGTCGCTGCCATCAAAGTTAAACAGGTAGAGGGCACCGGTATTGGCAACACGGCTGTTTTTGTGGGCACCTGGCGCACCCACTACCACACGACTGCTGCTGTTAATGGCAACACTGCTGCCAAAGACGTGGTTGGTGGCGGCATCACTGGCGGTCAGTTTTTTGATCTCTGCCCAGTTACCGGTGGTGATATTGCGCTGGAAAAGGTAGATGGCCCCGGCGTTGGTACTGCTGTTATTGGTGGCACCTGGTGCGCCTACCACGGCGATATCGTTAAAGAGGGCAACGCTGCTGCCAAATCGGGCGACGTTGGTGGCATCGCTGGCAAACAATTTGGCTTTCTGTAGCCATTTGCCCGTGCCGGTGTCGCGTTCAAAGACGTAGACGGCACCGGTGCTGACACCGTTTTTCTTGCCATTAACAGCACCGATGATGGCGTAGTTGTCGGAGATGACGCTGCTGCTGCCAAAGCGGTCGTTGAGGGTGCCGTCATTGGTGATCAGTTTGCTGTAGCTGGCAGAGAGGTTGCCGGGGTGATCGTTTTTATCATTGATGTTGGTACCGGCGCGGTACTCCGCCAGATTGCTGTAGCCATCACCGTCCAGGTCCAGGGCCGCGTCACTGGGGTCTAGTGGGTTGAGTCCCAACGCCACCTCGATACGGTCTGGAATGCCGTCGTTATCGGCATCGGGGTCGATGTTGTCACCCATGCCGTCGCCATCGCTGTCGAGGGACTCGTTGGGGTCGTCGGGGAAGATGTCCGGCCCGTTGTCCACCCCGTCACCATCCCTGTCGGGATCGCAGATGTCACCCAGACCATCGTTATCCAGATCCTCCTGGTTGGGGTTGCTGTTGTCAGGGCAGTTATCAAAAGCATAGGCGATGTTGTCGCCGTCACCGTCGACATTGATGCCGCTGAGGTTGACGCTGTAGGCGGCACCAGCCCCGTCACCGTTATCATCCACGCCGGGTGCACCCACCAGTAAGGTGGGGATGGTATTGATCAGGCTGTAGGCGACGCTGCTGGCGTAATAGTCGCCGGACTGTGGGTCGTGGCTCTGCATCTTGCCATTAAACAGCCAACTGCCACTGACCAGACGGTATATATAGAGACCGCCGGTATTGCTTTTGCCCCGGCTGTTGGCCCAGGGGGTGCCGACCATGAGGGTTTGGTTGTCGATCATCAGCGTGCTGTAGCCAAAAAAGAGCTGGGAGGTGGCGCCGGGGGCGACCAGTTTGGTCTGCTGCGTCCAGAGCCCGGTGGTGAGTTTGAAGACGTAACTGGCGCCGCTGTTGGCGCCGCTGTCGCTGGCACCACTGGCACCGACCACCAAGGTGTCGCCACTGAGTGCAACACTGCCACCAAAGTAGTGGCCTGCTGTGGTATCGCTGCCCTGAAAGCTGGCGGTTTGGCCCCAGCTGCTGCCACTGCCTTCAAAAACATATACTTTGCCGCTGTTGGCCCCCTTGTTGCTGACACCACTGGCACCGATGATGGCCCGTGTCCCCTCAAGGGCGATGCTGCTGCCAAAGAAGTGCTGGGTGGCGGTATCGTTGCCTTTGAGTGTGGTTTTGTACTCCCACAGGTTGGTGGTGGTGTTACGCACATAGATGTAGACCGCACCGGCAAAGTTGCCGCTGCTGCTGGTGCCGGGGGCGCTGATCAGGGCGGTATCACCGGCGATGGCGATGCTGTTGCCAAACCCCTGGTTGTTATTGCTGCTGGTGCCACTGTCGGCGGCGGTCAGGGTCTGGTGGATGCCCCAGCTGCCACTATTAAAGGTGTAGAGGAAGACCACGCCGGCGCTATTGGTGCCATCGGCACTCAGAAAGAGGTCATTGCCGCTGTTGGCCAGCGCCACGGCCTTGCCCAGGCGGGTATGGGCGCTGGTGGTGGGGATAAATTTTGCGCCCTGTTGCCAGGAGCTGCCACTGTCAGTGGTGGTAAACAGGAGTGCGCCACCACGGTGGCTGGCGAGCTGGTTATTGTTGCTGATGAGATAGCCGTTGGGTGCGCCGGTAACGGCGGTGCTACCCAGCAGGGCAACGGCAGCGCCGAGGCTGTCACCCTGAATACCCAGATTGTTAATGAGTTTATATTGGCGTGGCTGGCGTGTATTGGGGGTGTCATTTACGTTGGTGAGTGATGAACCGGCACGGTACTCCTCCAGATTGCTGAAGCCGTCGCCATCCAGATCTTTGGCGGCGTCGCTATTGTCGAGCGGGTCGAGTTCACCAATCAATACGTTGCTGGCGTTATAGCGTTTTGTTGCCAACTCAATACGGTCGGGGATGCCATCGTTATCGTCGTCGGGGTCGCGGTTATCACCGATGGTATCGCTGTCGTTATCGGCCCATTCGTTGGGATCGTCTGGGAAGGCGTCGCCGAGTGGGTCTGCAGGGATTGTGGTGCTGTTATTATCACCAACACCGTCGCCATCGCTGTCTATCCACTGTTTGGCATTTTTGGGGAAGGCGTCGTTGATGTCGAGGTAGCCGTCGTTGTCATCATCGCCATCACAGGCATCACCGATGCCGTCGCCATCGGTATCGAGCTGGTCTTTGTTGGTGATGAAGCGGCAGTTGTCGTCTTTAAGGGTGACAGGGTCAGCAACGTCGAGCACGCCGTCGTTATCATCATCGGGATCGTCATCGTCGGGGATGCCATCGTTGTCGTTGTCGATATCGGTATTGTCACCAATGCCGTCGCCGTCGCGGTCTGACCACTCATCTTTGTCGAGTGGAAAGGCGTCGTTGATGTCGGGGTAGCCGTCATTGTCATCATCGTCATCACAGACGTTGCCGATGCCATCGCCGTCGGTATCAAGCTGATCTTTGTTGGCGATCAACGGGCAGTTGTCGTTTTTACCGGTTTTGGGGTCATTAAAGTCGAGCACGCCATCATTGTCGTCATCGGGGTCGGCGTTGTCGCCAATGCCATCTTTGTCGTTGTCGGCCCACTCGGCGGCGTTGTGGGGGAAGAGGTCTACGGTATCTTTATGACCGTCGTTGTCGTCATCCTCGTCGCAGGCGTCGCCGCCGGTATCGGGGTTGTTGAGAATCCAGGTGTCGCCGTCCCAGTTTTTCTGGTCGGGGTTTTTTATAGGGCAGTTGTCGATGCTGTCATCAATGCCATCACCGTCGCTGTCAGCGGCGTGGGCGATGCCGGGCAGGGCCACACTGGCGAGACAGAGAAGGGCTGATAATATGTTGTTTTTATTTAAGAAACGGTATTTCATGGCGGACACTTCATACACCCCATCAACAGTATGGGTTCGATTCTACCATTGATGAGAGGATGCGGCGGAGGGGTTGGCGGCCCCTTTTGTTGCTGGCCGCCACTGGCCTTAGTTGACCACATGCAGGCCATGACGCCTGTTTTGTGGACGGGTGTGGCTGTGTTGGTTTGGCGGAGGGTGGGGGAGTTGTGCCATCTGTTTGGCCAGCAGTGCGGCGCTGCTATCGAGGGCATTGAGTACCAGATTGCCGGCCCGGTAGTGGAAGTAGTGCAGTTTGCAGGCCATGGGTTCATGCAGCCCCTGACGCGCCCGGTGGTTAAAGTCTGTCCAGGCGAGCACTGGCAGGTCGTTGAGGCTGGTATCGACACAGACCCAGGAGTCGTTATCGATGATCATGTCGATGTGGGGCAGTCCGCTGAGGGTGATGCGGATGGGGTTGGGCAGTCGTCGTAGCGCCAGCCGTAGCTGGTTGTAGTGGCGGGGGCCCACACTGCTGTCGGTGGTGGAATATCGGGGCATCTCTCGCAGTCGCCACATCATGATTGCTTCTCCGTTACTGCTCTTACGTTAGTAGAGCGGCAGGGGCTGCCGTGCCCTTTAATTTGAGTGGTAATTTGAGTGGTAATTGAGACGGGTATTTCATGGCAGGCAGAGGGTGAAGCGGCCCCCGCCGTTGGGGCCGTGGTTGCTGAGGGTGATGTGGCCGTGGCGCTGGTTGACCTGGTGTAGGTGGGCGATGGCGCTGGCAAAGTAGATGCCCAGTCCGGTGCCGCCCCCCTGGAAGTTGATGGGGCGTTGCGGCTGGGGGTCGCTGGTTAACATCTGTGCCGGGTAGCCGGGGCCGTCATCGTCGATGTTGATGATGAGGCTCTGATTCTGGAGTGTGGCGCTGAGGTGGATCTGCTGCCGGGCAAAGGTGTAGGCGTTGTTGATGATGGTATTGATGGCACCGAGTAGCAGGGCGCGGTCGCAGAACCAGACCAGTTCACCATCGCAGTCGATGGTTAACCGGATATTGCGTGCCGCCAGGGTGGTGTGGTTCTCCAGCTGTATCTGTTCCAGCAGCTCATAAATGGAGGTGTCGTTGATGTTGGCACTGTACCGGCCATGGTGGATGCGGTAGAGGGCGAGCATCTGAATGAACTGGTTGTTAAGGCGCTGCCCTTCGTGGCGCAGCTGTGTGAGTGGCTGCGGGGACTGTTCTGTGGTGCTGCCCGGCGGTTGCTCCAGCTCGTCAATGGTATTGAGGATGATGGCGAGGGAGTTTTTCATGTCGTGGATGGCACTGGCGAGCAGCGTGGTGATGTCGAGGGTGGGGGAGGGGTTGTTCATGGTGGTGTCTCTGGATTGCCACTAACGGTTGGCAATCTCCCAGTAGAGTTTGTTAAGCACTTGATAACGATCATGAAGTTTTGGCTCGCTGTGGGCTAGATCGAGACAGTTGCGGGTCTTTTGCAGTCGGTCGGCGTTGTTGCCGCCCTTTTTCAGCAGGGTGAGATAGGCCTGGGCGGTATTGATGTTCAGCGCCGGGTTGTTGGGGGCGTCACCCAGTGCCTTTTCAAAAAAGCCGATGGACTCTTCGACCTGGCCGCTGTTGAGCAGTTTGACCCCCTGATTGTTGGTGGCCACCATCTCTTTGCGGAGCTGGGTGAGCAGTAGGGTGGCGGTCTGCTCCTGGCCCGATTCTTTATATGTATCGCTGATCTGTTGCAGTATCTGATCATCGTCATGGTTGTTGTTGACCAGTTGTTGCACCACCTGGCCAGCCTCGTCGATCTTGCCGTGGGCCAGGCAGGCGGAGGTGAGTTCGATGGCAAGGTCGCTGGAGCTGATGGCCGGCAGTTCGCTGAATAGGGTTAATGCCTCCTGGGCGGCGTCGGCGGCGCGCTTTTTATCACCGCTGTCGCGATAGATCTTCTCTTTGGTCAATGCGGCGGTGAGTGCGGCCTCGGTATCACCTTTGAATTCGCGTTTGATCATGTCGATAAAACGGAATGCCTCTTTGCTATTGTTGTTTTTGACCAGGACTTTAGCCAGACTGGCGTAGTCGCTGGCCTGGCGCAGGACCGAGTTTTTGCCAACACGGACCACTTTTTTGCGCGCCTCTTCGGCGCTGTGGTAGTCGTTGTTACGTTCGGACGCCTCTGCCAGGGCGCGTTGGCGCTGCACAGACTTGGGGGACCACTCCACCGCCTGTTGCAGTACCTTTTGCGAGGCGCGATGGTCGTCGAGCTGTAAATGGGTGCGGGAGAGCCAGTCGTAGGCGGCGACATATGACTCATTGTGGGCGATGACCTGTTTGAAGATTGTTTGCGCCGCTTCGTACTCGTTGTTGTAAAAGTGGATCTTGCCTAGCGCCATGTTGGCCCAGGGGATATCGCGGTCGGCCAGTACCTGCTGGCAAAGTTCACGCACGGCGTCGAACTGCTGTAGCTCAATAAGCTGTTCACATTTCAGTTTTAACAGCTCAAAGCGGTAGCGGGGGTGGTGGGTGAGCTGCTCGTCGCACTGCTCTATCGCCTTGGCGTGGTCCCTGTTTTCCAGCGCCTTGGATAACGCCTGAAACTTCTCCTTCTTTTCCAGCAGCTTTTGCAGCCGCGCCTGTAGTACCGTGGCGGTAACGGGTTTGGAGAGGTACTCGTCAGGCTGGTACTCCAAGGCCCCCATGACCATAAAGGCGGTGCTTTCGGCGGTGATCATGATAAATACAGTGGAGTAGGTGATGTAACCACGGTGTTTGACCTCTTCAAGCACCTGCTGGCCATCTTTGCCATCGCCCAGATTGTAGTCGCAGAGGATGATGTCGAACCGGTTGTGGCCGATCAGTTCAATCGCCTCCTCACCGGTAGCGGTAGAGCTGATATCCTCGCCACCGTAACCGCTGAGCATTTTGCGTAACATTGAACGCATCTCGCCGTAGTCGTCGATGAGAAGGATCTTCTTTCCAGCAAGGGACCACATGGCCATAGTGAGTCATTAATATCCGTGGTGGGTGATGAGCAGGTTAACGTTCATAGCGTGGAAATGATTAATGGGATTAATGAGTGGGAGGGGGTATCCATACAGACTATAGGTTTCTATGCTTTCTTCTTTGTGGGGCATCGGGTAGCCTGTTCCCACCGTTGTGGGTGTTAGTGGCTGCGACTTAACCAATATAAACCAAAGGATGGCGGATATGGCTGGACTGGACTTCATCAATGTACTCTTCAATCTGGTCTTCAGTTTTTGGGGGGGATTGACCATTGTATTGATCGTGATTCTGAAAACGTCGGTCAAGTTTGTGCCCCAGAATCGCGCCTACATCATTGAACGTTTTGGTAAATACCAGGGAACCCTGGTGGGAGGGTTGAACTTTGTCATCCCGTTTATCGATCGTATTGCCTACGAACGAACCCTAAAGGAGCAGTCGATTGATGTGCCGAGTCAGAGCGCCATTACCAAGGACAATATCGGTTTGACGGTCGATGGTGTGCTCTACCTCAAGGTGATCGAACCGAGCAAGGCCAGCTACGGCGTTGAGGATTACACCTACGCAGTCACCCAGCTGGCCCAGACCACCATGCGTTCCGAGATCGGCAAGCTTGATCTCGACCGTACCTTTGAAGAGCGTGACAGCCTGAATGTGGCTATCGTCAATTCCATCAATATGGCGGCGGAGCCGTGGGGTGTGCAGGTGATGCGGTATGAGATTAAGGACATCACCCCGCCGCGCAGTGTGCTGGAGGCGATGGAGCGACAGATGAAGGCGGAGCGTGACAAACGCGCCTCGATCCTTGAGTCAGAGGGGGAGCGACAGGCGGCCATCAACGTCGCCGAGGGGCAGAAACAGTCACAGGTGCTGGCGGCTGAGGCGCAACGTGCCGAGCAGATCCTTAACGCCGAAGGTGAGGCCAAGGCGATTGAACTGGTGGCCTTGGCCAAGGCGGCAGCGATTCGGACTATCGGTGAGAGCGCCGTGACCCCGGCGGGACAGAAGGCGATCCAGCTTGATCTAGCTACCCTCGCCATCGAGGCCAAAAGGATGATCGCCAAGGAGTCCACCATTGTGCTGATGGATGATAAGTCGAGCGGTGCCGGTAATACGGTAGCCGAGGCGGTGGCGATTGTGGCGGCCATGAACAATAGCGACGCCTTTAAACCAGGTAGGTGAGCCATGATCGACTATTTTGATGCCAATCAACAGACCTTCTGGTTTGCCGTGGGGTTTGCACTGCTGGTGATCGAGGCACTGGCCTTTGGCTTTACATCTGGGGTGGTGCTGTTTGCCGGTATTGGTGCGTTGGCGACTGGATTATTGTTCTGGGTGGGGCTGTTGCCAGCGAGCTGGGCCGCCGGTATTGGTAGTTTTGGCCTCTGTTCTGCCCTTTCAGCCTTGCTGTTGTGGAAGCCCCTGTTGAGATTGCAGAGCCAGAAAGGGCTCACTGGGCACGATCTGAGCAGCGATTTTATCGGCCATGAGTTCCGCCTTGGCCAGACCATTACTCATGCTGCCCCCGGCAAGACGCATTACTCGGGTATCGAGTGGCGGGTCGAGATCGATGATAGTGCGGTGATGGAGCAGATTGAGGCCGGCACCAAGGTGGCCGTGGCGTCGATTGATGTGGGGGTATTCCGGGTACGGCCCGCAGAGGGTGCTGGCAGCGAATAAAGATTCTCTCAATTGATCCTTGCTAGTGCCAGGATGAAGCAGGAGAATAGCCGTCGGTTACCTACCCCCCCATTACATTAATAGGAAGAAGCTGTGAAAAGAGTTGAGACTTTTGTGGAAGAGGTGCTCTTTGCCAGCCGTTGGCTGCTCGTGCCTTTTTATCTTGGCCTGGCCGCCTGCATCGCCCTGCTGCTGGTGAAATTTGGCAAGGAGTTTCTGCACTTTGTGGATATTGTCTTTACCGGCTCCAGTAATGATGTGGTGATCGGGCTGCTGACGTTGATTGATGTGGTGCTGCTGGCCAATCTGCTGATCATCATCATCTTTGCCGGTTACGAAAACTTTGTCTCCAAGATCGACACCGGTGGCCACGAGGATCGCCCGGACTGGATGGGCCACGTCAGTTTTGCTGATCTGAAGATGAAGCTGATGGGCTCCATCGTTGCCATCTCCGGTATCGAGTTGCTGAAGGCGTTTGTGAATGTGGACTCCTTTACCACTGAGCAGATGGCCTGGAAGGTTGGTATCCACCTGACCTTTGTGATCTCCGGCCTGCTGTTTGCGATAGGTGACTGGTTGACCCACAAAAAACATTAAGCGCTATTGTAGTGACGGTATAAAAAGCCACACCTTCGACAGGGTGGCTTTTTTTATGGGCGTGTGGTTTTCAGAATGGCCGCCAATGGCATCATGGTTATCTCTGCACGAAACAGGATCGCGCCAGAGTGCAGCAGGCCATAGCAGTGGTGAAGATATTGATGGGGGCTCTTTTCTGAGGTGAGCGCGGTGGGTTCGTCAACCAGCAGGTGCAGGACATCATTGCTGAGCAGGCTACGTGCCAGACGGCGATCGATAGAGAGATTGTGTGAGGTGTAGACCATCGGCTCCCGTTCGAAATCGTGGTGGTTATGGCGGGCGCGTTCGAGCAAGGCACAGGAGATAAGCCCCGCAGGATAGATATCTGGAAAGTTAACCCGTTCCTCTATCTCGTCGAAATAGGCCGATTGGTCTGCCAGGGAGCCAGAGAGAAAATTCTTTGCGTTGCCGGTACTCATAAACTTACGTTTGTAGAAGAAGCGGGTGCCTGCCACATAGCTGCGATCTGGCTGATGGGTCAGGTCAGGTAGCTGTGGAAGAGGGGCGCTGTTTAAAAAAAGCGCCGATTGCGACTCTTTTTTGAAACCAAACATCACCAGCCCAGATGGCCCCTTGATCGCGACCCGATTGCTCAGAGTGCAGTTCTCACCGGTTTTAAATTGTGAGCTTTTGACCTCCACCTGAACGGTCTCCCCTGGCTTAACCACGCTGGCGAAGGTGAACTGGTAGTTACTGAAATGGAGATTATGGCCCTCAATCAGCGCCGTCTCACTGTGCTGATCACGGTAAAGCCGTATCTGGTCTTCAATCAGGCACTCCAGTTGAAAGCCAAGCGCGATGGGTCCCCCAAAGGGGTTGCCATGAATCCGCGCCCATTTGCAGCGGTCATGAAACAGGTTGAAATCGTCACTGGAGTTACGCGCCGCATCAATGTGGATCTGCTGGAATGTCAGCGGCTCTGTGGTATTGGATTGGGACATGATGAGCGGGCCTCCAGAAGTAGGTAGGGACTGCCTTTATGTCATCTTATCGTCAACTGGGGTGTAAAAGCGCAATACTGCCCATGCCGGAATGGGAACCGCATTAGCCTTTCCCAAGCAGCATCCATTTTCTAATCGCTGTCTAGGTCGCGCTCAGGATCCCATCCCGACTGCTTGGCACGGATAACAGCCTCGCTCTGAATGCGGTCGAAGCGCTGGCGCAGCTCTGGTGGGAGATTGTTGACCAAAAAACCGTATTTTTCCCATTCCGCCTCGGTCTGTTCCCAGAGCGCCTGAATGCCCTGTATTACCCAGCCTTCGCAGGTCTCAGTTTCAGCAATCAGGCCAAAGACCCATGCGTCGCGGATAATTTTTCCAGAGTCGGTCATGCCGCCTTTCTGATCATTCAGGATGCCGACATACTTTTTTTCGTCCCGACCGTTGGCCATGCTTTTTACCGCTTAATGAAATGAGGGCGGCTAGTATAGGCTAACAAAATAGAGGCGTCAGCCAGTTTGTTTGTATGTAGGGTGTTGGTTTTGATGGTGAGAAGCACGCTGTTGTGGTGTGGACTCTCTACTGCGTGGATGGAAAAAATGAGTTCTTAATCTAGACGTCACAACCGATCATTGGGGCGGTTGATGTGTGTCACTACTGGCAGGACTGGTTGTTTCATTACGGCTACTTAAAGTGCAATATCCGGGTGTCGGTATTATTTACACAGGCATGTTGGATAGGTTTAGATTTGCATGTAACTCTTTGAGTATTAAGTTTTTTTAAAAATGGTCTGGTTATTGCTTAAGGACTAACCGCGGAATGTTAATATTTTACAATTGTGTGAAATATTGTTGCCTTTTTTCTCAAGGAGTTAATTATGCGTTATTTACTTCCAGCTGTGATTTTGATGTCCGCCTCTGTGCCAGCACTGGCACTGCCTAATCCACTTCCTGAGCCTGAATCTTTGGCCCTTTTTGCCATAGGCGCTGCCGCCTTGTTGTTTGCCCGTCGTCGCAAGTAACCGTTTTTCATATGGTCGCCTTATGTAGGCGGCCATATGGCATTGCTATCTCACCAGCACCAGATGAACGTGCCTCCCGGCGCGGTGGGATTGTTGTGGTTTTAATAGCCGTATGTTTAGCCAGCATCAGTGCTTTGATTGCCTACATACAAATGGAATGGATAAAGTTTAGGAGTGTTATCAAATGTCACAGCCAATAGTTACGATTAGTGTTGTCTACCCCGGTCCTGCGCTTGAACCAAGCCTGTTTGATATAACCTTCCATCCCAACACGATCAATAGCATGATGTATGACGGCTGGTGCCTCGACCCTGCCATTAATATAGATACCCCTGGCACATACTCGGCAACACTCTACTCCAGTACCGAACTGGCTATTCTGCGTGCAGGCATGCCCACGTTGGGCAATACCACCGGGTTTCTCGACAATCTGGATTCTGTTAACTGGCTGCTAAATTATTACGACGGCACCAACATTGGCATCTCGTATCAAGAGGTGCAGGCGACTATCTGGAAGTTGTTGGGTGAGGATTGGACGCTGTACTCCGCATTCCTGGGTGCCGTTGACGTCGTTGATATTGATAATCTTTATTCGTTGGCGCTGGCCAACGATGGTTTTGTTCCCGACGTTAATCAAAAAATAGGTGTTATTCTCGACCCGGTGGATGCCAATGGCGTTCACTTGCAGCCCTTGGTGGTGGAGATGCTGGCCGCCAAAATTGGTGATCGTGTCTGGCATGATCTGAATGCAGATGGTATTCAAAATGTGGGTGAGGCAGGCATTTCGGGCGCGTTAGTCAGGTTGGTGCGTGACCTCAATAACGATGGCGACTTTGACGATCTGAACGAAGTTCTGGCGACCACTGTAACGGATGCCAATGGTAACTACTCGTTTATGGGATTGACCCCAGGTCTTGATTATCAAGTCCAGTTTTTTACCCCGACAGGTTATAACAACACTAGCCCGCGGCAAGTGGATGGCAGTGCCACATCGGACAATAACAGTGATGGTTTGACCTCGAACGTGCTTGTGCTAACCGCAGGCGAGTATAACCAATCTATAGACTCCGGTTTTTACAACAAGGTGTCTGTTGGCAATTACGTCTGGAATGATGTTAACAGCGATGGTATTCAAAATGATGGTGGTAACGTTGGTATTGGCGGCGTCACGCTGACGTTGGCAGGTACAACAGGCAGTGGTCAATCGGTGACATTGACAACTGTAACGGCAGCAGATGGTAGCTATCTGTTTGCGGATTTAATTCCAGGCACCTATCAGATCACCGTTGCCCCCAGTAACTTTGACGCCGGCGGAGCGCTGGAAGGTTATGTTGCCAGCCCTGCATTGCAGGGTGGCAACCCGGAAGTGGATAGTAACGCTTCCCCCAGTGGCTCGACTCCTGCACTGCTTACTTCGGGTAGCAGTGACTTCAGTATCGATTTTGGCTATAACAAATCGGCAGTGCCAAGTGCCCGCATCGGCGACAGCGTCTGGGTCGACGCCAACGGCAACGGCCTGCAAGAGAGCAACGAAGTGGGTAAAGCCGGCGTCACCGTCGAACTCTACACCTGCGTCAACGGCCTCCCCGGCGTCCTGGTCGGCAGCACCACCACCGCCGACGGCATGGGCAGCACCCCGATCGGCAGCTACCACTTCGACAACCTCATGCCGGGCGACTACATCGTCCGCTTCATCGCCAGCGACGGCTCCCTGCTCAGCAGCGCCAACATCGGCAGCGACGACCTGCTCGACAGCGACGCCGACAGCAGCACCGGCTACACCGGCTGCTACACCCTGGCGGCCGGCGAGCACAACGCCAGCATCGACGCAGGCTTCTACCAAACCGCCAGCCTCGGCGACTACGTCTGGGTCGACAGCAACGGCGACGGCCAACAGAACGACGGCCCCAGCGGCCTCAACGGCGTCACCGTCCACCTGCTCAACGGTGCGGGCAGCACCATCGCCACCACCACCACCGCCAACGACAGCAGCGGCAACCCCGGCTACTACCTCTTCAACAACCTGGCCCCGGGCAGCTACAGCGTCCATTTCGTCCAGCCGAGCGGCTACACCTTCACCGGCCAGGACCAGGGCAACGACAGCAGCGACAGCGACGCCAACAGCGCCGGCCTGACCGCCCCGGTCACCCTCGTCTCCGGCGACAACAGCCTCAGCCTCGATGCCGGCCTCGTGGCCATCCCCCCCGACACCGCCCGCATCGGCGACAGCGTCTGGGTCGATGCCAACGGCAACGGCCTGCAAGAGAGCAACGAAGTGGGTAAAGCCGGCGTCACCGTCGAACTCTACACCTGCGTCAACGGCCTCCCCGGCGTCCTGGTCGGCAGCACCACCACCGCCGACGGCATGGGCAGCACCCCGATCGGCAGCTACCACTTCGACAACCTCATGCCGGGCGACTACATCGTC
>JAKFXL010000063.1:0-8212 GCA_021731365.1 Gammaproteobacteria bacterium | reverse complement strand
ACTCTACACCTGCGTCAACGGCCTCCCCGGCGTCCTGGTCGGCAGCACCACCACCGCCGACGGCATGGGCAGCACCCCGATCGGCAGCTACCACTTCGACAACCTCATGCCGGGCGACTACATCGTCAAGTTTGTTTCTCCTACGGGCTATACCCTGACACAAGCCAATGTTGGTGCGGATGATCTTGATAGTGATGCAGGCGTAGGTGGCTTTACTGGTTGTTACAGTTTGGCGGCGGGTGAGGTGAACAGCTCTGTGGATGCTGGCTTGGTGGAAGCTCAAGGTGGCATTCAGGTTGTCAAGAGTGCGAGTGTGGCCACCGCTGCGGCCAATACCCCTGTCACCTTCACTTACTCGGTAAGTAATACGGGCGGTGTTGCGCTGGCTAATGTGACCATCAAAGATGATAACGCTACGGCCAATTATGCGGGGGATGATTTTAATCCAACTGCATTGCTGGGTGCGAATGGTAAAAACGTCGGTGATCTCAATGGCGATGATCTGCTGGATGTTAATGAGGTGTGGAAATACAGCGCCACGGTGATTCCGGCAGTGCAGATGAGCATTACCTATAACGGTACTGTGTATGACTCAGGTACCTTGAGTTACACAATGTTGCCAGACGGCGATATTCGTGTTTTCTACCGTCAGAGCCAGGGTATTAACGACAATAACTATGCAGCCACGGGCAAGGCACCGACCTGGGATGGCTCACATACTTTCAATCACCTTGTTAAAAGTGATAAGGCCGGTTTTGAGCTTAAGGACGGCAATGGCAATGTAGTGATGAAGTTTTATCAGGACTACATTGGCGCTACGACCGTTAACATCGATGGTTATAGCAGTTTTGCTGGTTATGCCTCGCTGGGTATCAGCGGTGGGGACGGGAAGCTTCTGATTGGCAACGCCGCCAACCTGTATGACTTTGACAGTACCCTGGAGTTGAATCTAAACCAGGCTGGTTATACCGGCATGACCAGTAATTCGCCGTTGAATGACGCGAACTGGGATTATGTGAATGGTTATATGTTTACCGTTAAGGCATCAACCTTTGGTATGGCCGGTTTTGGTGGGGTTACAGTGTTCGATCAGCACAATTCACCCCCTAAAATTGGTGATAAATCCATGTTGCCTGAAATTAAATACGGGGACTCAGTCAATGTAGTCACTGTTACCGGTGTAGCCAATGGCACGGTTGTTAGTGATATGGATAGTGCAACGGTTAAGATTGTGGGTCAGCCAAATGGTAAAGCCAGCATTGGTGATCGTGTCTGGATCGACTGCAATGCCAATGGTATTCAGGATGCGGGCGAAAAAGGTGCCAGCGGTGCGACGGTGAAGCTGCTTAACGCTGCTGGTGCAGTGGTTGCCACTACGGTGACTGATGCCAATGGTAACTATCTGTTTAGTAATTTAACGCCAGGTGACTACTCAATACAGGTGATCGCGCCAACGGGCTATGGCTTTACAGCTAAGGATCAAGGCACTGATGACGCACTTGATTCGGACGTTGATGCTTCAGGCAAGACCATAGTGACCACATTGGTTGCGGGTGAAAACGATCTCTCCTGGGATGCCGGTATTGTTGCCCCTGCAGTGGCGCTTAATTTTAATTTTGGTGGCAGCTCTGCCACGGATGGTAGCGACGGTAATATTAGAACGTATACCTCTAATGGCGTTTCTGTGAATGCAAGTGCCTTTAGCCGTGATAGCAGTGGTAATTGGTCTAAGGCGTGGCTCGGCAGTTACGGTGGTGGGTTGGGTGTGACTGATAGCAGTGAAGGTAGTGGTGCTAGCAATGCCAGTCATACTGTTGATAACAGCGGCCGTGATAACTACGTTCTGTTTGAGTTCTCGCAAGCAGTCATTGTTGATAAAGCCTATCTTGGTTATGTGATTGGTGACAGCGACATTAAAGTATGGATAGGGACAGCCACTGCCCCATTTACTAACCATATTGAGTTGAGTGATGCGGTGTTGTTGAGCATGGGCTTTACTGAGGTTAACAGTACTACATTGAGCTCTGCCCGCTGGGCCGATTTTAATAACGGCAATATTGAAGGCAATGTACTGATTGTCGCTGCAAAGCCAGGTGACTCAGATGATTTCTTTAAGATAGATAAGCTAGCAGCAATCACCACTGTCTGTGAGCCAGTAAAGGTAGTTGTGCCTAAGTGTGATGACGACAAAGACAAAGACAAAGACAAAGACGAACATAAGAAGGATGATGATCATAAGAAGGACTATGATCACAAGAAAGACAAAGATGATCATAAGAAGGACGATGATCACAAGAAAGACAAAGATGATCATAAGAAGGACGATGATCACAAGAAAGATAAAGATGATCATAAGAAAGATAAAGATGATCATAAAAAGGATGATGATTACAAGAAAGATCATGGTCATGAAAAAGAGTGTGGCAAGGACAGCGACAAGGACAGCAGTAAAGATAAAGAGAGCGGTAAGGACAAGGACAGCAGTAAGGACAAAGAGAGCGACAAGGACAAAGGTAGTAGCAAGGATTCAAGCAAGGATTCAAGCAAGGATTCAAGCAAGGATTCAAGCAAGGATTCAAGCAAGGATTCGAGCAAGGATTCGAGCAAGGATTCGAGCAAGGATTCGAGCAAGGATTCCAGCAAGGATTCCAGCAAGAGCAGCGACAAGGCCGTGACGCCGATAGTGATCGATTTGGATGGTGATGGCATTCACACCGTTGCCCGTAGCGATGCACAAGGTTCATTTGATCTGTTTGGTAACGGCACTGCTATTAAGTCTGGCTGGTTGTCAAAAAATGATGGTTTCCTGGCGGTTGATACAAATAAAAATGGCAAGATCGACAGCATTGATGAGCTGTTTGGAGGGAATAACCGGGGCGATGGTTTTGCCAAGCTCGCCAGTTTTGACACTAATGGTGATGGTTATGTCGATGCGGCTGATGAGCAGTTTGCCAATCTTGCCATCTGGCGGGATGCTAATGGTAACCACCAGACTGATGTTGGTGAGCTGATGAGTTTGACAGAGGCGGGTATTGCCAGGCTGAAGGTCTCTTATGTCGATGCGCCGTTCCTGGATGCTAATGGCAATTTACATCTGGAAAGTAGTAGTGCGGTGATGGTTGATGGTCGTACGGTTGATATGGTCGATCTCTATTTCAATGTCTCTGCCGCTGATGCTGCTGCCGCTGGCGTGGAGCTGCCAAATATTGATGACCTGCTCAGTAATGATATCAATCTTGATAGTTTGCTTGATGGTGTCGCGGCTCCTGTTGCAACAGTTGCTGAACAGGGCCAGCCAACTGATAGCAGCATGGCGACAGAGAGTGCAGCGCTGGATGTGATGAAGCAGATGGCTGATCTTTATGATCAGGCAGCGGCCTGATCGTATCTTGAGTCTGATATGTGTAGTCTGTAAGTTGTTGTAGCCATTAAGGTGAAGGCAGTGTTCAGTCGCTGCCTTCACCTTTTGGTTTAGATTTTTGGTTGAAGTGACCACCAATGACCGTGTACTGGTTTGGTTGGCTGCTAATGAATAAAGGCCCGCATAATTTCGTATGTCATCAACGTTAAACCCTACTAGTCCGGCAGATGTGGTGCTTGACCGGCTACTCTTTTTAGCACGTTACTTTGGTCGCAGTGTTGATGCTGAGCAGTTGGTGGCGGGTGTGCCTTTGCCAACAGGTGTTGTCACGTCTGTCGAGATGGTTGAGTGTGCGGCGCGTGCCGGACTGGCTTTGACTTTGTCAAAAGTGGCACCGGCTCACATCAAAGGGTCAATGTTGCCTGCTTTGGTCTTGACCTCTGAGGGAGATGCCGCTGTTGTGCTTGCCCGTGAGGGTGAGCGGGTGGAGCTTTCTTTGCCGGGTATCGATGGTAGCCATTGGTTGCCACTGGAACAGTTTCTTAACGACTATCCTGGCCACTGGTATTTTGCGCGACCAGCATTCCATTTTGATGCCCGCAGCCTGCTTTACCATTTGCCGCAGCGCCGCCGCTGGTTCTGGGATGTGTTTCAGGCCAACCGAGCCATTTACCTGTGGGCACTGTTGGGTACGGTGGCCATTAACCTGTTGGCCATTGTTGTCCCTTTTTACACCATGGCGGTTTACGACCGGGTAGTGCCCAACAATGCACTCGATAGTCTTTGGGTATTAACCACCGCAGTGGTGGTGGTGATTGGTGTTGATATGGTGGTTAAACTGCTGCGCAGTTACCTGCTGGAAGCGGCCGCACGTAAGGCGGATGTGGCGCTCTCTTCCCATATTTTTGCCCATACCTTGCGGATGCGCGCTGCCAATCGCCCGGCCTCTGGCGGTGTTTTGGCCAATGTGGTGCGTGATTTTGAGATGGTCCGTGACTTCTTCACCTCGACCACCTTGACGCTGGTGGGTGATTTGCCTTTTATGTTCCTGTTTTTGGCAGTGATAGCCCTGATTGGCGGTTGGTTGGTGCTGGTGCCGATGGTGATCATTCCAATAATGCTGGGACTCACCTGGTTGCTGCGTCGTCCATTGTCGAAGGTATTGAATGAAAATATTAAGGAGAGCTCTCAACGTACTGCCCATCTATTTGAAGTGATGAATGGGCTGGATACGGTTAAGGGGTTGGGGGCAGAGGCGTGGGCGCGTCGGCGCTGGGAGATGCTGACGGTGCAGATGGCGGGCAATGGCCTGCGGATGCGTGAGATTACTGCGCTGGGCTCCAACCTGTCAGCCATGTTGACGGCGCTGAATATGATTCTGCTGGTGATGTTTGGCGCAATGTTGGTCGCAACACAGGAGATGACACTTGGGCAGTTGATTGCTGTGTCCATGCTTGCCTCACGGGCAATTGCGCCAGCCGCTCAGGTGGCCGGTCTTATCATCCGCTGGGAGCAGACTAAAATTGCGCTGCATGCCCTGGACAAGGTGATGGAAGCACCCACTGATGATCAGGCCGGTAGTCTGCAGATGCCGGCAATGCGGGGGGCGATTGAGCTGCGTGATGTTGTGTTTGGTTACCCCAGTTTGCCACCACTGCTTAAGGGGTTGAATCTGAAAATCAACCCCGGTGAGAAGGTTGGTTTTATTGGCCGGATCGGTTCAGGAAAAAGTACGTTACTGAAGCTGTTGTTAAATATCTATACCCCAGAGCAGGGGACGGTACTGGTGGATAAGGTGGCGGTCAACCAGATGGAGCCGCTCAGTTTGCGTCGCCAGATCGGTTATGTGCCACAGGACATCATTCTGTTTCATGGCACCATTCGTGAAAATATTCTGCTCGGCTCTGCCAATGTCAGTGATGCGGATCTGTTGCAGGCGGTGCGTAGCGCCTGCCTGGAAGAGACATTGGCGCAGCTGCCTGATGGGTTGGGCAGTGAGGTGGGGGAACGTGGTGAGCGCCTTTCCGGCGGCCAGCGCCAGGCCGTTGCGATTGCCCGTGCCTTGGTGCAGCGGCCTAAAATGTTGCTGCTGGATGAGCCGAGCAGCATGATGGATCCAGCGACCGAAAATCAGCTGATTGCCCACCTGCGTGAATTTAAGGATACAACGATGTTGCTTGTGACCCACCGTTCGGTGTTATTGCCGCTGGTGGATCGGTTGGTGGTGATTGATCAGGGACGGGTGCTGCTGGATGGTCCGCGTGATGAGGTGTTGCGCCGTCTGCAATCGGGGGGCGCTTCGTGAGTGGCATGAGTTCAACCCCCTTTCTGTCTGATCCCGACATGGATCGTGGACCGCGCAAGGCCGCCTATACCTTGCTTGCGGTGCTGGCCCTGTTTATGGTGCTGGCGTTTTTATGGATGAGTGTTGCCAGACTGGATATCTCCGTGAATGCGATGGGCAAAGTGGTTCCCAGTAGCCGGGTACAGACAATTCAGAGCCTGGAAGGGGGGATTATCAGGGACATTGCTGTGCGTGAAGGGCAGGAGGTGAAGCGTGGTGACTTGCTGGCCCATGTGGAAAACCTGCAGTACAACGCGGATCTGGGTGAGGGGACAAAGGCACAGCATGCAATTCAGACGGCCATGGCCCGCCTGAATGCGGAGCTCAGCGGTGGTGAGCTGGTATTTAACCAGCAGTTGCAGCAGCAGGCACCCGCGCTGGCGGCGCAGCAGAAAAAGTTGTGGAACTCTCGACGTCGGGAGCTGGCGGCATCGGTGGCCGTTGTGCAGGATCAGATTCGCCAGCGCCATAAGGAGCTGGCGGAGTCGCAATCTAAAGTTGACTCATTAGCTACATTATTAATACTGGCCGATGAGAATCTGGCGATGGAGCAGCAGCTGCTGGCCCAGAAGGCGGGGGCGGCCACGGATGTCTTACGTGCACGTCAGGAGTCCAGCCGGTTGAAGGGGGAGCTTGAGTCGGCCCGCATTGCCGTGCAGCGTAGCAATGCAGCGCTGGCGGAGACCCGCTCACGGCTGGCAGAGGTTGAGGCACGTCATCGCGCCGAGAGCAATCGTGAACTCAGTGATCTGTCGGCGGATTCGCTCACCCTGACGGAAAAACTCACCGCCCAGCAGGACCGGGTGGATCGACGTGAGTTGCGGTCACCGATGGATGGGGTCGTCAACCGCCTGATCATCAGTACTGAAGGTGGGGTGGCCAAGGCCGGTGAGACCATTATGGAGCTGGTGCCGGTTAATGACAGGTTGTTGATTGCGGCGCGGGTAAAACCGGCAGATATCGCCTTTATCCGCCCGGAGCAGGTAGTGAATGTCCGCATCACCGCGTATGACTCATCAATCTTTGGCTCCCTGGCGGGCAAGGTACTCCGTGTCGGGGCCGATGCGCTGGTGGATGAGCGGGAGGAGGCCTACTTTGAGGTCTACATTGAAACCGATCGTAACTACCTTGGCGAGCCTGAGGAGCGGTTGACCATATCATCCGGTATGTCTGCAGATACCAGCATCCATACCGGCAAAAGAACAGTCCTCGATTATCTGCTTAAACCCGTGATGAAGACGTTGGACAAAGGGTTGCGGGAGCGATGAGGGCATTGCCAGAGATGTGTTTGGCCCGGTGGTGGATAGTGTTGCTGCTGATGGTTTTACCGCCTTCGAGCAGTGCAGCCACGCTGCCTGAAGTGGTGGAGCGAGTACTGCAGCAACACCCGGATATTCGCAGTAGTCAGGCACTGCTGAGTGCCTCCAGTGAACGCATCATCCAGGCGCGTTCTAATTATTACCCCATAGTCGGTCTGGAATCAGTGGCGGCCGATGCCCGTGACATTCAATTTGGCCAACCTCTGGAGCGCACTACCCGCCGTAACGAGGTTTTTATGCGTTGGAACCTGTTTCGGGGACTGGCAGATTGGCAAACGGTGTCGGTTGCTCAGCATGAGCGTGAGGCGAGCATTGCCGATCTGGATGAGTCCCATGAGCGGGTGGCACTGCAGGTATCTCAAATCTACCTAGAAGTATTACGTCTCAGAGGATTGCTGGCGTTGGGTGATGCGTATCTGGTCGAACATCGCCGTTTGAATGAGGAGATTGGCATTCGCGCCACGCTGGGTAAAATCCCTGTCGCGGATGTGGAGTACGCCCGTAACAGCTTGATGCAGGCTGAATTACAGCAGTCACAGCTACGTGGGCAGCTAGGGGGCGTCGAACAGTTTTACCGCTTGCTGGTGGGGGCAGAACCGGATCTGTTAATCGAACCAGCAATGGCCTTTGTTTTCGATAACTTAAGTCAAGAGCAACTGCTGGGGCGGGTATTAACAGACAACCGCCGCATTCGCGCCGCACAGCAGCGGGCCGTTGCCCGGGGTGATGAGGTGGGGATTGCCGCTGCTGGGCTTTATCCCAGTCTTGATCTTGAGGTGCGACAAACCTTAAGTTCGAATATTGATCCCACGCCCGTGACAGAGACTGACCGTGCTACACAGTTTCAGCTGCGTTACCAGTTGCCGCTGGGGGGAGGAAGTTATAGCCGTAAACGTGAGGCGGTACAGCGCAAGCTAGCGGCGCAGGCGGCAGTCGATACCGAATTACTGCGGCTTCAGAGTGAGGTGGCGCGGTTGTGGGCCAACTGGCAGGAGTTACGTGTTATTGCACCACGCCTGGAGGAGTGGGTGGAGGCGAGCCATACGGTGGTTAAAGCCTACGATTTACAGTTCTCGGCGGCACGGCGCACCTTGATAGATCTGATCAGTGCCCGGGGGGAGCATTATCGCGCCCAGATTGGCCGACTGAATAACCGTCTGGACCAGTCCGGTGCCAATATTCAGCTGC
>JAKFXL010000019.1 GCA_021731365.1 Gammaproteobacteria bacterium | reverse complement strand
AGGGGGGGTCGCCGAGGATCAGGGGGGCTAGGGTATCGCGCCCGACGTAGGCCGATTGGGGGCGGCAGACCCGCAGCCGCGCCTGGGGCAGCACATGTTCGCCCACCACCACGTCGGCCAGCGGCTCCAGGGTGATCTCGTGGGGGTGGTACCAGCCGGCGGCGATCAGCTGGGCGCGCTCCTGCCCGGCGATCTCGGCTACCCCTTCGTAGACCACCTGCTGCTCCGTGAGGTTGTCCAGGTAGCTGCCGCCGATGTCGGAGTGGGCACCGGGCAGAAAGATCTCGCGCCCATTGCTGGCGCTGTGGATGTTGGTGAGGGAGAAGTTTTTCCGGTGCTCATCCGCCGCCACCAGGTGCAACACCGCCTTGGCACGGTAAATTGCATCCAGTTTCAGCGCCCGGGTGTCGTTGCTGAAGAGCAGCCCGTGGGAGGCTACCGTGTCATAGAGCCCGACAAAACAGATCTCGACTTTGGTGGTTGCATACCTCTTCGCCGCCAGCCGCGCCTGCAGCGGCTGGCGGCCAGAGAGCGCCTCGTGAATCATGCTGCGGGCCACGGCGGCGCCGCGGCTGAAGCCGAACTGGTCAACGGTCAGCAGGTCGATGACGATCCCTTTCTCCTCCTTCTTGTACGCCTTTTTAAGTGCGTCCACAATTTTCTCGACGATTTTCATCAGCCCACGCTCCACCTTGCTGCGTACCCCCGCCTCACCCACACCGATGCCATACCCCAGGGTACGGTCAGCCTCGTCGTCAATGGTGCCCGGTCCCTCGACGTAGACGGAGAGGGTGTGGTGGTAGCCGGGGGTGGGGTCGCCCAGGATGTAGCTCTCCATGGTGGCGATATTGGTAAAGTCGTTTTCGTAGCTCTCTTTTTTCGTTTCGAGTTTCAGGTACGCCTCCTTCTTGTCGAGACGGCTCTGGGTATTGGTGCGGTTGTTACTGGTGCCGTCGTTGTAAACGTGGATACGGATGTTGAGGTGTATTTTGCCGTCATTCTGCTCCCCCGGTCCCTCCGGTGGGGTGTAGACGCTTTCGCCTATCTGGGTCACTTTCTCTCTCCTCTGGGGGGGGTGGCGCTACGGCATAGACTCAACGCTATCTGATGTTCCCACTCCGCCTCGCTCTCTGTCTCGGGCCAGTCTGAGTCCAACGCGGGGTGGCGAAAGGGAACGGGGGGGGTGTTGCTCTGATATGCCACTGTTTCCATCAGGGTGGCGGCGCGCCAGCCGTTGTCGGAGGAGCCATATATCAGGCAGGCGGCATCGGTCTGGCGAAAGAGCCGTTCCGCCGCCAGCCCGATCAGTGCGCTGCCGCTGGCCGAGCCTAGATCACCGTAACAGTCGGCGGGGTGTTCTACCGTTACCTTGTCACCAAAGTGTGGGGCGTTGCGTATCATGGCGACGCCATACTCTTTGGCCCAGTAGTGTTCTCCATTCATGCTGGAGTAGACGGTGCTGATGGCTCCGCCGGTGTAGCCCTTGAGCGCTTTTTTGAAGGCTTTATCAAGCCCCTCCCCTTTGCAGGGTTCGTCGCTGAAGAGATGGCCCGGCTCGTTGGCGATGCCGGGGGGGGAGAGGGCGATGATCTGGCCATGGCGACAGAGCGCGCACGCCGGGTGGCGGGTGAGCAGTATAAAGGCCCCCCCTTCGCCGGGGGCAAAACCGTCCGCGCTACCGGGGGCCAACAGTCGGCGCTGCTCATCGAGCCGGTTGAGGCGTGCGGCGCTCAGATGGCTGTCGCTGCCGCCCACCAGTACGTAATCCTCGTCGGCATCGTAGAGATAGCGAAACGCCAGATCGAGCCCCTCGATGCCGCCTGCCCGACCGGTGTAGGTGGGGCGCACGCTGTTCTGGGCAATTAACAGGTCGGGCTGGCTGAGCAGGTTTTGTATCAGTAATTTTGAGAGAACCGGGACCACACCCACCTGCGACTCTGCCATGGCCAGTATCAGGGGAACCGGGCGTTCAACGCTCTGCTGGCTGAATATCTCCCTCAGCGCCAGGATGGAGAGTTTAATGATGCGGTCATACTGAACGCTGTAGTAATCCCCCTCATCTATCTCAAACGGGTTGGTGAAGAGTTCATCGGGGGCTAGGCTGAGGGTGATGGGCTCTCCGGCGTGGTTGTGGTAGTGGTCGGAGATTTCATAGCTGCTGATCCCCGCCCCTACGGAAGCGGAGGTCATAGCGCTGTTAAAACCCAGCGGCGTAATCATGCCAATGCCGGCAATGTAGGCTTTTGTCTGGTTGCTCACTCTCCGCCACCCTTGGCTATGTATCTGGCCGGTATTCCGGCTCTTTATACTATATATACGTCACGTTGTGATCTGCGGCACAACAGCAAGACTATGGTACTGCGATCCGGTTTAATAGTGTTTCAATAAAACGGTCGGTGGTGATCCCTTCGGCCTCGGCCTCGTAGCTTAACAATACCCGGTGACGCAGTACATCGTAGGCCATGGTCTGGATATCCTCAGGACTCACATAGTCACGCCCGGCCAGCCATGCATGTGCCCGGGCGCAGCGGTCCAGGGCGATGGTGGCCCGTGGACTGGCCCCCCACTGTACCCAGCCCGCCAGCTCCGCTCCGTAGGGGGTGGGGTTGCGGGTGGCAAGGATGATCTCTATCAAATAGCGCTCCAGGTTATCGCCCATATAGAGTTGCAACACTTCATCACGCGCCTGCAACAGGGTCTGCTGTGTCAGGCGCGGTACTGGCTCCGCTTTAGGGGGGGAGGATGCGGCTTCACGCCGGGTCAGTTGCAGAATCTCGCGCTCTGACTCTGCCGATGGGTAGGTGATGTTGACGTGCAGCAGAAAACGGTCGAGCTGTGCTTCGGGTAGCGGGTAGGTTCCCTCCTGTTCGATGGGGTTTTGTGTGGCCATCACTAAAAACAGCTCGGGCAACGGATAACTGGTGGCCCCTACGGTGATCTGACGTTCGGCCATTGCCTCCAGCAGCGCCGACTGTACCTTGGCGGGGGCGCGGTTGATCTCATCCGCCAGCACCAGGTTATGGAACAGCGGGCCACGCTGAAACTGGAACGAGCCATCCTGGGGCCGGAAGATGTCGGTGCCGGTAAGGTCTGCTGGCAGCAGGTCCGGGGTAAACTGTACGCGGTGAAAGTCCGCTTCAATCGCTGTGCTTAGCGCTTTGATAGCCCGTGTTTTGGCCAGCCCCGGTGCCCCTTCTACCAACAGGTGGCCATTGGCGAGCAGTGCAATCAGCAGCCGCTCTACCAGCACCTCTTGACCGATGATCTGCGTTGATATCTGCTGCCTGAGCTGCTGTAGTGCCTGTTGCGTATTTGAGAGTTCCATGGTGATTCCTGTCTGCTGATCCATTTTAATAGGGTGATTCTAACAAAGCTGTGCGAACAGAAGGACAGTGAAAATTGTCATGGGTTCCACCATCGGCTTGTCACAAAAGCTTCATCCACACTTCATACTCCATTAATATCAGGCACCAATACTAACGGTTCGTACCTGTACACCTCAGGAGATCCCGAACATGAACCGCTACCACACTCTCACCCGCTCCATTCTCTTCTGCCTGACACTCTCCACCGCCCAGGCTGACAGTAGCAGCCTGACCGGCCCTTTTGGCTTTGTACCTATTGATGGCTCTGCCAACAGCGCCGACTGGAACGCCGCTGCACCGTGGAAATTACCCCCAGGCTTCAGCCAGAAGATTGTGTCAGGCGAGTCCGATCTCAATATCTACAATAATGGCCGCAACGACTGGAACGATATGAACACGGTAAACGAAACCGGTAAACAGGCCGGGCGTTATCTCTACCGTACCCATGAGATCCATCAAACCACTGAGGGGGGGGCCGTTTCGGTGGTGGACCTGAAGAGTGGTAAGAGCCGGGTACTGGTGCAACATGCGGACTGGAGCGCAATCGACGGGATTGTCTGGACACCCTGGGGGACACTGCTGGTGGTTGAGGAGAAGGATAATGGCCGACTTTTTGAGATTGTGCTCGAAGATAACAACCTGATGTATGGCACCGCCCACGAGCGCCCTGCCATGGGGCTGATGGCGCGTGAAGGTATTCAGGTCGGTAACGATGGCTCGGTCTACACCGTTGATGAGTTTCGTGGCCAGAAAGAGGGTTATGGCGGCGGCATATACCGATTTGTACCAGACCACTACGGCGATCTCAGCGCAGGCAAGCTCTATGTATTGAAAGTCAGTGGCAATAGTGATGGTACTGGCACCGGCCAGTGGGTGGGCCCTATCGATCCCCATGCCGCTCGCCAGTCGGGTACCACCGCAGGCGGGACGGGATACAACCGGCCTGAGGATTTACAGATTATCGGTAATATCCTGTATGCCGCCATTACCGAAGGCGAGTATGAGGGCAATGTAGAACTTTATGATGGCCGGGTCCTGGCTATCAACCTTGCCACCCTGAGCGTCAGCAACTTCATTAAACCGGGTCTTAATGTGCCTGTCGAGATAGGCAGCCCCGGCGCTGCCCATTTCCAGACCGGGTTTGATAACCCAGACAATCTGGCCGTGACACCGGATGGCAAGCTGATGATTATTGAGGATAACCTCCCCTCTGATATCTGGGTGGCCAGCCCCGACAACAACCGGGATGGCATGGCGGATCGAGTATGGCTGTTTGGCTCTCTCAGTGACCCGAAGGCAGAGGGGAGTGGCATCTATTTTGGCAAAGATCCCCATACCCTCTTTGTCAACGTCCAGCACTCTGCCGCGCCGGATGGCGATGGCACCTGGGCCATTAGCCGCGATAAAAAATAACAGCGACAACACTATATAAAAACCTGGGGACAGATTATCTGTCCCTTTTTGATTAACTCCACTTTACTGTTTAGTGTTGTTCAAACGGCACGACACCCTTCTCCCCCCTGACGACCATGCCAATCAAGTTCGCCGCCTAAATGTCGCTAATCTGAAAAGCACACCGCTGCCAAACAGTACTGACGTGGATGATTATAATTTTTATCTACTGTTATAAACCGCACTCATAGACAGGCTGCAACGCCGCAGTAACCACAACTGCCATAGGCCTATGGACAAGGAGATCACTATGATAAAAATTTTAGTTGTCGACGATGAACCCCACATGCGGCTGCTGGTAAGCGCCATGCTGGAGTCACCAGAACATGAGTTGCTGACTGCCGAAAATGGCAATGCTGCGTTAACGATACTGCGTCGTGAACAGATCGATCTGGTCATCACTGACCTGGTCATGCCAGAAAAAAACGGTATCGATCTTATTTTAGAAATCCGCCAACTCGCCCCCAACGCAAAAATTGTGGCGATGTCTGGTGGTGGTGGACTCAATGGCCGTTTTGATTATCTGCCACTGGCCACACTGATTGGAGCGGGAAACATTCTAAGAAAACCCTTCAAACGTGAGGAGCTATGTGCCGCAATTTCAACGATTGCCGGGTGATCCTGATTTTTACCACCAATGCAAAAAGGAGTTCATATGGCAACTCAGGCAGCAGGTAGAATAAACATTTACCATTGGCTCACCATCATCACGTTGATAATGAGCAGCAGTATCTGTCAGGCTGATAACTTCACCATAGGTGTTGTACCGCAATTTGATGCCCGCACCACACAGCAGATCTGGCGTCCTATTTTAAAAGAGTTACAGCAACGTACCGGGCACAGTTTTGTGCTACGTGGCAGTCAGACCATTCCCGTGTTTGAGCAGCAGTTACTCGCCGGCGAATTTGACTTTGCCTATGTCAACCCCTACCAACTTCTTAAAACCACCGCAACCAATGAATACATCCCCCTGGTGCGCGATGTTGCAACAGAGCTGCGCGGTATTGTGGTTGTACGAAAAGATAGCCCCTACATGAAACTTGAAGAGCTACGTGATCAAAGCATCGCCTTCCCTTCACCCAATGCACTGGGTGCATCATTAATGATACGTGCAATGCTGACACGTGAAGTAAACATCACCTTTAAACCACGTTACGTGAACAGTCACGACTCGGTCTATCTCAATGTCGTGCTAGGCAACACTGTAGCAGGTGGCGGCGTTGCCAGCACACTCGCCCATCAATCTGCAACGGTACGGGATCAACTCCGTATCCTGCATACCACCGATGCTGTCGCCCCACACCCGCTGACTGCTCATCCACGAGTTCCTGAGCCCATCAGAAATGCAATACAGCAAACAATGTTATCACTGGGAAAAACAAAATCCGGGCAGAAGATGCTGAGCCAGATTCCTATCAAAAACGTCGCTATTGCCCAGCTAAAAGATTACGACCCCTTAAAAAAAATGCGTCTGGACAAGTTTTATGAGGATTAACAGATTCACCACCATTCGCACCAAATTACTGTTACCTGGATTGGTTGTATTAGGCCTGCTGCTCGCCTTGACTCAATGGTTATGGGTACCATGGCAAACCGATAATACCATCACCAATATACAGCAGGAGCAACAGATAAAGCTGCACATACTCAGTCTTGCCCTGGTCGAACCACTGCTCTCTGATGACCTCGCCCAGATATACAAAACATTGGATTCTGTTATCGCCACCGATCCAACCTGGAAGCGGTTACAGCTCAACAATCCGAACAAAAAACAGATCTATCCGTTAATGGTCACCCATAAACAGGATTTGTCCAATATGATGGAGATCTCAGTCCCCATCGATTTTGGCGGTGCACCACTGGCACAAATAACACTACAGTTTGATCCACGCACACAATTAAAGGCCGAGCTTTCAAAGATAAACCTGATCAGTCTTATCGTTTTTGCATTCATTGCCACGGGATTAACACTGAATTTTATACTGCAGGACTGGTTAATACGACGCCCGCTGGAAGAGATGGCATCCGCCGCAAAAATATTGGCACAAAGCAACTTCAATGAACCGATTATACAACGTGGTCACGATGAGATAGGTTTGTTAGCCGCTGCCCTGGAGACCATGCGTATCCAGCTTCAAACCATGACAAACAAACTACTGCAAAGTAAACAGCGACTGCTCGCTGTAGTATCACATATCCCAGACGGCATCATTACCGTGTGGGCCAACGGTACTATTGAGTCAGTAAATGCAGCGGCCTGCGCTATTTTTGGTTATGAAGAGCATGAACTGAAAGGACGTAACGTCAACATACTAATGCCGCCAAAACAGCGCGCCCAACATCAAGGCTGGATGGGCTCTGCTGAGCATCGGGGGCGTGTCATCAATCAGGGTGCCATTACCGCTCATGCTGTCCGTCGTGGCGAAAAGGTCTTTCCCGCTGAATTTAAAATCACTGAAATAACAGGACAGGATGAGACACTCTATTTAACCCTTGTCCAGGACATCAGCGAGCGTAAACGGGATGAACAGATACTAAGAACCGCAATGACCGATATGGAGCGGGAAAAAAATACCCTGCAGGCGATTTTTCTTGGCACAACCGCAAACTCTGCCGATGAGGTGTTCAGAGTGAGTGCAATGACCGCTGCAACGGCCTTGGAGGCGGACACTGTGATAGTCACAGAAATCACCGATCCGATATTACGCCGATCCCGGACACTTGCCGTATGGAGCAATGGTGAGTTCCATGACAATTTTGAGTGCAATATTGACGAAACACCCTGTTCGCTTATCAATCCTGGTGAACACTTATGTATCACCGAACAGGCATACATACATTACCCCGATTGTCCTCTCCTGCTAAACATTGAATCACTTCTGGTCATTCCATTTCTTAATGACAAGGGACGTATTATTGGCCACATGACGATTCTCTTCCGGAAGCCCATTGAAGATGAGAAGCGCAGTATTACCATCATGAAAATATTTGCCACCCGCCTGAGTGCTGAAATGGAAAGGGCTGCCGCTGAACGCAGTCGTGAAGAACAGGCCCGGCATACTCAAGCTATCCTCGACAATTTGATTGAAGGTATTATCACTATTAACGAACACGGTATTGTGACTGCATTCAACCATGCGGCAGAATCGATCTTTACATACAGCGCCGCCGAAGTTATCAACAACAACATCAACATGTTAATGCCAGAGCCCCATCACAACCAACATGATCACTATTTACATCACTATCTCACCACCGGAGAGAAACATGTTATTGGCATGAGCCGGGAAGTGACAGGACGGCGTAAAGATGGGGCGACTTTTTTAATGGAGTTACAAGTATCGCAAATCAGCCGTGCTGGGCGTCCCGTCTTTATCGGCGTAGTGCGCGACATCACAGAGCGTAAAACTGCAGAGCTCGAACGACAACGGCTGCAGCGGCAGCTTGCACAGGCACAGAAGATGGAGGCCATTGGCCAGCTCACAGGCGGTGTCGCCCACGATTTTAATAACATGCTATCAGGCATTCTCGGTTTTACTGAACTATCGCAAGAGATCGCTCAGGCACAGGGGTACGCCACACTCAGCAGCCACTTGGCACAGATCTATCGTGCTGGTGAACGAGCCCGTGATCTGGTCGCCAAAATGCTGGCATTTAGCCGTGGCCGCGACGCCAACATGCCAGAACCTGTGCTGCTCTCCAACGCCATTCCTGAGATGCTCAAACTGTTACGACCTGTATTACCATCAAGCATCGCCATGGAGACCGCGCTTGATCCCGATACACCAACAGTATTGCTCGATACCATCGGCTTGCAACAGATCGTGCTCAATCTCTGCATTAATGCCCGTGATGCCATGAATGGCACTGGGTCACTCACGATCTCCGTGAAAAAAATCACCCTGGAAAATGCCATATGCAGCTCCTGTCATCAGGGGTTCTCCGGCAACCATGTGGAGTTATGTATTAGCGACAGTGGCCCCGGCATGGATGCCACCACACAACAGCGCATATTCGAACCCTTCTTCACCACCAAACCGATTGGTAAAGGGACCGGTATGGGGCTGGCCATGGTCCATGGCATTATGCACGAGGCGCGGGGGCACATTATGTTATCCAGCTCACCTGAAACCGGCAGTCAATTCCGGCTACTGTTTAACGAACATGAACCACTCTGCACCTGAATGCCTGGAGATAAAAGAGCGTCATGGATAATTTTTCACAACAGCAACAACACCCCGCCAACATCATGGTTGTTGATGATGAAGAGTCAATTACGCTGTTTCTTGCAGCACTGCTCGGCAGTCGCGGCTATCAGGTCATCACATTTAACGACCCTGCCACCGCTTTACACCATTTTGAAAATAAATTTGAAGCAGTCGATCTAGTCATTTCAGATCAAACAATGCCTGGCATGACCGGCACAGAGATGGCCGCACAGATGTTTATTTTACGCCCCACACTGCCCTTCCTGCTCTGCACCGGCTATAGCGATGCCATTGATAAAGCACGCGCCCAGGCACTGGGGCTGGGTGGTTTTTTACATAAGCCTTATAAATCCAAAGAGCTGTTGGCAATCATGCAGACCCTGCTCACCAAGACCAGCGGTTAAACCAGCGTCTGGTCTCTGAGGAAATCCGCTAATTGAACATCCGTGTTTAGAATATGGTCGGTTAACCATTCGGTTAAAAATCCCAACATCTGCCCCAGATCAATCTCATCCCCCATATCCATGTCACGCACTAATGCACTGGCATTGGCACGAAATCCTTCATGAGCACGAAGATGAAACTCGCTGTCTGGGTAGCCGTACGCCCTCATCAGCTCTTCTTCAACAAAAAAATGGGTACGGCTATACTCAACCAGACCCCGTATAACCTGTTTAATAACATTGCTGTCAGCAACCTCTTCAACCACTTTTTGCAACTGGTTGATATACCCAACAAGCATCTCATGCTCCTGATCCATGAGCCTGTTGCCAACCCGCAGGCTGTTATTAAATTCAATATACGGCATGGAGTGTTCCTTCATCTACAACCCTAATCATCGGACAAAATCACAAAGCCATTAGCCAGCGTCAACGCCCCTCTATCAATTCTATTTTGTAACCGTCCGGATCCTCAATAAAGGCCAGCACAGTGGTGCTGCTTTTCATCGGGCCTGGTTCACGTACAACCTTGCCACCACATTTTTTAATCGCATCACACACCTCGTAGATACCATCAACGCCGATGGCAATGTGGCCGTAACCGGTGCCTATCTCATAACTATCAACCCCCCAGTTATAGGTAAGCTCAATCACCGCGGTATCCGTCTCATCACCGTAGCCAACAAACGCCAGGGTAAAACTCCCATCGGGGCAGTCGCGCTGGCGTAATAACCGCATACCCAACACCTCTGTGTAAAATTTTATCGAGCGTTCAAGATCGCCAACACGCAACATTGTATGTAGTAATCGCACTATTTTTTCCTCAAAAGAAAATCCCCCATAACGGGGGATTTATAGACTTAAAGCGGTACTACCCTAATCAGGCAAAGTGGCAGATGTAATCGAGGATGTCATCCACTTCAATATCAAAGTGTGAGTTTGCCGCCACATTAAAACTCTGCCCAGCCTGGAAATTGACCCACTCCTGCTCATCGGCCAATTTGACACGGCAGCTCCCCTGGGTCACCTCCATCACCTCTGCCGCTTGAGAAGAGAAACGGTAGAGTCCTGGCAACATGATCCCCAACGTCTTCATCTCACCTTCAGCGGTCACCACACTACGACTGGTCACCTTGCCATCATGGTAAATGTTGGCCTTCTGTTTAACACTGGCGTTTGTATATTCCATATTAAATCACTCCTGATTTTTTCATCGATGCAACCATTCGGCAGCACTGTTTTTTATTTAAGGCTACGCCCTTTGTTGGCTGCGATACGCATACGCAATGCATTAAGTTTAATAAAACCGGCTGCATCGGCCTGATTATACGCCCCGGCATCATCTTCAAAAGTCGCAATAGAGGCATCAAAAAGGCTGTCCTCCGATTTACGACCAACAACAATCACATTACCTTTGTACAACTTCAGACGGACGACACCATTCACATCCGCCTGCGAGGCATCAATCATCGCTTGCAACATCTTGCGCTCTGGGCTCCACCAGTAACCGTTATAGATCAGACTGGCGTAACGTGGCATCAGCTCATCTTTCAGGTGAGAAACTTCACGGTCGAGGGTTATCGATTCAATGGCACGATGGGCGCGTATCATAATAGTGCCACCTGGCGTCTCGTAAGCGCCTCGCGACTTCATGCCAACGTAACGATTTTCAACAATATCAAGACGGCCAATACCATTGGCACCACCAATTTTATTCAGCGTCTCCAGCATGGTCGCCGGGCTCATTGCCTGGCCATCCAGGGCAACCGGGTCACCATTGAGATAACTGATCTCAATATAGGTTGCCTGATCTGGGGCCAGTTCCGGTGATACGGACCAACGCCACATGTCATCCTCAGCCTCGTGCCAGGGGTCTTCCAGAACATCCCCTTCGTATGAGATGTGCAGCAGGTTGGCATCCATGGAATAGGGTGATTTTTTACCCTGTTTGGCAAAATCGATAGGAATATTGTGCTCTTTGGCGTAGGCCATCAATGTCTCACGCGAGGTGAGATTCCATTCACGCCATGGCGCAATCACCTTGACGCCGGGTTTCAGTGCATAGGCCCCCAGCTCAAAGCGGACCTGATCGTTACCCTTGCCGGTAGCCCCATGGGAGATGGCATCAGCGCCGGTCTCGGTTGCAATTTCAACCAACCGCTTAGCGATCAGCGGGCGGGCGATGGAGGTACCCAGCAGGTACTCACCCTCATAAATGGTGTTGGCGCGAAACATAGGGAAAACAAAGTCGCGGACAAACTCTTCACGCAGATCTTCGATATAGATCTCTTTGATCCCCATCGCCTTAGCCTTGGCGCGGGCCGGTTCAACCTCCTCTCCCTGACCGATATCGGCAGTAAAGGTAACCACCTCGCATTGATACTCATCCTGCAACCATTTAACGATGATGGAGGTGTCAAGACCACCGGAATAGGCCAGTACCACTTTTTTCACAGCTGTTTGCGACATAGTTAAATCTCATTTGGGAATGATTAGGACAGGGGACAATTATAACGGAAAGGGGCGCGGTGTGCAGATGGCCTGCACAACAGCACAATAGATAGCCACCTCACCGTCTGGCCGGCAGTGGCCTACACGCGGATCAGGCAGCCAGTTCTCTAGCCATCACTTCCAGGGGGGCGGAGGCCTCACGCATGCGCTCAAGCAGCCGCTCGACCTGCTGGGCGTCTAAACCCAATGTTTCGCAAGCTATAAACTCACTATTGCCCGCTAACGCACTCTCACCAGACTCTGCTCGCAAAATCTGATTAGCAAACGCTACCAACTTGGCGTAAATGGCATGTTTGCCATCATAATCAAAAAAACAGTGCTCTCTTACTGCCACCACAATGCTCTCAGGCATATTCCAGGCCCGCATCAACCACATGCCAATCATGTCATGGCTCACACCAAAACCGGACATCTCCAGCTCGCGCACGTCCCGCTCGGGATATTGGGCGACAAGCTGGTTAAGCATGGAAAACTCTGCCGGATAGAGATGGCCAAACAACATGTAGCCAATATCATGCAACAGACCTGCAAGATAACAGACTCCTGGTTCTGGGCGTTTTGCCGCTGGCAACGTCATACACAATGCCTGTGTCAACATGGCCATCTGCAACGAATGGTGCCAGAATGCCTTACGCCCCAACGGTCCATCTGCCTGCATGCGTAACGACTTTCCTGCCGCAATGCCCATCGCCATATGCAACGCTTTATCATAACCCAATACCAACATGACACTATCATCAAGTGTTTGAATGCGATTGCCATAACCAAACATGGAGAGCCTTGCATAGGAGAGCATTTGTGCAGCGATAGAGGCATCTTTCGACACAATATGAATCAATCGCTTTATATCCACATCACTGTTTCTTAATAACAGCAACTCACGTGTCACCTCTGGCAGTGGCGGTAGCTCAATAGCCGACTCAAGCCTCTGCCGGAAATTGATAGCAAACAGCTGTTTTCGTTCTGGCTTTAATGTGTAACTCATGGTGACCCCCGAATATTTTTCCGCTCGGCCACACAACCACATAATGCAGGCCACTAACTCAACGAAATACTTAGATAACGCTGAAAACCTGCACAAAGTTCAGCATATACATGCAACTTCAAAAAAATATCGGCCTAACAGAGGCACACTTTACAAAAACAGTGCACATTCTTTTACAAAGACGGTTTTTACATGCAGTCACTGGGGTACACAAACCTAACATGTATTTAACAAACACATAATAAAAAATCAAAAATCCCCATCACTTCATCAGCACTCCGCCAATACCAACGGCACATAAACCTCCGCCGCTGACAAGCCACCATGAAACCCGACCATCCGCAGTGGCAACTCGCCCGGAATACGCCCTGTTAACACGTAGTTATCTTTCATTACCAACGTATAATCCCCCACCCGGGATGACAGCTCTGCATGCGGTACCCCGAGACCAAATATGCCTTGAGCAATCAGATCTGCACTACGATACAGATCACACACATCAATCAATATATCCCTCACATAACGTTCAAACTGTTCACGTTTTTCGTAACGCACATAACAATAAACCAGACGTGGCTCACCACACAGGGGCATCAACAAACACTCTTTTAATTGTGGATGATCTGCCAAATCCAGTCGATGCTCTGGTGGTATATCCACAAAACCGTGGTCAGCCGTCACCAGCAGCGCCGTTCCACTCCCATGTAACTGATCTAATAATTTAGAAAATGCTCCATCAAGCTTAGCAAAGTGTCGCGCCACCTGATCACTGCCTACACCATACTCATGTGCCAAACCGTCGAACTCAGGCCAATAAGCATAAATATATTTGCGCTGTTTATGACAATGTACCAATCGTACTATTTCATCAAAACAGTGTTGATAACCAGAATGTGGAACCATCTCCGCCCCAACAGTATGGGAGATGTTGTACTCAGATGTTTTTAACCAACTGGGTGTCACCGAGTAACACTCCG
Organism: Gammaproteobacteria bacterium; assembly: GCA_021731365.1. GTDB lineage: Bacteria > Pseudomonadota > Gammaproteobacteria > Tenderiales > Tenderiaceae > JAKFXL01. The sequence continues at coordinate 20,254 of JAKFXL010000019.1, read as the reverse complement.
CTGCCATCTGCTCAAACACCGAGGTGTGATCAAAAAACTCCCGCGCCTCAATACCCTGCGTACTTAAGGTTGCGCCACCATTACGATGGGTATAAGGCAATACTGTCACCACACTGCCTAGTTCACGAAAATAGGTAAACCATCCTGTCAGTCCATGCTGCTGTGGTGCCATGCCCGTCAAAAAGGTGGTAATAGAGGCAACCGTGGTCGGTGGTGCAACAGAGGTGATAGCACTATGCAGATGTTGATATAGAGCACTTTGTGGATGCTGCCGCAGGTAATCATATCCAAGGCCATCAATCACCAACAACACTACATTATCCACCGCACACAAACGGGCCATGTCCAGACCACGCAGTGGTGCATAGAGCGAATTAATAGCGCCCCCCCGCGACTGAGTGATACTGCTCATCAGATTAACAATACTTCCAGCTTGATAGTCAGGGATAATCATAAAATCACTCCGCCTAAATACACCGCGCCCATATTTCTCTATGCATATTTTATATACAAAAAAGCCCGGCAGTGCCGGGCTTTTTATACCACCCTATTAAAACTGATCAGACCCGTTCAGGGCGGCGGACTACCAAACCCAAGCCACCCATCAACAACAGAAACAGCGTTGCAGGGATAGGGATGGAGCCCGTTTCAACCTGCACAACATTGGCGACACTGAGAAAGCCGGAAAAACTTCCCACAGCAGAACCAGAGTTAGAAACAATACCCAAACTCATATCATACTGAGCAAAGAACTCAATCAACTCCCCAGGTCTAAGAATCAGATCAAGAAATATCGTACCTCCATCTGCCACCACATCACCAAACGTTCCAGGATTCGAATCGTTTTTATGGTCCCCAAAAAAGGTATCAGACAGAACGTTACGCACCATCACATCCAAATTATTCGTGGTATCAACCAATAGAAACTCACTGAAGGCATATGCATTACCACCATTAGCATTGACGGTGTGGCTATAATCAAACTGCAACGTCAATTGATAAATAGCTGATACTGCACTGTTAAAAATAGAGAATTCAACATTCATAGGGAACTCACTACCTACCCCAGTGCTGGTACCATTCACATCAGCAGAGATCCCAAAACCATCACCTGTCTGAGTCAACGCCGCATTCAGAGGACGGCCACCCGTCACCGTCGTACCATTAACTGTATTGGTTGTTGTCACCCCCCCTTGTTTTACTGAATAGCTTCCCAATTGAGTAAAACCACCTGCGAAGGCGTGGTTATCACTAAAGTCTGACGTCCCAGTAATCGTAATATCAGTTGTAAATGGCAACGCCTGCGCCGGAGACCAAGATACAAACAGTGTGGCTGCCAAAAGTGCCGGCGCTAATAATCTAATTTTTTCGGATTTCTTCAATACCTTACTCACAACATTCATCACAGTTCTTCCCTTTACTTAGACTAAAATATAATGTCTTAGGATGTACAACCCTGCCCCAGCTTTTTACGACTTACCATCCGCTAGTTGTACCATCCATGACACTCCCTAAAAAAAACAAAACAACTGAGCCTATCGACACAACCTACATATTACTTTATAGCCCATATTTTTTTCGACAAAAAAATCCCAGCACATGGCTGGGACTTTTTAATATATAACCTACCGCCACTATTTTTTTGGCGCGTAAATATCAGTACAGCTCCCCAGCGCCACCTCGGCAGCAAAGTTTAATGTTTCTGACAACGTTGGATGAGGATGAATGGCCATTCCAATATCATGGGCATCAGCCCCCATTTCTAACGCCAATACTGCTTCAGCAATCAATTCTCCGGCGTTGGTGCCCACAATCGCGGCACCAATAATTTTATGATCAGCGCCAAAAAGAACTTTGGTCATGCCTTCATCACGGCCAATGGAAAGCGAACGGCCAGACGCAGCCCAAGGGAATACACCTTTGGTATATTCAATGCCTTCGGCCTTGCACTGCTCTTCGGTTTTGCCCATCCACGCCACTTCGGGGTCGGTGTAGGCGACAGAAGGGATGGTACGGGCATCGAAGAATGAGTTCATGCCGGCAATCACTTCGGCCGCAGTTCGGCCTTCATGTGTTGCTTTGTGGGCCAGCATCGGTTGGCCCACCACATCGCCGATGGCAAAGATGTGCGGCACGTTAGTGCGCATCTGCTTATCAACCGGGATAAAACCCGCCTCGTTTACGGTGACGCCCGCTTTATCTGCATCGATCAACTTGCCGTTGGGGGTACGGCCGATGGAGACCAGTACGCGATCAAAGGTATCCGTGGCCGGTGCTCCTTTGCCTTCAAACGAACAGAGCAGACCTGCATCGGTCGGCTCGATAGCGGTGACTTTGGTATTGAGGTAGATATTTTCGTAACGCTTTTTAATGCGCCGTTCGAGTGGCCGCACGATGTCACGATCGACACCGGGCATCAAACCTGGCGAGAGCTCCACCACGGTGACCTTGGCGCCAAGTGCATCGTAAACCGTTGCCATCTCCAGACCGATGATGCCACCGCCCACCACCAGCAGGCGCTTGGGCACCTCCTCAATTTCCAGCGCATCGGTAGAGTCCATCACGCGTGAATCGGCCCAGGGGATAAAGGGCAGTTTGGTGACACGCGAACCGGCGGCGATGATGCAGCTTTCAAAACCAACGATCTTCTTGCTGCCATCAGCGGCCACCACTTCGATGGTATTGGGCGAGGTGAATTTGCCGTAGCCGTGTACGACCTCAACCTTGCGCTGTTTGGCCAGCTGTTTGAGACCGCCAGTGAGCCTGCCAACCACGCTCTCTTTGTGGGCGCGCAGTTTGTCCATGTCGATCTTCGGTGTGTTGAACTCAACGCCAATCTCATGAAACTCAGCCGCTTCGTTGATCACCTGAGCGGTGTGCAGCAACGCCTTGGAGGGGATGCAGCCAACATTCAAACAGACACCACCGATGATGTCGTAACGTTCGATCATGACAACTTTCTTGCCGAGATCAGCGGCGCGAAAAGCGGCGGTGTAGCCACCGGGGCCGGAACCGAGCACAACGATTTCAGCCTGAACATCAACACTGCCACTGTAGCTGGCGGACTGCGGTGCGGCGGCGACTGGCGCTGAAGTTGACGCAGGTTTTTCTGCAGCAGGTGCAGCTGTTGCGGCCACAGCCTCTTCCATTTCAAGCTTGAGAATGGTGCTACCGAGAGAGACCTTGTCACCGATCTTGAGCAACAGCTCTTTCACCACACCGGCCTGCGGCGCCGGGATCTCCATGGCGGCCTTGTCGGACTCAACAGAGATCAGCGACTGCTCGGGTTTAATGGTGTCGCCAACCCCAACCAGTATCTCGATGACCTCAACCTCTTTGAAGTCACCGATATCCGGCACCTTGATCTCAACGATATTGCTCATGGGTATCCCTTTGATTCCTGAATTCGTCTTAATTTAATTGAAGAGTAACGGCGCGGGCGAATCGTCATGGTCACGCGTCGCCAATCTGGCCCAACGGTAGGCCGCCCAGATCGCCCAGAATCCGACGACATGGTGAGTGGTGTCCAGAATGAAGTGGATATCAAAGCCTTCACCATTCAGCAGATGGACAATCTGGTGGAGCAGAAAAAAGGCGACATAGGCCACAGTGACGCCAAAAACCCACCAGCGACAGCTACGTTTATAGACGGCGCGTATCGCCATCTGCCCAACGACATTGAGGCAGATAATCCCGGCCAATACCCACAACCCCACCATTCCGGGGTCGAGGGAGAGCCGCATAGAGAGCGCCTTAAAATCCCCCGGCAGTGACAACTCCACTAAATCGGTGATGAACATTGTGAGCAGCAGGAACAACATGCCACTCCAACCCTGTGCGACGAGAGCCTGGTATTTTTTTTCTAACTCGGACATACAGCGCTCCCTATCTGACCGCCTACATCAGTCGCGTAGATTACAGCAACAACCGACGTGTATCAGAGAGCACACGACTGAGGAACGAGGTGAACCGCGCGCCGTCAGCACCATCGATCACCCGATGATCGTAAGAGAGTGACAGCGGCAACATCAGGCGCGGCTCAAACTCTTTGCCATTCCAGACCGGCTGCATCTTGGCGCGCGAGACGCCGAGGATCGCCACTTCCGGCGCATTCACAATCGGAGTGAACTTGGTGCCACCAATGCCGCCGAGGCTGGAGATGGTGAGGCAGCCACCCTGCATGTCGCCGGGTTTGAGTTTTTTATCACGCGCCTTGACGCTGATCTCGCCCAGCTCCACCGCCAGGTCCACCAGTGTTTTGCGATCGACATCACGCACCACCGGCACCACCAGACCATCAGGTGTATCCACGGCGATACCGATGTTGAAGTAACTCTTCATGATCAGATTTTCGCCAGTGGCATCGAGTGATGAGTTGAAACGTGGGTACTGCTTCATCGCCGAGACCACCGCCTTCATCATAAAGACCAACGGCGTGATCTTGATGCCACGCTCTTTGTACTCAGCCGCCATCTCCTTGCGGAAACTCTCCATATCGGTGATGTCGGACTCGTCAAACTGGGTGACGTGGGGAACGGTGACCCAGTTGCGGTGCAGGAACTGGCCGGTGAGCTTGTTGATCTTGGTCAGTGGCTTGCTTTCGACAGCGCCCCACTGGCTGAAGTCGATATCGGGCATCGGCGCTACACCCAGACCACCCGCCGCGGCGGGCTGACTGAGGACGCGTTTGACAAAGCCCTGCACATCTTCATGAATGATGCGGCCCTTGCGGCCACTGCCATCGACCTTGCCGAGATCAACCCCCAGCTCACGGGCAAACTTGCGCACCGAAGGGCTGGCATAGGCCTTGGCAAATCCGGCCTCGTCGATCTGGGCGGTGGGTGACTGGCGCACGGGGGCTGCTGCAACAGGTGCGGCTGGTTTGGCGGGTGCTGGTGGCTGTGCCGGTACCGATGCAGCAGCAGGGGCTGCCTCTACCTTCGGCGCGGCAGCCTCGGGTGCCGAAGCCGCACTTGCCTCGCTGGCAGCAGGCTCCAGCAACAGGATCAGCGAGCCTTTAGAGATATGATCGCCAATCTTGATCTTCATCTCCTTAACCACACCCGCCTCGGGGGCCGGGATCTCCATCGCCGCCTTGTCGGATTCTACCGAGATCAAAGACTGGTCGACATCGATGGTGTCACCCACGCCGACCAGCACTTCAATCACTTCAACATCTTTGAAGTCGCCAATATCAGGTACAAATATCTCTTTTGCCATCTTATTTTTCTCGTCCCGGTTACGCAAACAGCGGGTTGGTTTTTTCTGCATCGATGCCGTATTTGGCAATCGCCTCGGTCACCTTGGCAGCGGGCAGCTGGCCTTCGTCAGCCAGCGCCTTAAGGGCAGCGACCACCACGTGGTAGCTGTTCACCTCAAAGTGTTTACGCAGCTGGGCGCGGGTATCACTGCGACCAAAACCATCGGTACCGAGCACTTCGTAACGGCCAGGGACCCACTTGCGGAGCTGCTCGGCGTAGTTGCGAATGTAGTCGGTGGCGGCGATAAACGGCCCTTTCACGCCCTCAAAACATTGCGCGACATATGGCACCTTTGCTGTTGCTGCCGGGTGCAGGCGGTTCCAGCGGTCACAATCCTGCGCCTCACGGGTCAGTTCATTGATGCTGGTGGCGCTCCAGATGTCGGCGTCGACATCCCACTCATCACGCAGCAGGTCGGCCGCGGCCATCACCTCGCGCAGGATGGTGCCGGAGCCAAGCAGCTGCACCTTGTTTTTCTTTTTACCGCCAGTACGCAGCTTGTACATGCCCTTGATGATGCCTGGCTCGGCACCCTTTGGCATGGCTGGGTGAACGTAATTTTCGTTCATGGTGGTGATGTAGTAGAAGACACTCTCCTGCTTTTCGTACATGCGGCGCATGCCGTCCTGCACAATTACCGCCAGTTCATAACCGAAGGTTGGATCGTAGCTGATGCAGTTGGGGATGGTGCCCGCCAGGATCAGACCGTGGCCATCCTGGTGTTGCAGCCCTTCACCGGCCAGTGTGGTACGACCGGCAGTGGCGCCGATCAGGAATCCACGCGCCTGCATGTCACCCGCCGCCCAGGCCAGATCGCCGATGCGCTGGAAACCAAACATCGAATAGTAGATATAGAAAGGAACGGTATTGACGCCATGTGAACTGTAGGAGGTGGCCGCCGCAATCCATGAGGACATGGAACCCGCCTCGTTGATCCCCTCTTCGAGGATCTGGCCGGACTTGTCCTCTTTATAGAACATGATCTCCTCTTTATCCTGTGGCGTGTAGAGCTGGCCAACAGAGGAGTAGATACCGAGCTGGCGGAACATGCCCTCCATACCAAAGGTACGTGCCTCATCAGGCACGATCGGCACGATATGTTTGCCGATCTTTTTGTCACGGCAGAGCAGCGTCAACATACGGACATAGGCCATGGTGGTCGACATCTCTTTGTCACCACTGCCCTGCAACAGCACATCGAAGTCCGACAGTGGCGGCACCTCCAACGGTGCGGCGCTGTGGTAGCGCGCCGGCAAGTAACCGCCCAGCTCCTTGCGGCGGGCGTGCATGTAGACCATCTCGGGGCTGTCAGCGGCCGGTTTGTAGTAGGTCCCGGCGGCAGCATCTTCATCACTCAACGGGATATTAAAACGATCACGGACGTAGATCATCTCATCATCGCCGAGCTTCTTCTGTGAGTGGGTACGGTTCTGCCCTTCGCCCGCTGCACCCATGCCGTAACCTTTAACGGTGTGGGCCAGAATGACACTTGGCTGGCCGCTATCAACGGCGGCCTTGTACGCGGCGTAGACCTTGTGTGGATCGTGACCACCACGGTTGAGACGCCAGACATCATCGTCAGACATCTTTGCGACCATCGCCAGCAGCTCTGGATACTTGCCAAAGAAGTGCTCACGCACATAGGCGCCATCTTTAGATTTGTAGTTCTGGAAGTCGCCATCCACACACTCCATCATGCGTTTCTGCAACAGACCATTTTTATCCTTGGCCAGCAGCGGATCCCAGTAGGAGCCCCACAACACCTTGATCACATTCCAGCCAGCGCCACGGAAGCTCGCCTCCAGCTCCTGAATGATCTTGCCGTTGCCACGCACCGGGCCATCCAGACGCTGCAAGTTGCAGTTGACCACCCAGACCAGATTATCGAGTTTTTCACGGGAGGCCAGGGTGATGGCGCCGAGAGATTCCGGCTCATCGGTCTCGCCATCACCGAGGAAGGCCCAAACCTTACGGTTTTTGGTATCGGCCAGACCACGATCCTGCAGGTACTTCATGAAGCGCGCCTGATAGATCGACATAATCGGACCCAGACCCATCGATACGGTGGGGAACTGCCAGAAGTCCGGCATCAGCCAGGGATGCGGATAGGAGGACAAACCTTTGCCATCCACCTCCTGACGGAAGTTATCAAGCTGCTCCTCTGTGAGACGCCCCTCAAGGAAGGCACGGGCATAGGTGCCGGGTGAGGCGTGACCCTGAGAGTAGATCAGGTCACCGCCATGTTCATGGGAGGGTGCGCGCCAGAAGTGGTTGTAACCAATATCATAAAGCACCGCCGCCGAGGCAAACGTGGCGATATGGCCGCCCAGCTCTGAGGCCTTGCGATTGGCCTTCACCACCATGGCGATGGCGTTCCAGCGAATAAAGGAGCGGATGCGGTCCTCGATCGCCTGGTCGCCGGGAAGCGGCGCCTCCAGGTGCGGTGGAATGGTGTTCACATAGGCGGTATTGGCCGAATAAGGCAGGTTGGCGCCGCTGCGGCGTGCCTTGTCGATCATCTGCTCCAATAAATAGTGGGCGCGTTCAACACCTTCCTTTTCGATGACAGCCTCAAGGGCGTCAATCCACTCCTGGGTTTCTACGGTGTCAATATCGGGTAACTGCGCTAGCTGAGACATAGAACTTCAATCCTCAATATAAAAATTCCTGTCTTCACGACAGATGCAACGCGGGCCGTTACCGGGCCACCACGCCAAGATCAACGATCTTTATGCTTTTACAAAACCGGGGCTCTGTTTTCAAGCCGCTGAAACAAGCGGGTGATTTTACCTTTTTTTGCGCTAAACAGGAAATCAGCGCCACCCCCCGTACTAACAAAGAGATGCGGCAGCACAGCCCTCTGGGCAGGTATAGCCAGCGCTATGGGATTCAATATCACGAAAAAACAGCAGAAAAGCAATCAGCGGCTATCACCGGCTGTCACACCACAAAGGTGAGTACTGCAGAGCAGGAGCTACTCCGACAGCGGCTCCGGCACCTCTCGCCGCTGCAACTTTAAGGTGATGTCAGAGACTGGCAGCGGTCGACTAAAGTAGTAGCCCTGATATTGATCACACCCCTGTTCAGCCAGAATAATCCGTTGCGCCTCTGTCTCGACCCCTTCTGCAATCACGTTCATACGCAGGCTGTGGGCCAGCCCGATAATGCCCGAGACAATCGAGGCGTCATCAACATCCGTCACCATGTTACTGACAAAGGAGCGGTCAATTTTGAGTGTGCTAATCGGAAAACGTTTCAGATAACTCAGACTGGAGTAGCCCGTACCAAAGTCGTCAAGAGAGAACTTAAGCCCCATATCACTGAGCGTGCGCAACATACTAACCACCTCATCAAAATTATCAATGAGAATACTTTCGGTAATCTCCAGCTCCACAAAACGGGCATCTACACCAGTCTCGTCCAGGATACGCACAATGCTCTCTACCAAGGTATTTTGCCTGAACTGTTTAACAGAAAGATTGATCGCCAGCTGTGGCACCTCATATCCTTGATCCTGCCACCACTTCAACTGCATACAGGCCGTTCGCAACACCCACTCACCAATGGGCACAATCAACCCGGTATCCTCTGCCAGCGGAATAAACTTAAGCGGCGGTATCAACCCCTGTTCAGGGTGCTGCCAACGGATCAAGGTCTCCAGGCCAACCAGCTTTCCACTCACCATATCCACAATAGGCTGGTAGTGCAGCAGCAGCTCATTACGTTCCAGGGCATAACGCAGGCAGGAACCTAACATCTGGTTCTCTGCGGCCTGCTGATTCATCTGTGGCGCAAAAAACTGGAAGTTGTTACGCCCCGCCTCCTTGGCGTGGTACATCGCCGTATCACTATGTTTCAGCAATGTATCCGCCTCATCACCATCGTCAGGAAAGACGGCGATACCAATACTGGCACTGAGGTGCAGCTCCTTACCATTGATCTCATAAGGCAGAAACAGATCTTTCATTAATTTTTGCGCGATAACACCAGCGCTCTGGGCGTTTGTCACTACCGGTAACAGGACAATAAACTCATCCCCCCCCTGACGTGCCACCGTATCCTGACCACGCAAATTGGCGACCAGTCTTTGTGCTACCTCTTTTAACAGCAGGTCACCGACACTGTGGCCCATCGAATCATTGATGGTTTTAAATTGATCAAGATCGATAAACAGCACCGCTCCGCGCGCATTGTTACGTACTGCCTGCAGCAACGCCTGTTTAATTCGGTCCTGTAACAGATTACGGTTGGGCAGATTAGTCAATGCATCATGGTTAGCCAAATGGGCAATTCGCTGCTCTGCTTGCAGACGTTCACTGATATCACTCACCATCGCCACAAAACGGGGTCCCTGCCCCTCCAGGCTGATGAGCTGGAGAAATGTCTCCACCGGTGTATCGTGCCCATCTTTATGGCGATGCACACTCTGAAAAGTAAGCGATGGCTGAACACCCTCTACCAATGGCCGCAATAACTCTTGAAACCCTTTCAGCGTAAAGTCAGTCCCAATATCGGTCACCAACATCCGCATCAACTCCGCTTCGCTATACCCCACCTGCTGCCTTGCCCCTTCATTAACATAGGTAAAGCGCAAGGTCTTTGGATCAAACATAAAAACACCATCCAGTGTTTGATCCAACGTATTTTTAAATTGGCTCAACTCAACATGGAGCTTACGCATGGCACGCTCAGAATCCACCAGCTTACGCACCAATGGCCTCACCAGAACGTGCAACAGCAACATTCCCACCATCACCAACGCAGCCAGCAGTGGAATGATATATTTTAATTGCGCCACTATAGGATGGTACAGCTCCGTCTGATCTACCTTCATCACCATACCAATCCCAAAATCACCCACAGGCGCATAGGCGGCAACAACCTTCTCGCTTCGATAATCCTTGGCAAAAATCACGCCTGCATCCCCTTCCAGGGCGTGGTCCATCGGCAGAGGAGCACCATCGACAATACGGGGGAATCGCTCAAACAGCTTTCCAGCGAGTCTATTCAGAAAACAGTCCATGTTTTTAACATCGTCCGCCAACTGCACACATACAGCAAACTCGGCTGTTTCGCCGATTGAAGCAATATCAGAAAAAACTTCTGTAATCACCGGCATTGAGGCTTCCACACTGACACTACCAATAGGCCGCCCTTGCGGATCCAATATGTCAGCACTGGCGCGCAAAAAGAACTGCCCATCCCACAACAGAAAGGTTCTGTTTTTTGTATTTAAAGGGACATTTAAAACATAATTGTCAGAGAAATCACCCACCTGAGCGACTTCACGTCCGTTAACATCGTAAAAAGAGAGTGCGGTAAAAACCGTTGCTGGAAACGATGTAGCAACACTCTGCAGGCCGAGCATCTCTACCTCACCATCTGGCTGCGACTCAATAAGCTGCAGATTCTGAATGACAAACGGGCGGTTCGCAACGGACTGGACATTACTCAGCACCTGCTCAATGCGCGCCTCAAACAGACGAACATTGCCCGCCAGCGAGACCCCAAGCCCTTTGCCAAGCAATGCCTCTGCATGTCGCTGCATCACCACAAAAACCGATATTCCCGCTACCAGTGTCAGGGCAACGAGGAGGAGGCCGCCCACAACATTAATCCTGTGTTTTTCGCGCTCTAAAACCAAGTGACATTCCAACGTTTAAAAAAGCCGAACCATCAGGCAAAAAAAACCGCCCCTCTTTTACTACCTACACCTCAATTCAAGAACGGTGTCTCTTGTAATGGTTGATCAGACCATTGGTTGACGAGTCATGGCTACTGACTTCTCCAGCACTATTTAACTCAGGTTGAATCGCTTGAGCCAACTGTTTCCCCAACTCCACCCCCCACTGATCAAACGAGTTTATCTCCCAGACAACACCCTGAACAAAGATTTTATGTTCATACATCGCGATCAGCGAACCCAATGTTTTGGGGGTCAACTTCTGATACAGAATGGAGTTAGTGGGCCGGTCCCCTTCAAACACTTTATGAGGTAACAACTTCTCCAATGACGCGGCCTCCATGCCCGCTGCCTCCAGCTCAGCCCGTGCCTCAGCTTCGGTGCGGCCACGCATCAATGCCTCCGTCTGGGCGAAAAAATTGGATAACAGAATGGCATGGTGACCATCAACCGGATTGTGGCTCTCGACCGGTGCCAGAAAGTCCGCCGGAATCAATTTATTGCCCTGATGCACCAGCTGGAAAAAGGCGTGCTGGCCATTGGTGCCTGGCTCGCCCCAGATGATCGGGCCGGTGGCCCACTCTACCGGCTTACCACCCCGGGTGACATGTTTGCCATTACTCTCCATATCCCCCTGCTGCAGATAAGCGGGGAAACGGTGCATATATTGATCATAGGGAAAGATGGCGTAGCTGTCGGATTCAAAGAAATTGTTGTACCAGATACCCAGCAGCGCCATCACCACCGGGATGTTCTGCTCCAGCGGCGTGTGGCGAAAGTGTTCATCCATCTCATGGGCACCCGTCAACAACGCCTCAAAGTTATCCATGCCGATAGCAATTGCGATAGACAGGCCGATGGCACTCCAGAGTGAATAACGCCCCCCCACCCAATCCCAGAACTCAAACATATTGTCGGTATCAATGCCAAATTCCGCCACCGCTTTGATATTGGTCGATAACGCAACAAAGTGGCGTGCCACCGCTTCTGACGCACCCAGTTTCTCCAGCAACCAGTGCCGTGCCGTGCGGGCATTGGTAATAGTCTCTTGGGTGGTAAACGTCTTGGAGGCCACAATAAAAAGTGTGGTCTCAGGATTGAGTGGCTTCAGCGTCTCAACAATATGGGTGCCATCGATGTTAGAGACAAAATGAACATTGAGGCCCGCCTGGGCATAGGGCTTAAGCGCCTCGGTCACCATCACCGGCCCCAGATCAGAACCGCCGATACCGATGTTAACCACATCGGTGATTCTCTTGCCGGTGTGGCCAAGCCAGCGACCGCTCCGCACCTCTTCACTGAAGTGGCGCATCTTTGCCAGCACCGCATTCACCTGTGGCATGACATCCGCACCATCCACCAGAATCGGGCGGTTGCTACGGTTGCGTAACGCCACATGCAGCACGGCACGATCTTCGGTAATGTTGATATGTTCGCCGCTGAACATACTTTCGGTCCAGCGCGGCACCTCGGCAACCCGTGCAAGATCAAAGAGCAGCGCCATCGTCTCTGCCGTGACACAGTTTTTGGAGTAATCAACAAGAATATCTTGAAAACTGAGCGAATATTTTTCAAAGCGTTGTGGATCCGCATCAAACCAGTCACGCATATGCTGTGACTGGATTATAGTTTGATGTGCCCGTAATGCCTGCCATGCCTGGGTACGCGTTATTGCATCCATAACTACTCCGCGCTACTGTTTTTAAAGGTTATTTATTCTGTAATCAATACGCTTCAGATCCCACATCATTCCCATCAATGCTTAGGGAGTGACGCCAGAACTGATCTTCTCTATCAAACAGACGGTATGTACCCCGTGGTCCCCAGCTACCCGCCGGATAGGTATTGATGAAGTCACGCTCCATCGACCAGACCTTAAGAATCGGATCCACTACGCGCCAGGCCCACTCAACCTCGTCGTAACGCAAAAAGAGTGAGTGGTCACCCTTAATCACATCCAGGATAAGATCTTCATAGGCGTCGCCCTGCGCCCCTTTACTCTGCTCATGATAACTTGCATCCAGGCTGATCATCCTGGTTTTCATGGCCGTGCCGTGCTCTTTAACATTGATCTCCAGCTTCAAGCAGTCGTTGGGCTGAATGCCTAACAGCAACCAGTTAGGCTGCAACTGATCAAGCCGTGCGCCACGAAAAAGCTGCTGTGGTGGCTGTTTGAAACGGATGCTGACCGCCGAACTCCCCTCCGCCAGCCGTTTACCAGTACGGACATAAAAGGGTACACCCTTCCAACGCCAGTTATCGATATAAAGTTTAAGCGCCGCGTAGGTCTCCGTCACGCTGTCACCCGGCACATCTTCCTCCTCCAGATAACCCGGCACCGACTGACCATTAATCTGGCCCGCCGAATATTGACCACGAAAGGCGTGGGCATGTACCGCCTTTTGCGGGATAGGGCGTACTGACTTCAATACCTTCACCTTTTCATCACGCAACGACTCTGCATCCATGCCCGCGGGCGGCTCCATCGCAACCAGCGCCAGCAGCTGCAACAGATGGCTCTGCAACATGTCACGCAACGCGCCGGCATTATCGTAATAGTGGGCGCGACTGCCAATGCCCAGTGTTTCAGAGTGGGTAATCTGAATGTGGTCAATGTAGTTACGATTCCACAACGGCTCCAGCATCAGGTTGGCAAAACGGAAGACCAGCACATTACGTACAGTCGCCTTACCCAGGTAATGGTCGATACGGTAGATCTGGTTTTCGTTCAGATGACGGGTCAACCCCTTTTGTAGCGACTGCGCGCTGAGCAGGTCGTAACCAAACGGTTTTTCCACCACCACCCGGCCCCAGCCATGTTGCTCCTGCAGCAACCCGGCCTTGCCAAGTTTGTCGATCACTGGACAAAACTCCGACGGGCTGATCGACATATAATAGAGTACGTTGCGGGGAAAGTTGCCGCTGTTTGCCAGTTTTTCCTTCAACTCAACATAGGCACTCTCCTCCTCCAGATCCCCCTGATGGTAGTCAAGCTTCTCACTGAAACTCAGAAACGCCTCTTCATCATAACCACGGGGATACTTCTCCGTCAGCATCTTGGCCACTTCATCCAGCCACTGCTGCCGGTCCCAGGCACGGCGGCCAAAGGCCAATACCTTGGAGCCTTCTGGCAACCGTTTTTCAGAATCGAGCCGAAACAGCGCCGGCATCAACTTCAGCCGCGACAGATTACCCGTGGCACCAAAGATAACAATCGTACAAGGAGGCAGTTTACTCATGAGCCGGCCTTTTTCACCGCATGGCCACCAAAGGCGTTACGCATCATGGAGAGCAGCTTGAAGTCATAACCCTCACTGTCCTGACTGGTGAAACGCATACTCAAGGCCAAACTCAGTACCGGCGCAGCGGTGCCCTGATCAATCGATTCAATCACCGTCCAGCGTCCCTCACCGGAATCTGGCACGTATGGGGCAACATCTTTAAGCTGCTGATCCTGACTCAACGCCTCGGCGGTCAGATCCAGCAGCCAGCTTCTCACCACCGATGAGTGGCGCCACAGCTCAGAAATTTTAGCCAGATCGAGATCAAACTCACCCTTCCCTTTCAGCAGCGCAAACCCTTCGGCCATCGCCTGCATCATGCCGTATTCGATACCGTTATGAATCATCTTGGTAAAGTGGCCCGCACCTACCGGTCCCACATGGGCCCAACCGCGATCAGCGGCGGGTGCCAATACCTTCAGCGCTGGCTCCACCTGCGCCGCCACCTCCGGTTCGCCGCCCACCATCAAGCAGTAACCGTTCGCCAACCCCCAAACACCACCGGAAGTCCCGGCGTCCATAAATCCGATACCGTGTGATTTCAACAGCACCCCGCGACGTTGGCTGTCGTGATAATTAGAGTTACCACCATCCACCACCACATCGCCCGGCTCCAGCATTGATACTAAATCCTGCAACGCCTGTTCAGTTGGCTCACCACTGGGCAACATCAGCCAGACTATCCGTGGTGTCTGCAACTTGCCCACCGCATCGCGCAGCGAGGTGGACGCGATCATGCCCTCCTCCGCCACCAGCGTCTCCACAATCTCAGCGGAGCGATTGTAACCCACCACCTCCACGCCGCCACGACAGAGGCGACGCGCCATATTGCCACCCATCTTCCCCAAACCGATCATTGCCATACGCATAAGCCAACTCCTTCCTGGAACAGTCCATATATCAGTACGCCAGCACTCAACCTTCAAGGTAGACGATACCGGCAATGTATTCACAAATCAAAGCGGGGACCATCAGCACCCCCCGACAACCCCAGTGTAGTCGTCTCAACGCTACGAAACTTGAGTAAACACCATCAATATCCACGCTATCGATGTGTTTACACTCCATAAACCGCCCCACCACCCTGGCCAGAGTTTTCACACTTTGGCCCTGCTCTGTTATTCTTCAGATCAAAAATTGCCAGCAACATAGGCAACTCCCCCCTCGCAGTGGCAGGAACAGGCATGTCAAACAGTCAGAAAATCCTTTTTGTAGCCAGTGAGGCTTACCCCCTGATAAAGACCGGTGGTCTTGGTGATGTTGCTGGCAGCCTGCCCGCCGCACTCAAGACATTAAAGCAGGATGTCTGCATCATCATGCCCGCCTACCGCGAGATTTTACAGAAAGTCACCGGGCTGACGCTGATCAGCATCCACGCGGAGGGGGTGCCAGAGACGGTCCGCCTGCTGGAAGGGCGCTTTCCCGGCACCAGCGTCAAACTGCTGCTGGTCGACTCACCGCACCATTTTGACCGCCAGGGTGGCCCCTACCTCGATGCTGAAGGCGAAGATTGGACCGACAACGCCGAACGTTTTGCCACCTTTGCCAAAACCGTCAGCGCCGTTGCCCTCAACCAGACGGGGCTGGATTGGCAGCCGGATGTCGTGCACTGCAATGACTGGCAGTGCGGCCTGATCCCGGCACTGCTGTCGCTGCACCCCAAACGCCCGGCCACGGTGTTTACCATTCACAACCTCGCCTACCACGGCTACTTCCATCCCGACACCTTTATTACCCTGGACCTACCCAAACAGCTCTGGGGCATGCATGGGCTGGAGTTCCACGGCGGCCTCTCCTTCATCAAAGGGGGATTAGCTTATGCCGACATGATCAATACCGTCAGCCCCACCTACGCCAAAGAGATCCGCAGCCAGGCATTGGGGTACGGACTGGAAGGGCTGCTCAACTATCGCGCCAAACGGCTGACCGGCATCCTCAATGGCATTGACTATAAGGAGTGGAATCCCGCCACAGACCCACATCTGGCTGCCCCCTTTAACCACCGTGACCTGAGTGGCAAGGCCCTCAATAAACAGGCACTGCAACAACAGTTTGGATTGCCACAACGGGCAAATACCCCACTCTTTGGACTGGTTGGCCGACTGGTGGAGCAGAAGGGGATCGATCTGGTGCTAGCCATTATCCCCCAGCTAATCGCACAGAACGCACAGCTGGTAGTGCTTGGCAGCGGCGACAAACGGTTTCAGCAATCCCTATTGGATATCGCCGCCGCCCACCCCTACAGCGTCGCCGTACACATCGGTTACAACGAACCGCTGGCCCACCAGATAGAGGCCGGGGCCGACATCTTCCTGATGCCATCACGCTTTGAGCCGTGTGGTCTCAACCAGATCTACAGCCTGCGCTACGGCACCGTACCCATCGTCCGCCACACCGGCGGCCTGGCCGATACCGTTGTTGACGCCAATGAGATCAATATTGCCGCCGGCAGCGCCACCGGTTTCCAGTTTGAGACCTCCACCAGTGATGGCCTGTGGACCGCCAGCCAACGTGCCATCCAGCTCTACCACACACAGCCCAAGGTCTGGCAGCAGCTGATGGTCAGCGGCATGAAACAGGATTTCAGCTGGAAGCAGAGCGCGCGCCACTACCTGACACTGTATGAGCACGCTATACAACATCGTAATGACGATGTTGCGGATATGAACAGACTTGCACCGGTACAAGCAGTACCAGAATGGCCATTATAAATACAGGGGAAGGGACTCTTTTCCGCCAGCAACGGATTGCTGGCGGAGAATAGAAACACAATTTTTTACGCTCGCCCCGCCTGGGCACATCAACACCCTATTCTAAATATGTACGCACGCGGGACCCACATCCATCAGAACTTCATTGCCAACCCCACGCCTAAGTTGCGCTGCGCGGCAGGCGAATAGTTCTTGGTACCGCTGCCGTACCACACCGCCTCGGCGTAGGTTTTGTCGAACAGGTTTTTGATCTCCGCATAGAGTTTCATGCTGCGGCTCTCGCTCCCGTTGAAGGTGTAAAACGCCGTCACATCGACCACGTCGAAACCATCATACTGCTGGCTGTTGTCGCCTGTAAGATAGTAGGCGCCTGTCGAACGCCACGCCACCGTCCCACCAGCGCCAACGAGCGGCGCATAGCTGGCCTTGAGTGTGGCGGTCTGTTTTGGCACGCTGGTGACAGATTTGCCAACCATGGCAGTATCCGCATTGGTCCTGACCTCGCTGTCAAACAGCCCCAGCAACGCTGCCAGCTCCACATTCATAACCGGTGTGTAACGCACCTCACCCTCAAGGCCACTGCGGCGTGTTGCGCCATAATTCCTGGCTTCGCCAGCGACTATCTGAATCTCATCGGAGGAGTCAAGAATAAATGCCGCAACATCAACAAACCACTGCGCTGCCGGTGTACCACTGACACCCGCCTCATATTGCCAATACTGCACTGGATTGGCATTCACAGCGGGGTCATATTTGGCTATGCCTCCTGGCAGGGCGTAGCCGCTGGCAACGCTACCACGCAGCTGCCAGTTGGGCGACACCGTGGAGCGCACCCCCAGTTTTGGACTGAAGCTGGAGTAATCCTGCATGGGGAGTACATTATTGGTGAGGTTGTCCCGGTTGTCACCGTCAAAGGTGTCGTAACGCAATCCCAGGGTCGGGGTGAACAGCGGACTCCAAGCAACATCAATCTGACCAAACGCCGAGGTGGTCTTGTTGGTCAGCTGCCGGTTCCATTGGGTTCCAGAGCGGATGCGGTTGCTGCTGTCATAACGGGCGTTGTCGGTAGTCTCGTCGTAGTACTCAACGCCAGCAACCCAGAATGCAGGTTTGCCGCCGACAGTGGACTCGCCATTCAGGCTCGCCCCCAGCCCCAGCACATCGCGTTTGTAATTGTCTTCACGCTGCCCCGTCGGTGTGTAACTGAATTTGGCAAAACGGACAAAATCCTCCTGCACTGCATAACCGAAGACCAGCAGCTTGGTCTTGTCGCTCAACATGGTGTTGTAGTCGATGCGCTGGGTATAAAAATCTTTATAACCGCCATCATCTTCCGCCGTAGGTGCACGTCCCTGACGCCCCGACTCACCACTATTAAACTGCGCCTCAGTGATATAACCCGGGGCATTAAAATCACCATTATGGCCACGCATTGAGAGCGCCACTTCGGAGTTGCCGTCGAGTTTATAGGCCACGCGTCCGGAGGCGGTGGCCTTGTTGTACTCCTGGTGCTCACGCCAACCATCGCTATTGTAGGCCTGCACGGCGAAGTTGCTGGATAGCGGACCCACGGCTCCGGCCATCGCCATCTGGGCATTGAATGTATTAAATGACCCTAAAAAAACGTCCACCTCCTGATACTCACCGCCCTTGCGCGTTTCAAACGCCAAGGTACCGCCGCGTGCAAAGTTGCCATACAACGGCGAGACGGGCCCTTTATAGACGCTGAGTCTGCCAAGTTCGATGGGCATAAGAACATTGGTATCCGCAAAACCATCACTGTGCGAATCGCCTTCGTTGAGTGGAATACCATCTATATATACTGCTGCATCACTGCCATGACCGCCGCCGGCAAAGCCGCGTATCTGGAATGCACTCGCCACTCCGCCCTGTGCATAAGCACCGGCGCTCATGGTCACACCGGGCACCTCTTCAATGGCGCGCAATACATCGGCGACATTGCGCTCTTCGAGCTGCTGACGCTCAACCACGTTCACAGTGAATGACTTGTTGGCCGCCTCCATCGCCTCGCCTTTAACGGTGATCTCCGGCAATGTCCTGGCCGTGGTATCCGCCGCCCAACTGGCGTGGCTGATGACGGAAAACAGTGTGGCCACGCTGCTGGCCAACACTAATCGATTTGAATGACGCATCTCTAATTCTCCTTTTTAGATTTGATTTCAAAAAAACATGTTTTTATCTCGTACGACTACAAAGCAGCCCCCTGTCGCCAGCGCGCCGCCATACCTTTAATTGCGTTGACGGAGTTACCTCAAACCAACATCACCCAGCTCCAGGTACCGGCTGGCATACAGCAGGCTCTGGGTATAGGGATGGCCCGGATCGGAGAGCACCTGTTTGCAGCTTCCGGTTTCGACGATGCGGCCCCTGCGCATCACCGCCAGACGGTCGCAGAGCATGTTCACGGCCGCCAGATCGTGGGAGATGAACAGGATCGTCAGACCATGCCGTTGTTGCAGTTCTCGCAACAGCCTTAACACCTGCGCCTGAACGGTCTTGTCCAACGCCGACACCGCCTCGTCACACACCAGCAGTTTTGGTTTAACGCTCAGGGCGCGGGCGATGCAGACACGCTGCCGTTCGCCGCCGCTGAGCTGATAGGGATAGGCGTGCAGCAGGCGTTGGGGAAGACCCACATCATTCAACGCCTCGCAAACGATCTGTTTACGTTCGTGTTTGGTTAAGGGTTGAAAGTTGGAGAGTGGCTCAACAATGGCGTCATCAATCCGTTGTAACGGATCAAGCGCGGTATAGGGGTTCTGAAACACCATCTGCACCGTGCGGCGCAACTGTCGTAACGTGGTACCGCGTGCGCCATTGATCTGGTGCTGATCAATCATGATCCGCCCGTGATCGGGACGTTCAAGGCCAACCACCATACGCGCCAGGGTGCTTTTGCCAGAACCGCTCTCACCCACCAGCCCCACCACCTCGCCAGCAGCGATATTCAGCGTCACCTCCTGCACTGCTGCAACGTGATAGCGCTTGCCGCTGAACATGCCGCCAAGACTACGATAGGTCCGGCTCACTGAGTCGATCTGTAACAGGATTTCGCTCATGGCAGCACCACTCCGTTCTCAACCGAGAGGTTGCTGTGATCGCTCAGGTCGACGCTGCGGCTGTACGCTGTCAGTCGCGGCACGGCTCTTAACAGCTGTTCTGTGTAGGGGTGTTGCGGATTTGTCAGTACTCTCCGCGTTGCCCCCTTTTCCAGGAGACGGCCGCCATGCATCACCAGCACCTGGTCCGCCAATCGCGCAACCAGATTCAGATCGTGGCTGATCACAAGCATCGCAA
>JAKFXL010000043.1 GCA_021731365.1 Gammaproteobacteria bacterium | reverse complement strand
CATCTGGCCATTGTGGCCCGGGTCGCGGACTGATTGTGAACAGATAAATAGCGACTAGCCCATGGCCAAGATCATCGCAGTAACCAACCAGAAGGGTGGCGTTGGGCTGGCGGCGGGGCGGGCGATGATCCGTGATGTCTACAATCCACAGGATGCCCAGCGTGCTATGTCCCAGGTGATGATGCTGTTTGCCATCGCCCCGGCCATTGCGCCGGTGATTGGTGGCTGGCTGCATGATCTGTGGGGTTGGCACAGCGTCTTTTATTTTCTGGCGCTCTATAGCGGGTTGGTCTTTCTGCTGATGTTATTTGTGATCCCGGAAACATTGGCACCGGCGTTGCGGCAATCCTTTCACCCTGCCAGTGTCGCCCGTGTCTATGGCCGTGCCTTGGCGCATCGCCGTTTTCTATCGCTGGTCTTTATTGTCTCCTGCTACTTCGGCGGCATGTTTCTCTACATTGCTGGCGCACCAACGGTGATCTTTGATTTTATGCAACTGCAGAGTGATGACTTTGCGGTGATGTTTGTGCCGATGGTGGTGGGCATGATCTCAGGGGCCTGGCTGAGTGGCCGACTGGCACACCGCTGGCCAGCAGAACGGACGGTCAAGCTGGCGTTAACGTTGATGGCATTAGGCGCAGCGCTGAATGTTGCTCAGTCGTTCTGGCTGCCGGTGATGGTGGTGACCACTATCGCGCCGTTGATGCTCTATACCTGTGGTATCGGTATCGCCATGCCGGCGATGACGGTGATGTCGCTGGACTGTTTTCCCCTCAACCGTGGCAGCGCCTCAGCGGTACACGGCTTTGTGCAGATGCTGGGCAATGCTGCGATTGCGAGTATGGTGGTGCCGCTGCTGAGTGGTCTGCCCAGCCATTTGGCCCTGGGGCAGCTGGCATTGATGGTCGTTGCGTTGCTGTTGTGGCGCTCCACACCTGCGGCTCAGGCCGAGTCGCCGCCGCGTGGTGTGTGAGCCGATGGGGCGTCGTTACGTGGCCGTTGTCACCAGTGGTGACTTGTCATCCATGAGTGTGATGATCCCGTGCCCAATGCGGTAAACCCACCAGACCAGTGCCGCCACGGCAAAAAAATAGCCAAAGAAGTAGTAGAGCGTGCCCAGTGCCATCATCACCAGCAGGGCCGTGACAAGTACGGTCCGGTTGAGCCAGTCATAATGGTCAACGAGCTGCTGTAACTCTTTGGCGTCGGGGCGATCCCCCTGTTTGAGCTGATAACGATATTGCACTGCCTTGATAACGCTGATCAAAACAGCAACAGGGGCGGTAAAAAAGAAGATGTAAAGCAGATAGGTCAGCCACAATTCGCCCGTCTGAATCTTATGCATGGTGTCGTTATGTGTGTGCATTGCCTGTTCCTCCTGTGTGCGCCAGAGAGAACTTCAACGTCCAGGATAGTCTCGCCGACGTATGGCCGGAAACCCCGGCCCATCCCATCTATCACTATAGACCAAGAAAAATGGTCAGGTATTGTGGTGGATTAATGCCCGGCTCTGGTTGTGTTAATGGGGTTGCGGTGGGGCGGTAGGTTCCGGTGGTTCTATGGCATGTATCGGTTTTTAAGATCGATGTAGTGCTGGGCCGAGTACTCAAGATAGTCCAGTTCCTTTTCTGTGAGTGCGCGGATCTTTTTGGCCGGTGTCCCCAGCCAGAGATAACCACCCTCAATCACCTTGCCAGGAGAGACCACGCTGCCGGCCCCCACCAGCGCCTTGGCCCTGATGACCGCACCGTCAAGAATAGTGGCGTTCATACCGATGAGGGCAAAGTCCTCAACGGTACAGGCGTGCAAAATTGCCCGATGGCCGATGGTGATGCCATCACCAAGGGTGAGTGGGTAACCGCCGGGGTTAAACTGGTTATCAGCCGTCACGTGCAGCACCGAGCCATCCTGAACATTGGTGCGGGCACCGATGGTGATTTTCTGCACATCGCCACGAATAACCACCGTGGGCCAGATAGAGCTGTCCGCGCCAATCGTCACATCGCCAATGATCACACAGGCCTCATCAATATAGGCGCTGCTGGCGATGGTCGGGGTAATCCCCTGGAAGCTGCGTACACTCATGGTGCTCTCCTGAATAAATAGTCGGCTATTGTGATGGCGCAGCGGGACGACTGCAACACTCTGACGACAGAATGGTTAATAATAGGCGGGGTTTACCCGATTAATACGGGGGATACCCAAACTTCATCAGTTGAGGCAACGTTTATGGCAGTGACTATATTTATACTTCTGGGGCTAGTGGTTGTTGTCGTGGTCTACGGTGTCATGATCTACAACAACCTGGTGCGGCTGAAACACGACGTCTCGCAAGCCTGGTCAAACATCGATATTTTACTCAAACAGCGTCACGACGAACTGCCCAAGCTGGTCGAGACCTGCAAACAGTATATGAAGTATGAGCAGGATACCCTGGAGCGTGTCATGCAGGCCCGTTCGCAAGTGGCAACCGCACGTATGGCCGGCGACGTGGCCGCGCTGGGGCCGGCGGAGACACAACTCCGCATGGGGCTGGGCAATCTGTTTGCCGTGGCAGAGGCCTACCCCGACCTTAAGGCGAGCCAAACCTTTCAGCACCTGCAGACACGTATCACCGGATTGGAAAATTCCATCGCTGATCGTCGTGAGTATTACAACGAAAGTGTTAACAATAACAACGTGCGTATCGAACAGTTTCCCGATGTCATACTGGCGCGCCACTTTGCATTTACTGCCCGTGAGCTGCTGGAGTTCAGCGATGAAGAGAAGCGCGACGTCGATGTAAAGGCGCTGTTTGGATAGTTTTCCTGTTGGCATGAGCGAGGGGCAGTACTGGTTTCTGCTGACCGCCTCGACTTTGTTGGCGCTGATCGGTTTCTATTTTGGCCAACGCAACTGGCGGCGGTTGCGCCTGATTGAAGATACCGCCACCGCCCGAGTACGCTCCGCCCATCAAGGGTATCTGGAGCTTGAAGGCATTGGCCGCCTGATGAGTGGTGTGCCAATTGTCGCGCCGCTGAGTTTTACCCACTGCCTCTGGTGGCGTTTTTCTGTGGCAGAAAAACAGACAACCGGAGAGAACGACACCTGGCGCACCATCCGCAAAGGGGTGAGCGACAACCTGTTCCATCTGGAAGATGAGACAGGGCAGTGCATTATCGATCCCGACGGCGCTGAAATCATCGGTGAAACCACGCGGGTATGGCTCGATGACAGTGGTGAATACCGCTACACCGAATCACTCATCCTGATTGGGCAACCGCTCTATGCTATTGGTGAATTCCGCTCCATCAGTCCGGCAGAGCAGTACAACGTCGCCGACATCACCCGAGACCTTATTCGCAGCTGGAAGCAGGATCAAGTCACACTGCTGAAACGGTTTGATGGCAATCGCGACGGCCAGATCGATGAAAAAGAGTGGCAGCTGGTACGCAAGGTGGCAGAGGTGCAGGCACAAAAAGAGTTTGAGAAGCGGGCGCAACAGCCACAGATTCACACCCTCTTTAAACCGGCAAACAGCGAACGTCCCTTTATATTATCAACACATCCACAGCAGGGGTTGAGACATCGCTATCGGCTCTGGGCAATGGGTGCGCTTGCGGGGTTTTTTCTGTTTGGCAGCGTGGCGGTGTGGTTGTGGATGAGTTGATCACCCTAGAATTGGTGTGATTAACGGTCGGTTTTCTCAGCACAGCGTATGAAACAATACTTTATTGACTAGCTGATGACCTGTAGAATTAGCGAAACACACATAAAAAGGCGCAGATTTATGTTACTAAATTCAATAGAGATTTGTGCTGGTGCTGGAGGCCAAGCCCTTGGGTTAGAACAAGCCGGTTTTGAACATGTCAGTCTCGTAGAGATTGAGGCGGCAGCCTGCCAAACCCTCCGTTTTAACCGTAATCATTGGAATGTCATAGAAGGAGATCTTCGTCATTTTTCAGCCGAAAACTGGAAAGGCATCGAACTCTTGGCCGGTGGCGTACCTTGTCAGCCTTTTTCAAAGGCAGGCAAGCAACATGGTAATGAAGATGAGCGTGACCTTTTCCCAGAGGCAATTCGGTTGGTGTCTGAGTGTAAGCCACAAGCCGTAATGTTGGAGAATGTACGTGGATTGCTTGATTCTGTTTTTGATGAGTACCGCGCAAAAATAATCGCCGATTTAAAAAAACTTGGCTATGTCGCAGAATGGCGCTTGCTTAATGCAAGTGATTTTGGCGTTCCGCAATTACGCCCGCGAGTTGTTTTTGTGGCGCTAAAGAAAAACATCGCGGAATATTTCACTTGGCCAACAGTACTTACCACTCCTCCGCCAACGGTTGGTGAGGCGCTTTTTGATCTGATGGCTGAGAACGGTTGGAACGGTGCAAAACAGTGGCGCAAAATAGCGTGCGATATTGCCCCTACCCTGGTTGGTGGTAGTAAAAAACATGGCGGCCCTGACCTTGGCCCCACCCGGGCAAAAAAGGCGTGGGCTTCAATTGGTGTAGATGGTATGGGTATTGCCAATGCTGCGCCAGAAAAAGATTTTATTGGTATGCCACGCCTAACCGTTCGCATGGCCGCACGGATACAGGGTTTTCCTGACCACTGGCAATTCAGCGGCAAGAAAACTTCCACATACCGTCAAGTTGGTAATGCGTTCCCGCCTCCGGTTGCCTGTGCTGTTGGTATGCAAATCCAGGTGGCACTGAACGCTGCAGCAAAGCCAAAACTTAAACGAGCGTAGCAATGGCGAAAGAAAAAAGACCAAGAGGCGGTGCGCGTGGAAAATTACGTGCACACTTTTTAGCGAATATTGGCCGCGTCATGGATTCCGAAGAGTTACGAGCTATTGGGGATAACCAATCCGAGTGGGCACGTCGTGTTCGTGAGCTTCGGACAGAAGAAGGTTATTTAATCCTCACGCACAATGACCGTAGTGAATTAAAGCCCGGTCAATATCTGCTGGAGACTTCTAAACCACAACCGGCCTTTGAGCGTACCATATCAAAAGAAACACGCGCTTTTGTTCTTGATCGCAATGGCTTTACCTGTCAAATGTGTGGCGCAGTTGCTGGCGAACCCCACCCATATGACACAACAAGAAAAACCAGGCTTCACCTTGGTCATGTCATTGATAAAGGCATGGGCGGTACAGATGATCCATTAAATCTCCGTGCAATTTGTTCCGTGTGTAATGAAGGTGCATCAAATGCAACTTTAACCCGTCCAGATTTACAGAAATTGTTAATTCAGGTTCGCCGTGCGACATCCCAAGATCAGCTTGAAGTCTTGCGGTGGCTCATTAATAAATTTCCCAAACAAGCAGCAGAGAAAGTAAAGCAGCAAATCTAATAAAATATGAGGGACATGTGCGAATGAATACGCATATGTACTGGTTATTGCGTTCATCTGCGTGTTTAACGGACAACAACCCCACTGTGGTAAAGTTTGGCCACGTTTCATCTTAAAATAAGGAATCCATTGTCATGACTAATCCACTGCTGGAGATGGCCGGTCTGCCACCTTTTTCCCAGATCAAACCTGAGCATGTTGAACCGGCGTTGGATACGCTGCTGGCAGAGAGTCGTCAGGCGGTGGCGGATCTGTTGGCGGCTAATAGCGTTTATACCTGGGATAACTTGGTGCAGCCGCTGGAGGAGGTGGATGAGCGCATTGGCCGTATCTGGTCGCCGGTGAGCCATATGAATTCGGTGCTGAATAGTGATGAGTTGCGTGCTGCCTACAACGCCTGTCTGCCCAAGTTGAGTGATTACGGTACTGAGATGGGTCAGCACGAGGGTCTCTTTAATGCCTTTACACAGATCGCCGCCAGCGCTGAGTATAAAACATTGAACGTGGCGCAGAAGAAGATCATCGATAATGCCCTGCGTGATTTTAAACTCTCTGGCATTGGTCTGCCTGCGGATAAAAAAGCGCGTTATAAAGAGATTGCCCAAGAGCTATCCAGCCTTACCAGCAAGTACGGCGAGAACGTACTTGATGCCACCAACGCCTGGAAGATTCAGATCACTGATGAGGCACGTCTGAGTGGTCTGCCTGAGTCAGCGCTCGGCATGGCAAAACAGATTGCTGAGCGTGAGGAGATGAATGGTTGGGTCTTTAATCTTGAGTACCCCTCCTATCTGCCGGTGATGACCTACGCCGATGATCGTGAGTTGCGCCGCGAAGTTTATACCGCGTTTGCTACACGCGCTTCGAATGAAGGACCGCATGCGGGACAGTGGGATAATACGTCGGTGATGGAGCAGATTCTGGCGTTGCGCCATGAAGAGGCACAGCTGCTGGGATTTAAAAATTATTCCGAGTATTCACTCGCCACCAAGATGGCGCAGAGTACCGATCAGGTGTTGACGTTTTTAAATGATTTGGCGGAGCGCGCTTTGCCTATGGCTAAAAATGAGCTGGATGAGTTGCGTGCCTTTGCCAAAGAACAACACGGTGCGGAGGCGCTGGAGTCATGGGATATTACCTACTACTCAGAAAAACTACAGCAGCATAAATATGCAATCAGTCAGGAGGAGTTGAAGCCCTACTTCCCCGAGAGCAAGGTGCTGAACGGCATGTTTGCGGTGGTCAATCGACTTTATGGTGTCACCATCAAGGAGCGCAACGATGTTGATCTCTGGCACAAGGATGTGCGTTTCTTTGAGATTCACGATGCCAAGGGCACACTGCGTGGCAGCTTCTATTTTGATCTTCATGCCCGGCCGCACAAACGTGGTGGGGCCTGGATGGATGACTGCCTCACCCGTATGGTCACGGCTAACGGGGTGCAGGCGCCGGTTGCGTATCTGATCTGTAATTTTTCTCCTGCCATTGGCAGTGACCCCGCGCTCTTTACTCATGATGAAGTGCTGACCATGTTCCATGAGTTTGGTCATGGCCTGCACCACATGCTGACCCAGGTCGATTACCCCAGCGTTGCTGGTATCGGCGGGGTACCTTGGGATGCGGTGGAGCTGCCAAGCCAGTTTATGGAGAACTGGTGTTGGCAGCGAGAGGCGCTGGATCTGATCTCAAGCCATTATAAAAATGGTGAACCACTGCCCGATCTGCTTTTTAATAAGATGATTGCAGCGAAGAACTTTCAGTCAGCGATGCAGATGGTGCGGCAGCTTGAGTTTTCGATTTTTGATTTCAGGATGCACCTGGAATATACCCCTGATCGTGGTGGCCGGGTCTATGAAATTCTTGAAGAGGTGCGCAAGCAGGTAGCGGTACTTAATCCACCTTCGTTCAACCGTTTCCCACACAGCTTTTCTCACATCTTTGCCGGTGGTTACGCGGCGGGTTACTACAGTTATAAATGGGCTGAAGTGCTCTCTGCGGATGCTTTTTCTGCTTTTGAAGAGAATGGTATTTTTGATAGGGAGACGGGTTTGAAATTTTTGACCACAGTGCTGGAGCAAGGTGGCTCACGGGAGCCGATGGATCTGTTTGTTGAATTCCGTGGCCGGGAGCCAAATATCGATGCGCTGTTGCGTCATAGCGGTTTAGCAGCATAGATGGGTACTGCCCTCTTCTCTGTTGATGAGGAGAGGGTAGGTAAACAGTTGGAGTTGATAATGCGTCACATACTATTAATAGTGTTCATGGTAATTCCAGCGCTGGCTGTTGCGGATGAGCGTATGGACAAGATAGCAACGCTGGTAAAGGCCCAGGGGTTGCTTGGCATGTGGCAACAACAGATTGACTCAGGGCGGCTCGAAGGTGAGAAGCAGGCCCACTCCATGATTGAACAGGCGATGCTTCACCTTAACCCTGATGAGCAGTATAAAAAACGGTTTGAACAAGCCTTGACCCATTTTATGGCGAAGGCACAAGGAGACTGGACGGCAGAGCAGATTGTTGAGGTGTGGGCACAATATTACGGTCCGAAATTTTCAGACCGTGAGTTGGATCAGCTGATTGCATTTTACACCTCTGAGGTTGGCCAGAAAGATATTGCCGCCACCAAAGAGACGCTGGCTGAGTTTACCCTGCACGTTCAAAAAAGAAATCAACCGATTATGGAGGAGGCCTTTAAAGGGTACGTATCGGAGCTGAGAACGATCGCCAAAGAGTGTATGTGTCCCAAGAAGGATTGATCGTTGATTGGTTGACCTGTGCACATGGCTTGTCGAGGGCATCATGGTTCAAAAAGAGAACAGTGTGATATTTCCAGAAATTAATACCCCGCGCCTGGCATTGATCGAACTTAAGGCCAGCGATGACGTTGCGGTCTTTAATCTGTTTTCTAACCACAAGGTGGTTGAGTACTACGACCTGGAAGTTTTTTCCCATATTGAACAGGCACGAAGTCTGATCGATCTATTTCAAACGCGTCATGCGGCTTCTTTGGGTATTCGTTGGGCCATCTATCTAAAAAGCTCCGGCGGTGTCATCGGTACATGTGGTTTTAACTCATGGAGTCAGACGATGAGATCTGCTGTTATCGGGTATGACCTGCTGCCAGATTTTTGGGGCAATGGTTACGCTACGGAGGCGGTGTGTGCAGCTATTCAAGCGGCATTTTCTGGTGGGCTTGTATGTGGGGCGTTGAATAGAATTCAGGCTGATACGGTACCTGGCAATGATGCCTCTGAAACATTGTTACGTCGGTTGGGTTTTAAGGAGGAGGGGCTCCGGCGCGAAAGTGGTTACTGGAAAGGTGCCTTTCATGACCTTAAATGTTTTGGGCTTTTGCAGTCAGAGTTTACCCCGCCTATTGCCAATAGCCCCTGATGAGGGTTGGTTGTTTATGTATGTTTTCTTGAATGATGTTGATGGACACTATTGTCCATGTTTGGCATTAACCGGATTTTTGTGTCTATAATTTTGTCGACGTTTATGTTTTGATTTTGCGACAACACGTAAGTGTTGATTGATGCTGCAGAGGTATTGTGGTTGAAAATATTCAGAACTCAAGGAGGATGGCATGAGTGACATGAAGAGCGGTACGGGCAGTTGCCTGTGTGGTGGTGTGCGTGTTTCAGTGGCTAAACTGAATGCAAATGTGGGGGCGTGTCATTGCGGGATGTGCAGGAAGTGGAGTGGTGGGCCATTTTTTGCTGCTGATTGTGGTGCAGATGTTGCATTTGAGGGGGAGGATAATTTAACCGTATACAATTCGTCGGCATGGGCTGAACGTGGATTTTGCAAGAAGTGTGGCAGCCATGTTTTTTACAGATTAAAAGCGAGTCAGCACTATATGTTGTCGGCCGGTCTTTTTGATGACCAGGGTGAGTTTGTTTTTGACCACCAGATCTTTATCGATAAAAAACCTGATTTTTATAACTTTGCAAATGAGACGGTGAATATGACTGAGGCCGAGGTGTTTGCTAAGTTTGGCGCGTCATAACGTTGCGCCAGTAGCGACGACGTAGCGTGTAGAGCAGCAGTAAGCCAATGACTCCCCAGGGGGTGATAAAGCCGATGCCACCACCGCCCTGAGTCAGGGTGATTTTGTTGAGTGATTCCACGGACTCTTCGGCGGTGCCACTAAAGTCGGGTGGTGTGGTAAGTGTTTCATTGTTAGCGCTGCTGTTGACAAAGGGGGCTCCGAGCAGACGGATGACGCCGTTGGCTTTGCCGTCGTAGTCGTTGGGGCCGCCATCTTCTATGAGCAGTTCAATGCATGAGACACCTGTGTCCAGAGTATTGTTGCCAGTTGTGACGGTTGTATAGGCACCGCCGGGGTTGGCGCAGTAGTTGTTGCTATCTTTGTTGAGGATGAAGAGCAGTTCATTTTTGCCTCCGGCACCTTGATTGGTGAAATCCTGCCAGATGTGTGCGGCGCTGATGATTTTGAAGCTGGAGGTATCGGGCAGTGCAGCGGCTTGGGGAATGACGAGGTAGACGCTCTGGCCGGTGGTACCAAGGCTGCTGATTTCGATATCGACCACTTGGCCATCGGCGCTTACAAGCGTGTCTCCTGGTGTGCTGCCAAAGTGTAGTGAGGCGGCCGTGGTACTGATGCGACCATGGTTGCTGCTATTGGCGCGGGCGGTGGGGCCAACGCTGAGTTTGAGGCCTGGTTCCGTGGCAAGCAGCAGCGGGTAGTAGACGCGGTTGCTGCTAACGGTGTTGAGCACCCAGGAGAAGGTGATCGGGCCTGAGACAAAGCTGTTGTTACGTTTGAGATCGGCACGGTAGGTGAGCAGCTCCCAGCCGGGCAACCAGGCGGGATTGTCGACGGCGTCGAGGTAGTTGGGGATGCCATCACCATCATCATCTTTATCACCTTCGATGCTGTCAACGATGCCATCATCATCACTGTCAGCGGTGGTGGAGAGTAGGCTGGCGGTGGCGTTGACCTGCAGCAGCAGGTCGCGGGTGCTGGTGGCACCTTTGCTGTCGCTCACGGTTATACGGGCGGTGTAGGTGCCGGGGGTGAGACCGGCGGGGTTGAATGTGAAGCTGCTGCTGGTGGTGCCACTGGTGGGAACCAGGGCATTGTCGCTGGCGCTCCAGTCATAGTTGCTGATGGTGTCGCCGTTGGGGTCGTTGGCACTGGCGGTGAGTATTACCGGGCCGCCACCGGTGCTGACTATCTGGGTGGTGCCGCCGCTGCCTTGCTGGGCAGAGAGGGCGACGATGGGGGCCAGGTTGGTCTCAATGATGGTCACGGTGTGGCGGGTTTTGCTGCCAGCGATGACGCGGTCTGGCTCCAGGGAGGGGGTCGTCAACTCAAAGATAACGGTTTCATTGGCGTCCGCCAGGGTGTCGCTGGCCACGGCAAAGTTGATGCGGCCTGAGGTGTTTGGGGCGTTGATGATGATATTACCGCTAATCGCGTTGTGATCCACACCACCGGCACTGGCGGTGCCGCTGACGGTGTAGGGCAGTGTGACTGGATAGTGCGGGGCTTTGCCACTGAGATGAGCGGTGACGGTGACGTTACTGTTCCCCTCGCCGACGGTCTGGTCGACGGCAAGATTGACCTCCGGCAATACATAAATGTTCTGTTCAATGCTTTTGCTGTTATTGCCCAGATCGGTGGCGGTCCAGGTGATGGTATGTTTGCCGGGGGCCATCGGTCCCACGGTGCTGGTGGGATAACCGGTGATATCGGAGCTGGGGCTACCGGCCTGAGTGCTGTCGGTGGCGGTGATGCTGGAGGCCACTTCGGTGGCCATCTTCAGGGTGATTACTGGGCGGCTGGCGGGCAGTGTCGTGGGACCCGGTTCGACGATATTGATGTTGGTGGGTGGCTCGGTATCAACAATGGGCGGTGGTGTATCACTGGCGGCATGGGGGGTGATTGGCGCCATACATAGCAGCAGGGCGGCGCTGAGGTGACGCAGTGCTGTTATTGGGGTTCGATGGCGTGGTCGTTGCTGCTTATACATAGTGCTACGGTATGCTGCCTGCTGATGACAAATCTGCTGCTGGCCATTATGCCTGATGCGGTGGGTGGCTGCAGCATCCCTTCACCGAGATCGTGAACAGGGGGCGTACTCTGCTGTTGTTTGTTATGCTCCCGCACTGTTCTGCCTCTACTGAGTTTGAATATGAAATATAAAGATTTACGTGATTTTATTGGCCAGCTTGAAACACAGGGCGAACTTAAACGCATTGCCCAACCCATCAGCCCCCATCTTGAAATGACCGAGATCTGTGATCGTACGTTACGTGCCGAGGGGCCGGCCTTGCTGTTTGAAAACCCGACGGGTTACGACATTCCCGTGTTGGGGAACCTGTTTGGCACCCCCAAACGGGTGGCGATGGGCATGGGGGCGGACTCTGTGACGGCGCTGCGTGAGATTGGCAAACTGCTGGCCACCTTAAAAGAGCCAGAGCCGCCCAAGGGGTTGCGTGATGCCCTCGACAAACTGCCCATCTATAAACAGGTACTGAACATGGCCCCGAAGGTGGTAAAAAATGCCCCCTGCCAGACCCATATAATAGAGGGGGCAGATGTTGATCTGGCCAAATTCCCGATTCAGACCTGTTGGCCCGGTGATGCGGGTCCGCTGATCACCTGGGCGCTGGTAGTGACCAAGGGGCCACACAAGGCGCGGCAGAACCTGGGGATCTACCGCCAGCAGGTGATCGGTCGCAACAAGGTGATTATGCGCTGGTTGGCCCATCGTGGTGGCGCGCTCGACTTCCGTGATTGGCAGCTGGCCCATCCGGGGCAGCGGTTTCCGGTGGCGGTGGCACTGGGGGCCGACCCGGCGACGATTCTTGGTGCGGTAACGCCAGTACCTGATTCGCTCTCTGAATACGCCTTTGCCGGTCTGCTGCGGGGTGGCAAAACCGAGGTGACCAAATGTATCGGTAACGACCTGCAGGTACCTGCTTCGGCAGAGTTTGTGCTGGAAGGGTATCTGGAGCCGGGTGAACTGGCGGACGAGGGGCCGTTTGGCGACCATACCGGATACTACAACGAAGTGGATAAATTCCCGGTCTTTACTATCGAACGTATTACCCATCGCGACAAACCGATCTACCACAGCACCTATACCGGCCGCCCGCCCGATGAGCCGGCCGTACTGGGGGTGGCGTTAAATGAAGTTTTTATACCGCTGTTGCAAAAGCAGTTTCCGGAGATTGTCGATTTTTATCTGCCGCCGGAAGGGTGCTCCTACCGCATGGCCTGTGTCAGCATCAAAAAACAGTATGCCGGTCATGCCAAGCGGGTGATGCTGGGGGTCTGGTCATTTTTACGCCAGTTTATGTACACCAAATTTGTGATTGTGGTGGATGAGGATATTAACGTCCGTGACTGGAAGGATGTGATCTGGGCCATGACCACCCGCATGGACCCGGCGCGGGATACGGTGATGATTGAGAATACCCCGATCGACTATCTTGATTTTGCCTCGCCAGTCTCGGGGCTGGGGTCCAAAGCGGGGTTTGACGCCACCAACAAATGGCCCGGTGAGACCACCCGCGAGTGGGGTGTGCCGATTGTGATGGATGAAACAGTCAAGCAGCGGGTCGATGGGCTGTGGCAGTCGCTGGGGATTTTTGAG
This sequence comes from Gammaproteobacteria bacterium, assembly GCA_021731365.1. Taxonomy (GTDB): domain Bacteria; phylum Pseudomonadota; class Gammaproteobacteria; order Tenderiales; family Tenderiaceae; genus JAKFXL01. The sequence continues at coordinate 22,014 of JAKFXL010000043.1, read as the reverse complement.
TAGCTGCGTAACTTCGTACGGGGCTGTAGAATAGCGGCGCGCAAAAGCCAGCACATAGTGTATGGGCTACGCGGTTTTATCACTGAGTTTTGATGGAGAGCCTGAATGTTTGAGTGGATCTATTTACCCGAGGCGTGGATTGCGTTAGCCACACTGACTGCGTTGGAGATAGTGTTAGGGATTGATAACATTATTTTTCTCACTATTCTGGTGGGCCGTCTGCCAGAGCATCAGCGACAGCGGGCGCGGCAGATTGGTTTGGCACTGGCCATGGGCAGCCGTATCGCCCTGTTGCTGACATTGGCGTGGATCATGAAGCTGGTTGACCCATGGTTCACCATCTTTGATCAGGAGATCTCCGGTCGTGATCTGATCCTCATCGGTGGCGGGCTCTTCCTGCTGGTTAAAAGCACCATGGAGATCCACAACTCACTTGAGGGTGAAGAGGAGCAGCAGAGCACTGCCGCCAAGGCGGGGGCCAGTTTCCTCTCGATTGTGGTGCAGATTGCCATTATTGATATTGTCTTTTCCCTCGACTCCGTTATTACCGCTGTGGGCATGGCGGAGCATGTCTCGGTGATGGTGATTGCGATTGTTCTGGCGGTGATGGTGATGATGGTGGCGGCAAAATCCATCGGTGAATTTGTGGATAGACACCCCACCATCAAGATGCTGGCGCTGAGTTTCCTGGTGGTGATTGGTATAGCGCTGATGGCTGAAGGGTTGGATGCCCATGTACCGAAGGGCTACATCTACTTTGCCATGGCCTTCTCACTGGCGGTAGAGATGGTCAATATGCGGTTGCGTGCCAAGAGTAAGAGTAAGACCCCGCCGGTGGAGTTGCACAAACGCATCAACGAAGAGTAGGCGTGCGTGGGTGTTGATGCGGATCAGTCTGTATCAGCGCTCATCAGGTAGAAATGGAGAGGGGCCGCATCTGCGGCCCCTCTTTTTTTGGTTTTTAATGCCAAGCTAAGCGGTGCGCTTTTCAGAGTCCGCTTGGGCTTTTTGTTAGGTCGTTATTTTCGTATATGGCCATATACTCGCCGTTTGCAAGGTGTAACTTTTCTCCATCCCAGCCTTGGTACAAGGATGGGTCGTTTAATGATCTTTCAATGGTTTGATTTCCTGAATATTTAAGAACTCCGGAGTATTCTATATCTCCTGTATTATCATTATAAATTTGCGCTGAAAATAGATTGTGTTCGCCCTCGCGCTTGCTTACAAGAATAAAATTACCACCATCAATACCTCCTGCCCAGAAGGCGCTATTGGGAACTGATTTTGGTTTTCTAGGCGCTGTTGCTTCTGTTTCTTCAAAGGTAATCTCTGGGGGATTTATAATAAAAAGCGTGATAAATGCAGCACATATAAGAGCAAAAGTAATACCTAGTTTTTTCATGATTAAAACCCAAATATTGAATTTGGTTCATTGATAGTTAGTTTGTTTCTTGATGGGTGATATTCCAACCTTGGATAATCATTTTGAATTTCTTTAATGTATGAATTAGGTCGTGGATCTATCATCTTCGGCGTGTCAATACCCGCAGACTCCATGACGCCTTTCATAAAGTGAACGCAGCTATATGACGTAATGTCATAACGCTCCCTGTTAGGGTTATTATTCATTGCCATTCTTGTGGTGACATATTTGAGCATTGCATCATATTTGTTTTCGACCTCAATATAGGCCCCACTAATTCTACCGCCTTTCCCAGCTTTTCCTGATATCACTCGTAATATATTTTGGAACGAACTTTCTACAAGTGTTCCGTTAGAATTTATTTTCGCATCAGGTAGATTTAGTATCTTTTTTACCCACCCCAGTTTTTTTGAGTCATAGCGTCCATACTCATAATATTTCGTAACGCCTGTTTTTCCATTAATGAATAGCACACCAGCATGCCCAAGATCGCTCAACTTGTTTTTCGTGTGCGGAACGCGTATTTCATTTGGCAATATGTCTACATAAGGCAGATAATCCGGTATTTTGATTCTGGCAGGAGAGGTCTCAACTGTGATTATGTAATCAGGAAAAACAATTGGAATGAGTAAGTCTTTCATTTATGACCCCCATTATGACGGTGGTTTCTTCAACCTGACAGCGCGGCTGGCAGCGGTCGCTCCCAGCCGTTGCTGTGCCCTTACTTCTTGATGTTAGAGAGCAGCTTAGGATTGGTCACCAGCTTACGTACGCCGTGAGCGTGGTCTTCCTTGAAGTCGTTGCTCTTGCACCATTCGCCAACAGTGTTGATGTTGACCTTGGCGCACTGTGGACGAACGCTCCAGGTAACATTGATCGGGGAACAGGCCTGCTCGTTGTATTTTGGACCAGTGGTTGAACCCGTGAACTCAATGGGTTTGCCGGTGTTGCTGGGGATGGACTTGGGCTGGTGGTAACCGTTGACCATGTTGCCATCGTAATCCATGGTGTTGAAGTCCAGGGCCTTGGCATCATTCACCAGGGTGAAGACCTGAGTCTCTACCCGCAGGTCCGGGTTGATGAGGCTGTCGGAGAGGCATGAACCCAGGGTTGGCCCGGGTTTGACGTCACCAGAACTGTGAACCCAGTGAACTTCAATGGTATCGCCTGGTTTCAGTTCGCCATGTTCGCCTTTGCAGATTGCTTCCTTGGTTGGGGCCATCTCGGCTTTGCTCAGCTCCTTGCTGATACCGCACTGGTAGCCGCTCTCAAAACCATGGCCATCACCTTCGCCGGCGTAGATGGCAAATGCCTTGGCCTTGTGTTCAGCATTTTTGTGGAAGTGGATGTTGCAGAGGTTCATCTCGGTTGAGCTTGGCGCCAAGGTGGCGCTGCGCTTGTTTTCGCCTGACAGGTTGTCGATGTCGCGTGGGGTCTGTGGACCAAAACCTTCACAGGCGGCCCCTTCGGCGTGGTGGCCGGCACCATCAGCGGCGATGGCACTGGCAGAGATCAGCCCCATGGCCAGGATTAAAGCGGTCTGTTTCATTGTTACTTTCATGTAGATACTCCCTTCTTCATTTAAGAACTTTGGTTAGAACCTATCTCAAAGCTGAGTTGTGGTGGTGCTGACCATATACATGGGCTGCTGGCAGTTGCACGCATCGCCTTGGGGTACCGCAAAAAACTTTGAGATAGGTTCTATTAAACTGTTTGTTGTTTGGTGAGGCGCTCCCCCCCGTAGTCAGCCGTTGTGTTATGCCTCACCTAGCCGGGGAGCACGATTTTAGACAGGCTTTGTCTGGCAAGTCCAGTCTTGTGCGGAACTTTTTTGGTCAGGGGCTATTTTTGGCTTAAGTGGGTCGACTTTCAATGGCTGCTATCACTACCAGGGGGTGGGGCGCTGGTGGCAAAAATCTGCTCAACATCAATGCTATCAAAGTGGTAGTGTTGGTTGCAGAAGTCGCAGTCAACGCTGATCTTGCCCTGTTCGTTGAGAATCTCTTGGGCCTCAGTACTACCCAGTGTGCGTAACACGGTGGCAATTTTGTCGCGGGAGCAGCTGCAGCGGAAGCTGACGGGTTCGGCATCAAACAGGCGCAGATCCTCTTCGTGAAAGAGCCGGTGCAGTATCGTCTGGGTCGGTAGGGTCAGCATCTCATTTGGGGTGAGGGTGGCCCCCAGCGCCTCAATACGGTCCCAGAGGTCAGGGTCAGGTTCGCTCCCCGGCATATGTTGCAGCAACATGCCGACGGCCTGCTGCCCATCTGCGGCTAGCCACAACCGTGTCTGGAGCTGTTCGGACTGAGTGAAGTAGGTCTCGATGGCCTGGTTTAAACGCCCCCCCTCAATGCCGACAATGCCCTGATAACGCTCATCACTGGCGCTGCTATCGAGGGTGATGACGAGGCGGCCCTGGCCAAAGGGGTTGGCCATATCGGCACTTAACTCCTCATCCTGCCAGCGGGCCAGTCCCCGTATATGGCGCTCATTGTTGCACTGGGCCACCAGCAGCTGGATCGGGCCGCTGCTTTGCAGCTGCATGATCAGGGAGCCGCCAAACTTGATGGTTGCCCCCAGCAGGGTGCTGGCGGCCAGTGCCTCGCCAAGTTGCTGTTGCACAATGGCTGGATAGTTGTAACGGTCGCTGACGGCGGTGTAGCTGGCGTTGAGGTGGACAAACAGCCCCCGGACATGGCTGTCTTCAAACAGAAAGCGTTGCAGGGTATCGCCGTCGTGCATGGGTAATCCTTGGTTTGATGATTTGCGGGGCTGCCAGTATAGCGCCTCAGGCCGGTAGGTCACACGCCTTTAAACCCTCTGCTAATGTGGGATAGTCCAGGGTCACCCCCAGGGCCTGTAACATTTTGCGGTTGTCGAGCCGCTTGGATTCATGCAGGTAGGAGAGCATCTCGGCGGATAAGGTCTGCTCTGCGGTCTGCCAGTCGATCTCGTTAGGCACGGGCAGCTGGGCGGCGTGGGCAACACGGATAAAGTAGTCGCTCATGGTGGTGGGGTGGCCGTCGCTGACGTTGTAGAGCGCATGTTGCTCCGGTGGCTGGGCGGCTGCCACACAGACCCGCGCCAGATCATCGGCGTGAATGCGGTTGCTGTAGGGGGCGAGCTCTTGTTTGAGGATCTCCATCCCCTGACGTAGCCGCTCCAGGGGTAGTCGTCCGGGGCCATAGATGCCACCGACCCGTAACAGGGTGGTGGCGACGGCATGTCTCTTGGCCCACTTGGTCAGCGCCTGCTCAGCGGCTAGCCGCCGCTTTGAACGTGCCGCCTGTGGCTGGGTCGGATGGTGCTCATCCACCCAGTCGCCATGGCAGTCGCCGTAGACGCCACTGGTGCTGATGTAGATGATACGCTTTGGTAAAGTGCCTGGATCGATTGCCGCCAGCAGGTTCTCGATGCGTGGATCATGGTCGCCCTGTGGCGGCGGCGGGGTGGTGATGTAGAGCAGGGTCCCCGCTGTTGGTAGTGTTGTTAGTGTGGCGGGTTGATCCAGATCGGCGCGCAGGTGGTGGGTAGTGCCACCGCATGGCGCACTGCGGCGGCCAAGGGTGGTGACGGCAGCCCCGCGCTGATGCCACAACAGGGCAATACGACAGCCAATATCACCGCTGCCGATAATAAAAACAGGGTCCAGGGTTTTGCTTGAATTGGAAATCATGGAGAATCGTTCTTTGGTGAGAGATGGGATAAGGATATAGGGGAGTAGTATGAGTTACCAAATCATAATTCAACCAAGCGGCCATTGTGTGACAGCGGAGGCTGACGAAGTGATCCTGGATGCGGCCCTGCGCCACGGTCTATCCATCCCGTATGGTTGCCGCAACGGCATCTGTGGTGCCTGCAAAGGCAAAATTGTGACCGGTCAGGTGGTGTATCCGGATGGTCGTCCGGGGGCGCTCAGTCCCGTGGAGGAGGCGATTGGTCAGACCGTCTGCTGCCAGGCCCGTGCCTGTAGCGATCTGGTGCTGGAGATTCATGAGGTTAGCAGCAGTCAGGAGGTGCCGATCCGCAAAATGCCGGCACGGGTGGTAAAGCTGGAGCGGTTGGGCAATGATGTGATGCGGCTCTACCTGAAGTTACCCGACAGTGAACGAATGCAGTTTTTGGCTGGGCAGTACATCGATATCCTGCTGGCGGATGGACGTCGGCGCAGTTTCTCCATTGCCAATGCCCCCCATGATGATCAGTTTGTTGAGCTGCATATCCGGCTGGTGGAGGGGGGTACATTTTCCAGCTATGTGTTTAACAGTATGAAAGAGAAGGAGATCCTCCGCATTGAAGGCCCCTTTGGTGGTTTTTATCTGCGTGAAGAGTCGCCGCGCCCGATCATCTGTGTGGCCGGGGGGACCGGGTTTGCGCCGATCAAGGGCATGGTTGAACACTTTATCCAGAGCGAACTGGCACGGACGATCTATTTCTACTGGGGGGTTCGGACGCAGAGTGACCTCTACCTGAATGCCCTGCCCAGTGCATGGGGTGAGCGGGACAATTTCCATTACATTCCGGTGCTCTCCGATGCCAAGCCTGAAGATCAGTGGCGTGGTCGCAACGGTTGGGTACATCAGGTGGTACTGGATGACTTTGCTGATTTGAGTGGTTATGACCTCTACACCAGCGGTCCGCCGAGCATGGTGGATGCGATGCGCCAAGGGGCACGGTCACACGGTTTGCCGGGTGAGCAGTTCTATTTTGATAGTTTTGAGTTTGCCAGCCAGTAAAACGCCTGCTGGTAAGAGTCTGGTGGGACGATTTAAGGCTGCGGCGTTGTGGTTGCCGCAGCCGTTGTTGCTATTAGGCCTCTGCCGTCACCATCGCGGTGTCTGTTTTTGATGTTGGCAAGCCAGGTCGTTCAACCACACCGGTTTTAACCTCAAGCCTGACCAGTCGGTTGTCTGACAGCGCCAACCCTCGGCGATAACACTCAAGGGCGAGTTTTGGCTCGCTGATGTGTGATAGCAGATTGCCCAGCTCCTGATAGGTCTCGGCGCTGGCGCTGATCTTCAGGCTGGTCTCCAGATAATAGCGGGCATTTTTCCACTGCTGTGCCCGTACCGCAAGCCGACCCAGGGTGAGGTGTAAAACGGCGCTGCCCTGGTGGGTTTTGAGCCAGTTCTTGGCACGGCTGAGGTGGATGTCGGCCTTGCCATCCATCAAACCATAGAGATAGACGAGGAAGTCACTCCATTTTTTGTTGATATGGCGGTAGAGCAGCTCTTCGATCTCATCGGCGTAACCGAGGTTGATCATGGCACAGCTGTAGTCGGCAACAATATCTTCACGCTCCTGCAGCCGGGAGGGTAGCTCATCCCAGAGTCGCCAGAGGGTAGTGCCGTCATTTTTTTGCGCCAGTTGATTGATCAGCCCTGAATAGGCCTGATGTTCACACTCGTAATATTGGTTGAGTGGCAGTGCGTCATGACGGCGCAGGCGTGGCAGCAGCTCAACCAGGGTTGACCACTCCTTGAGTTCCGCATAGTAGCCCGCCAGTATGCCCAGGGCATAACCGTTGTTGCGATGGTTGAGTGGCAACCGGTTGAGTGTGGCGACGGCCTGTTCGGGGTGACCATCCTCCGCTTCAAGCTGGGCCTGGGTGAGGGCCAGGGCCAGGGTATTGTTGGGTGATCTGTCTTTTGCCAGCAACAGGTAGCCGTCACGACGGTTTTTGACCTTGAGCCCTTGCGCGGCGCGGGCCGCCCCCATGTAGGCAAGGACCGCCAGATCGTCGTGCTGGGCCGATTTAAGCAGTGACTTTTCAGCCTTGAACCACTGCCCAAGGGTGAGCTGCATCATGCCCTGAATCAGCTGTTTGCGACTGTTGTGGGCGGCGCGCAATTTACGCCAGCGGCGTAGCCGGCGCGGTAGCTGCAGGGTGAGGTTGATCAGTCGCAGCACAAGGTAGAAACAGAGAAAGGCAAGTAACATGACCACGACACCAAAGGTGGCGCTGGTCTCTATGCTCCAGCCGTGCAGCGTGACCATGAGGTAACCCGGATCCTGCTGGGCCGAGTAGGCGAGACCGATAATGGCGAGTAATACGAGCAGTGTGTAGAGGATAAATTTCATAGCGAGGTTGGCTCCTTCTGCTGTGGAGTCTCAACCTTGGTGTTGCTCTTATGCAGCTCCTGCCAGCTATCGAGCAGATGCAGCGCGCCGCTCAGGTCCGGCAGTGCTGGTTGCAGCTCCAGTGTTGCCAATGGTGTCAAACTGCTGAGCATCGCGTTGGTGCTGCTGGCGTTGATATCGTAATAGCGGTTCAGCCATGCCTGAATGGTGGCGATGGTGCCATGGAACGTTCGGGTATCACGTTGCAGCAGGGCCAGACGGGCGACCTCCAGCTTCAGGCGCAGGTTCTGTTGCAGGTAGATGCGTTGATCCGGGGTGGAGACAGCATCACCCTTCGCCCCGCTGTTGTGGCGGACAACCACCAGCCCCTTGATATCACTCCATATTTTATTCAGAAAACGTTCTGGACCTGATACCTCGGCAGTGTCGGTGGTAGCGCTGGCGGCAGTCGCTGGCGGAGCATCCTGATCGAGCAGTGGCAGGGTGGTGACCTGTTGTTCCAGTTGGCTCAGTAACAGGGCGATGCCGGGGAGATCAACAGGGGTGACCGCCCGCAGGGAGGCAATGTTGTCGGTAACAATCTGACGGGCCTTGAGCAGGGATGGATCGTCGAGATCCCGGAGCCGGTGGTCAGCCCCCTCCAGGGCCACCAGTGCGGTCTTGATGTTGTAGTTGAGCTGGGTCTGGTAGCTGGCGATGTTGATGAGATAACGGGCCTCAGAGACCATCCAGGTATTGCTGCGACGCTCCTCAAGGCGTTTGTCGATGTCGGTCAGCCGTTCGTCAAGCAGGGTGTCGTGTTGCGTGGCGGCGTTTACCGCCTCGCTGAGGCCATTGATCTGCTGCTGTAGCGTCTGGGTATCGGACTGACTGGCGGAGCGGATCCCCGAGACGGTCTGCTCCTCTGCCGCCAGTCGCTGCTCCAGTGCCTGCTGCTGTTGCTGAAGTTTATACCAGCCGCCGTAACCGGCTGCGGCGGCACCAATCACCAGGATCAGGGCCACGACAGCGATAGCGGTTCCGCCCCCCTTTTTGGTGTCGTTTCTCTTATCGGCTGGTTTGGTAACGAGGGGTTCAGCCGCTGTTTTGGCAGCGCTGCTGCTCTCCTCTGTTTTGGCCTTTTCCGCAGACTTGGGCGTCGCCTCAGTGGTCGATCCAGTGGTGGCGATCGGGGCGCTGGAGGCGCTCTCCTGGGGGGGCTGCTCTGGGGTGGCAGGCTCTCTCTTTTCGGTGACATCGGTCATAACGTAGTCCTTGCAGCAAAAAGTATCATCAATGAATCGGGTGGTGGTGACGCCAGCGGAGCATCGCCTGTAACAGTCCGGCATCGCTGGCGTCATGGGCCGCAGTGGCCGGATGGCGAAAGCCGAGCTGGGCCGCCAGTGTCACGCAGCGTTGGCCAATCACAATCAGCGGTAGCTGCAGCAGCCAGCCACGTTGTGGCACAGTGGCCATATCGTACAGGTTTTGCAGGCTGGCATTGCTGGTGGCCGTGAGCAGGTCAATCGGCTGTTGGCCCTGAAGTGGGGCCAGATCGCCGCTGGGGCGGACACGACGGTAGACCTCCGCATACTCGACGTGGGCCCCCCGCTGTGCCAGGGTCTCCGCCAGCAATTCCCGCCCTCCGTCGCCCCGTATAATCAGAATATGTTTCCCCGTCACCTGTTGCAGTGCCGGCAGTGCCAGCAGCGCCTCACTGTCGGCCTGTGTGGCGGGGGTGAGTATGGGGTGCTGGTAACGCTGACTGAGTTGGGCGGCGGTCTGCTTGCCAACGGCAGCTAGTGTTAGTGCCGGCGGTATTTTGGAGATGTGGGCAGTGGCATACTCTACCGCGTTGGCGCTGATAAAGATGGCCATGTCGAACTGCTGCAGCCGCTGTAGCAGCGGTTGTGGCGAGTCGGTTGCGCTGATCTCCAATGCCGGAAAGGTAATGGCTCTGCCCCCCTGGGCTTCTATTAATCGACACAGCGGCCCGGCCTGATGGGCCGGACGTGTGACCACAATGGTGGTTGCCGTCAGTGGCTGCGGTTCAGTCATACAGAGGGCAACGGCCGTGGGGAGTGCGCCTCTCTTGCGGTTGCTGACCCTTCCACCATACTCCACTCGCACATGTTTGCGTCAGCCTTTGCCGTACAGTTTGTTAAGAATGGTGGCGGCACCCCGGCTGAGCAGGTCGTCGGCGAGTTTGATGCCCAATGCCTCCGCGTCGCTGGCAAGGCCGCGAACTTCGCCGCTGATGATCTTGCTGCCGTCAGGCTCGCCAACCAGCCCGCGCAGGTGGATAGCATCGCCATCCAGGGTGGCATGGCCGCCGATAGGGACCTGGCAGCCCCCCTCAAGGCGGTTGTTCATGGCCCGCTCCGCCAGTACCCTGATCTGGGTAGGGCGGTGGTTGAGTGGTGCCAGCAGGGCGTTGATGCGGGCATCACCACTGCGGCATTCAATGCCAACCGCCCCCTGGCCGATGGCGGGCAGGCTGGTATCGGTATCGATGAACTGGGTGATGCGGTCATGAAAGCCGAGGCGGATCAGTCCGGCGGCGGCGAGGATGATGGCGTCGTATTCGTCATCATCAAGCTTGCGAAGACGGCTGTTGACGTTGCCGCGCAGGTCGAGAATCTTCAGGTCCGGGCGCAGGGCGCGGATCTGGCACTGACGGCGCAGGCTGGAGGTACCAACACGGGCACCCTGTGGCAGATCGGTCAGAGTGGCAAATCGATTGGAGACAAAGGCGTCCCGTGGATCTTCACGTTCGCAGATGACCGCCAGATGCAGGCCGTCAGGAAAGGCCACAGGCACATCCTTCATGGAGTGCACGGCGATATCACTCTCACCCTCCAGCATGCTGACCTCTAACTCTTTGACAAATAACCCCTTACCGCCGATTTTGGCCAGTGGTGAATCAAGGATTTTATCCCCTTGGGTGGTCATGCCCAGCAGCTCTACCTGCAGGCCGGGGTGGGCCTCCAGCAGGCGGTCACGAACATACTCAGCCTGCCACATGGCGAGTGGGCTCTTGCGGGTTGCAATGCGAATAGTCTCTTTTGACATGATTGTTCTTTAGTTTACAGCGGAGTGCCTATGCTACGGCTTGGGCCGCTTTGAAGCAAATTATCGCTGGTTTGCTGTGGTCGGTATGGCCAACAGGTTTTTGCAACTGGCAACCACTTGGGCGACGGCTATTGATGGGTCGGTGTGTGGCAGAGTGGCGGCGTATTGAGCCGCGCACTGGCCGAGGGCACTATCTTCCAGTAGTTGTCTGAGTAGTTTTGGCAGCAGCCCGGGATTGCCTTCTGTGGGTAAAAAGAGCGCCGCGCCCAAGGCCGCCGCCCGATGGCTGGTCATGGTCTGTTCCATCTGGGTGGGCAACAGGAGCAGAGGCTTGCCGGCGTCGAGGGCGATATCCGTCATGCCACCGGCGTGGCAGATAACCGCATGGCACTGTTTAATGACCTCATCCATCCGCAAAGGGGTGGTGCTGAACCGGATGTGCCCTTTTTGATAGCGGCGTACCAGCGCCTCGGGTATGCCGGGGGCAAAGATGAGGTAGCGCGCCTTGCTGTTGCCTATTGTTTTGAGCAGCGCCTCAAAATGTTGGTAGTGGGGTTTTATGTAGGCAAAAACTGCAGGTCCCTCTGCCAGTGGCCAGTGCGGTGTGGCCCCCAGGGTGGTGGTATTGATGGGGCCTATATACACCTCGTGGTTGCGTGGGCCATAGACGTCCAGTTCGGGGCGGCCACAGATGTGGAGGGCTTCGGCCTGGAAGAGGTCGGAGAGCTGGTCGATGGGGGGCGCACCCAGCTGTTTGAGTACCGCATTGCTGTTACGGGTGGCGCGCTGCTCGGTCTCTTCAAGCCGTGGCTGTTCTCCCGTACCGTTTGTCCACCAGCGAAAACGTGGCAGCGGGCGTTCCGCCGGGGGGATGCCGAAGCTATTGCCGATGATCATCCGTGGAATGGGTAGGCCACGTGCGGCGAGTAGCGCGGTGGGGGCATGGTCAAAAATCATGAGGTCGGGGTTTAGCAGCGCCCACAGGGTGCGCCACGCCTTGGCCATTGATAACAGGCCGTCGGGATGGAGATAGCCAAAACGGTACAGTGTTTCGGTGAAATTGATGTCGGGTGGCAATCCATGGACGGGAGTCAGCCAGACTGGTGCCTGCAAAAACGCCAGCTGATGTGCGCCGAGGATCGACTCGGCACGACTGATATCCCGTAGCAGCATCACGGGGTGGTGCCCCGCCTCGCGCAGACACAATGCTATGGGCAGCAGCCGGTTGATGTGGCCCAGATCGGCCCCCAGCTCCCAGATCATTACAATGGTAGCCATGTGTTTCCTTTTACGCAGTCAAAAAAACGGGCACCCGAGTGCCCGTTATAAAAAACTGCGGATGGTTAGTTGCGTGGGCGACGGCGTAGTCCAAAGGCCGCCAGACCCAATCCCATCAGGCCAAGCATGGCCGGTTCGGGTACCGCCTGTGATGTTATGCCGATACCCGCGATGGGGGTGGTATTGAGGGTGTCGGGGTCCCCCAGGAATGAGTAAGATGAACCGGTGGTTGTGCATTGGCTGGCACCAGGGGTGTCGGTGACCAAGGGGGTGATGAGGTCGCCGTTGCCATAACCATCACTACTGCCGTAGCCATCACCGCTGCCATAGCCATCACCACCGCAATCATAGGTGGAAAAGCCGTAGTCTCCGAAGGCATGGCCGACCAGGTCGTACTGTACAAAGGTGAATTCACCAGGATTGAGTACGCCTAGATCGACGGTAAAGTAGGTGCCGCCCCAGCTGTAACTGGAACCAGACTGTGTGGCCCCTGTGAGTGTGGTGCCACTGGTGGTGAGTGTGCCGCCACTGGTGATTTTGGCGGCGCTGCTGAAGAGTGTGGTGATGCCGTCACGCAGGATTTTGGCCTCGTATTCGGCATAACCGCTGCCGCCAGCGCTGTTGTCACTGGCAGACAGGTTGCCGTAGTAGATGAAGAAGTTAAAGCTGTAGTTTTGTGCAACGCCGCTGTCATTGGTGATGTCCCACTGGCGCATAAATCTGCCTGTGGTATCAAAGACGCCGCTGCCGTTACCCCCCGCGCCATAGGGGCCAACAGCATTGCCAAATGAGCTGGCGTTTGCCGCGGATTGGGTATCGTTGTCGTTTGAGAAGGCTGATGTTGCGGTAGTGCTCATATTGGGGCCGTTGGTGACGACCGCATTGGTGCCTACCTGGGTCGATGTCTGCGCCGTCAGGCCGTCAATGACGGTGGCATGGGCGGGCAGGGTACCGAGTAGTCCGATACTGGTGATAAGTATGACAAGTGGTCTTTTTGGAAAAAACTCCAGCTTCATGTTTGTGCTCTCCCGTAATGCTTAAATTAATCCCCGGGGAGGGCACAAGCAAGTTGTGAGCCATCTTTTTTTGACGGTTACTTGATTGATTTAATTGATTTTTTATGTGGTCTGAGCAGTGGTAGGGACAGTGCTGTAAATTTTGTCGACAGGGAAACGGATTAAAGCGGGGCTTTTAAGCTATTCCGCTGCGCCAATGCCGCCGATGGCGGCTAGCAGTTTACGTACCTGAGGTAGTTGGCGACGGCTGATTTCGAAGAGGGTGTCGATTTCACGGAGTTTGAGCAGGCATTGCCCCTGGCTGTCACGGTTCAGACTTTCGATAAAGGCGTTGGCCACCAGTGTGCGGCGGTGGATACGGATGAAGCGGTCGCCAAACTCCTGTTCCAGCTCTTTCAGTGGATCATCGATCAGCACTTCGCCGCCTTGGAAAAAGACGGATACATATTTACTGTCGGCCTGGAAGTAGATGATCTCATCGATGGGGATGAGCTTGAGGCCGCCACGGTGGTGGGCGCAGATGTGCTGTCGTCCTGATTGTGTGCCATCGGTATGTGTGGGGGGGATGATGGGTTGATCTTGGGTTGGGCGGTGCACTTTGGCCAGGGCCTGCTCCAGCCGGCTGCTGCGAATCGGTTTGAGCAGGTAGTCGATGGCGTTGGCCTCAAACGCCTTTAAGGCGTGTTCGTCATAGGCGGTGGTAAAGATGACGGTGGGGGCGTTGTCAAAGCGACGCAGATGCATGGCTACCTCAAGGCCGCCCAGTTCGGGCATGCGGATGTCGAGCAGGACGATCTCCGGTTGCAGTGCCTGCACCTGTGTCAGCGCATCGCGACCATTGCTCGCCTCCCCGACGATGGTGTGGCCGCCAATGTCATCAAGCAGGTCGCGGAGTCGGCTGCGGGCGAGGGGTTCATCATCAACGATCAATATTTTCATCGGGGGGTGGTCGTGCTCTGCTGGTGTGGCATATAGGGGAATTGTAACTCGACCTGATAGTGCCCCGCCTGCTGGCTGGCTGTTAGCCGTCCTTGCTCTTCAAAATGGGCCTGCAGGCGTTGGCTGATATTGTCCAGCGCCATGTTAAGACTGGGGCGGCTGTTTTTTTCGTCATGTCTGGCTACAGGGTTGATGACTGTTAACCGTAGTAGTTTGCCATCAAAGCTGCCGTGGCACTGAATGGTACCGCCATCGGCCAGTTTTTCAATGCCGTGGTAGATGGCATTCTCCAGCAACGGTTGCAGTGTTAATGATGGCAGGGTGGCGTCGCTGGGGAGGGACTCTATCTGCCACTCTACGTGCAGTCGATCGCCGAGACGTAATTGCTCAATCTGCAGATAACGGCGAGTGATCTCCAGCTCTTCGGTCAGTGCCACACGGGTGGTGGTATCGCTGAGTGTGTGGCGGAACAGGTCGGCCAGATCGGCAACGGCCTCTTCGGCCTGGCGCGGTTGGCGGCGGATCAGGCTGGCGATGGTATTGAGGCTGTTAAACAGAAAGTGTGGTTGAATACGGGCCTGCAGTGCCTGAAGGCGAAACTGGTTTTCCGCCTCGATACGCCGGGTGAGTTGATGTTGTAGATAGAAGTAGCGCAGGGTGATAAAGCTGGTGATGGCGCAGATGGCCAAGTTGCGGCCCAGAAACTCCAGGTGATTCATGGTGATGCTGAGTGAGCCGGCCCCCAGGTTATCGCTGACCCAATAGGCCGCTTCGCTCAGGAGGAGGGTGATCAGCAGTAACAGCCCATACGCGGCGATGGCGGTATGATTGTCATCCAGCCGTGCCAGCAGGGGGCGCAAGAGGCAGAGGGTGGCGGCGGAGAGCAGGGCGATCCATTGGATAAACAGGGAGCTGAGGCTTAGATAGCTCCATTGGTCCTGCTGGCTGCCGGGGCTGGCCAAGGTTAGTACGATGGCCAGCAGCTCGGCAATGACCACGATTGAAAAGACAATGCGGATGTTGCAAAAGTCCGGCAGAAAGGTGCGCTGGTTGAGATTGTGCTCTGTGTCGGCCATGGGGTTTCTGTGAATGCTCTCCGGATTACATCCTGTATCGGTTTGCTGCCGACGTATCTTACCCGCGTTTGTTATAATTGCCCCCTTTTACCTATAAAACAACAGAGGTTCACCGTGACTGAACAGCGTGCCAAGCCCTGGGCCGGGCGTTTTACCGAGCCGACCGATGCATTTGTGGAGGCGTTTACCGCCTCCGTCGGTTTTGATCAGCGCCTTTATCGTCATGACATCGACGGTTCCAAGGCCCACGCCACTATGCTGGCTAAAGTTGGGGTGCTGAGCGTGGCGGACCGTGATCAGATCATCCAGGGGCTGGACCAGGTGCAGGCGGAGATCGAGTCCGGCCAGTTGCAGTGGTCGGTGGCGCTGGAAGATGTACACATGAACATCGAAGCGCGACTGACGGCCTTGATTGGTGATGCGGGCAAGCGGCTGCATACCGGCCGTTCACGTAATGATCAGGTGGCCACCGATATTCGGCTCTATTTGCGTGACGAGATCGATTTTATTGTTGCCGATATCCGTCGCCTGCAGATAGCACTGATAAATCTTGCTGAGCGCGAGGCATCGACCATCATGCCTGGCTTTACCCATCTGCAGGTGGCGCAGCCCGTCACCTTTGGCCACCACATGCTGGCCTGGTTTGAGATGTTGCAGCGTGATGCTGACCGTCTGATTGATTGTCGCAAGCGGGTGAATATTCTGCCACTCGGTTCGGCGGCACTGGCCGGGACCAGCTACCCGATTGATCGCGAATATACCGCGCAGTTACTGGGGTTTGACGGGGTGACTCAGAACTCTCTGGATGGGGTGAGTGATCGTGATTTTGCGATTGAGTTTTGTGGGGCAGCGGCACTGCTGATGACCCATATGTCGCGTTTCTCTGAAGAGCTGATCCTCTGGGCGTCAGCGCAGTTTGATTTTGTCGATATCCCCGACAGCTTCTGCACCGGCTCGTCGATCATGCCGCAGAAGAAAAATCCCGATGTGCCTGAGCTGGTGCGTGGCAAAACCGGGCGTGTGAATGGCAATTTGGTCGCACTGTTGACATTGATGAAGGGTCAGCCCTTGGCATACAACAAAGATAATCAAGAGGATAAAGAGCCTCTTTTTGATACAGCGGATACCGTGCGTGGTTCGCTGAAGGTCTATGCCGATATGATGGCAGCGCTGACGGTCAAACGTGACAACATGGAGCGTGCTGCATTGCAGGGGTTTTCCACGGCCACTGATCTTGCTGATTATGCGGTGGGTAAGGGCATCGCCTTCCGTGATGCCCATGAAATCGTGGGCAAGGCGGTGCGTTATGGGGTAGAGACGGGCAAAGATCTGGCGCAGATGAGTTTGCAGGAGCTGCAAAAATTCTCGCCACTGATCGGCGAAGATGTCTTTACGGTATTAACGTTGCAGGGGTCGGTGGCGGCCCGTAACCATGTGGGGGGCACCGCGCCAGCACAGGTGAAACTGGCGGTGGCGCGGGCGCGCCACCGGTTATCTGCGGAACAAAACTAACTAGGCGGCGATTGAGCGATCCGCCGCCTTGGCGGCGGAGACGTTATCGCTGATACGTTGCAACATCAGTGTGGCGTCATCCCCCTTGTGCCAGCCGGTAATGCCGCAGTAGGGTTTTATGCCGTAACGCTCGCCATCTTCGCCCTCCAGTGTCTGTTCCTTGACCAGGGCGGAGAGTTTTTCAGCCAGTTGTCCGGCGGCCTCTTCAGTTGTTTCTGGCAGTATTAACAAGAAGTTAGCACCGTCATAACGGCCGATGATGTCAGCCCAGCGCATCTGATCTTTTAGCAGTTGCGCCATCTGAGTCCAGATCTGCTCCTGGAGTGCGTCGTTCATCGATTCGCTGCCATCCAGATGGGCATGTAACATTATCAGGGATAATGGATTGCCGTAGCGGCGACTGCGGGATATCAGTGGCTCCAGCCCTTGCAGCAGGGCGTGGCGGTTAGGCAGGCCGGTGGCGATATCACGGGTGGTGAGCTGCTGCAGATCTTCGACCAGCTGGTCGCGCTCTTGTCTCAATAGCTGCTCGGTGGTGATGTCGAGGTAGAAGTGGACGCTGTTTTTGGCATCGATGGCTTGCCGGTTACAGCGTAGCCAGCGCGGTTTGTCGTTGATCTGAAGCCGGATTGTTTCGGGTGGATCGGTCAGGATGGCACGCAGCTCTTCTTTGGTCGTGCCTGACAGCTCCTCGCGGCTGACGCCCAGTAGCTGCGGCAGGGTGTCGTTGTGCCACTGGACACCCTTTTTTTCATCCAGCAGAACGATCCCGACAGGGGCAGATTGTAGGGCATCATGAACTACCGTCAGGGTCATCTGGTTCATGGTATGTGGTCTCCTGAGTCTGTGTGGTGGCAAATAGGAATAGGGGCCACTGCTGCGGACAGTTGAGCAGCAGCAGATCGTTGAGTCACCATCTTACACATCATTGTTGTCATTTGTATCCCTTCCCTGAGATGGCACTCCTATCGGCGGCTTTTCAAATAGCTTGAGGAGAGTGTTGATCCTGTGAGCTGTTTATATCCTACATTTCCCCTCTTGGGTAATGGCTTGTATCTCCTTCTTCAGTTCGAATGGGCCTGAACCGATATGCAGTGGGTGGGGATAAAACATGTCTAACGGTGATATTAAAAAAAATGAATTTGCTGAAGTGGAGGCGATTAAAAAGCGCTTCCTGCAGCTGAACAGGGAGCGCTTGAAACGTGCGGGCGACTGTATGCGTGCCACCCAGCGCGATTTTCTCGATTTTTTACCCCTGCTGTTCCATATTAATCACCCACGGCTGCCAGGGTATTCGGCGGTGGAAGCCCCCTCGGGGATTTGTGATTATATGCCGACGGAACGGGCGCTGGCAGGGGCCAACCGTTATGTCAGCCGTTTTGAGTATAAAAAACGGGCCATGGCCCGTTATGAGTTGTTGTCCATGTTTCTGATGGGCAGTAGTGGCACGGTGGCGTATTCCAAAAAAAGCGATTTTGATATCTGGCTCTGTTACCAGCCTGGTTTGAGTGCTGAGCAGTTGGTGCTGTTGCAAAATAAGGCGGCGGCGATTGAGCAGTGGGCGGAGGGGCAGGAGCTTGAGGTCCACTTTTTCCTGATGAATGCAGAGAGTTTTAAGCAAGGCACTATTGTTGATCTTTCGTCAGAAAGCAGTGGCACGGCTCAGTATTATCTGTTGCTGGAGGAGTTTTACCGCACCAGTCTGTTGCTGGCGGGGCGCTATCCGGCCTGGTGGCTGGTGCCGGTGGAGCAGGAGCGGGCGGGCCATTATGACGCGTATCTGCATGATCTTTACAGCAGGCGCATTGTTAATGAGGGGGAGTGTGTCGATTTTGGTGGTATTCCCACTATTCCAGCGGAGGAGTTCTTTGGTGCCGCATTATGGCAGCTGTTTAAGGGGATAGATTCGCCCTATAAATCGGTGTTGAAGTTGCTGCTGATGGAGGTTTATGCCGCGCAGTATCCCGATATTGAGCTGCTCTGCCAGCGGTTTAAAGAGTCAATTTATGCAGGTGAGTTTGATCTGGATCGCCTTGACCCCTACCTGATGCTCTATCGTCGGCTTGAGGAGTATCTGCTGCAGCGTGATGAGCATGAACGGCTCGAACTGGTACGGCGCTGTTTCTACTTTAAGGTCAACCAGAAGTTGAGTCAGCCCGAGCCGGCGCAATATGATTGGCGACGCGAGCTGTTGCGCTCCATGACCAACGCCTGGGGGTGGGAGTTGGGGTGTCTGGTACTGCTGGATGACCGTTCCGGCTGGAAGATTCGCCAGGTATTGAAAGAGCGTGGTTCGCTGGTTAAGGAGCTTACCTATACCTATCAGTTTCTCTCCGACTTTGGCCGGCGTTATACCCAGCTGTCTGCAATCAATAAATATGATCTTAATGCGTTGGGGCGAAAGCTCTATGCGGCGTTTGAACGGAAAACCGGCAAGGTTGAGATTGTAAACCGGGGTATCTCCGAGGATGTGCGTGAAACGGTTTTAACACTCTACCAGCTGCGTCAGACGGGGCGTGATGGTGGCTGGGCGCTGCTGGCAGATGGTGACAGTGGTAAATCCAGTGATCTCTCCAGCATGGTTGCCCTGAAACGTGGCTTGAACGTGGTGGAGCTGCTGGCGTGGGGCTATTTTAATGGTCTGTTGACGGCGGCAACGTTTATTAAAATCAGTCGTCACGATAGCCATCTGCGGAGTCAGGAGGTGGTGGATTTTGTCCGTGAGTTTGAACGGTTGGTGCCGGCGGGACAGGTATTGGAGGCGAAGGTTGAGGATTTAGGTAAGGCTGCCTATACCGAACAGGCGGTTATTGTGGTTAATCTGGGGTGTGATGTGATGACGGCACATCTGCGTAACGGTCAACACCTGGCAAGTAACCGCACGGATGCCTTTAGCTATGGAGGGCTGCTGGAAAATATGGTGAAGGGGGTGGATATTATCGCCCTGAATAGCTGGAAAGAGGTGATGACGTATCACTTTGAGGGGGGGGATAGTGCATTTAAGTGTCTGAGTGGTTATTTTAAATTGATGCCGCCCGGAAAAGGGGTGGTGCCGCCTATCCCCAAGGTGCTCTGTTTTTCATCTAACCATCGCCATACGATTCAGCAACGTATTGAGCGGCTCTGTATTGATCTGGTGGAGTGTTTTTATGGCGATGAGGCATCACTTGGCAACCGTTATGTGATGCACGTCGACCGCTCATACTATGTGCTCTATTTTGACGGTGATACGCTGTCTTACCATGCTATTCCCAATTATGGTGAGTTGTTGCTCTATCTGGGACGGGGGCGGCAATCCTATGGCCAGGTGGTGATCGATCGTCTGGCGCTGCAGGAGACGCTGCTGCCACTTATTTATACCTTTAACAAACCAGGTGTGGTGCAGCTTTTTTATCGGGAAAATGGCAAGCAGGTGGATGTGTATGTGCTTGATGAAAATGGCTCGCTCTTTCATCAGGAGATGGAATTTATTGAGGGTGAGCTGTTGCTGGGGCGGTTTCACCGTTTTCTTGATGCAGTCATGCAGCGCCAGCAGTGTCAATTGGTGGGGCTGGTGGGGGATGCTGTGGTTGCGACTGAGGTGGAGTATTACCACGTGGTGCGTGATCGCTATGCGCCAAAGCAGGTTGTTAAGTGTGAAACCAGCATAGCGTTTGATAAGCGGGGCTATTTCAACATACAGGTGATTGTGTCGGATGATCCGGTGGGGCGTCCACTGCTCACCATTTATTGCGACGATCGTGAGTTCTCGTCGATTGAGTATGGTAGTGACCTGTTTAAGGCGCTGGCAATGCATGTGGTGCGTTTACGACAGAGTGGCCAGCGTTATCCTATTTTTATTACCGATCTGGATCTTTCACCGGTCATGGTGGACGGGTATATAGATGGGCGGGTGCCAACAGTTGACTTCCTGAATTATAAAAAGAACATTGAAATTAAGTTGAATGGCGCGCTGCAAAACCTGGATGGTCCGGTTACGCCGGTTGTGGCCACATTTCCGCGGTCTAAATAAATCGTAATTATCTTTGGTCCCATCCCGTCAATTCTGGGATAATTCCCGCTTCTTGCGTTATTGTCTACAGGGTGTGCAGATATGAACTGGCGACGTATGAAGGTTCCGGCGGTGAGTCTCTGTGTAGTGCTTTCACTGTTGGTGATTGGGTGCGGCCAGAGAGGCGATCTCTATTTTCCTAAAGAACAAACAGCGGTGTCAAAACCGTTACAACAGAATTGATGGTGTGAGTGATGGACTATTTTGAGTTTCGTGATGGCCAGCTGTTTGCTGAAAAAATGCCAGTAAAAGCACTGGCGCAGCAGTATGGCACCCCCTGTTATATCTACTCCCGCGCCACTATTGAACGCCACTGGCACGCCTTTGATGATGCCCTGGCGGGACAGAAACATCTGGTCTGTTATGCAGTGAAGGCCAACTCGAACATTGCTGTGCTCAATCTGATGGCGCGGCTTGGTTCTGGTTTTGACATTGTCTCTGTGGGTGAGCTGGAGCGTGTCATCAAGGCTGGTGGTGATCCCGCGAAGGTGGTCTTCTCTGGTGTTGCCAAACGAGCCGATGAGATGCGCCGGGCGCTGGAGGTGGGGATCAAATGTTTCAATGTTGAATCGCTGCCGGAGTTGGAGCGGCTTAATGGGGTGGCGGCACAGATGGGGGTGATGGCACCCGTTTCGGTGCGTGTGAACCCCGATGTTGACGCCCAGACCCACCCCTACATCTCAACCGGCCTGAAGGACAACAAGTTTGGTATTGCGATTGATGAGGCGGTATCGGTCTATCGTCAGGCAGCGGCAATGAGCAACATTCAGATCACCGGTGTCGATTGTCACATCGGTTCGCAGCTGACACAGGTGGCACCGTTTGTGGATGCCCTGGATCGGGTGCTGCTACTGATCGAGGCGCTGGGAGGTGAAGGGATTCAGATCGACCATCTCGATATCGGCGGTGGCCTGGGCATTCGCTACAAGGGCGAGACCCCGCCGCAACCGGCGGAATATGCCGCTGCCATCAAGCAGCGTCTCAACAACTCCAACATTGAGTTGTTGGTGGAGCCAGGCCGCGCCATCGTTGGTAACGCCGGTATCCTGGTGACACAGGTCGAGCATCTCAAGAGCAGTGGCGATAAGAATTTTGCCATCGTCGATGCGGCCATGAATGATCTGCTGCGCCCGGCACTCTATTCGGCCTGGATGGAGATTGTGGCGGTATGTCCAGGTCGTGACGTGGTGGCAAAAGAGTACGACATTGTCGGTCCGGTCTGCGAGACAGGTGACTTTCTCGGTAAGGAGCGGGTATTGGCGATCACCGAGGGCGATCTGCTGGCGGTCCGTGGGGCGGGGGCGTATGGATTTACCATGAGTTCCAACTACAATTCACGCCCTCGCCTGGCAGAGGTGATGGTGGATGGGGATCAGGTCCATCTGGTTCGGCGTCGTGAGTCCGTAGACGAACTGTTTGCCCACGAGACGCTGTTGCCTTAATGCCGTTGGCTCTATCCGGTAATGTGGTGGGGCGGTGTTTGCCCCGTTATTACTGTAGCGACAGCGGTTGTGGTGTGCTCTTCCAGGCGTTGCCATCGCCAAACTGATAGGGTGAGCGTTCGCCCCAGCAGTAGGTGTAACGGTC
>JAKFXL010000028.1 GCA_021731365.1 Gammaproteobacteria bacterium | reverse complement strand
AAAAAAAGAAAGTGGCTGTAGCTGTCCGCCAGTGCACACCCCAGCGACGCTGCTATATAAAAGAGTAACGAACCAAGGATCACCCGTCGTCGCCCCAACCGGTCCGCCAGCGGCCCCAATATCAGTGTTGATACGGCAAATGCCGCCAGATAGAAGGCCAGGCTTTGTGACAGCAGGGCACGACTGATCCCAAACTCCGCCTCAATCGCCGGGAACGAGGGTAGATAGGTATCGATGGTGAAGGGGCCGATCATGGTCGTCATGGCCACAATCAACGTCAGCCCTTTGGGCGGTTTCAGACTCGGAATCAATTTTGTTTCGCTTTATCTAGGCAGGTACATCAGGGACAAGGATAAGGCCAAAGCGCCAACAAGGCGATTAATATATAAATTGTAATGATTTTGAGGCTGGATTAACCCCTACATTTCTTATAGAATCACCCCCCTCATCACGGGTGGTTAGCTCAGTTGGTAGAGCATCGCCCTTACAAGGCGAGGGTCACAGGTTCGAGCCCTGTACCACCCACCATATAGACCGGTAGTTCATCAGCGTGCTGTTCTGCCCCAACGCCTCCACACGCCAGATACATCAGTGTGTAATCGCGCACAAGAGCCTTCACATGAACATCGAACAGCAACTATCACTACGCTGCAACGCCTGCTGCGAGCTCTGCAACAGCACCGCAAATCTCGTTGTATATGAGGTCCCGCCTATCGGCGATCTCACTGCCGACAACTGCATCATGCTCTGCAACATCTGTCAGACCCAGATCAACACCCCTGACACCGTAGACGTTAACCACTGGCGTTGCCTGAGTGGTAGCCTCTGGAGTGCTGTGCCCGCCGTGCAGGTGATGGTGTGGCGACAGCTCAAACAGCTAGCCACAGAGCACTGGGCGCAAGAACTATTAGAGACACTTTATCTTGATGACCAAACCCAACAGTGGGCCGAGGCGGGCAATACTACACAACACATTGATGAAAAAACGCCCACCCTCGATAGCCATGGCACGCCATTGCACGATGGCGACACAGTGACCATCATCAAGGATCTGGAGGTCAAAGGGGCCAACTTCACCGCCAAGCGCGGTACCGCCGTCCGCAACATCTCACTCACCGCCAATCCGGAGCATATTGAGGGACGGGTGAACGGCGTACGTATCGTGCTGCTCACCTGTTTTTTGAAAAAGTCAGCCTAAGCGCCTATTCACAACCTCACTAAGACCGGTAAACAGTAGCGGTGCATACTAAGACTCCGTTCGTCCTGAGCCTGTCGAAGGACTGGTGACGTAACATATCGACTGCTAAGAAAACTCCATTCATGGTTCGACAGGCCCACCACAAACGGAGCGGATATTCAGGGATCCCCTAATAGCTAACCCGCGCCGTCAAACCGCCATCCACCACCAGATTAGCGCCGGTCACAAATGAGGCCACCGGTGAGCAGAGAAACAGCGCCCCGTTGGCCACCTCCTCCGCCCGCCCCATCCGCCCCATTGGGTTACGCCCCAAATAGGTGTGATAAATATCCGGTGCATATTTTTGAGCGTTGTCCCAAAAACCATCTTCAACAAAAATAGTCCCCGGCGAAAGGCTGTTAACACGGATAGCCTGGGGTGCCAGCCGCCGCGCCAACCCTTTGGCATAGTGGATCAAACCCGCTTTATAGGCACCGTAGGCACTCTCCATATCAGTCTCTGCCGCCGCCACGCTGGCAATCACCAGGACAGCTGCCTCACCGGACTGCTGGGCGGCGGCCTCCAGATAGGGGAGTGTCGACTCGATGGTGACAATACTCCCCATCAGATCCACCGTGTACCCCATACGCCAATCGGCCTCTGTCGCCCCCACCCCAAAGGCACTCGGATTGGCAATCACAATATCAATACCCCCCAGCTGCGTGGCGGCACGCCCGATCCACTGGCGCAACGCATCATGGTCAGCCACATCCACCACCTCACCATAGACCTCTGCCCCGGCGCTGCTCAGCGAAACAACCATCTCTTTCACCTGCGCCTCATGGCGGGCGCAAAAGGCGAGACTGGCCCCCTCACTGATACACTGCTCGGCAATGGCACGACCAATACCCCGTGTTGCCCCGGTGATTAACACCTTTTTTCCCTGTATACCCAACTCCATCACATCACCCCTGGCGGCAGTTGCCGGATCTGTTAATCTGAGCCACAACAATAAGGGCTGGGTGTAACGGTGACTATGCCCAGACGTCCTGACTCCTTGTGCGAGCGTCTTTATCTATGGAACTACTTCAGGAAGCACTGCCCTCTCTTAAGATCAAAGAGGCGGCCTATACCCGCGTCGAGGCATTGGCACCGTGGGGGTTGGACTTCATCCCCTACCACCATACAAAGTTTGGCATTGTTAGCGAAGGGGTCTGCCACATCGATCTCAAAAATGGCGAGCCACCGGTGCGGCTGGCGCGTGGCAGCTGTTACCTGTTAACACGGGGGGATGCGTTTCGGTTACGTGATGCTGCACTTAGCCACGCCACCCCCTTTGAACATCTCCTGCAACATCTGCAGGGGCGTCTGCTCCGCTGGGGCGGTGACGGTGACAAAACCACCATCATCGGCGGACGGTTTATCTTTGCCAGCAACCGCTATCCACATCTGCTTGATCTGCTGCCACCACTGATTCATTTTACGGTGAGCGAGCAGGAACTCAGGGGGCTTGTCTCGACCATCGAACTGCTCGGCAACGAGACCAGCCACCCCTCGTCAGGCTCCAACATCATGGTGGACCGGCTCGCTGATCTGTTCTTCATTCAATCACTACGCGCCTACTGGCGCAGCGACGCGCAACAACAAGTGGGCTGGATAGGGGCCGTTGCCGATGAAAAGCTGAGCCGCGCACTGGGGGCCATGCACAAACAGCCAGGGCACCCATGGACCCTTGAGACATTGGCGGCCCAGGCCGGCATGTCACGGGCCGTCTTTGCCGCCCGCTTTAAAACAAAGCTGGGGATCGCCCCCATCGCCTACCTCACCCGTCACCGTCTGCAACAGGCACAGCAGCTGCTTCAACACCCATCACAGAGCATCGCACAGATCTCTGCACAGGTCGGCTACAGCTCAGAGGCGGCCTTTAACAAAGCGTTCCGGCGTCAGTTTGGTGTGCCACCCGGCGCGTTTCGCCAGCAGTTAACCGCGTCAAACCCAACACCACAAGGGCGCTAAACAGCGTTATCCAAAAACGACTCACGCAGCTGCCGTATCACCGGCACACTCTCTGGTCGCACACCGCGCCAGAGTGTAAACGCCTCCGCCGCCTGCTCCACCAACATGCCCAAACCATCCAGGGAGTGCGCGGCACCATGGGCCGTCGCCCAGCACTGGAAAGGGGTCACCGTTGCGCCATACATCATGTCGTAACAGCTGGCGTTGTCTGCCAACAGATCGTCAGGCAGCGGCGGCACTTCACCGGCGAGGCTCGCCGCAGTACCGTTGATTACCAGATCAAACTGCTGACCACTGAGTTCATCAAAACCACAACCACTGATGCTGCCCAGATCAGCAAACAGCAGCGCCAACTCACGTGCCTTGCTGGCGGTGCGGTTCGCAATCACCACAACAGCAGGTTGCTGCGCCAGCATCGGCTCCAGCACACCGCGTACCGCACCACCCGCACCCAGTATCAAAATACGTTTTGCCCTCAGCGCAATCGAGTGGTTAACCATCAGGTCACGCACCAGACCAATGCCATCCGTCGTATCTGCCAAGGTCGAACCATCGGCACGGAACCAGAGTGTATTCACCGCCCCCGCCCGTCGGGCGCGTTCAGTCTGCTCCGCTGCCAGCGCCCACGCCTCCTGTTTAAAAGGGACTGTAATGTTCAATCCCTTACCACCTTCCGCACGAAACGTAGCAACTGCATCGGCAAAACCATCCGCCGCCACCAGCAGCGCCTCATAGACAAGCGACTGCCCCGTCTGCCGGGCAAACAGTGTGTGGATCTTGGGAGACTTGCTGTGGGCAATAGGATTACCCATCACCGCATAGTGATCACTCATACGCTTCACTCATGATAAAAAAGGAAACAGAAAACCCGGCCATCCATGTGGCCGGGCTTAGTCAATATCAGGCGTCGGCCTTAAGCCACTCCGCCACTTGTTTGGCATAGTAGGTAAGAATACCGTCAGCACCCGCCCGTTTGAAACAGAGCAGTGATTCCATCACCACCGCCTGCTCATTTAACCAGCCGTTCTGACTCGCCGCCTTGAGCATGGCGTACTCACCACTCACTTGATAGGCGTACGTTGGCACACCAAACTCATCCTTCACACGCCGAACGATATCCAGATAGGGCATGCCGGGTTTGACCATCACCATATCCGCCCCCTCCTGGATGTCGAGCGCCACTTCATGCAGCGCCTCATCACTGTTGGCAGGGTCCATCTGATAGGTGTATTTGTTGCCAGCACCAAGATTGCCAGCAGAACCAACCGCATCACGGAAAGGACCGTAGAAACTCGACGCATACTTAGCGGCATAGGCGAGGATACGGGTGTGGATGTAACCCGCCTCTTCCAGCGCCATACGGATGGAACCAATGCGGCCATCCATCATATCCGAGGGGGCAACAATATCAGCACCCGCCTCGGCATGAGACAGCGCCTGTTTCACCAATACAGCGACGGTCTCATCATTCATCACATAACCGGCGTCGTCGATCAGGCCATCCTGTCCGTGTGTGGTAAAGGGATCAAGGGCAACATCGGTAATCACTCCCAACTCTGGAAACGCCTTTTTCAAAGCCCGCACCGCACGCTGCGCCAACCCCTCAGGATTAAACGCCTCACAGGCATCCAAGCTTTTATGTTCAAGTGGCGTTACCGGAAAAATGGCTATCGCAGGTACCCCCAGTTTTACCAGCAGCTCGGCCTCCTGCAGCAGCAAGTCGATGCTCACACGCTCAACACCCGGCATGGATGTGATCGCTTCGCGCCGGTTTTGGCCTTCAAGAACAAACATGGGATAGATCAAATCATCAACTGTCAGGCGATGTTCTCGCATCAGACGACGGGAAAAATCATCGCGACGCATACGACGCGGGCGGCGTGCAGGAAAATTACCAAAGGCTTTCAAAGCAGTACCTCTAAAATAAAAAATGGAGCAGCACATCACTATGCCGCTCCATTATATTTTAGTCAAATCAGTTACTTTTTCTTGGCTACCCGCTTTTTAGCTGGGGCTTTTTTCTTGGGTGCAGCCTTCTCTTTGGCTACTGCCTTCACCTTAGGGGCTGTGGCTTTTTTAGCAACAACCTTCTTTTTAGGCGCTGCCTTTTTCTTGGCTACTACCTTTTTCTTAGCTACTGCCACCTTCTTTTTAGGGGCTGCCTTTTTCTTGGCTACGGCCTTTTTCTTAGGTGCCGCTGCCTTCTTCTTAGCTACTGCCACCTTCTTTTTAGGCACCGCCTTTTTCTTGGCTACGGCCTTTTTCTTAGGTGCCGCTGCCTTCTTCTTAGCTACTGCCACCTTCTTTTTAGGCACCGCCTTTTTCTTGGCTACGGCCTTTTTCTTAGGTGCCACTGCCTTCTTCTTGGCTGCTGCCACCTTCTTTTTAGGGGCTGCCTTTTTCTTCGCAGCTACCTTCTCCTTAGGCGCTGCCTTCTTCTTAGCGGCTACTACCTTCTTTTTAGGTGCTGCTTTTGCCTTTGTCGATGCTCTTTTTTTCTTCGCTGGCTTCGGCTCATCTACTACCGCCGGAGTATTTACTGGTTCATCCATCATTGTTTCCTCTTTTGCTGCTGACACTTTCTTAGATACCGCTGCGGCAATTGCATCAACATCCAGCGATACTTTTTTGGTTCGTGGCGCTTTTTTCTTGTTTACCTTATCAAGAATCACGCACATACCATTGAATATATCGGCAATTTCACCGATGGCTTCAACAGTCCTTAACTTGCTCTGCCCTTCAAAATAGTCCACCAGCGGCTTGGTTTGTGCCTCATATACCTTCAGGCGGTTGCCAATAGTCTCTTCACGATCATCCGCACGGTGCCGCAAATTACCACCACAACTATCGCACTGCCCTTCGAGTTTTGAGGGGGATGTATAAACATTAAATACCTGGCCACAGGATTCGCAGGTACGGCGTCCGGTTAAACGCTGCATCAAGAGGTCAAAATCGACATCCATGTGCAGGGCCACATCCAACGGCTTACCCAGACGCTGCAACAGGATGTCCAAGGCCTGGGCCTGAGGAATGTTACGGGGGAAACCATCAAGGATAAATCCTTTGCGCGCATCCGGCTGCGCCAATCGCTCTTCAATCATTCCCAGCACGATATCATCGGAGACTAATTGACCGGCATCCATCGCTGCTTTGGCCTGCAAGCCCAAAGAGGATTCAGCAGCGACAGCTGCACGTAGAAGATCACCGGTAGAAATCTGGGGAATGAGGTACTTCTCTGAGAGCTGTTTTCCTTGTGTACCTTTACCAGAGCCTGGAGCACCCAGGAGTACAATTCTCATGTTGGCTTTCTCTCTCAGTAATATTTGCTTTGATTCTGTCGGCAAAATTTTAGAATAACTTTATTCTTTTTTTACCCACACTAAGTTCAACGACTGTATGAATGTGCTAAAACTACATCTAACGATATAACGAGTCAATCAATTCATGGAACAATTTTAGTCTCTATTTCACATTTATCCACTTCATTTGTTTAATCATCAGATCACGAGACCACAAAAAGGGGCAGACACATGGCGAAAAGGAATGCATTTTACGCACAATCGGGGGGTGTCACAGCGGTCATTAATGCCTCTGCCTGCGGTGTTATTGAGACTGCCCGCAAACACAAAAAAATCATCGGCAACGTCTATGCCGGACGCAACGGCATCATCGGCGCGCTCACAGAGGATCTGATTGATACCCGCCAGGAGAGTGCCAAGGCTATCGCTGCTTTACGTCATACACCCGGTGGTGCGTTTGGCTCATGCCGCTATAAACTAAAGGGGCTTGATGAAAATCGTGCGCAGTATGAGCGCCTGGTTGAGGTCTTCAAAGCACATAACATCGGCTATTTTTTCTATAACGGTGGTGGTGATTCACAAGACACCGCGCACAAAGTTTCACAGATTTGCGCCTCCATGGACTACCCCATCAGCTGCATCGGCATCCCTAAAACTATCGACAACGATCTGCCCATCACCGACAACTGCCCAGGTTTTGGTTCTGTGGCGAAGTATGTAGCGGTCTCTATCCGTGAAGCGGCCTATGACGTTGCCTCTATGTCTAAAACATCCACCAAAATCTTTGTGATGGAGGTAATGGGGCGTCATGCAGGGTGGATTGCAGCAGCGGGAGGACTTGCCGCGGAACAGAAAGGTGATGCTCCGCATATTATTCTCTTCCCCGAGATCCCGTTTGATCCGGAGAAATTTCTCAAACGTGTGGAGCAGACCGTTGCCAAGTACGACTACTGCGTCATTGTTGTCTCTGAAGGGGTCAAGGATAAAGAGGGGCGGTTTATGAGCGACTCTGGCAACCGTGATGCATTTGGCCATGCCCAGCTCGGCGGGGTCGCCCCGGTGATTGCCAACATAATTAAGGCTAAACTCGGCCTGAAATATCACTGGGCGGTGGCCGACTATCTACAACGCTCGGCCCGCCACATCGCCTCCAAAGTCGATGTTGAACAGGCCTATGCACTGGGCAAGGCGGCGGTGGAGCTGGCGCTGCAGGGAGAGAACGCCGTGATGCCAACCATCGTCCGTCAATCAAACAAACCTTACCGCTGGACCATCGGCACGGCCAGGCTGGTGGATGTTGCCAATGTTGAAAAGATGATGCCGCGCAACTTTATCTCGCGTAATGGCTTTGAGATCACTGAGATCTGTCGCGAGTATCTATTGCCGCTGATCAAGGGTGAAGACTACCCCCCTTACAAACATGGACTGCCTCAGTATGTGCGGCTGCAAAATATCTCTGTGCCAAAGAAACTAAAAACGGCGTTCCAGACCTGACCTCAAAACGGCCGGCAGGAAAGGGAAGACGCCACCGAGAACCGACAGGCCAATAACCCCCAGGAGCATAGGCAACAGTGCCAGCATCAACCCAACATCAACCCAACATCAACCCAACATCAACATGGAACCCCCGTTTTCGGGGCAGCAATCCCCGGGGTTGATGCATACCTTAATATAGGTAACATGAGCGCGGATTAGCACAAGCACCCGCAGCCCTATATAATGGCCTACTTTTTATAACCCTACGTTCGAGGAAGAGAAGATGATTCTGGACAGAGTAACCTCCGGTAAAGATGTGCCTAACGATATCAATGTCATTATTGAAATCCCCGCCCACAGCGACCCAGTCAAGTATGAAGTGGACAAAGATACCGGCGCGATGTTTGTGGATCGTTTCATGGCCACTGCCATGTTCTACCCTTGCAACTACGGCTATGTGCCACACTCACTCTCTGAAGATGGCGACCCTGTTGATGTGCTGGTTGTCACCCCACACGCCCTGATCAGCGGCGCTGTTATTCGTGTGCGCCCCATTGGCGTGCTGAAGATGTCTGACGAAGGTGGTATCGATGCAAAGATCCTGGCAGTACCGGTTAACAAACTGACCGACCTGTATGCCCACATCAACGACATTGATGACGTATCAAAATCACTGCTGAACCAGATCAGCCACTTCTTCGAACACTACAAAGATCTGGAGAAGGGCAAGTGGGTCAAGATTGAAGGATGGGGCAACAGCGCCGAAGCCAAGGCTGAGATCGTTGCCAGTATCAACCGTTTCAACGAATCTGCCGACAAACCAAACTTCTAAAATGCTCTTGTTATAGTGGTAAAAAAAGGGCTGCCTGCATAACAGGCAGCCCTTTGCTTTTATGAACCTCGATGTTTACATCCAGGCGATATCCACCACAGCACCATTGCACCGGACAACCTCTACCCCCTATTATCAGCCCCTCAACCCCACTGGTATTAATGCAGATGAGCGCCCACCATCACGACCACTCCAGCCGCAACACCCTGTTATGGGCCATCGCCATCACCTTTGGCTTTGCCTGTGTGGAAGCGGTCAGTGGCTGGATCGCCAACTCACTGGCACTCATCGGCGATGCGGGACATATGCTCACCGATGCCTCAGCGCTGGGGCTGGCGGCCTTTGCCGCCTGGCTGGCAAAACGGCCACCGTCACAGCGCCACTCCTACGGTCTGGTCCGCGCTGAGATCATTGCTGCACTGATCAACAGCCTGTTTATGATCATTGTTGTTGTCGCCATCACCATCGCCGCCATCGAACGGCTGCAGACACCACGCGACGTCAGCGGCGTCACCGTCATGATTGTTGCCTTCATCGGCCTGCTGGTTAATCTCGCCGTGGCCTGGGTACTGCACAGCGGTGAGCAGACCCTCAATATCCGTGCAGCGCTGTTACATGTCATGGGGGACCTGCTCGGCTCCGTGGCCGCACTGATCGCCGGTATTGTCATCTACTACACCGGCTGGACCAGCATCGACCCCATTCTGTCACTCATCATCTGCGCCCTTATTCTGGTCTTCAGCGTACGGCTATTACGGGAAGCGCTGCACGTCATCATGGAGGGGGTGCCGTTTAGTCTCGAACTGCCCGAGGTTGAGCAGACCATCATCACGGTTGAGGGGGTTGAGTCGATACGCAATCTGCACGTCTGGAGCGTCGCCTCCGGCACCATCGCCCTCTCTGCCCATGTTGTTATCAGGGACGCCGACCAGTGGCAGGCGGTGCTGGCACAACTACAAACATTGCTGCACGACCGCTTTGACATTCACCACACCACCCTCCAGCCCGAATTCAGCAACCCTATCAGGCAACCGGATCCACCGCGCACAGCCGCTGAGACCTTGGTACACTAAACAGCATGAAAACAGTTATACACTTCAGCAAAATGCACGGACTCGGCAATGACTTTGTAGTCATCGATGCTGTTCGTCAAAGCATCAATCTCAACAAAGAACAGATCCACAACATCGCCGACCGCCACTTTGGCATCGGCTGCGATCAGCTGCTGCTGGTTGAGCGCCCGACCACTCCTGAGGCCGATTTCCGCTATCGCATCTTTAACGCCGACGGCAGCGAAGTGGAGCAGTGTGGCAACGGTGCACGCTGCTTTGCCCGTTTTGTCCGCGACCAGGGGCTCACTGATAAAGAGGCACTGACGGTTGAAACCGCCAACGGAACTATCTACCCCCGCATCGAGGGCAACGGCGAAGTAACCGTTAATATGGGCATCCCCCGTTTCGACCCTGCGGCACTCCCCTTTATCGCTAAACAACAGCAGCCCCGTTATGCACTGAATGTACTGGACCAGGAGATTACCATTGGTGCCGTCTCCATGGGCAACCCTCATGCTGTTTACCTGGTGGACGATACAGAAAGCGCCGCCGTTGCCAGTCTCGGCCCTGCGATCACCCACCACCCACACTTCAGCAACGGGGTGAACAGTGGTTTTATGCAGATAGTGGATCGTGGCCACATCCGTCTGCGCGTCCACGAACGTGGCAGCGGTGAAACACTGGCCTGCGGCACGGGGGCCTGCGCTGCTGTGGTCGTGGGACGTCTTTGGGGCGCACTGGACGACGCCGTGCGGGTCGATTTGCCTGGTGGCCAGTTGCTGATACGCTGGCAGGGCGAGGGGCAACCCGTCATGATGACCGGACCCGCCACCCATGTATTTGAAGGAACCATTGAATTATGAGCAGTACTCAACACCCGTCAGATACCAGTAAAGTTACAACAACAGCAAAAAAGATAGACGATGAGGCGGTAGCGCAACACCTGCTGAGCCACCCCAATTTTTTTGAACAGCACCCCGACGTGCTGGCCGAAATCAACCTGAGCCACGACTGTGGCAACGCCATCTCACTGATTGAACGGCAGATCATCGCCCTGCGTGGCCAGCATCAGAACAGCAAACAGCAGCTCGAAACAC
Source organism: Gammaproteobacteria bacterium (assembly GCA_021731365.1). Taxonomy (GTDB): domain Bacteria; phylum Pseudomonadota; class Gammaproteobacteria; order Tenderiales; family Tenderiaceae; genus JAKFXL01. The sequence goes on along the minus strand of JAKFXL010000028.1, from coordinate 24,141 downwards.
TGGTTCAAATCGCCCGCGATAACGACCGCCTCAACGAACGGATGCACCGTCTGACCCTGTCGATACTCGATGCGGCCACCCTGAACGACATCTACATCGCCCTCGATGAGACCCTGCGTGGCGACTTTGAGGCCGACGCTGTCACCATCAAACTTTTCATTGATCCCGATGCTGCTGCCATTGAACCGGACAACGAACTGATGCAGACCATCTTTGTACCGATGAACGACCCACGTCTGGCCGAATTTAAAACCCTGCTGGGCAATGAAAAACCGAGCTGTGGACAGCTCAAGCCAGAACAGCTCAAATATATGTTTGGTGCCACCGCCGAGAGCATCAAGTCCACCGCCGTCATCCCACTCGGCGGCGAAAGCTGCAGCAACATCGAATGCCCCTTCCTCGGTCTGCTGGCAATCGGCAGCCGTGATGCCAACCGTTTTCAATCCTCCATGGGCACACTCTTCTTAAACAATCTTGGCGACATCATCAGCCGGTCAATCAAAAGCCATCTACCGTTTAAAGCCGATGCCTGACAACCACACCGTGCTGATGACACAGGCCGTTGATGATTTTCTCGACTACCTGCGCCATCAGCGCCGCGCCTCACCCCACACCCTCAGCAGTTATCAGCGCGACCTCAACAAGCTGCAGGAGTACTGTAATACAACCCAACTCACTACCTGGGACAGTTTGCGTGACCACCACATCCGCGCCTTCATCGCCCGATTGCGCCGTAATACCCTCGCCCCCCGTACCATCCAACGCACCCTATCCGCCGTGCGCTCCTTTTATAACTACCTGCAGCGTCAGGGGTTAGCCAAGATCAATCCTGCCAATGATGTCAGCGCACCAAAACAGCAGCGACCACTGCCCGCACTGCTCGATGTCGACCAGGCCAGCCAGCTACTCAATATAAAGAGTGATGATCCGATAGCGCTGCGTGATCTGGCCATCATGGAGCTATTCTACTCATCCGGACTGCGCCTGAGTGAGCTGGTCAGCCTCAATCTCATCAATATCGATCTTGGCGACCAGACGGTACGTGTCATCGGCAAGGGCAACAAGGAGCGCATCGTGCCTGTGGGACGCTGTGCAGTCACCGCACTACGGGCCTGGCTAACCGTTCGTAGCCGTTTGGTCGCTGTTGAAGAAACCGCCCTCTTCATCAACGACCGTGGTCACCGCATCAACCAGCGCATGGTGCAACGACGCCTGAAGGAGTGGGTCATCAAACAAGGGGTTAACAGCCAACTCCACCCACACATGCTACGCCACTCCTTTGCCAGCCATCTGCTTGAGTCCTCCAGCGACCTGCGCGCCGTACAGGAGCTGCTCGGCCATGCCGATATCAGCACAACGCAGATCTATACCCACGTTGATTTCCAGCGTCTGGCATCGGTCTATGACCAGGCCCACCCCCGCGCCAGAAAGAAAAAAGAGGACTAGCGCCGGCGTCGGCCCTTACGTTCACGCTCACCCTCCTCATCCTCATCCAGCTGCAGATGGCTGGTATCCACAATGCCTTTGCTCAGATTGATCTTCACCTGCAAGTTATTGCGGGAGTCGGCATTGATCAGCGCTTCGTACTCCGATATACGCCCCTGCTGATAGTAACGGAACAGACACTGATCAAACGTACACATGCCCACCATCTCACTACGCTCCATCGCCGCCTTCACACCTTCAAACTCACCCTTGGCAATCAGATCAGATATATAGAGTGTATTCAGCAACACCTCCACCACCGGCAGACGTTTTCCATCCACCCCCTTCACCAACCGCTGACAGATAATCGCCTTGAGATTTGACGAGATATCGATCAGCAGCTGCCGCCGCGCCGCGCTTTCAAAAAAATTGACCACCCGATCGAGAGTCTGGTTCGAGTTGTTGGCATGAACGGTGGAGAGGCAGAGATGGCCCGTTTCAGAAAAAATCAGCGCATGGCGCATCGCATCCACATCACGAATCTCACCAATCAGAATCAGATCGGGGGCCTCACGCATCGCATTTTTCAAGGCATTGCTATAACTCAACGTATCCAGCCCCACCTCACGCTGGTCTACAATCGAACGTTTATGTTCATGGCTAAACTCCATCGGATCTTCGATGGTGATGATATGCCCGGTCTGCGACTCATTACGGCGGTTAATCATGGCGGCCAGCGTGGTACTTTTGCCCGAACCGGTCGCCCCCGCCACCAGAATCAGCCCCCGCTGCTCCATCACCAGATCATTCAATACCGGCGGCAGATTCAGCGCCTCAATCGTGGGAATATCGGTCCTGATATGGCGGATCACCATCGCCGGCTCACCGCGCTGACGATAAATGTTAATACGGAAACGCCCCATCGGCCCCAACCCCAGCCCCAGGTTCATCTCCATAATCGCCTCATACTCAGCCAGCTGCTCAATAGAGAGTAACGCCGTCACCAGCCGTGTCAGCCCTGTCGTTGTCAACGGCGGCTCATCAAACGGCTCCGTCACCCCCTCAATACGGATATTGACCGGTGCCTCAACACTGAAAAAGAGATCTGACGCGTGGCGCGCCACCATCACCTCCAGATAGTGTTCAACCTCACGCCCTGCCTTCGAATCTTTAAGCACACACCCACTCCCGCGCCACCCATTGGCTGTAAACAGGTATAGCGGCCCGTCGCCCAAGCCTTTAACTACCGCTACATATCCACCATGCCCAATACCCGCAGCTGTAGATCAACGGTCAGTACCAGGCTATCCAACTCAGCCGCCGCCGCCTTCCCCTCACGTGTCGCACGGAAGAGATGGGGCGTCATCACCAGCAGATCGGCAATCTGTTCACGATTCAGCGCAGCCGTTTGATAAGTGAGCGACTGCGAATCGACCAGGCTAAAACCAACCAACTCAGCCCGATCCAACGCCGGCGGCGGAGCCTTGCGCACCTCAGGATAGATCACCTGCCGCAACTCCAGCAGATGGTCCTCAGCCGCCTCCACCAATAACACCTTGCCACCCGGTTTAAGAATCTTTTTAAAGGCCGCGTAATCAGGAAAACCAAACATGCAGAAGATCATATCCACCGACTGCGGCAACAGTGGCGGATTACTGTTGGAGGCCACCAGCCAGGTGATCAACTTATTACGCCGCGCCGCCGCCACAACAGCAGGTTTCGAGATATCGAGACCAGTCAACGTTGCTGCACCACCCTCATGCAACATCAACACATCACAAAAACGGTCAAGGTAGTACCCCTCACCACACCCGGCATCCACCACGCAGAGATCACCCGCCAGCGCCAGATATTGCAATGCCAATGCGTTCAAATGGTCCGATACCGGCAGATAGAAACCCTCCTCCAGAAAACGCGACCGCGCCACCACCATCGCCTGACTATCCCCCGGCTGCTTCGACTTTTTATTCTGCACCGGCAACAGATGCAGATACCCCTGCCGTGCCATATCGAAGCTGTGTCCGTTGTCGCAGCGGAGTGTTTTGTCACCGAGCAGTGGGGTGCCGTCCAGTGGACAGGCGAAGTTATTGGCTTTAATGATTTGCATATTTAGATGATGTGGAACTCAAATGTAGGGTGCCCAAAGCGCTTCGCGGGGCAGGCTCTGGGCACGTTTTTTGTGCCCACCATTGTTTCAGGATGGCACAGTGTAACGGAGCGTCATCAATCATAATGGTTTATCGTTTGTTACCTTCGTGCTCATTTGGCACATTCCGCGTGGGCAGAAGAAACATGTGGCACCACTTTATTCTCCTCAGAAACCATATCAAACAGCCTGGGAATAACATCTCCTCGCGCCTGACGGAGAATCCATATATGAAAAAGTGGTCATACTGCAAACGCAGGGTCCTAATTTTTCATAACACGCCAACCCATCCTCACCTAGCACCAAAAATACCCCTCCAGCAAAGTATTGCATTAACAATCAAGGGGAGCTAATCTGGCCGTGATTTTGGCTCTGAGTCCAACTTCAACAAGAACAAACACGGATACAACCTTAAGAACAGCTTCACTACAAACCTAAAGCCTTGGACCATCCCCTGCCTAATGGAATAAGAACCCATGAAAAAAGTCATAATTACTGCATCTGTAGGTGAAAACTCAAAAAATAATATCCCAGACGTGCGTCAAATCCAGCAAGCATTAAACATCATTATCAGCCAAAACATCCTAACGCCTATCCCTTTACTCAAAGAAGATGGAATAGCTGGTCAATACACAAAAACCGCAATCCGACAATTTCAACGCAGATCCGCAGGCATGGCATCACCAGACGGGCGAATTGATGTTAGCGGGAAATCAATTTTAAAGTTAAATAGACTCATCGAAATATCAAGTAAAATCGGCCACACAAAACATACAAACATTCCCGCAATAAATCATGGAGCCACAAATAAATCAACCACCATTCTAACCGCCGTATTCCAAAAATTTAATCAAATAGAATATGGGATTTTGGCAGGCTCCGTTATTCACGCCTCTTCCATCAATAACAACACCGTCGATTCAAATGGAGATTTAAAGAAGCTGTCTCAAAGAGACTTTGTTAAAGCCGTTTTCACCGAGGCAAAAAAAGAAGAAGCCATCTCCAATGTTCCAGCAGCCATCACAACCGCACAAGCAATATTGGAAACTGGCTATGGAAAATCAGTGCCTACCGACATGACGACCAAAAAGTACAGTTATAATTTGTTCGGCATAAAAGGCGTTGGTCCTGCGGGCTCCGTTTCAATCTATACCCATGAATATGTAAACGGCAAAAAAATACAAATCGTTGACTCATTCAAAGCTTACAACAGCTTTTCACAATCCATCCAGGGCAGAACTGCGTTTTTAACTAAAAACAAACGATACAAATCTTTATTTGAAACAAAAGATGCTAAAAAATGGGCCGAAGGCCTGCAAAAAGCAGGTTACGCTACGGATCCAAAATATGCGAACAAATTAATCGACATTATGACTATGTGGAAACTCATATGAACCTTAAACCATTTCTCACTATTTTATTCCTGGTTGCTGTGGTTGGCTGCAATGCGGAGTCTACCAACAACAATAAAGTCAACAGTACATTGGGAGCTGAAAAACATAACAAGACAACCCCAACCCAACAAAAATCCATGTCGATTGACGACTCCCTTAAAAGCTTTTCTGAAACACTCAATCAAAAGGATCCGTCAAAATTCATCTCGCTAACTAACTCTCAAGGAATTAATCTTGTCCGTATATTCACATCAGGAAATTTAGGTTCTCGTGGAGCGCCGTTGAGTCAGATCGTCAACCCAACAACCGTAACCAATGAAATAGCATTCCCTGTCGAGGGGCAAACCGCCTTCGACATACCTGCTATGTTTCCAAGTCTGCCGATAGGCTCTTTTCAAGGAGTTATTCACCAAAAACTGCAAATGCCATCAAACATTCCTGCTTATGACCAATGGACTCCCATTTTAATAAACAGCCTAAAAAACATACCTGAAATAGAAAATGGTGCCCCTATTATTTTGGCTAGTGACAAAGGAGATTACTGGGTTTTTTCCGACGCGCAAATCATTGATGATATTTTAGTGGGTGGTTTTGCCATTTTTACAATCCACAACAACACTTTAAAACTAACTGCCATTATCGAGCTTTTATAAAACAACATCATCGAAACAGTTAAACAAAGTGAAGGAGAAGGTAGTCTGCCTACCTCACCCACACGCTCTTCTGATTCACAAACTCCATCATGCCGTGATAGCTGAGTTCACGACCGTAGCCTGAATTTTTTACACCACCAAATGGCAGGCGTGTATCACTCTTGACCATGCCGTTAACAAACACCGCGCCAGATTGCACTTGGCGGGCAATACGTTCACCACGGACTGAGTCCTGTGTCCAGACACTGCCACCAAGGCCAAAGTCTGAACCATTGGCGATAGCAATGGCATCACCCTCATCTTTAGCGCGAATGACGATGGCGACGGGGCCAAACAGCTCTTCGCTCCAGGCGGCCATGCCGGGTTTAACGTGGTCCAGGATAGAGGCTTGATAGTAGGCACCGACACCTTCGACTGGTGCGCACCCCGCAACCGCAATAGCACCAGCATCAATAGAGCGCTGCACCTGTTGATGCAGTTCGTCACGCAGATCTTCTCGCGCCATGGGGGCAAGGGTGGTGGTCTCATCCATGGGATCGCCTACAGACAACTCCTCCACTGCTGTTTTAAAGCGGGCGACAAACTCATCGGCGATGGGTTCGACGACGATGAACCGTTTAGCGGCGATGCAGCTCTGCCCGGCATTGAGATAACGGGAGGCAACCCCCTGCTGCACGGCCCAGTCGAGGTCGGCATCGTCGAGCACGATAAAAGGGTCTGAGCCACCCAGCTCCAGCACCGTTTTTTTCAGATGGGCACCCGCCGTGGCGGCCACCTGGCGTCCGGCAGACTCTGACCCCGTCAGGGTAACGGCGTGAATCCTGGGGTCAGCAATCACCCCGGCCACCTGGCTTGATGGGATCATCAGGGTACGAAACACCCCCTCAGGCAGACCGGCACTACGCACGATATCTTCAATCACCAAGGCGCACTGCGGTACGTTAGAGGCGTGTTTAAGCACGCCGGTATTGCCTGCTGCCAGCGCCGGGGCAAGAAAACGGAATACCTGCCAGAGCGGGAAGTTCCAGGGCATAACCGCGAGAATGGTGCCAAGCGGCTGATGGGCAACAAAGCTTTTACTCGCATCACTATCGACCATCTCATCCGCCAGAAAGCGAGCGGCATTATCGGCATAGTAGTGGCAGACGTGGGCCGATTTTTCTACCTCGGCACGAGACTCTTTAATCAGCTTGCCCATCTCCTGGGTGATCAATGCCGCCAACGCATCACGACGGCCCATAATCTCATCGCCCATGGCATGCAACAGCGCACAGCGCACTGACAGGGGTGTGTCAGCCCATAATGGCGTGGCACGGGCAACGTCGGCCAAGGCGGCCTCCAACTTATCCACTCCCCACACCGGGTATTCCCGCATCACTCTGCCAGTGGCAGGGTTTTGTGTTACAAAGGCCATACAAAACTCCTTGTTACGATCGTTTTTGCGAGTATAGCCGCTCTGATCTGCACATGGGCACTTGACCGCCTCTCGCGGTAACGGGACAATCCTGCCTCTTTAATAGAATTACTATGGGAATCAAGCATGACACCGAAGACTATCTGCGTGCTGGGTGGCACTGGCTTTGTTGGCCATCAACTCATCTCTCAGCTGAGCAAAGCGGGCTACTTTGTGGTGGCGCCATCACGCAACCGTGAACGCCGCCGTTCCCTGAGCGTGCTACCAACCGTGGACGTTGTGGATGCCGACATCCATGACGATGAGACGCTCAGAGCGCTATTTGTTGGCTGCCATGCGGTCATCAACCTGGTGGGGATTCTTAACGAATTCAAACGTAACGACTTCCAGCGCAACCATGTGGAGCTGGTACAAAAGGTGGTTGAGGCGTGCAAAGCTGCGGGCGTATCCCGCCTGCTGCATATGAGCGCACTTAACGCCGATGCCAGCCAAGGCTCCAGCGCCTACCTGCGGAGCAAGGGTGCGGGGGAAGATCTGGCCCACGCGGCTGATTTAAATGTCACCAGCTTCCGCCCCTCCGTCATGTTTGGTACGGATGATCAGTTTTTTAACAAATTTGCCCTGATGCTGCGTTACCTGCCACTGCTGCCGCTGGTCTGCGCCGACAGCCGTATGGCACCCGTCTATGTCAGCGATGTGACAACAGCGATGATCAAATCCCTGGACGATCCAAAATGTTATGGCCAACGTTACGATCTCTGCGGACCCGAAGCATATACCCTGCTGCAACTGGCCCAATATACCAACCGCATTAGCGGCTTTAACCGCCCGATCATCGCCCTTGGCAGCGGCATGTCAGCGCTGGTCTCGAGGGTGGCGGGGATACTGCCGTTCAAACCCTTCAGCCACGACAACTACCTCAGCCTGCAGACACCGGCCACCTGCACCACAACGTTCCCCGCCCATCTGGGTGTTCAGCCACACAGCATCGAACCGATTGTCAGCAAATATATCGGTGATCAGAGTCTCAACGGGCGATTTGATACCATCCGGCAACAGGCGGCCCGTGACGAAGATCAGTAATTCGACCATGAAGGTCTATCAGGTTGGCGGTGCCGTCCGCGACACCCTGCTGGGGTTACCTGTTGAGGACCACGACTGGGTGGTGGTGGGCTCCACCCCCCAGGCCATGATCGCGCTTGGCTACCGCCCGGTGGGGAAAGATTTCCCCGTCTTTCTCCACCCCAAGAGCCACGAAGAGTACGCCCTCGCCCGCACCGAGCGGAAAACCGCCCCCGGCTACACCGGCTTCACCTTTCATACCAGCCCTGATGTGACGCTGGAGGAGGATCTCTGCCGCCGCGACCTGACCATTAACGCCATCGCCATGGACGATGACGGCTCGCTCATCGACCCCTTTCACGGCCAGAGGGATCTGGACAATAGAATATTGCGCCATGTCTCCAGCGCCTTTGAAGAAGATCCCGTACGTATCCTGCGGCTGGCCCGTTTTTACGCACGATTTGCACCGCTCGGATTTACCATCGCCCCCGAGACCTTGGTGCTGATGCAGCGCATGGTCGCCAGTGGCGAAGTCGATGCCCTGGTACCAGAACGGGTCTGGCAGGAGACCCAGCGCGCCCTGGGCGAACAGCGCCCTAACGCCTTTTTCGAGGCACTGCGTGAGTGCGGCGCGCTCAGCCGACTATTCCCAGAGATCGACCGGCTTTTTGGCGTACCCCAAACCGCCATCCACCACCCCGAGATCGACACCGGTATCCACACCATGATGGTGCTGGAACAGGCGACCCTGATTAGCCCTGAACCACGGGTGCGGTTTGCCGCCCTGCTCCACGACCTTGGCAAAGGTACAACACCAGAACACGAATGGCCACGCCATATCGGCCATGAGGCACGCTCACTGCCGCTCATCCGCCAGCTCTGTGACCGCCTGAAAACCCCCAACGACTACCGCGAGCTGGCACTGCTGGCGGCAAAGTTTCATACCCACTGCCACCGCGCCAGTGAGCTGCGTGCCACCACGCTCATCGATACACTGCAAGCCTTAGACGCCTACCGCCGACCCGACCGCTTTGAAGAGTTCCTGCTCACCTGCCTTGCCGACGCCCGTGGCCGCACTGGCTTTGAAACCCGCGACTACCCCCAGGCAGAGCGGTTCCGGCGCGCCCGTACTGCGGCGCTAAGTGTCAATGCCGCTGCCCTGGCCGAGGCCGGATTTAAGGGGCAACAGCTGGCAGAACAGTTGCGCCGGGCGCGCATCAGCACCGTCAAACAGGCGTTAAGCCTGGATGCTGAATAAAAGCCCCACCCCTGCGCCTGAATAAAAGATTAAAAATTTATTAACCCTCAAATTCTTTCGAAAATACAACCACTTCAAATCACCCTGTCCAAATAGAAAAATATCACCGCTATATTTTTCAATGACTTAGCGCGCCCGCACATAAAAGCCTAAAGCCAACCCACTGTTGACTCAAGCCTCAGAACCGTGACAACCTGAAATTTCGCGCCGCTCGTCGATGCCTGCAGCTCATCCTATTGGCCTCGGGCGGACACCGCGAAAAACTTGCCTAAACCAACAACGGAGGACGGCTAACATGTTCGGAGTACGCCACAATTTTATTGATGATTTCCCACAGATGTCTGGCACCATCACCCAGCTGAAAAGCAGCAACCCAGAGTTTGCACAGCTGCTTTCCCGTTATGATGAAACTGATAAGAAAATATACGGACTGGAGGTGAAGAGCCGCCCGGTGGCGGACATCTATGTTGAGGTACTGAAAAAAGAGCGCCTCAAACTAAAAGACAAACTCTACACAATTCTGAACTCAAAGCCCTGACGTCAAACCATTCAAATACAACATTAGCGCGCCTGGAGGGCGCGCTTCTTTTATCCCCCCACACCCTCGTTCCGCAACAGCATATCCAGCTGAGCCAGCCGCTCCGGTGTGCCAATATCAAACCAGCGGCCTGAGTAGTGCTCGCCACTCACTTGGCCCTGCGCCATCGCCTGGCGTAACAGCGGGGCCAATGGAAAAGCACCTGGGGTACAACCAACAAACAGTGCCGGTGACAGGACACTGATACCACTGAACGTAAGTTTCTCAGCCCCGTCAGCACACACCCGACCCCCCATCAAAACAAAATCCCCCTGAGGGTGTTGCAGTGGATTATTCACCAGAACCAGATGTGCCAGCGCCCCCGCCAAATCCGGCAACGTTTTAAAACAGTAGTCGCTCCAGATATCACCATTCACCACCACAAAGGGCTTGTCACCCAGCAATGGCAGCGCATTGTAAATTCCTCCCGCCGTCTCCAGCGCGCTCGCCTCAGGGGAATAACGGATAGTGGCACCATAACGACTGCCATCGCCCAGTGCGACCTCAATCTGACCACCCAGATAGGCGTGATTAATCACCAGCTCCGTAATGCCTGCTGCCACCAGATGGTCAATATGGTATTCGATCAATGCCCGACCCGCCGCCTGCAACAGCGGTTTGGGGGTATGGTCCGTCAGCGGCCGCATACGCTCTCCCCGCCCGGCCGCAAGAATCATCGCCTTCATAAGTCGCTAGATACCTTCGGACTTCTGCTCGCGGGTGAGCAGCTGCGTGACCGCCACACGGGGTGACAGATTATGATAAAGCACCTGATACACCTGCTCCGTAATAGGCATATCAATGTTCAGTGTATGGGCCAGACGACGCGCCTCCTTGGCGGCCTCAATCCCCTCCACCACCTGATCAATAGAGGCACGGGCCGCCACCATGTCGCCACCACGCCCTAACGCCAGACCAAAACGACGATTGCGTGACTGATCATCGGTACAGGTCAGTACCAGATCACCTAGCCCCGCCAACCCCATCAACGTTTCACGCTGGCCTCCCAGCGCCTCACCCAGGCGCATCACCTCATTCAAACCACGGGTAATTAGGGCGGCGCGTGCATTAGCGCCAAAACCGAGTCCATCAGCAATCCCCGCAGCAATCGCCAGAATATTTTTCACCGCCCCACCCACCTCTACCCCCACCATGTCGCTGGAGGTATAGGCACGAAAGTGGTCATTTTTCAGACGTTGCGCCACATCGGCCGCCAGCAATGGATCGTTGGCCGCCACCGTAATCGCCGTAGGCATGCCTTTAGCCACCTCCAGCGCAAAGGTGGGGCCAGAGATCACGGCCACAGGAAAGGCATCGCCAAAATGGTCTGCCACAATCTGATGCAGCAGTCGCCCCGTACCCGGCTCAAACCCCTTGCTCGCCCACAACAGCCGCATCCCCGCCTGCATCTGCGGCGCGATCAGCTCCAGGGTTTGACGGAAGGCGTGGCTAGGCACTACCAGCAGCAGATCCCCTGCCCCATCGAGGACAGAGGCCAGGTCACTACTGATAGTCAAAGAGGGGGGCAAGATGATGCCGGGCAGGTAACGGGGGGTGCTGGCCGTCGACGCCATCTGCGCCATCTGCTCAGCACTGCGCCCCCAGAGGCGTGTTGGCTGACCATTGGCCGCCAGCAGGGCGGCCAGCGCAGTACCCCATGCCCCCGCGCCAATCACTGCCGTTGTGGTCTGTATGGCAGCAGCCATGACTTACACCACTAAATTAATGGCGGGCAGCTTCTTTGGACGCCGCCTGCTGCTGTTCTATGTGCTGATTGTACAGCGCATCAAAATTAACAGGGGCCAAAAGCAGTTGCGGAAAACCACCACGGGCCACCATATCTGAAATTGCCTCACGCACATACGGGAAAAGAATGCCTGGGCAATAGCTGCCCAGCAGGTGGTTCAGCTGTGACTGGTCAAACCCTTCTGCGCGGAAAATACCCGCCTGCTGTACCTCAATCAGATAGGCAACCTTATCACCCTGCTTGGTGGTAATCGTCACGGACAATACAACCTCATGCATATCATCAACCATCGGTGCCGCACGGCTGTTGAGCTGCACGTTAACCTCTGGCTCCCACTTGGTCTCGGTGAAAATAGTTGGCGAGTTTGGTGTCTCAAAAGAGACATCTTTGACGTAAATTTTCTGAATCGCAAACTGTCCTGCGGGCTGTGTCTCTTCGGCCATGATAGGTTCCCTAAAATTTAAGTGTTAATTGTAATATGGAAATTTAGATCAGCGCTTGACGGGCAGACCTGCATCACTCCAGGCCAACATGCCGCCATTGAGCTTGTAAATCGACTTAAACCCTTGCCGCCGCAAGACCGCGCCAGCCTTGGCAGCGCGTTGGCCAGTACGGCAGTACACAATAACGGGCTTCTCTTTATGAGTCTCCAGCTCCTTAAGGCGGCTCTCCAACACCCCCAGCGGAATATGGACGGCGTTAATCACATGCCCGTCCTTAAACTCATTATGCTCACGCACATCAAGCATCAGCGCATCCTCACTATTCATGAGGCGCACCGCTTCGTTATTGCCGATCTCTTTAAAACCCAACAGCTTTCGCCGCGACTCATTCATGATCATCAACAGTATGACCAAAACAAACGCCGCAAACAAAAAGGGGTGATTACCTATAAACTCTAAATACTGCGCCATGGAACCGAGTCCACCTTTCAAATTAAATCCGTCTGAAATACGCCCTATATAAGGACGCTATGATTCACTACAAAAGAGCTCACGCATCATGCAGATCAGCCGCAAAATACGCTGATCAGCGATGCGGTAATATACACGATTTGCATCTTTTCGCGTCGACAGAATCCCCTTGTCCCTGAGTATCGCCAGGTGCTGGGAAATATTGCTCTGTGACGTTCCAACGTTATCAACGATATCCTGAACCCCTACCTCCTGATCCCCCAGGGTGCAGAGTATTTTTAAACGCAACGGATGGGACATCGCCTTCAGCGAACGCGCCGCCAGGTTAATGTCTTCGTCCCTGCTAATCAGGTCCGTTCGTGATGCCGCCATTTGATTTGCCCCCGATACATTACTCACACTCACATCCATGTCCTCACTGAAATAAATCCCTGCACGATCCGCGCTGTTGTTAATCCGAGATGAAACGTTATACAATATCCTCCTGATAATACGGGCAATTGTAATTCATACAACCGCGAATTCCTATCCCGCTATCCCTGCCCAATCGACAGAGATACCCGGCAGCAGCATTCGCACCGCACCGTTGAGAACTCCTCCACTGCATCCACAGGTAAAGTTGACATATGTCGCACACAGCTAAACCGATGACTCTGATAATCCTGGACGGCTGGGGCTATTCGGAAAACCCCGAATCAAACGCCATCTTTCACGCCAAGACACCCAACTGGGATCGACTCTGGAACGACTACCCACACACCCTGCTGCACTGCTCTGGTGCAGAAGTGGGGCTCCCCGCCCTGCAAATGGGTAATTCAGAGGTAGGCCATCTCAATTTGGGGGCCGGCCGGGTTGTCTATCAGGAGTTCACCCGTATCAGCCGCGCCATCAAAACCGGCTCATTCTTCACCAATAAAACACTCACCGACGTGGTTGACCTAGCGATCAGTACCAACAGGGCCGTCCATATTATTGGTCTACTCTCTCCTGGCGGCGTCCACAGCCATGAAGAGCACATTCAGGCGATGATCAAACTTGCCGCCGAACGTGGTGCCAAAAAAATCTACCTGCACGCCTTCACCGATGGTCGTGATACCGCACCAAAAAGCGCTGCCAACTCCATCCAGGCGATGGAAAATGAGTTCAAAACACTCGGCTGCGGACGTATCGCGTCAATCATCGGTCGCTACTTTGCGATGGATCGCGACCACCGCTGGCCCCGTGTTCAGGCGGCCTACGATCTGATTACCCAGGGCATAGGACTCCACACTGCCAGCAGCGCCCAAGAGGCGCTATCGATGGCTTATGAACGTGGCGAGACCGATGAGTTTGTCAAAGCCACCGCCATCGTTCCCGCGGGGCAGAAGCCCGTCACTATCGAAGATGGCGATGTGGTGCTGTTCATGAACTACCGCTCTGACCGTGCCCGCCAGATCACACGTCCCTTCATCGAAGAGAACTTTGACGGTTTTACACGCACGACCCGCCCCAAACTGGGCAGCTTTGTCAGCCTGACGGAGTACCATAAAGAGTTCCGTATTCCTGTCGCCTTCCCTCCCGAACAGATCAGCAACAGCTTTGGTGAGTATATTGCCAATCTGGGACTGCACCAGTTACGTATCGCCGAAACCGAGAAATATGCCCATGTCACCTTCTTCTTTAATGGTGGCGAAGAGACCCCGTTCCCCGGAGAAGACCGTATGCTGATCTCCTCCCCCGATGTTGCGACCTACGACCTGCAACCAGAAATGAGTGCAGCCGAAGTGACTGACAAATTGATCGCCGCCATCAAAAGTGGCGAATACGATGCCATTATCTGCAACTTCGCCAACCCCGACATGGTGGGACACACGGGCATATTTGACGCCGCCGTTACCGCCATCGAGGCGATTGATACCAACCTCGGACGGGTGATCGAGGCCATTATAGAAGCTGGCGGTGAGGCATTAATCACAGCCGACCACGGCAATGCAGAGCAGATGTCCGATCCGGAGAGTGGTCAGGCCCACACGGCACATACCAACAACCCGGTGCCACTCATCTACGTTGGCCGCCCGGCAATACCCGACGACAATCGTGGCAGCCTGGCCGATGTCGCCCCCACCATGCTCTACCTGATGGGGCTGGACAAGCCGAGCAACATGAGCGGCCACCCCCTGATGCGTCTGCGCTAAATCCAACAAAACCAGCGGATGGCCCGACCCCCTCCGCCCGAGCAACCCCCATTGTGAAACAACCTATAGGCCTCGTCGCGATTATCGCCACACTCCTCGGCACGGCTGCAACCATCAACCCAGCCGTTGCCGATGAACAACAACGGCTGCAACAGCTACGTGGCTACATCAATGAACTGCGACAAGGGATCGGCACCGACAAGCAGCAGCTGACAAAACAGCAGCAGCAACTCAAACAGCTTGAAAAAGAGATTGTAGCCGCTAACCGCCGCCTGCGGGAGACCGAAGAGCAGCTCAAACAGCAACGCCAAACCCAACAAGCGCTAAAGGCCGAAGCACTCGAACTGACCCAAAAGCTGGAACGGGAAAAACGCACCCTAAGCCAACAGCTGCGCGCCAGCTACACCCCCAGCCAGCAACAGACACTTAAGCTGCTGCTGAACCAGAGCAGTCCCGCCGAGGCAGGCCGTACCCTGGCATATTACGGCTACTTTAGTCGCGCCCAACTAAGCACCATCGAGACAACAAGGGCCAGCCTTGAGAAGTTGCAAGAGACCAATGAAAAACTACAGCAGAGCAGCGACCGCCTCGCCACCCTGAAACGGCAGATGCAGCAGGAGCAAAATACACTGTCGGCACGCCAGTCGGAGCAAAAGACCCTGCTCGCCAAGCTGGACACCCGCATACAGGGCAACGAAAAAAACCTCTCCACCATGCTGGCGGACGAACAGGCGCTGACAAAACTCCTGCGCGATCTGGAGGCTAAACGCCGCGCACAGGAGGCAAAAGAGGCACGGGAGGCAAAAGAGCGGGAGAAAAACAACAGACCCACCCAGCCCGAAAAAACCGTGCCCGACCCAGGCAAGCTCAAGGGCGGGTTACAATGGCCCACCCAAGGGAAGATAAAGAATAGCTTTGGAGAGTCACGCAACCAGGGACAAATGACCTGGCAGGGTGTTGTCATCAAAGGCAAGGAGGGGCAGGAGGTTCGCGCAATTGCCTCAGGCAAAGTAGTCTTTGCCGACTGGATGCGTGGTTACGGCCTGTTATTGATTATTGACCACGGCAATGGGCTCATGAGCCTCTACGGCCAAAACCGTAGCCTTCAGAAAAAAACCGGCGACGCCGTGACCAACAATGAGACAATCGCCACACTGGGGACCACAGAAAACAGTGATGACACGGACCTTTATTTCGAGATCCGCCATAAAGGCAAACCCGTAGACCCAGAAAAATGGCTACGCTAAGCGGCACAACAGCTTAATCTTTTGCTTGTAAGCCGTCGTTAATAGTTAGTATGCTCGTTCACCATAAGCAAACACCGATTTTACACGGAGCGGTAGATGAAACTTTTTTCCTTGCGTAACCTGCTTTTTATCAGTCTGGGCGTCGTCTTAGGGGTATCCCTAACCATTAACCACAGTGTTCAGGCTGACAAACAGGCCAGCGGTGGCACCCCCTTGCCTCTCGACGAACTACGCACCTTCAGCGAAGTTTTTGGCAAAATCAAATCTGATTACGTTGAATCCACAGAAGACTCCGCACTACTGGAGCACGCTATCAAAGGCATGCTCTCCGGCCTTGACCCACACTCCGCCTACCTCGACACCGAGGCCTATAAAGAGCTGCAAGTGGGCACTACCGGCGAATTTGGTGGCCTGGGCATAGAAGTAGGCACTGAGGACGGCTTTGTAAAAGTCATCTCCCCCATCGATGACACCCCCGCACAACGGGCTGGCATTCAGGCCGGCGACTTGATTATCCGCATTGACGAGACACCTGTAAAAGGACTTGCCCTTAACGACGCTGTCAAACTGATGCGTGGCAAACCCGGCACCGATATCACATTAACCGTGGTCCGCGAAGGGGGCGACAGACCCCTCAAGCTCACTATTACCCGCGCAGTGATCAAGGTCAACAGCATCAAGGAACGCGAGCTTGAGCCGGGCTTTGGCTATGTACGCATCACCCAGTTTCAGTCCAGCACTGGCGAAAACATGATCCAGGCCATCAGCAAACTGAAAAAAGAGAACAAAGGCGAACTTAAAGGGCTGATCCTTGACCTGCGTAACAACCCCGGGGGTGTGCTTAATGCCGCCGTTGCTGTCTCTGATGCGTTCCTTGAAGAGGGTTTGATCGTTTACACCGAAGGGCGCATCGAAGATTCGCAGATGAAGTTCAAAGCAACACCGACTGACATACTCAAGGGTGCCCCACTGATTGTGCTGGTCAACGGCGGCTCAGCCTCAGCATCCGAGATCGTTGCAGGTGCACTGCAAGACCATAAACGCGCCATCATTATGGGAGGCAAAACATTTGGCAAAGGGTCTGTACAGACCATCCTGCCAATGCACAACGGTGCCGCCATCAAGCTCACCACCGCCCGCTACTTCACCCCTTCAGGTCGCTCCATTCAGGCCGAAGGGATTGAGCCGGACATCAAACTTGAAAATGCCAAACTGACCACACTTGACCCCTCCGAGTTTGAGCCAGTCAAAGAAGCCGATCTCTCCGGTCATTTAGAAAATGGCAAAGCTGGAACGAAAAATGACAGCAAGACCAATAAAGAGGCCAACAAAGATAACGAGCCGCTGGCCAGCAAAGATTACCAGCTATACGAAGCACTCAACCTGCTGAAAGGGCTACAAATTCTGAAAAAATAGCCGTCATTGGCTATCCGGGCATTGGCACAACACAACCGTCCCCACTCTCCGCTACAGGGGCTGAGTGGGTGCGCTGTGCTGCTCTTCTGCTGTTATACCGCTCAGGCACAAACAGCTGAACCACCGCCACTCATCCCCATCAGCATCATTATTGATGATATGGGCGATCGACAGCAGCATGGCCTGCGCGCACTCCAGCTACCGGGAAATATCACCTACTCCTTCATCCCCCACACCCCCTACAGCCAATCCCTGGCCACAGCAGCCCATCACCTGGGCAAAGAGGTGATGATTCACATCCCCATGGAGTCAGAGAGCGGCAAAAAACTTGGTGATGGCGGCCTACGGCTGGTGATGGAAGAACCGGAGTTTAAACAGACCCTCAAAACAGCCATCGGGGCCATCCCCTATGCCAGAGGGGTAAATAACCATATGGGTAGCCTGCTCACGCGCCAACCAACCCAGATGCAGTGGCTAATGGAGATACTCCATGAAAATAACCAGCTCTACTTTATCGATAGCCGTACAACTGCCAAAACAGTTGCCTTACAACTGGCACAAAAAAACCACATCCCCTCTCGCCAGCGCGACATCTTTCTTGACAACGACCCCAGCCCAGCCGCCATCGCTCAGCAGTTCCAACGTCTGGTGGCGCATGCCAAAAAAACAGGCAGCGCCATTGCCATTGGCCATCCTTACGACACCACTCTGGGACTGCTGGAACAGCAACTACCACAGCTCAAAACATTAGGACTCAGACTGGTCCCTGTCAGCGAGCTGCTGAACCATCACAAAAGGTTGAAACAGGCCCAACCAGCCACCAACCGGCCCCACATTACCCATCATCGCCTGACTCAATAAAAGTTGGCACGCTGCCTGCATTGTATTCATCAGTGCCTGCCATGCAGGTACTGTAGTCATCTCTTCCTACCCTTCTTTAATAGGGCATCCGCAAGGTTGCCCTATTTTTTTGCCCATAATGCGCCAAAAAATTGTCCGACCCGTCAAATAAACGGCGTCAATTGACAATATTTTGACGAAAAATGACCTTGTATGTCACCAGCCACACACCATCATTGAAGATATCCAAGAGATCAAACTAGAATGAACTACTCACTTACCGAAATACTTAGAGAAGCCACAACGGCTTCAGGATAACTAGACGTGACAACAGCCACCAAGCTATTCACTATCGGTCACAGCAACCGCACACTGGCCGAATTTTTTGCCATGTTGCATAACCATGGCATTAACCAACTCATTGACGTACGTAGCCTCCCTCAGTCACAGCGCTACCCGGCCTACAATCGCAACAGCCTCAGTATCGCCTGCGAAGAGGAGAGGATTGCCTACGGCTGGCTGGGCCATGAGCTTGGTGGACGACGCAATGAAAGGGGCGATTCACGCCACAGCGCCCTCACTCACAGCAGCTTTCGTGGCTACGCTGACCACATGAGTAACCGACTGTTTGTTGAAGGCATCAACAGGCTCACCGCCTTGGCACGCAGTCAATCTGTTGCCATTATGTGTGCCGAACGCAATCCATGCCAATGTCACCGCAGCATGATTGCCGACTACCTCAGCCTCCATAACTGGCAGATCACCCACCTGTTAACACTGCAACAGAGCGAACCACACACCCTCAACCCCCTGGCCCGTAACGTCAATAGCTCGCCCGTCTACGACCTGCTCAACGAGGAGCAGCTCAACCTTCGTTTTTAACCACTATTGGAGATACCGTAATAATCCATCGGAGGAGGCATTGCTTTACCATCAGAACTCGCTAACATAGCCAGTCCGGTATAGATAAAAATCAAGGACCCGCCATGAAAAAACAGCTCTCGATCACCCTCCTGTCCACCCTGTTACTCAGCTCTGGCAGTGCCTTTGCCCAAGGCCAATGGAATTTCATGGCGGGCATGGATGCTGACTACGTGGCAGAACCGACGCTCTCACTTGTGGTTGGCAATCTAGATCCAGACATTAATGGTGCCAACAACGATACCGTCAGTGGCATCGAACTCTCGCTCAACTGCCCACTACTGCAACCGCCCAGCAACAAAATTCGCCAGCAGATCAGCTATACCCGTTACAGCGACAGTGGCTTAAAGATCAACAGTTTTGAGATTAATCCACACTATGTGATTGAATCGGCGTCAGGGTTTGGTGTGGGTTTTGGCCCCGGCATTGGTTATGTTAAGGCCGAAACTGATACTGAAAATGCAGGAATGCTCGCCCTCCAGCTTGGTGTCAGCCTGCACTACAAGGCGATGGACAACCTGTTTCTCGGTGCAGAAGCCCGCTATCAGGCTACCCAGGGGGATAACTTTGCCGGGCAGAAAGGGGCCGACAACTTCCGCGGCGCGATCAAGGTTGGCTATAGCTTCTAACCAGTCCGGCTCCATCCGGCCCGCCCAACGGCTGTTGGCGCGGGCTTTTTATTGCCAGCATGCGGCCAAACCCTTACTCTAGGGCGTTGTTTTAGCCCCCACGGACAGATACCTATGAGTAATTCACTCTTTGATCAACTAAAAAAGAGCGGTTTGGTGAATGACAAGCAGGCCCGTCAAACCAAGCAGAGCCAGTACCAGAGCCAGAAGCAGCAGAAGGGCAAAAATAAACCCGCGCCCCAGGCTGACGAGACCAAGCAGCTGGCACAGCAGACACAGGCGGAAAAACTGGAGCGCGACCGCCAGCTCAACCAGCAGCGCAAAGAGGAGTCCGAGCGCCGCGCAGTAGTGGCCCAGATCAAACAACTGATTGAGAGCAACCGGGTGATCGATAGTGGCGGCGACATCAGCTACCACTTTACCGATGGCAATGTGGTCAAACGACTCTACCTCAATGCCAATATCCACAAAGAGCTCAGCCATGGCCGACTGGCCATCGCCAAACTCAACGACCGTTACGAGCTGGTTCCACCTATCGTCGCGGACAAAATCAGAGAACGCGATGCCAGCCAGGTGATCTATTGCGGCAAAACCGTTGATAACGTCACCCCCGAAGATGACCCTTACGCTGCCTATAAAGTACCTGACGATCTGATGTGGTAGGCTGCCACTATCCACTAACTCTTTTAACTTTTAGAGAACCCCAAATGAAAAAACTACTGATTACTGCCTTCGTTGCCCTGAGCTTAAGCGCCTGTAGCTGGGTTAAGGTAACCACCGCTGGCCAGGCCGTGCGTCTGGTACAGAGCAAACAGGATGCTGTGGGCTGCAAGGAACTCGGCACCACCACCGCCTCCGTCATGAACAAGTTTTTCATCGAACGTGACCATAACAAGATGGCCCGCGAGCTGGCAGACCTTGCCCGCAATACCGCCGCCGAGATGGGCGGTGATACTATTGCCCCCATCAGCGATATCAAA
The DNA here is from genome assembly GCA_021731365.1 of Gammaproteobacteria bacterium. Lineage (GTDB taxonomy): Bacteria > Pseudomonadota > Gammaproteobacteria > Tenderiales > Tenderiaceae > JAKFXL01. The sequence continues at coordinate 3,344 of JAKFXL010000028.1, read as the reverse complement.
GAGGGCAAACGCACCTTTGGTATCTACAAATGCATCACCCCCAATTAATACCCACTATATAGTTAGCGCTTTTTAAGAGAGAAAACATGTTGATTGAAGCAAACAAGGTTGTCACCTTTCACTACCGTTTAAGCGAAACAAGCCAGGGACAAATTGAAGATTCGCGGGAAAGCAATCCCATAGTCTACCTGCACGGCCATACCACCATTATCAAGGGGCTGGAAGATGCCCTGGACGGGAAACAGAAAGGTGACAACTTCACCATCACCCTCACCCCTGAGCAGGCCTATGGCCAGCGCCTGGCTGATGCACAACAGCGCGTCTCCATTAAACATGTTGTAAAAACCGGCAGCAAAAAAGTCCAGTTCAAGCCAGGAATGGTGATACAGCTCAACACCTCCGAAGGGCCGCGTGAAGTGGTGGTGCTTAAAGTGGGATTGAAGAGTCTCGATGTTGATACCAACCACCCCCTGGCGGGCAAAACCCTGACCTTCGATATTGAGATCATCGACCTGCGCGACGCCACCCCGGAAGAGATTGCACACAACCACGTGCATGGCGAAGGTGGCCATCACCACTAACCTCGATCTCAGCCCTCTCTACACCGCATCAACGTAAAAGGGGGCTGAGCAATACCTGTGCAAAGGGTGCCGTCCCGATCAAACGCACGCCGTTATATGAAGACAGGATCTATTCACCATGCAGCTTCACCACTTTTACCAGCGCACAAACAGCACCGTCAGCTTCAGCCGCCAACAGGCCAGTGACTTTGCCAAAAATATCGCCGGTGACTTCAACCCCATCCACAACATTGATGCCAAACGTTTTTGCGTGCCCGGCGACCTGCTGTTTGCCGTCGCCCTCGAACACTACGGCCTGAGCCAGCAGATGTGTTTTACCTTTTCCGGCATGGTCACCGACGAGGCCGTCACGCTTCCCGATACCAGCAGTGGCCACATCATCATCAGTGATGCCGCCAGCAAACAGTGCCTCACCATCGAGCGCAGTGGTGATACCAGCCACAACCCTACGCTAATCAATGACCTGACCCGCAGCTACGTTGCCTTCTCCGGCCAGACCTTTCCACACATTCTGATCCCCCTCATGGAAAAAAATGGCGTCATGATCAATCCTGAACGGCCCATGGTCATCTACGAGAGCATGAGCATCAACATCGACCGTCTGGACATCAGCGCACCCACATTGGAACTACGCGGCAGCCACCTCGACGTCGACGGCAAGCGGGGCCGCGCCACACTGGAGTTCAACCTGATCTCCGATGGCACAACCGTCGGCCACTGCACCAAAAACATTCTACTAAGCGGATTGCGTGAATTTGATGCCGAGCAGATCAGCGCCTTGGTCGACGAGTATGAATCCTGGAAACAAACCTACCTCAACACCTGATCCCAACAGCCCATATATAGGATCACTGGTTACGCATATGGTCCGCCACACCACGCAGTGACTGCAACAGATGCTGCGTCAACAACTCATCCTCCAGCCCCATCTCATCCAGCGCTGTTGTCATACAGAACATCCAGGCATCCCGCTCCGCCTCGCCGATCACAAACGGGAGATGGCGGGCGCGCAAAAAGGGGTGGCCATACTCCTGCACATAGAGCGGCGGGCCACCGAGCCAGCCAGAGAGAAACTTAAACAACTTGTCGCTGGAGCCAGAGAGATCCGCCGGGTGCATGGCACGAATCACCTGCGCCTCCGGCACGGTGGCCATCAACCCATAAAACCGTACCACCAACCTACGCACAGCGGCCTCACCCCCGAGGCGCTGATAAGGTGTCTGTTCTGAATTAACCACCAAAAACCCCTTTAAAAAATCGCTGCATATCACCCCACGACTCGTGGTCGGCCTGTTTATTGTATTTCAACGGCAGCTTGAACTTGGCACCAAACGCATCTGCCTCAGGATTAGTGAAGCTATGCTGTGCACCGCTGTAAATAATAAATTTATAACGCGCATCAGCGGCCTCCATCTCCTTCACAAAATCCCCCACCTGCTCCGTCGTCACAAACGGATCAGCACCACCGTGGGCCACCAGAATATTCGCCTTTACACCCCCTTTCTGTGCAGGGCTACGGGTACCCAGGCTGCCATGAAAACTCACCACGCCTTCAAGATCCACCCCCTCCCGCGCCATCTGCAACACCACCGCACCACCAAAGCAGTAACCAATCGCACCGATGCGGGTATCATCGGTCATCGGCTCTTTCTGGATCAGCTCCAGCGCCGCCATAAAGCGGGCCTTACCCAAGTTCATATTGTTAGCGATCTCACTGGAAAAGCTCTGTGCCTCTTCCGGATGGTGCGCCTGTTTACCATCACCATACATATCCACCGCCAGCGCCACATACCCCAGCCCCGCCAACATATCGGCCCGTTTGCGGGCGTAGGCGTTATGGCCCCACCACTCATGCACCACCAGCACCGCCGGGCGTTTACCCTTAAAACTATCATCGTAAACGACATACCCCTTAAGCGTTGTCGCATCACCCGTGGTGTAATCAACCTCTTTGGTCACCAGTGCGGCGTGGGCAGCAGAACCGGCAAACAGCAGCGTTAAAACACAGAGCAATCTTTTCATTGTTAATCCTTCCATGGTTGATGGTGATTGAACGCGACGTAGCGCCGCATCAGCCCGCTATAGTAACAGCCCCTAAAGTACGTTGCCGCACACAGCCAAAGGCCGTGGAGTATTATTTGATTATGTAGCAATAGGGTTTATACCTGCCGCTTGATACACAGATGGATGCATTCGAGGGGAAACCTGAAACCGACGAGGATTTATCTTGAACATCAAGGATAGCTGGATAAAGATGTGGCCAGTCAATTGACCAGAGCCTTGGAGATGGTTTTACCACCTCATTAAACAAGTGCACATAGAGATCTTGTTAAGGATTATTAATGACATGAGAGAAGCATTAAAAAGAAAAATCATCGAGGTCTGTGATAAAAAAATCGAGAGTAAAGGCGAGGGTGTTGGTCTGTCATTTTATGCGTTTTTTGCAAATAAAAACGACGACCCCGAACTCCTCATGGAGGCAGCAACCTGGTGGATTGTGGAAAAAAGGCTAGACCATTTTGAAAAAGCAAAAAAAATCAGGGTAATGGTTGAGGCGATACTCTAGATTTCTCCACTGTCTTATTGAATACAACCGCTACGCGGTAGACGCTGGCGTTACGTTGAAATACGAAAGTGATTATCGGCATCACACGCCAAACCATCTGCGCTAGCCTAGGACAACCAAACTCTATTCAATGCCATGCAAAAGACCGCATCAACGTCGTAGCGGAATCTGCTGATCGGGCTGGGCGGGGCTGTCGG
>JAKFXL010000020.1 GCA_021731365.1 Gammaproteobacteria bacterium | reverse complement strand
TCGCCGACAGGCTTCATTAGCACTGGCCATGGCACTCACTTTTTTATCCGCCTTGGCAATGAGCTGATCAAGATGCATGAGCTCATCACGCATTTCCGCAAATATCTCGCGTGCCAGAGAACTCAGCACATTCTCAGCGTCCTCCAGAATCTCCGGCAACCTCTGGCGCAGCTTATGCAGACTTTTGTCTACCACAATGCCATATCCCATCAACAGCCCGCGCAGTTGATTCGCTAAGGCGGTGCGCCGCTTAATGGACTGTGACCTCTGGTTATGCAACAACATCAGATCTTGTTGTGCCAGGCTTTTAACCGGTACAAAACGCATGCTTGGACGATCGGCCGCTTCACAAATGCCTGCGGCATCATTGGCATCATTTTTGTTGCCCTTTACATACGGTTTTATGACGGCTGAGGTTCTGGCCCCAGGTGTGGAGAATGGCGACCATGCCCAGCTCACCATCAAGTCGTTTTGGATCATTGGCAAAACCTTTGAGTGTTGCCCAGGCCGACTGGAACAACAGACGATAGATCACCTCTGGATGCAGCTCGGCCCACGGGTTGAGTGGATGCGGCAGTGTAAACACCAGATGAAAATAGGGCACTGGCAACAGCTGCGCCGTGCGCTGTTCACACCACGCCTCACTGGCTTGGCGCTGACACTGCGGGCAATGACGGTTGCGACAGGAGTGGTAACGGTACTGCTCAAACGCACACTGACTGCAGCGCACCTGTTCTCCACCCAGTACTGCCGTGCGACAGATCTCAATGCGGTGGCAGGCGCTGGCCTGCTGCGGTGAGAGCCGATGATGTTCTCGATATTCATCCAGATGCGTGGCGAGTATGGCTTGCATGGAGCTGTTATTCATCATCCACCTCCAACCCTTGAGTCAGATCGGCGCCAAAGCCTTCGGTGTACTGCGGCACCCAATGGAGATAGCGCATGGTTGAGTGCAGATCACTGTGACCCAGCATCTCCTTCAACTGAAGCAGCGGCATGCCCAAAGCGCTTCGCGGGGCAGGCTCTGCCCGCCGCCAACTGATGCGTCGCATAGGCATGACGCAGGCTATGAATACCGCCAATCTTCTCTATCTCTGCCTTTTGCTTCGCCGTCTGAAACACCTTCTGTGCCGTCGTGATGCTCAGACTCGACAATGGATCGTGGCCATAAAAAAGCCACGTCGTTGGATGAAAGATACGCCAGTAACGGCGCAGCAACTGCAACAAAGAAGCGGATAGAATTACTTGTCGATCCTTTCCTCCTTTGCCCTGCGTCACTCGCAGCAACAAGCGCTCACCATCAATATCCCGCACCTGCAACGCCATCAACTCACTCACCCGCAGACCGCAGCCATAACAGGTGGTCAGCATCACTCGGTGTTTCCTGTTCTCTACCGCCGCCAGCAAGCGAGTCACTTCAACGTGGCTCAACAACTCCGGAATGCGTTGTTTGCGCTTGGGCAGGGCGACCTTCAGGTCGACCTCGGGCCACCCCAGGACATTGAGATAGAGAAAACGGATGCCATTGAATGACAAACGGCACGAGGCCGGCGCGAGCTGACGCTCTTTGACGAGATAGAGAAAATAGTCCTGCAACTGTGCGTTGGATAACAATGCTGGGGAACAGTGGTAATGGCGCGACAACTGAATCACCGCGTCCATATAACTCTGCTGAGTACGCACGGCAAAACCGCGCACCAGCATCGCATCGATCATCTTCTGACGTAGAGGGGTCATGACTTATCTCCTGTGGTAAAACCCCGGATGGGGTAGAGATAAGTATGGAAAACACGAGAGAAAAACGAAGGAAAAAAGCCCCGCGTAAGCGGTTTAGTTCAACACGTATTAGACAAAAATATTAAACAGGACAATAGGCAGAATCTGTCTATTACTTCCATTCCCCCGACGACATCCCCCAATCATCTGTTCACAAGCCCATTATGCAACTATAGCCCCACGCTGGGATTAATACTGTGCGTGCTACAGGTGGTTATCTTGCCTTAGTCGCCCCCCATTATGGCCCTATCCATACCGCATAGCTGGCGCTGGCCAGCCGCTGGCAGTACCATACGCGCCTAAATCCTTGGAGTTCCTATGCCCTTAATTACCCTGCGCGATGTTGTGGTCAGCTTTGGTGGTCCGCCACAGCTGGATGGTCTTAACCTGTCGATTGATCCTGGCGAACGTGTCTGTCTGGTCGGGCGTAATGGCGCGGGCAAGTCGACGCTGATGAAGGTGTTGGCGGGCGAGATCATCCCTGAGGGGGGGGCTATTGAGAAGCAGCAGGGGCTGCGAGTGACACGCCTGAACCAGGAGGTGCCGAGTGATATGACTGGCTCGGTCTATGACGTGGTGGCCGATGGACTGGGTGAGCAGGGGCAGTTGCTGCGCGACTACCACCACGCCACGCAGCGGTTGGCGACTGACTTCAGTGATGAAGCGATGGCAGAGCTGGAACGGGTACAGCACAAGCTTGAGGCGGTGAATGGCTGGGAGGCGAGCCAGCGGGTTGATACCGTGATCTCACGGCTGGAGCTGCCGGAGGATGCGGAGTTCAGCGAGCTTTCCGGCGGCATGAAACGCCGCGTGCTGCTGGCCCAGGCGCTGGTGCTGGACCCGGACCTGTTGCTGCTGGACGAGCCGACCAACCATCTGGATATCGAGTCGATCAAGTGGATGGAGGAGTTTCTGCTCAACTACCGTGCGGCGCTACTGTTTGTGACCCATGACCGGATGTTATTGCAGCATCTGGCAACCCGCATTATCGATCTTGATCGTGGCAAGCTCACCAGCTGGCCCGGCAACTACGAGCTCTATCTGGTCCGCAAACAGGAGCAGCTCGATGCTGAGGAGACCGCCAACGCACTCTTCGATAAAAAGCTGGCACAGGAGGAGGTGTGGATTCGTCAGGGCATTAAGGCGCGCCGCACCCGCAACGAAGGACGTGTACGTGACTTGAAGGCGTTGCGGGTTGAACGTAGCGAACGCCGTGAACGCATGGGCACGGCCAAGATTCAGACCCAGGAGGCAGCCAGCTCCGGCAAGATTGTGGTTGAGATTGATAACGTCAGCCAGAGCTTTGGCGACAAGGTGATCCTGAAAAACCTCACCACCACCATTATGCGCGGTGACAAGATCGGCATCATCGGCCCTAACGGTGCCGGTAAATCGACGCTGCTGAAGATTCTGCTGGGGCTGCTGGAGCCACAGCAGGGCACGGTGAAGAAGGGCACCAAGATGGAGGTTGCCTACTTCGACCAGCATCGCGCCCAGCTCGATCCCGAAAAGACTGTTATCGATAACATCAGTGGTGGCAGTAACGAGATCACCGTCAACGGCAAACCGCGCCACGTCATCAGCTACATGCAGGAGTTTCTCTTCTCGCCCCAGCGGGCGCGCACGCCGGTGAAGGCGCTCTCCGGCGGTGAACGTAACCGCCTGCTGCTGGCCAAGCTCTTCACCAAACCGGCCAACGTGCTGGTGATGGATGAGCCGACCAACGATCTGGATGTAGAGACACTGGAGCTGCTCGAAGAGCTGCTGATCGACTACAGCGGCACCCTGCTGCTGGTGAGCCATGACCGTGCCTTTATCAACAACGTTGTTACCAGCTCGCTGGTCTTTGAAGGCAACGGCGTGGTGAACGAGTATGTAGGTGGCTACGACGACTGGCTGCGGCAACGCGCCCAGCCGGTAACAAATAGCAGCAGCGAGAAGCCAAAACAACTCGATACCGCCATGGCTAAAGAGAAACCCAAAGCCGCCGCCAAACTGAGCTACAAAGAACAGCGCGAGCTGGAGGAGTTGCCAAAAAAGATCGAGCTGCTGGAGGCTGACCTGGATGCCCTGCACAAAACCATGGCCGACCCCGACTTTTATAAACAGGGTAGTGCCAAGATGGCCGAGGTGCAGAAGCAGCTGGATACACTGGAGCAGACCTTAAGCGCGACCTACCAACGCTGGGAGTCTCTAGATGCCCAATCAAGGGGGGATTGAGCGGTTGCCAAATATCACAGTGATGATAGCGGCCTGACAAAACTCCCACAGCTCGACGCCAAAGTGGCGTAATCTGCCACTCCGTCAGCCGCTTCATTCATGGCTCAACAAGCTCACCATGAAGTAACCCGTCACCTTAGGCGGGTGGGCATGAATCAACCGATAAGAGCTTTTAAAGATGTGCGGCGTTTCAGGAGTGCCTACGGTGTCGCCACAGAACCAAGCAGCAGAAAAACACCCCCTCCTGCCACTCATGGTGGGCGCGGTAGGGGTAGTCTATGGCGACATCGGCACCAGCCCGCTCTACGCCATGAAGGAGACCTTCAGCGGCGTTCATGCCCTGCCGCCGGAGCCAAATAACATCCTTGGTATTCTTTCACTGGTCTTTTGGGCGCTGGTGATCGTTGTCTCGCTCAAGTATGTGCTGTTTATGATGCGTGCTGACAACAAAGGCGAAGGTGGCATTATGGCGCTGATTGCGCTGACCCGCCGAGTTGCTGCTGACAAGCCGCGTTTACGCTGGGTGCTCTCATCGCTGGGGCTGTTTGGTGCCGCACTCTTTTATGGCGATAGCATGATCACCCCCGCCATCTCGGTACTGAGTGCCGTGGAGGGGGTGGCAATTCCCGCCCCGGCGCTGGAGTCATGGATTATCCCAATGGCGCTGGTGGTATTGGTGCTGCTTTTTTTCTTTCAGTACCGTGGTACCGCCGGCATGGGCAAGCTCTTTGGCCCAGTGATGGGGGTCTGGTTTGCAGTGCTGGCACTGCTGGGCATTATCAACATCATCGACTATCCCGGCGTACTCAAAGCAGTCAACCCAATCTATGCCCTCGACATGCTGCTGCACCACGGCTGGCTCGGTTTTCTGGTCTTGGGCACAGTAGTACTGGTTATCACCGGCGCCGAGGCACTGTATGCCGACATGGGCCACTTTGGCAAACGGCCGATCCAGCTCGCCTGGTTTGGTTTTGTCTGGCCGGCACTGCTGCTCAACTACTTTGGCCAAGGGGCGCTGCTGATGCACCTTCCTGATGCAGCGCGCAACCCGTTCTATCTGATGGCCCCCTCATGGGCACTCTATCCGCTGATTGCGCTGGCCACCCTGGCCACCGTCATCGCCTCGCAGGCAGTAATTACTGGCGCCTTCTCCGTTACCCGTCAGGCGATCCAGCTCGGCTACATTCCCCGCATGCGGATGTTCCACACGTCAGAACACGAGGTAGGGCAGATCTATATTCCATTTATAAACTGGTTTCTGCTACTTGGGGTAGTAGGGCTGGTGGTCGGATTTGGCTCCTCCAGCGATCTGGCGGCGGCCTACGGCATCGCCGTTACCGGCACCATGGCCATTGACACCCTGCTTGCCTTTTTTGTGGTTTATGGCCTGTGGCGCTGGCACTGGGCAGCGGCGGCGGCGGTGATGGCACTATTTCTGATCGTCGATATCGCCTTTGTCAGCGCCAACGCCACCAAGATCATACACGGTGGCTGGTTTCCGCTGCTGATCGCCGCCATCATTTTCATCCTGCTGGCGACCTGGAAGAAGGGACGCCGGATTCTGATCCGACGGCTCCATGCAGACGCCATGGATATCGGCCTCTTTCTTACCAGCATCGCGCGCCATCCACCGATCAGAGTACCGGGCACAGCGGTGTTTTTAACAGCCAGCTCCAACGGCGTGCCCCACGCACTGCTGCATAACCTTGCCCATAACAAAGTACTGCACGAACGGGTGGTCCTGCTAACGGTGATGACCTCCGACGTACCCTACATACCCGCCAATGAACGGATTGAGACCGAACCATTAGGCTGCGGTTTTCATCGCACGCTGTTTCACTTTGGCTATAAAGATGAACCTGACGTACCGGCAACACTGGCGCAATGCGCACCACTGAAAGCCGACTTCAATACACTGGAGACCTCCTATTTTTTCAGCCGCGAAACCCTGATATCCACCCGCATCCCCGGCATGGCCCCCTGGCGCGAAAAGCTCTTTATCACCATGGCGCGCAACGCCGCTGGTGCGATGACCCTGTTTAAAATCCCCACCAATCGCGTTATTGAACTAGGGGCACAGGTCGAATTATGAGGGATGAGGAATGGGGAATGAACAGCCACTGTGAGTCAAGATACGGTTTGAAAAAAGACCACTGCTCTCTTTAGCCTCATGTTATAGGTAGTGTAATAAAACCTGATAAGGTGGTTTATGAAACCTCACGCTGACAAGGCACAAGACCATAAAAGCCACTCTGCTGCTAACGAAGCCACTCAAACTTTGAGTGGCGGTAAGCCTGCTGTTTGGTTTGTGGATAATCGGCCAGAAGCTGTCACTCAACAAAAATTGCAGGAGACGGTAAACCGTAGTCCTCGTGCGTTTCAGCTAAGCGCCCAGTTAAAGGCCATGGAGTTGGCCCGACCCTCCGACGCAGCGGCGACTGTGCAGAAAATAGCTGTCACCACCCCGGCAGGCGATTTGGGTGAAAGTGCCGACGTACCCGCACTGCCCACCGCCTTGGTTACCCAGATAAACAATGCTGATACCCCTGACCTGCGACAAGCGGCGCTTGATGCCCTTTACGCCCATGTCCAAACCGAAGGGCTCCTCGACGAGACAGACAACGTTACCGGGTTGGCCTACACTGAAGCCACATATTTCGGCATCGCCCAACCTGATCCAGCTGCCCCGGACAATGTCACTATCGAAATAACCAACTTAGCATTCGCTGCGGGCGCTGCCGTTGTTTACACCTCTTTGCGCCATGAGTTAATTCACGCAGAACAGTATCGACAAGAGCCTGATGATGTGGCTGACGTAGGCGATACTGTTTCGTATATGGATACTAATGAACTCGGCGGGGCCATCGGACGCGTGCAGCATGCCATACAGGAGGTGGATACCCATGTCTGGGAACTCGACAACGCCGCCAATACCGGTGTTGATGACGCATTCAGAACCCAGAGAGCCCAAGCCCTGCACGGCTACTACACAACATTGGCGCGAGATGTAGCCGGTCTTGGCCGATTACAAATCGCAAGGTGGGAGCCCTATATAAATCGCGCAGTCACCCAGGCCCAACGGGCGCTGGACGTGGAGGTCGCAGCCGGACGTTTTGATGCCTACGACTATCTCGAAATCATGGAAACGATTGCGGCTATAAAAAACAAGAAAAAAAGGGAGAAGCCCGGTCCGAATGCCTCCTCCAGCAAGAAATCGAAAAAAGGCCCAGATCCAGATGGAGGCGGCGGCGGAGCCGGTCCTGCACCGATCGCGGTGTAGTGATCCGTGCACCATTAATCCCCCACAACCTGCCAACATCGCCTAAACTGGACATCCTCATCACCACATCATCTCCGGTGATTTTCAGCTAAACCTTTTTATTGTACTCCAGCCACTCCATATATCAGGGGTGTTTGTACCCTTCACAACCATAACATCCACAGGAGCATAACAATGTCAGATACTCCGCCACTTGAAACGTACTACGCGCCAAAAGATCTTCGGGATCGCATCGCCTACCGTTTTGTTAAGTTTTTGCGCTACTTCGCAGATGCCTTTTTTGCACGGCGCTATGGCCATCGTGCGGTGGTACTGGAAACAGTCGCCGCTGTGCCCGGCATGGTGGCCGGTGCACTGCAACATTTGCGTGCCCTACGGCGTATGGAGAGCGATCATGGCTGGATTCGCACGCTATTAGATGAGGCGGAGAATGAGCGTATGCATCTGATGACATTCATCCAGATCGCCCAACCTTCACGGCTGGAACGGCTGCTGATTGTATTGGTGCAGGGGCTGTTTTATAACGCCTTTTTCCTGATCTATCTGATATCAGCCAAGACCGCCCATCGTGTGGTGGGGTATTTTGAAGAGGAGGCCGTCTACAGCTATACCGAATATCTGGCGGAAATCGACAGTGGTGCTGCCGAGAATGTGGCTGCGCCGCAGATTGCCATCGACTACTGGCAGCTGGCCCCTGACGCACGCCTGCGCGACGTGATCATCGCGGTCCGTGCCGATGAGGCAGTGCACCGCGATGTAAACCACGGGTTTGCCACTCAGCTCTCCTAATTAGCCATACGGTCTGGTATCAACAGCGAGAAACAGGTGAAACCAGAGATAGCGGTCCCCGTTGGTCACTGCATGAATACCAGGCAGGGAGCCAACCTGCTGGGTTTGGCTCCCGTCGCTGGCAATACTACTCTGCCCGAATCTGCTGCAACCCATATTTGGCACAGGCTTCATCTAGGTGTCCGCCTGGGGCACCTCCCACACCAATACCACCGATACGTTGTCCACCCATCGTAATGGGCAGACCTCCGGCTAGAATCACCAGTCGTGGATCCATGTCACGCAAACCACTAAGCGCTGGATTACTGACAATGGCATTTGCCAGATTGGTGGTGGACTGCCCCATACTGGCGGAGGTGAACGCCTTACCATAACTACTGCCTATGGTATGAGGGCCAGCTGCGGGGTCGCGCACCTGTGCGATCAGTGTACCGCTGCGGTCGACTACGGCAACGCTAACAGCATAACCGTCCTGTCTGCATTGCCCCAAGGCCGCCATTGCAGCGTTAGTGGCCAGCTCCAAAGATAACTGCGACGCCGTTATTGATGGAGGACGTTTGTCTGCATAGGCAGAATGGCCCGTCACAAAAGCGCCCAGCAAGGCAACAGTAATCAGCGTCCGTCCCGATTGGTGAATATTAAACCCTGTGCGTAGTTTCATTTAACTCCTCCTTAAGTTACGCCGTCGAGTATTCGACAGAGAAAGGGTAGTTGCTTTATGATGATTTTTAAATGAAAAAAATGATACTGACGCTCATGAAATCAATATCAACTCAACGCTGCATTGTCCTGGTCTTAATTTACTGTTGATTTTTAATGCCCGGTTAACTGGCGTTGGTCTCACCTTTCCAGGTCAGGTCCAATTCTCGCACAGCCCGTACATCATCGAGGCGGGGTATATAGCGTATACCTTACAATTCATCAACCCATTACTATACGCAAGCTGGGATCTGTCTCATTGTCAGCAACAATTCGATTGTATGCCTCAACCAGCTTCTCAAGAGTAAGCCTGTGGGCTGAAGCCTTGAATAAACTCAATTCATGAAGATTGGCAGCAATGAACTGTTCCGCATCCATAATATCAATGCGCCCGGACAGTCCTGCATTACCAGCAAGAACCCTGGCGACGGTGACACCTTCAGCCAGCGTTAAAATGATTGGTTTGGCCCCGGCTTCAAGATTGCGCTGGCATTTCCTGATAACCGCCTCGCCCGGCGAGGTAGTGATGTGAATGATGCTGTCGTCGATCACAAAATCGCCTGATCGGTCGCTGACTGCATCGGCAACGGAAAAACTGCTATGGGCAATTTGTATTCCTGGCAAAGCCAATTCCAATATTGCACCCACAAGATGCTGCAACACTGCGCCTTGATACATCGTACTAGTCGATTTCAGCTGGCGTTTTCCAGCTTGCGCTAACAGGTCTTGAATGATGGCCTGTAAACCCTTTGTTTGATCGAAACGGAAGTGGAGCGGTTTGGCTGCGAAATGCTCTTTAGTAACCATCGTTGTAACTTCTCGGCATTTTGTAAGTATCCGGTACGTCCATTAGATGCGCGGCTTCGCGCTTGGTCAGTACGTTTTGAATCGGCATGATTAAAGTTTGGTTGACCAGCTTATCTGAATTACCTTTTGTTCAATTCTATTGAAAGGCAATCCGCCACCCAATGGGTTTGGATACAGTTCATGAAAAGGGTTTTCCTTAAAGTTTTTTACTACGAACAAAAAATATCGGTCGCCCATGATGGATGCTACTGAATATTCTTTATTTGTTAAGGTAATGCTTCCCTTGGACTCATTCATGCCTTTAACCTCTACACCATAAAAAACATCTTGAGATGTTAATCTGAAATCAAAACCGCAGCCGAGTTTCGTGGTGTCTTCCATTTCAAACTCATTAAATAGGTTTATCTCTTTGTATTTTGATATGAAGTATTGCTCTGCCGCTTGGCCGGTTATCAATCTTTGTGCAAATGAACTTTTTTTGTCGCCTTCGTCTTTTTCGACCTCTTCCATCAGAATATCGAGGTCATGCCGTTTATAGATCAATTGTTTTAGCAAGGTTGAAAACTCGCCTATTCCTAGACCAGCAAAGTTATCGTATATCGCTTTGCAGTAAACCCTCATGGATCGTTTGTGCCAACCTTTTCTGTCATTCGGAAACAGGGGATCAAATTCGTCCCTGTAATTTTTTACCGATGCTGGCTGGACTCCCAATGCAAATCCGATAACATTGAAAGCCTCTGTAAAGCTTTTAAAACCGAGCTGGTGCAAACCCATCGCATCAAACTTGGATAAATATAGCCCGGCAAGGATTGGTTTTTCACGGGGCGATAGTTTTTTCATGTGGGGCTGCTAATAGCCACGATCTGCCAAAGATTGATGCAACGCCCGATAATTCTCGCCGTCCGCCGCAGAAACCAAACCGGCAACATTTTCTGCAACAAGGACAGGCGGGCGCGATGGCATTTCATCAATGATGCGAAGCCACTGCCATACAAGCCCGCTTCGAGATGCATGAATACCTCCCGTCAGGCCAGCAAGCGAAAGGTCTTAGCAAGGGAAAGAGGCCCATGCAAGAGATGCTCTCGGCAAGGTCTCACCACTGACATCGGAGATCGAGCCTAAATGAAAATGTTTTGAACCGTGGTTAGCCACATAAACAGCGGCTTTTTTATCGCAAATGTCATTTGCCCACACAGTTCGAAAGTAACCTTTCAAACCCTGCGCCACTAATCCGCTACCAGCAAAAAATTCCAAAAAAAATGGGCGTGAGCCAGTGCTTTTTGCATTGGTGCTAATCCCAGGCGAAAAGTCTCGCTGCGCCTCACGGATAGCGGTTCCCGTTTGTTCAATTAGTTGCATCTGTTCCATTGGCATATTATAAATTCCCCCGAACTGCCCGGACTCATGAATAGAAGGTCAGCGCATTGCGCGCTCACCACAACACTTGCCCTTTTTGGGAATTTCCCCGGCTCATTTAACCGCAAAACAAAAACATACTCACCAAATTCAAAAGTAAAAGACCAACCCCGCTGAGGGTTGTCCTCTTGATTGACCTACTCTAGCTGACCACATTTCCTGCTTTCCAGGTCAGATCCAGCTCCCGCGCAGCCCGTACATCATCAAGACGGCGGGACGGCAGGGTGTAAGGGGCACCCTTCAACAGGCTGGAGTCCTGCTGCGCCTCGGCTTTGATCTTGGCCATGGCGGCAACAAAACCATCGAGCACATCTTTGCTTTCAGTTTCGGTTGGCTCGATCAACAGACACTCAGGCACCATCAGCGGGAAGTAGGTGGTGGGGGCGTGAAAGCCGTAGTCGAGCAGCCGCTTGGCAAAATCCATGGCCGTGGCGTTGAGCTCCTTTGCCTCTTTTTTCAGGGTGACGATAAACTCATGGGTGGCGCGGCGCTCCGGGTAGGCCAGCTCAAACCCGGCCTTCTGCAACTCTGCCGCCATGTAGTTGGCGTTGAGCGTGGCGTACTCGGCCACACGCTCCATCCCCTCGCGCCCCAACAAACGGGCGTAGACGTAGGCGCGGATCAGCACACCGATGTTACCGGTGAAGGCGGAGAGACGACCGATCGACTCGGGGCGATCCTTCTCGGTCAGCCAGCGGAACTTGTCGCCCTCTTTAGTCACCATAGGGATTGGCAGAAACGGCAGCAGCCGCCCACTGACACCCACAGGACCGGCACCAGGGCCACCACCGCCGTGTGGGGTGGAGAAAGTTTTGTGCAGATTCATATGGATAACATCAAAACCCATGTCGCCAGGCCGCACCTTGCCAAGAATGGCATTGAGATTGGCACCATCATAATAAAGCAGGCCACCGGCATCGTGCACGATCTTGGCAATCTCTTTGATATTGCGCTCGAAGACCCCCACAGTCGAAGGGTTAGTGAGCATAATGCCAGCGGTCTGGGGGCCGACGGCGGCTTTTAACGCGTCGATATCGATATCACCACAATCCTTGGTCGGAATCTCCTTCACCTTATAACCACACATAATGGCGGTGGCAGGGTTGGTACCGTGAGCGGCATCGGGCACGATAATCTCGCTACGTGCGGTGTCGTTGCGTGAATCGTGGTAAGCACGGATCATAGCCACACCGGCAAACTCACCCTGGGCACCGGCGGCAGGGGTAAGCGATACACCCTTCATACCGGTCACCTCTTTGAGCAGCTCCTGCAGATCGTACATCGACGCCAACAACCCCTGGCCAGAGGTGTCCGGTGCATAGGGGTGACGCCCGGCAAAACCGGGTTGCAGCGCCACAGAATTACAGACACGCGGGTTGTACTTCATGGTGCAGGAGCCAAGTGGATAGAACTGGGTATCGATAGAAAAGTTTTTCTGCGACAGGCGGGTATAGTGGCGCACCACCTGCATCTCGGAGACCTGCGGCAGCAGCGGGCGTGTTGTGCGGCGCAGTGCAGCAGGAATGCCTTTGACCTCAACGGCGCTAGCCATCTGGGCAACAGCAATACGATTGGGACGGGATTGTTCGAAAATCAGTGTGCTCATAGTGATTCCGTTATTCCTTTGTTAGGCCAACACTGCTTTAAGCGCATCGCTGTAAGCATCCAGATCCGCCGCTGTTTTGGTCTCGGTGGCACAGACACTAATGCAGTCACTCAACGTCGGATACTGGGTGCCCATGTTGTAACCACCATAGATCCCCCGCTCCGCCAGCGCTTCGAGCACCCCCGCAACCGGTTTGGGCAGACGCAGCACCACTTCGTGGAAGTTCACACCGGCGAAGACTCTTTCAACACCGTTGATGGCACAGAGCTTGTCGGCGAGTATCTGAGTATTCGAGATGCTCTGTGCCGCGGCACGCTCCAACCCTTCAGCCCCCATCAGGGACATGAAGATAGTTGAAGCCGTCACCATCAACCCCTGGTTGGTACAGATGTTGGATGTCGCCTTGGAGCGGCGGATGTGCTGCTCACGCGCCTGCAGTGTCAGGGCAAAACCGGGTTTGCCATCAAGATCAACAGTGCGGCCGATGATACGGCCGGGCAGCTGCCGCACATGTGCCTGCTTGCAGGTGATAAAGCCGTAATAGGGGCCGCCACTGGAGAGTGGAATACCGAGTGGCTGACCTTCGCCACAGGAGATATCAACACCGTTCTGCCCCCACTGGCCTGGCGGCTTGAGCAGTGACAGGGTCATCGGATTCACCACCGCAATCGCAATCGCGTTATTGGCCGCCGCCCAATCGGTCAGGCCATCCACATCTTCCAGCACACCAAAAAAGTTGGGCTGCGGGATCACCAGCGCGGTAATGTCCTGCCCTTCGTACTGCTTCAACTCGCTGATCAAAGTGGTGCCTGCCTCTGCACAGTAGGGCAGCTCGACGATCTCAATGCCTTGATTCTTCACCACCGCCCGCACCACCGCACGGTAGGCCGGATGTACGGTACTGGGCATAAGAACCCGTTTTGACTTCGATTTACGATGGGCACGTACCGCCATCAACACCGCCTCTGAGAGTGCCGAGGCACCGTCATACAGCGAGGCGTTGGAGACATCAAGGCCGTTGAGACTGGCCGTCATGGTCTGGTACTCGTAGAGCAGCTGCAACGTGCCCTGACTCGCCTCCGCCTGATAGGGGGTGTAGGCAGAGTAGAACTCACCCCGGGTGGCGATATCCCACACCGCCTGCGGGATATGGTGCTCGTAGGCCCCCGCACCGATGAAATTAAGACCGGTGGCGTCCCCGGCGGCACGTTCACGCATCAGGCGGGCGACCGCCATCTCGTTCATACCGTCGGGGATATTGAGCACCCCCTTGACCCGCAGCTCAGCGGGGATCTCGTCAAATAACGCTTCAATGCTATCGACGCCAATGGCGTCGAGCATCTCGGTGACATCCTGTTCAGTGTGTGGAATAAAAGGCATCGTTGACTCTGCTGGCTGGGGTAAGTTTTAGTGATCTTCTTCGTCGATCACATCCTGATAACTCTCGGCATCAAACAGCTCTTCCAGCTCGCCCTGGTCGGCAATCTTGATACGCATGATCCAGCCATCGCTGTAGGGGTCACCATTGACCAGCCCGGGATTCTCGGCCAGGGTTTCATTCACCGCAACCACCACGCCCGAGATCGGGCTGTAGACGTCGGAGGCGGCCTTGACCGACTCCACCACCGCGCACTCCTCACCGGACTTCACTTCGTCACCCACCTCTGGCACTTCGACATACACCATGTCACCGAGCAGCTCCTGGGCGTGGTCGGTGATACCGATACGAGCGGTGCCATCACTCAGCACTTCAACCCATTCGTGGCTGGAGGTGTACAACAGGGTATCTGGAATATTGCTCATCGTTCTGGTCCTCGTCATTATTTAGTGTTTTAACTGTCTGGTCTCTGTTTCCCATCCCCATCAGGGGTCTGGAAATCATCGGTCACTCATCAATCAATCTTAATACAGGCTTTTCCATTACGGACAAAGGGTGGTTTAACCACCTGACACAGCAGCATTTTGCCACGCACGTCAACCTGGCACTCATCACTCACCTCCGTCGCCACCCGTGCCAGGGCGATGGAGCGGCCGAGGGTAGGGGAAAAGCCGCCGCTGGTGGTTTCGCCCATCGGGTCACCATTCCAGACCACTGTCTGATGGGCACGCAACACCCCCTTATCAAGCAAAACCAACCCCACCAGCTTGCTGCCACCACTCTGGCGGCGCTGCGCCTCTAACGCCTTGCGGCCAATAAAGTGGCGTGTTGATGGCTCCCAGGCGATAGTCCAGCCCATGCCCGACTCCAGCGGACTGGTGGTCTCATCCATATCAGAACCATAAAGATTCATACCTGCCTCCAGCCGCAGACTGTCACGGGCCCCCAGACCACAGGGACGAACACCCTGCTGCACCAGCGCACCCCACAACTGCGCGGCCTGATCGGCGGGCACCATCATCTCGTAACCATCCTCGCCAGTGTAGCCGGTGCGGGCGATAAAAAGCCCCTCACTCTCAACACCAAAAAAGGGCTGAAGCTGGCTAGCCGCATCGGCCTGAGCCGCGCTCAATACCGCGTGGGCCATCTCACGGGCGCTGGGGCCCTGCACCGCCACCATCGCCAGATCGTGACGTTCGTTCACATCAACCGCAAACGCCGCTGCCTGCTTCTCAAGCCAGGCCATATCTTTGTCACGGGTACCGGCGTTGACCACCATGCGGTAGAAGGTATCGTGAATGTAATAGACGATCAGGTCGTCGATCACCCCGCCATCTTCCCGCAACATGCCGCTATAAAGCGCCTTGCCGCTAAGTTTGAGTTTATCTACATCGTTAGCCAGCAGATACTGAAGAAAAGGTTTGACCTTGTCGCCGGTCAGATCAACCACCGTCATGTGGGAGACATCAAACATACCCGCAGCGCTACGAACAGCATGGTGCTCATCGAGCTGCGAACCATAGTTGAGCGGCATGTTCCAGCCAGCAAAGTCGACCAGCTTGCCACCACAGGCGATGTGCTGATCGTAGAGCGGGGTCTTTTTAGCCATGATATTTCGCGTCCACTGTTAAAGGGGCTCGGGAGGGCTGACAACCCTCCGCCACATGATAAGACAAACCTGGCAACGACCTGAACTCCAGCCTCACCATACACCCAACAGTGGGTGAGCCGGGATGGTCAAAGGGCTGCGTTCGGGCTGTTATCATTAATCTTGTACCTTAAAAACGCAAAAAGGGCGACAGGTCAGCAGTCGCTGACCTGTCGCCCCTCTGTCCGGGTACCTGAGAGTTTAAGCCTTTGATTAGACTCACCCCTTCGGTGGAACCCTCTATTTAAAACAGAGGCTCGCTCTCCAGAGTCAACCACCGTCTGCGGTCCTGAGGCCTGAGCGATTCCGGGCGGGTTGCGCCTTCGGCGGTTCCGACCCTGTTGGATCCGAACACTCTCCCCCAAACGGGTTAGGTTGAGCCACGAACTATACCTATAACCCTTGCCAAAACCAAGAGAGGCACCACCACAAAAAAACTACTGTGATAAAAACGTGACTCTTTTGTAAGGATTTATCACAACAACCCGACAATAATAGTGTCTACCCACCCACATCACTGGAGCCTGTTATGCAACGCCGCCATTTTTTACTCTCACTTGTAGCCCTGGCCGCTACCCCGCTATTAACCCGCCAGGCGGTGGCCATGAGTAGCCGTCAAGAGGGTAGTTCCATCCAGAAGATCACCAAAAGTGATGCCGAATGGCGTCAGCAACTGACCCCCGCGCAATACAATATCCTGCGTAAAGAGGGGACCGAGCCACCCCGCAGCAGTGCGCTCAATCACGAAAAACGGGCCGGTACCTTTGCCTGCGCCGCCTGTGAACTGGCGCTGTTCCGCTCTACCATGAAATATGAGAGTGGCACCGGCTGGCCGAGCTTTTTTGATGTGCTGCCCAACAGTGTTGAGACCCGCGAAGATTTCAGACTCTTTTTTACCCGCACCGAGTACCACTGCGCCCGCTGCGGCGGCCATCAGGGCCATCTATTTGATGACGGCCCCAAACCCACTGGCAAACGGTATTGCAACAACGGTCTGGCACTCACCTTTATCCCTGATTAAGTTCAGCGCCCACAAACAGCCCCTGCTTCGCCGCCTCGCTGATGGCCACCACTGCGGGGTGGGTCAACCGGCGTTCCACGGAAATGGCGTAGTACTTCACCACCACCTCATCGGCCTGACCAACCACCTCCGTGCCGTACTGGCGCTGAATCTCGGCGCTAATCACCGCCGGGATAGGAAAGAGTCCGGCCCCCGCCTGGCCAAACGCCTTCATCAACGCCGTATCATCAAACTCCCCCACCGTCCGTGGATGTACGCCGCGTTCGCTAAACCAGCGCCCCAGCGGCCCCCGTATCGCCGTGCCCGCCCCTGGGATCAGCAGTGGCGCGCCGTTCAGTGACTGTGGAAAGTTATCCCGGTAACGGACCGCCAGTGCTGGCACCCCATGAAATACAACCCCACACTGTCCCAGCACATGGCTATACCCCTTCACCCCCAGCTCCGTAGGCAGTGGGCGATCGGCAATCACCAGATCCAGCTTATGGATGGCCAGCTCCGCAAACAGCCGCTCCAGCTTATCTTCATGGCAGACAAGGCGTACCGACTCCGACAACATCAGTGCCGGTGCCAATAATCTGTAGGCGATGGATTTGGGGACCACATCCGCCACTCCAACCCGGAACAGCAGATCGCTACTGCCCGCCGAATGGTGCATCAGCCCTTCCAGCTCGCTGCCTATCTGAAAGATTTCATCGGCGTGAGAGAGGGCCAGCTTGCCCGCCTCCGTCAGCTCAAGCCGCCGCCCGGTACGACGGAACAGATCACGCCCCAGCGCCCGTTCGAGTTCAGCGATCTGGGCGCTGATGGTCTGGGGGGTCAGATGCAGCCGCTCAGCGGCACGGGCAATGCTGCCGGCCTTGGCCACGCTCCAAAAATAGTGAAGTTGTCGGTAATTCAACATCTGCAAGCCCCCCTCAATCATCAACCTGTAACGAACAAAGAACAATAAATATTCGACTGTTATTGATAATGGCATACGCCCACAATAACTGACAGAGAAACAGGGGGCTTTATCTCAACCACAACAATTGATAGGGATTTTTCAGGTGCAGATCGATATTCAAACCTGCGGGATTACGCTGAACGAGCCATTAACCGCCCGTGTAGAGCAACGACTGCTGTTTACCCTGGGCCGTTTTCAAGCCCATGTAATACGGGTCAGCGTGCATCTATCGGCCACAGGCGACCATCTCTGCCAGCTTCGGATACGCCTGCACGGATTACCTGACATTGTCATTGAAGATTCCGAAGCGGATATCGGCATCGCCATTGATCGCGCCGCAGAGCGGGCCGGACGCACATTGGGACGCCAGCTGCAGCGGGCTGGTCAGGCATTCGGCACCCCCCCTGACAGGGAAGAATCATGAACAGTCACTGTCGGCGCGGCCCCATCCCGGCCAGACAATACCAACCGATGATTAATTACTGAGAGAGAACCATCATGGAAATCAGTCTGTTACAAAACCTGATCGACCCCGTCATACTCTTTTTTGCCTTTGGCCTGTTTGCCGGGGCGGTACGTTCGAATCTGGAGATTCCCCCCGCAATCGCCAAATTCTTTTCACTCTACCTACTGATCGCCATTGGTCTGAAGGGCGGCGCGGCACTGGCAGCCACGGGACTATCTGTGACCGGGGCGCTGGCGCTATGTGCGGCACTGATCATGGCGGCGCTGGTACCGGCCTATAGCTTTTTGATCCTGCGTCGCCGCATCAACCCCTTTGACGCGGCTGCCGTGGCCGCCACCTATGGCTCCGTCAGCGCGGTGACCTTTATCACCGCCCAGCAGTTTCTTACCAGTAACCAGGTGGATTTTGGCGGCCACATGACAGTGGCGATGGTGCTGATGGAGTCGCCGGCAATTATCATGGCGGTTCTGCTCGCCTCCCTGGTACGCATCCAGACCGCCCGTCAGGCCCAGGCCACCACCGCCACCCCCGCCGATGAGGCGTTAAGTGCGCCGTTGTCGCTGAAAAAGGTGCTGCACGAGGCCTTTACCGACGGTGCCCATCTGCTGCTGATTGGTAGTCTGGTAATCGGTTTTGTGACTGGCGATACTGGCAAAAAGATCATGGAGCCCTTTGCTGTGGATATCTTTAAGGGCATGCTGGCCTTCTTCCTGCTCGAAATGGGACTGTTGGTAGCACGGCAACTACGGGAATCAAAAGGGAGCCTGAGCTATTTTGTCATGGGCTTTGCACTGCTGATGCCCATGATCAACGCCGCAGTGGCGATGTCCCTTGCCTGGTTGTTTGGCCTCGCCAAAGGTGATGCCCTGCTGCTGATGGTACTGGCGGCCAGCGCCTCTTATATTGTTGTACCGGCCATTGTCCGTTACGCCATTCCGGAGGCCCGTCCGGGGGTCTATTTTACAATGGCATTAGGGTTTACCTTTCCGTTTAACATCGTGGCGGGGATTCCGCTCTACTTCGCTGCCGTCACCCTGATCTGGAAATAGTGATGGCACAACACAACTATCAAGAGGAGACAATGATGAACAACGAGACCGGCGTACGGCCAGTAAAACGGATTGAGATGGTGCTACAGCAGGATGTCTTTGGCCAGATTGCTGAAAAACTGGATGCCCTGGGCATCTCCGGCTACACCATGGTCGAAGATGTGCGGGGGCGGGGCGAACGTGGCCTGCGCTCCGGTATCAGTCTGGGGGTATTTCAGTATCACTATCTGCTAATCGCCTGTGAGGCAGAGCAGGTCGGCCCCATCACCGAGATGGTCCGCCCCTACCTCAAACGTTTTGGCGGCATGTGTATGGTCTCTGATGCAGAATGGGTCATCCACTAGACCCGATAATCTATACCGACCCCAATGCTGTTCACTTAGCCGTTCGTGGTGAGCTTGTCGAACCACCAGCCACCCATCCAGAGTCCTTCGACAGGCTCAGGACGAACGGAGATTCGCTAAATGAACAGCATTGATACCGACCCCCCTTTTTTCAGGAGAGACCGATGAG
Source organism: Gammaproteobacteria bacterium (assembly GCA_021731365.1). Taxonomy (GTDB): domain Bacteria; phylum Pseudomonadota; class Gammaproteobacteria; order Tenderiales; family Tenderiaceae; genus JAKFXL01. Next base: position 15,995 of record JAKFXL010000020.1, on the reverse strand, counting down.
TACTTCAGTGATTGTGTTTTTAATCCTCGGCCTGGTGCTGCTGGTGGCCGGTGCCGACCTGCTGGTACGTGGCGCTTCACGGCTGGCGTTACGGTTTGGCATCTCGCCACTGGTGATCGGACTCACCGTAGTCGCCTTTGGTACCAGCGCGCCAGAACTGGCGGTAAGTGTGCAGTCCGGCCTGGCGGGACAGTCAGGGATCGCTGTTGGCAACATCGTCGGCAGTAACATATTTAACGTCCTGATGGTGCTTGGTCTGGCGGCGATCATCACGCCGCTGGTGGTATCACAGCAGCTGATCCGGATTGACGTACCGCTAGTGGTTGCGGCGTCAGTGCTGCTCTGGATCATGGCGTTTGATGGCTTCATCGGCCTCTTTGATGGCCTGCTTCTCACTGCTGGCATCGTCGGCTACACAGTGTTTGCCATCCAGCAGAGCCGTAAAGAGAGCGCGGCGATACAGGCCGAGTATGAACAGGAGTTCGGTGACGAGAAGAGTCCATGGCTGGCGCGGCTGCCGGTTCAGATCGCCCTCATCGTCGGCGGTCTGACGCTGCTGGTACTGGGTGCCAGCTGGCTGGTCGACAGCGCGGTGACCATTGCACGGGCGCTGGGGGTGAGTGAGGTGATCATCGGTCTGACCATCGTGGCTGCTGGCACGTCGTTACCGGAACTGGCCACCTCAGTGGTGGCGGCGCTGCGTGGCGAACGTGACATTGCCGTGGGCAACGTCATCGGCAGCTGCCTGTTCAACCTGCTTGGCATTGCCGGTATCGCCGCCCTGGTCACACCGGGTGGACTTGAGGTCGCGGCGTCCATGATCCGCTTTGACATCCCGGTGATGGTTGCAGTGGCGCTTGCCTGCCTGCCGATTTTCGCCGCCGGCCACTTGATCAGGCGCTGGCAGGGGGCGCTGTTCCTGGGCTACTACCTCGCCTACGTGCTCTATCTGGTTCTGGCAACAACAGAGCACGTGGCACTGCCAGCATTCAGTACCGCCATGCTCGGGTTTGTGTTGCCGATTACGGTCGTGACGCTGATCGTGCTGCTGGTGCATCAACGCACTTCGGTGGTCAGGGACGAACAATGAGCTACAATGCCCACCAGACCGGATCACAAATAGATCTCCGCACATACAAATGACCCAAGAGCCTGCTATGTCACAACCCAAAAACAGTCCGCTGGTCGAACTGCTGATCACCATTGTCATCCCCTCCGTGATCCTGATGAAGTTCAGCGGTCCGGAGTCATTGGGCAGCGTCAATGCACTGCTGCTGGCGCTCGCCTTTCCACTCGGCTGGGGGCTACGGGATCTGCTTATGTACCGCAAGGTCAATCTGTTTGCGGTGCTCGGTCTGATCAGCACCCTACTCACCGGCGGCATCGGCCTGTTGCAGCTGGACAATCAGTGGCTGGCCATCAAGGAGGCCGCCATTCCGGCACTCATCGGCCTGGCCGTTGCCATCTCGGCCTACACCCCTTATCCACTCATACGGGTTCTGCTCTTCAACCCCAAATTAATGGATGTGGAACGGATCCAGAGCAACCTGGAGCAACGCGGCAACCGCGCCGCCTTTGAGACACGGCTCAAAATCGCCACCTGGATGCTAAGTGGCTCGTTTCTCTTCTCCGCCATCATGAACTACATGCTCGCCACCTGGGTCGTCACCAGCCCCACCGGCACCGCCGCCTTTAACGAGGAGCTGGGGCGCATGACACTACTGAGTTATCCGGTGATCGCCCTGCCTGCCACACTCATCATGGCGGCCGTGCTCTACTATCTATCACGCGCCACCCAGCAGCTCGCCGGGCTGAAACTTACCGAAGCGTTCAAATCGTCGTAGCCCCAAAAACCCATTAAGGAAATCAACATGGCCGGTCCAAAAAAAGCCCGTAAACGAGATGTGGAGAAGCACTACTCACGGAAGGCGTTTATCAACAAATTACGGCGGCTGGCTGACGCCCTGGAGCGCGATGAACGTTTCACCATTCAAATCGCAGGCGAGCGCATCGTTGTGCCAGAGGCCGCCACCTTTGGTATCGAACACGAACGTGGCAGTGGGGCCGAGGAGATCGAATTCCAGATAAAATGGAAGACGTAACGTTGCCACCCACGCCGGGAAAGAGCACAGGAAGATCAACCGGTAATAGGCACAGCAATGGTTCCAGCCAAGATACTGCCGTTTTAAGAGCGCCGGGCTGTACGCCAAATCTCTTGGTATACAGCTAATAGCTTGCCCAAGGGCCTGATTAATTGTTAAATTAGCGGGATATTTCCCGCAGCATTCCAACGCACAACTTCTTAAGGTAAATCTTCACATGGTTTTCAAGCGCTTTCGCGGCATGTTCTCCAACGATCTCTCTATCGACTTGGGAACAGCCAATACACTGATCTACGTTCGTGGTCAGGGTATTGTCCTCAATGAACCCTCCGTGGTTGCGGTTCGTCAGGATCGCGGACCCGGCGGTCCCAAGAGCATCGCCGCAGTGGGTATGGAGGCCAAACGGATGATCGGCCGCACCCCCGGCAGCATTGTCGCCATCCGCCCGTTGAAGGATGGTGTGATCGCCGACTTCACCGTCACCGAAAAGATGCTGCAGCACTTCATCCGCAAGGTGCATGAAAACCGCTTTTTCCGCCCCAGCCCTCGGGTTTTGATCTGTGTCCCCTGCGGCTCCACCCAGGTGGAGCGCCGCGCCATTAAAGAGTCCGCCGCTGGTGCGGGTGCCCGTGATGTCTATCTGATTGAAGAACCCATGGCCGCCGCCATTGGTGCCGGCATGCCAGTGGGCGAAGCCCGTGGCTCAATGGTGCTGGATATTGGCGGGGGTACCACTGAAATTGCTGTGTTGTCACTCAATGGCATCGTCTACTCCGCCTCGGTGCGTGTCGGTGGCGACCGTATGGATGAAGCGATCATCAACTACGTACGCCGCAACTACGGCACCTTGATTGGCGAAACCACCGCTGAACGGATCAAACACGAGATTGGCTCCGCCTTCCCTGGCAAAGAGGTACACGAAATTGAGGTGAAAGGGCGTAACCTCTCCGAAGGGGTGCCACGCAGCTTTACCCTTAACAGCAATGAAATTCTGGAGGCACTGCAGGAGCCACTCAGCGGTATCGTCAGCGCTGTCAGGATCGCCCTGGAGCAGACCCCGCCCGATCTCGGCTCTGATATCGCCGAACGGGGCATGGTATTGACCGGTGGCGGTGCGCTGTTGCGTGGCCTGGACCGGCTGCTGATGGAGGAGACCGGTCTGCCGGTGATTGTTGCTGAAGATCCACTCACCTGCGTTGCCCGTGGCGGTGGTCGCGCCCTGGAGATGATTGACGAGGGTGGGGCTGAGGTCTTTTCTCTGGAATAGGTAGCACCACCAGACGGACGACCATCGCCTAAAGGGAACCCAAACGCCACGGCGGCAGCCATCTGCCACCGTGGCCACAACAGTAGGATGTACCATTAAACCGTTATTTGTAGACGGCAACTCTGCCAACGTACGCCTTCTGGTATGTGCGCTCATTGCTGTTGCCCTGATGGTGGTGGACCACCGTTTCAATCTACTCAAAGAGGTCCGCATCGCCCTCTCCGTGGTGGTCTACCCGATCCAGTACGCCGTCAACTTTCCGCTGACAGCGGGCGGCTGGATGAGTGAGAGTTTCACCACCCGCAAGACCTTGCAGGAGGAGCTTGATCAACTTAAAACCAGCCAATTGGTCAACAATGCCCGGCTGCAAAAGCTCGCAGCGCTGGAGTCCGAAAATCAGCGTCTGCGGCTGCTGCTCGACTCCTCATTCAAGATTGGTGAACGGGTCCTGATCGCTGAACTGCTAGCGGTGGACCTGGCCCCCTTTACCCATCAGGTGATGATTAACAAAGGGAGTCATCAGGGTGCCTATGAAGGGCAGCCCCTGCTCGATGCCCATGGCATTATGGGACAGGTGACCCGCATCGGGCCACTCACCAGTACCGTCATGCTGATCACCGACCCCAACCACGCCATCCCGGTGGCCATCAACCGTAACGGCCTGCGGACGATTGCCCTTGGCAACGGCAACCCTAACGAAATGGAGGTCATTCATCTGCCCAACGATGCTGATCTTGAGGTGGGTGACCTGCTGATCAGCACCGGTCTGGGTGGCCGTTTCCCCGAGGGGTACCCGGTCGCCACCATCACCCAGATCCAGCAGAACCCTGGCCAACCCTTTGCCCTGGTGACCGCCGCCCCCACCGCCAAACTGCGCCAGAGCCGTGAGGTGCTGCTGGTCTGGCCAACCCCAATTGATGAGTCCCAACCCCCTGCCCAACCTGCGGATACAGCAGAACAGCCCTCTGCTGCCACCCCCGCCGCCGCCACACAGGAGAGACCACAATGAGCCAGGCCATTCGTCCCCGTGGTGGGATCATCATCATTCTCACCTTTGTGGCCGCGCTGCTGCTGACCATTCTGCCCATGCCCGAGTGGTTGGTACTGCTACGTCCGGAGTGGGTCGCCCTGGTACTGATTTATTGGTGCATGGCGCTACCACAGCGGGTCGGCATCATCAGCGGTTTGGGACTGGGGCTACTGCTCGACACACTCCGGGGTGCCGTGCTCGGCCAACACGCCCTGGCACTGGTGGTGGTCGCCTACCTGACCCACCGGGTGCACCAGCAGGTGAGGGTCTACCCCCGCTGGCAGCAGGCGCTGAGTGTAATGGCGCTGTTACTGCTTTATCAGTTATTACTGCTTTGGGTCAGCGGCATCACGGGGATCAATAATCAGCGTTGGCTCTACTGGCTGCCCACCCTTAGCAGCACCCTGCTATGGCCATGGCTCTACCTGATCCTGCGCGACATCAGACGCCATTTTGGGGTTCGGGGATGAACACCAGTACTGTCTGCAAACCACCACTTTTGCCACACTCAGGTTAGCTGCTACCCATGCCTCAGCTTGACCTGAAAGATCACATCCGCGAAACCCATCTCTTCACCAACCGCACTATTGTGGCGCTGGTTGGCATTATATTGGTCATCCTGATTATCATCACCCGCATGGTCTACCTGCAGGTGATTGGCCACGAACACTACAGCGCGCTCTCACAAAACAATCGTGTGGGCATTGTGCCTCTGCCCCCGATACGGGGCCAGATACATGACCGCAACGGGATCCTGCTGGCACAAAACCAACCCTCTTTTTCACTGGAGATTGTTGCCGAACAGGTAAAAAACATGGATCTGCTGATCACACAGCTGGCAGAGCTGGTTGAGGTCAGTGACCGTGACATTGACCGGTTTAAGGAGCAGCTCCATCAGCAGCGCCGCTTTCAGCCCGCCACCCTGCGTTTCCGCCTGAACGAAACCGAGGTGGCACGGCTGGCCGTCAATCGCCACCGCTTCCCCGGTGTTGAGGTCCAGGCACGCCTGGTACGCCACTATCCACAAGCCGCATTGGCGGCCCACGCCATAGGCTATGTTGGACGGATCAGCGAAAAGGATATGGGAGAGATTGATGTCGCCAACTACGCCGCCACTACCCACATCGGCAAACAGGGGATAGAGAAATCCTACGAAAAGGTACTGCACGGCACCGTGGGTTATCAGCGGGTAGAGACCAACGCCTTTGGCCGGATGGTCAGGGTACTGGATCGCATCGAACCCATCCCCGGTAAAAACATTGTGCTGACACTGGATGTGGAGCTGCAGCGTGTCGCCCGCGAGGCGATGGGCGAAGAGGCTGGAGCGGTGGTGGCCATCAACCCCAAAAACGGTGAGGTACTGACCCTGGTCAGCACCGGTGACTTTGACCCCAACCTGTTCATCAACGGCATAGACCGCAAGAGCTACAAGGAGCTGCAGGAGTCACCCTCCAGACCTCTGTTTAACCGCGCCCTGCAGGGACAATACCCGCCCGGCTCCACCTTCAAACCGTTTGTTGCCCTGGCGGGGCAGGAGCTGGGGGCCGTTGATGCCAACCACACCATCTTCTGTCGCGGCTGGTACTCGCTCAAAGGCAGCTCACACCGTTACCGCGACTGGAAAAAGGATGGCCACGGCCCGACTGATCTGAAAAAGGCGGTGACCGAGTCGTGTGATGTCTACTTCTACGAGCTGGCCCAGGCGCTGGGTGTCGACCGGCTGCACGACTACCTGATCCAGTTTGGCTTTGGTAAAAGCACCGGCATCGACATCGCTGGTGAGGCCTCGGGTATTCTTCCCTCCACCCGCTGGAAACGTAAAACCTACAATAAACCCTGGTATCTGGGCGAAACCTTGATCACCGGCATCGGCCAGGGGTTTACCCTGACCACACCACTGCAGCTGGCAGTCACCACCGCCACCCTAGCAAACGGCGGCCAGTACCATCAGCCCCACCTGCTGAAACAGATCGCCGATACCCAGACCAAGCTGCTGCCTTTTGTACCGGAACACCCCAGCACAACCATTAAAAAGGTGAATGAGCGCCACTGGAAGGCGGTAATCGACGGCATGATCAATGTGGTACACGGTGACCGTGGTACCGCCCGCCGCATCGCCCACGACCAGCCCTACCAGATTGGCGGCAAGACCGGTACCGCACAGGTCGCCAGCATTAAGCAGGGGGCCAAGTACAATGAAGAGATGACCCCCAAACATCTGCGCGACCACGCCCTGTTTGTCGCCTTTGCCCCGGCCGACAATCCCACCATCGCTATCGCGGTGATTGTTGAAAACGGTGGCCACGGAGGTTCGGTGGCGGCCCCCGTCGCCGGGGCGGTCATCGACCACTATCTTTTAGGAGCCGCGCCCGCGCCATGACCCGCTACCGTCAGAAACACTATCTGCCCTGGGTCGACCGCCACAAACAGGGCGCGCTCTTTACCCGGGGCATGCACCTGGATTGGCCGCTGCTGGCTGGCCTGTTGCTACTGGCCGCCATCGGTCTGGTGGTGCTCTATAGCGCCAGCGGCCAGGACCTGGAACATATCTGGCGTCAGATAATCCGCCTTGGACTCGCCTTTGGTGTCATGGTGGGGGTAGCCCATATTCCACCACACCAGCTTGAGCGCTGGACCCCTTGGCTGTTTGGTGCCGGCATAATAATGCTGCTGGCGGTAGAGATAGTTGGTGATATCAGCAAAGGGGCGCAACGCTGGCTCGATCTCGGTTTTGTCCGCTTCCAACCCTCTGAAATCATGAAGGTTGCCGTGCCGATGATGGTCGCCTGGTACCTGGCGGAGAGCCGCCTGCCGCCGTCACTCAAAACCACCGCTGTGGCCGCCGCGCTCATCTTTGCCCCCGTCGGCCTGATCGCCATGCAACCGGACCTGGGCACCTCACTGCTGGTCTGCACTGCGGGGATATTTGTAGTACTGCTCTCCGGTATCTCCTGGCGTTTTATAGGCACTGTCGCCCTACTGGGTGCCTGCGCCGCACCCCTTATGTGGTTTTTTGGCATGCATGACTACCAGCGCCAGCGGGTACTCACCTTCATCGACCCCGAGACCGACCCCCTTGGCACCGGTTACCACATCATTCAGTCCATGATCGCCATCGGCTCCGGTGGCCTCTACGGCAAGGGGTGGCTTAATGGCACCCAGTCACAACTGGACTTTATTCCGGAGCGCTCCACCGACTTTATCTTTGCCGTCTTTGCCGAAGAGTTTGGCTTTTTTGGCATCGTACTACTGCTGGCGGTCTACCTCTTTATTATCCTGCGTGGACTCTACATCGCCAACCAGGCCCAAAACAGCTTTACCCGACTACTGGCGGGCAGTCTGACGATCACCTTTTTTGTCTATCTGGCCGTCAACATCGGCATGGTCTCAGGGCTGCTACCGGTTGTGGGTGTCCCGCTGCCACTCATCAGCTACGGTGGCACCTCCATGATCACACTCATGACCGGTTTTGGCATCCTGATGTCAATACAGACACACCGCAAACTGGTCACTACCTAATGCACCAAGGTCACACACCCATGAATAGATCAATACCCACACTCCGTTGTGCCATAACAGTACTGACCGGCCTGCTACTGCTGGCGGGATGTAGCGGCCCCGCCATCAAACCCACCGTAAAACCCGGCGTCGTGGCACCCGCCACCCCCGTTGAGCCTGCCGCCGCCCCCACCATAACGGGGGAGCCCAGCGATGGTGCGCCCAGCACACAGGTGGACATCAATACCATCCCTAACGCCGTGCCGCGCCCTGAACCCTATAGCAAATATGGCAATCCCAGCACCTATGAAGTCTATGGCCAGCGTTATACCCCCCTCAAAAGCAGCAAAGGGCACGTCGAACGTGGCATCGCCTCCTGGTATGGCACCAAGTTCCACGGCCGTCGCACCTCCAGCGGCGAACCCTACAACCTCTACGACATGACTGCCGCCCACAAAACCCTGCCATTGCCCACCTACGCTCAGGTCACCAATCTCGACAATGGCCGCTCGATCATCGTCAAGATCAATGACCGCGGCCCGTTTCATGAAGGTCGCATCATCGATCTCTCCTATGTCGCCGCCATGAAACTCGACATCATGAAAACCGGCACAGGCCGGGTTGAAGTGCGGACCATCGACCCCTACGCCCCATCGGCACATCTCGCCACCCCCAGCAGCAAAACTGAGCCCACCACACTGGCCAGCACCCCCGCCACCGGCCAGGGACGTTTCCTTCAGGCCGGTGCCTTTGGCGTCTATGACAATGCGGAAAATCTACGCAACCGCCTCAGCAGCCTGACGGCCAACCCGGTGGTGATCAACAAAAACGACCAGACCCCGCCCATCTACCGGGTCCTGATCGGCCCGCTCAGCAGTGACCAGGAGGCCCGGCAGCTGGCGGATCAACTAGCCAGTGCCGGTGTCACAGGGACCAAACTGGTATCGAATTAATCATCACCATTACAGCAATCACCTACATTTTCCGGAACAATCCCGCTAAAATGGCGTCTCACCCTGGCTAATAACCCCTACAACCAGAATGTAAACCACTCTTTTAACCTTCCCCGGAATCCCCAGCAGAGACATGATTACAACAAAACCTGATTTACGCCGTACCCTGACAACCTTCTGTCTTGCCGCCACAGCCCTGATCGCTGCACTCAGCAGTAGCGCTACGCAGGCCAGCAGTGTCACACCACCACCGTCGGTTGAAGCCCGTAGTTATATCCTCATGGACTACAACAGCGGCAAAATACTGGCCGCTGATAAGGCCGACGCCCGCATGGAACCCGCCAGTCTGACTAAAACCTTGGCTGTCTACGTCATCCTGCGGGAGTTAAAGGCCGGCAAGCTACAGATGAGTGACGCCGTCCGCATCAGCGAAAAGGCGTGGCGCATGGAAGGATCCCGCACCTTTGTTGAGGTAGGCAACACGGTACCACTCGAAATACTGCTCAAAGGGTTGATCGTGCAATCGGGTAACGACGCCACTGTCGCCCTGGCCGAACACGCCGCCGGCAGTGAAGAGGTGTTTGTCAGCGTCATGAACCAGACCGCCAAAACCCTGGGCATGAACGGCACCCACTTTGTGAACAGTACCGGTCTGCCCGACCCCAACCACTACACCACGGCCCACGACATGGCGCTGCTGACCCAGGCGCTGATCCGCGACTACCCGGAGCACTACTCCTGGTACGCCATTAAAGAGTTCAGTTACAACGGCATCACCCAGCACAACCGTAACAAACTGTTATGGATGGATAAAAGTGTGGATGGCCTGAAAACCGGCCACACAGAGAGCGCCGGCTACTGCCTGATCTCCTCTGCCAAACAGGAGAACATGCGCCTGATCGCCGTGGTGATGGGGACCAGCAGTGAAAACGCCCGTGCCGCTGAAAGCCTGAAGCTGTTGAGATACGGCTTCCGTTTCTTTGAAACACACCGCCTCTACGCCCCGCAAAAACCACTGAGTAGCGCCCGTGTCTGGAAGGGTGAGAGCGAACAGCTACCACTGGGACTGGCCCAGGAGCTCTACCTCACCATCCCCCGTGGCCAGTACAGCAGCCTTAAGGCCGCCATGCGTGTCAGCAGCAAAATCATGGCACCGGTCGCCAAAGGGGCCAGACATGGCACCCTCGAAGTGAGCCTCAACGGTGAAAAGATTGCCGAACGCCCCCTGGTAGCGTTGCAGGCGGTCCCTGAAGGGGGGCTCTTTTCACGCCTGATTGATGACGTCAAACTGCTGCTCGAATAAGATGAGTTCCAGCACCGTCTATCTCAATGGCCGCTTCCTCCCCCAGGAGCAGGCCTTTGTTTCGGTGCTGGACCGTGGTTTTGTCTTTGGTGATGGAGTCTATGAGGTGATCCCCGTCTACGGCGGGCGACTCTTCCGCTTTGATGAGCACATGCAGCGGCTCAACAACAGCCTTGCCGCCATCCGCCTCGACAACCCGCTGGAAAAAACAGCGTGGCAGACACTGCTCAACACCCTGGTCAGCAAAAACGGCGGCGGCGAACAGTCGCTCTACCTGCAGCTGACACGGGGCGTTGCGCCACGGGACCACCCCTTTCCCGCCAACACAGCGCCAACACTCTTTGCCAGCAGCAACCCGCTGGTTCCGGTGGACCCCGCTCTGCTGGCCAGAGGGGCCAGCGCCATTACCCTGGAAGATACCCGCTGGAAACATTGCAACATCAAAACCATCTCCCTGCTGCCCAACATACTGTTGCGACAACAGGCACTGGATGCCAACGCCCAGGAGGCGATCCTTATCCACGACGGTCTGGTCACCGAGGGGAGCGCCAGCAACCTCTTCATCGTCAGCCATGGTCTCATCAAAACACCGCCTAACGGCCCCTTTCTGCTGCCCGGCATCACCCGTGACCTGCTGCTGGAGCTGGCCGCTGCCAACCACATCGCCTGTCAGGAGTGCAATATCGACCGCCACGAGCTGCTACACGCCGACGAAGTCTGGATCGCCAGCTCAACCCGCGAGCTGCTGCCCATCACCCACATCGATGGCCAACCCATCGGCAGTGGTCACGCCGGGCCCATCTGGCAGACAATGAACCAACTTTACCAAAGCTACAAACAGGCACTCATCGCCGGAGAGGTAGAACAGCCATGACCCAGGAACGACTCGACACATTGATGGAGTTCCCCTGCTCCTTTGCCATCAAGGCCATGGGGCTGGCCGCCGATGATTTTGATGGTCTGGTCGTCACCATCGTCCGCCAATATGTCCCCAACCTGAGCGAAGGGGCCGTACACTCCAAACCCAGCGCAGCGGGTAAATATCTCTCCGTCACCATCGACTTTGAGGCCGACAGCCGTGCCCAGCTCGATGACATCTACCGTGCACTCAGTGCCGAAAAACGTATCCTGATGGCACTCTGAGCATGCTCGACTCGACCCTGCTGATCCGCCAGCTGGGGCGGCGCGACTATGAACCGGTATGGCGGGAGATGCAGCGTTTTACCGACCTGCGCGATGAACAGAGCAGCGACGAACTCTGGCTGGTGGAGCACCCCCCCGTCTTCACCCTTGGGCTCAACGGCAAACCGGAACACATCCTCGCCGCCGGTGAGATCCCGGTGATCACCATTGATCGTGGTGGCCAGGTGACCTACCATGGCCCCGGCCAGCAGGTTGTCTATCTATTAATAGATCTGCGACGCAACAAACTCGGCATTCGTGCGCTGGTGGAGAAGATCGAACAGGCCCTCATCCGCCTGCTCGCCGACTACCAGATCAGCGCCCACGGCCGCCGCGACGCCCCCGGCGTCTATGTAGGCGAGCGCAAAATCGCCGCCCTCGGCCTCCGGGTCCGCCGCCACTGCACCTACCATGGCCTGGCACTCAACGTCGATATGGCACTTGAACCGTTCACCCACATCAACCCCTGCGGCTACCCCGGCATGGTCGTCACCCAGCTTGCCGATCTGGTTGATCAGACCCACCGTCCAACCCTCGCTCACATTGCGCCCACCCTGTGCCGCTATCTGGCAGAAGCGCTAGGCTATAAAGGAACCACACAGCCATGACTGATAAAACCCTGGAACAGCAACGGATTGAGGGCTTTGCGCCACTCAAGGGACAATCCAAAACCGCCCGCATCCCGATCAAGGTTGTGCCCAAGGCCGTGCCGCTCAAAAAGCCAAGCTGGATACGGGCCAAGGCCCCCACAGGTGGCGCGGTCAACCGCCTCAAACGGGTACTGCGTGAACAGAAGCTGCACACCGTCTGTGAAGAGGCGCAGTGCCCCAACCTGGGTGAATGTTTCAGCCACGGCACCGCCACCTTCATGATCATGGGTGGCATCTGTACCCGTCGCTGCCCCTTTTGCGACGTTGCCCACGGCAAGCCCCTGGCCCTTGATACCGAAGAGCCTAAACATCTGGCCGAGACCATCCGCGCCATGCAGCTCAAATACGTAGTCATCACCTCCGTCGATCGTGATGACCTGCGTGATGGCGGCGCTGGCCACTTTGCCAGCTGTATCACCGCCGTGCGGGAACACTCCCCCAGCACCAAGATTGAAGTACTGGTGCCCGACTTTCGGGGCCGCATGGATATCGCCCTTGATACCCTAGAGGCCACACCCCCCGACGTTTTCAACCACAATATGGAGACCATCCCCCGGCTCTACAAACAGGCGCGGCCCGGCGCTGACTACCAGTGGTCACTCACATTGCTAAAACGTTTTAAGGCAGCACATCCGGCGGTACCGACAAAATCGGGATTGATGTTAGGACTGGGGGAAACGGATGAGGAGATTTTAGAGGTGATGCGTGATCTGCGCGCCCACGATGTCAACATGTTAACCCTGGGGCAGTACCTGCAACCCAGCCTGCACCACTTACCGGTAGAGCGTTATGTGACACCCGCTATGTTTGACGAATTGGCCATCCAGGCCAGGGCCATGGGATTTGATAATGTCGCCAGTGGACCGATGGTACGCTCCTCTTACCATGCTGACCTGCAGGCGGCAGGTGAAGCAGTTTCGTAAAATCAACACCTCCAGAAACAGCAAACCCCGCCACTGCAGCAGTGGCGGGGTTTACACATCACATGTTGACATCTGTTAACTCACTCTCATAAATGTTTTTTATGAAAACCACCATGCATAGCAGTGCTCTCATCCTGCATGGTAGCGGCAACAGCAATCGCCACCGGTATTAAACACGCTGCCAGAATCACCCAAAAGCTTGTAATTTCCATGATGTGTCTCCTTTACGTTAACCAGATACGGGGACCCCGCATCTTTAAAGTTAGACAGTAAAAAAGGAGATTGTTGTGATGGAGTTCACAGAAACAGTCCACCCCTCTACCAAAAGCATAGCCAATTACAGCGCTGCAATAAGGGGGGGATAACTTAACGTACACGCCTCCAGGCACGGCGTTTCATCAGGTACAGCAGTATTGTCAAAACAATAAGATAAACAATCACATAAACACCCATTTCACGACGTTCATCGGCATTGGGGTCTGCTGCCCACATTAAAAATGACACCGCATCCCGAATCTGCGCCTCAACCTGGGCACGTTCAGCGCTACCCTCCGCAGTCAGGCTATAACCGAGCATATCCGGCATTTTAACCCCAGGAAAAAGATAGTTATTGGTGCGCCCAGTCTCATCAATATAGAAGCTGGTCAGCAGGGTATAGATATACTGTGGCCCACGCTTTCGGGCCACCACCATCAACGACAGGTCGGGTGGCTCTGTGCCAAAAGACTCCTTGCGCACCGCCAGCGGTGTCAGACTCAGCAGGGGGTCTGCAAACTGTTGATCCGTCAACAGTGACTGGATCTTTTCAGGGCTCATGCCAATACCCGCCAGATCACCAAACTTCACATATTTGAGGCTATGGCACATCAGGCAGACACCCACCACCGTCTCAGCACCGCGCTGGCGGGCCGTGATGGTTGTATCAAAATCGACCTTTTTCAACGCAATCCCATCGTTATCAGCCACGGCGGAGTGGCTATTCAATATCACCATCACCACTGCCAACCAGACCCACAGACGCACCATCACTTATGCCCCCGCAGATGGCTACGTTTACGCTTCTCAGGCATCTTGTCACCTTCGCGGCGCTGATTGTGCTGACTACGCAGCAGCTCCTCCTGCTCCTCGCGGATCAGCCGTTCAGCCGCACTTGGCAACCCCGCCCGACGGGAGCGGCGATCCTCACCGCTGGAGACAATGGGCAGCAACAGGAATAACCCAAAGTAGACAAAGGTTGCTACCCGACCCACCACCATGGACACCCCTTCAGGGGGCTGGGTACCAACATACCCCAGGACCAGTACATCGATAAAAAAGAGGTAGACCAGTATGCGATAACCAGGGCGATACAAAGCACCACCCGGCACGCTGGAACGATCCAGCCACGGCAGGGCGGCAAAGACCAGCAGCGACATGATCATGGCAATCACCCCACCCAAGGCGTCCGGGATAGAGCGCAAGATGGTATAGAAGGGGAGAAAATACCATTCCGGCACAATGTGTTGGGGGGTATGGAGTGGATCCGCCGGGATATTGTTGGCGGACTCAATAAAAAACTCCGGTCCAAAAAAGACAAAGCTACAAAATACAATCAGAAAGACCCCCAGACCAAACAGGTCTTTGATCGTGAAGTAGGGGTGAAACGGTATATTGTCCCCCGCCGTCAGGGTAATGCCCGAGGGGTTGCTGCCTTTCACCCAGTGTAGTGCCACCACATGGATGACCACACCCGCAATAATGATAAATGGCAACAGGTAGTGCAGGGCAAAAAAGCGCGTCAGGGTGGCATCCCCCACCACATACCCACCACGCAGCCAGCGCACGATATCCTCACCATAAAATGGCGTAGTACCAAACAGTGAGGTGATCACCTGTGCCCCCCAATAAGAGGTCTGCCCCCACGGCAACAGATACCCCATAAAGGCGGTTGTCATCATCAACAACAGCAGAACAAGACCAGTCCACCACATCAACTCTCGCGGCCGACGGTAAGAACCGTAATAAAGTGTGCGCGCAATATGGATAAAGATCACCGCAAAAAAGGCCGACGCCCCCGTAGAGTGCAGGTAACGGATCAGCCAGCCATAATTAACATTGCGCATGATGTGCTGAATGGAGTCGAACGCCAGCAGTGCGTCAGGTTTGTAGTGCATGGCCAGAAAGATACCGCTCACCAGCTGCACGCCCAGTATGAAGATGGCGAGAAAGCCAAAACTCCACCAATAGGTAAGGTTTTTAGGGACCGGGTATTCCGTCAACTCATGTTTGACGATCACCGTCAGCGGGAAGCGTTCATCAATCCAGCCCAGCGTCTTTTTAAACATAGCGCCCTCAGGCCTCGCCGATGATTAGGGTGTTATCAGCAGCAAACTCATAGTGGGGCACAATCAGGTTTTTGGGCGCAGGACCCCGCACCACCCGGCCACTGTTGTCATACACGCTGCCATGGCAGGGGCAGCTCCACCCCTCTTGGGTACGGTTGGGTACACACCCCAGATGTGTACAGATGCCCACCACCACCAGCCACTGCGGCTGCTGCACCCGCGCCGCATCGGTCTGCCGGTCGAGCTGACTCTCTTTAGCCGCCATCTCGGCAATCTGCTCATCGGTGCGGTGCACCACAAATACCGGCTTGCCCTGCCACTCCACCGTATGAGTTTTGCCCTTGGGAATGGAGCCAAGATCAACCCTGGCCGTGGCCTCGGACTTCACCTCTTTACTGGGATTCATGCTGCTGATAAAGGGCCAACAGGCCCCTGCCACCCCTACCGCCCCCACAACACCGGTCACCAAACCCAGAAAATCACGGCGATTGGGATCCGGCTGTTCTTCACTGGCCATCACATCACCTCAATATATTTTTATTTTACTTTTAAGGAGTTACTCACACTAACAAGCAGTATATAGCGTTATTTTGTTACCGCGACAATGCTACGACATATACAGATGTCGATCCAGAAAAAAACCGCCCACGTTAAATACCCAGCCACTTTTTGATAAATCCGCGCCCTGCCGTAATCCCCCCTTTTTTTATGAGACCCACGTCACAGATTGAGCACAGCCCCCTCAATCCCCCCCTCCCGCCAT
>JAKFXL010000041.1 GCA_021731365.1 Gammaproteobacteria bacterium | reverse complement strand
GTGGCGGTCTGGGTGGGGGGGCGAGGTGACTACATCGAGGTCTTTTTTGGCCAGGCCGAAAAAATAAATCTGGATCCCGGTGCCGCCTTTGCACTCCCTTTTAAGGACAAACAGGATAGTGATGACTATGTCAGGGAGGTAATGGAAGATGTGCTCACAGCCGCCGAATTGGACTCCTTAAAACGGGACGGCGTTCCGTTTGACCTTTGGTCACGTTATCGAAACCGCTACGAGTGGTTGCCCAGTGGTGATATTAATCAAACCGATGATGCGACTGTTAGTTTTGTTAATGGTGAGTCTGAGCGTAAGTGGTTTTGGGCTGATAAAAATGCTGCGAGTAAATTGCGTCCAGTGCCGAGTCAGGTATTATTCTCAGCGCCTGTTAACGAGAGAAATGTAATATTCAGGGTCAAGTTCGATGAGTTCGAAACCATGGCCGCCTTTGAAAAACTCGGCGCCAATGGCCAAAAGGTCTACCTTGATTTTGAACCCCGCATGCCACGGTCGCAGATCAAGATACGGCTGTACAACGATAAAGAGTCGATCGAACTGAAAAAATTTGTGAGTGCAGATTGGTAGATTTAATGGTCGTTCCAGTCATACAAGAGATGGTGATTCTCTATTATTTAAGCTGGGTGTCAGATCAAGTCTAAACTTTCTGGTAGAGCAGGGTGGTGACGCGGTTAAAGATGGGGCGTTGTAGGCCGCCGGTGATGCTGTCTGGGGGGTGTGCGTGTTACTCTTACTCCGCGCCGGGTTCCAGCAGTTCGCGCAGATAGCGGTACAGCAGCCGCGCTGATTTGGGGGGCTGGTTTTTGTCCTGCTCTTTTTTGATGTTGAGTAGCAGTTGGCGCAGCCGTTGCCGCTCTGCGTTGGGGTGGTCGGCGAGAAAGGTTTCGATGGCGCTCTCGCCATTGGCGATGATGTTGTCGCGCCAGACTTCAACATTGTGGAACTGCTGGGTCGATGCCTGTTTGCCGCTGATCAGCAGGTCGTAGGCGTGTTGGATGGGGTCTGCGTCGATCTCGCGCATCAGGCGTCCGATATATTGCATCTGTCGCCGTAGGCCACTGTTGCTGTTGATGGTGCGGGCCAGCTTGATCGCCTCGGCCAGTTTTTCCGGCAGGGGGATATGGCTCAGCTCCTTATTGGAGAGTCTGACCAGCTGGGTGCCAAGCGATTGTAGGGCAGTCATCTCCCGTTTGAGCTGGGATTTGCTTTTGCCCTGGGGCTCGTCGTATTCAAATTGATCGTCATTTTGCATGGTCGCTACGGTAACCGATGTGGGCGAAAAAATATAGTTGTGGAAACATAAAGGAACGGTGCTTTATGGCGCAGATGCCAGTGATTAAAAACTCTATCTATAGTCGTGAACAGCTCGAAAATGTGGTGGCTGATATCCTCGCCGAGGCCCGTGTGCAGGGGGCGACGGCGGCGGAGGCGGCGGTGAGTATCGAGTCGGGGCTGTCGGTGACGGCGCGGTTGGGTGAGGTGGAGACGGTGGAGCATAACCACGACAAGGGGCTGGGGGTGACGGTCTATGTCGGTCAGGTAAAAGGTTCTGCCAGCACCTCTGATTTTGCCGATGCCGCGATCAAAGATACCGTTGCTGCCGCCTGTCGCATCGCCCGTTATACTGCGGCGGATGAGTTTGCCGGGTTGGCCGATGCGGCACTGATGGCGAAGGATATCCCTGATCTGGATCTGACCCACCCCTGGGATATTACGGCGGAGCGGGCGATCGAACTGGCGCTGGTATGTGAGGCGGCGGCGCGGGGTTTTGATAAACGCATCAGCAACTCTGAAGGGGCGAGTGTCAGCAGCCATCAGAGTTTCCGGGTCTATGGCAATAGCCACGGTTTTGTCGGGGCCTATGGCGGTACCCGTCACGGCTTGAGCTGTTCGGTACTGGCCGAGCAGGATGAGAATATGCAGCGCGACTACTGGTATACCTCGTCACGCCATGCGGATGCGCTGGAGTCGCCGGAGGCGGTGGGGCGCAAGGCGGCGGAGCGTACGCTCAGGCGTCTTGGTGCACGGCGGGTTAAGACCTGCAACGTGCCGGTGCTCTTTTCGGCGGAGATTGCCAGTGGCCTGATCGGCAGTTTTCTGAGTGCTATTCGTGGCGGTGCCCAGTATCGCCGTTCGTCCTTCCTGCTGGATGCCTTGGGTGAGCAGGTCTTTCCCGACTTTATGCAGATTGATGAGCGGCCACAGCTACTGCGTGGGAATAGCAGCGCCCCCTTTGATCGTGAAGGGGTAGCGACACAGGATCGTGCCTTTATTATTGATGGCCGGTTGCAGAGTTATGTGCTGGATAGCTATTCGGCGCGTCGCCTGGGTCGCCAGACCACCGGTAATGCCGGGGGGGTGCACAACCTGTTTGTCAGCAGTGGTGGCTCTGATCTTCAAGGGCTCTGTCGTGAGATGGGGACCGGTCTGCTGGTGACTGAGATGATGGGTCAGGGGGCCAATATGGTCACGGGGGACTACTCCCGCGGTGCCGCCGGGTTTTGGGTCGAAAACGGTGTGATCCAGTACCCGGTGGAGGAGCTGACGGTGGCGGGCAACATGAAACAGATGTTTAAGGATATCGTTGCCATTGGCAATGATGTGGATAGCCGTGGCAATATCCACACCGGCTCCATCCTGATCAGCAACATGACAGTTGCGGGAGAGTAAAGGTGGTTTGTATGGGCGTGGGGAGTGTACATGTCAGGAACTGATATGAGTGAGGTGCTGGTACGCATCCGTGGTCTGAGCTTTCAGCGTGGCAGCCGGATGATCTTTGACGGCCTGGATCTCGATATCCGCCGTGGCCAGGTGACCGCCATCATGGGGCCGAGTGGTACGGGTAAAACCACGCTGCTGAAGTTGATCGGTGGCCAGCTGCGGCCATTGGCCGGCACCATTGAGGTGGACGGCGAGAATGTGGCGCAGTTGTCTCGTACCAAGCTGTTTCAGCTCCGCAAGCGCATGGGCATGTTGTTCCAGAGCGGTGCGCTGCTCACCGATCTTAACGTTTTTGACAATGTCGCCTTTCCTGTTCGTGAACATACCCAGCTGCCGGAAGAGCTGGTCCGTGATCTGGTGTTGATGAAGTTGGAGGCGGTGGGGCTGCGTGGTGCACGTGGCTTGATGCCCGCTGAGCTCTCTGGCGGCATGGCGCGGCGTGTGGCGCTGGCGCGGGCCATCGCCCTTGATCCGATGATGATTATGTATGACGAGCCCTTCACCGGTCAGGACCCGATCTCCATGGGGGTCTTGGTAGAATTGATCCACAAGATCAATAAGGCGCTGGGGCTGACCAGCGTTGTGGTCTCCCACGATGTGGCCGAGACCGCCGCGATTGCAGACTATATATATGTCATCTCCAACGGCAAGGTGGTGGGCCACGGTTCACCGGATGAGCTGGATCGCTCCGGTTCCGAATGGGTGCAGCAGTTTATGAAGGGGTTGCCCGACGGCCCGGTGCCGTTTCACTTCCCGGCCCGGGACTATGCCGACGATCTGCTTTCAGGAGAGAAGTGTTGATGAACTGGTTACAACAGCTGGGACGTGCGGGACTCAACTTTTTTGAGCGGCTGGGGCGTGGCCACATCTTCCTGTTTTATGTGCTGGCGGGGTCGCCCGGCATGTTCATTCGCTTCCGTCTGCTGTTGCAGCAGCTCTTTAGTATCGGTGTATTGTCGCTGCTGATTGTGGCAGTGGCCGGGCTGTTTGTCGGCATGGTGCTGGGGTTGCAGGGGTACAATACCCTGGTCGACTTTGGTTCTGAAGAGTCGCTGGGGGTGATGGTGGCGCTGTCGCTGGTGCAGGAGCTGGGGCCGGTGTTGACGGCGATTCTGTTTGCAGCCCGTGCCGGAACGTCGCTGACGGCGGAGATTGGCCTGATGAAGGCGACGGAACAGCTCTCAGGGATGGAGATGATGGCGGTGGATCCGTTGCAACGGGTGATTGCACCACGCTTCTGGGCTGGTTTTATCTCGGTGCCACTGTTGGCGGCGATCTTCAGTGCCGTGGGTGTTTTTGGCGGTTACTTTGTAGGTGTTGGCCTGCTCGGTGTGGATGAAGGGGCCTTTTGGTCACAGATCCAGAGCCGTGTCGATTTTTATGATGATGTGCTTAATGGCATTATCAAAAGTGTTGTATTTGGTTTTGCTGCGTCGTGGATTGCGTTATATGAGGGGTACGATGCAGTGCCTACCTCTGAAGGGGTGAGCCGGGCGACTACCCGTACTGTGGTGCATACATCGCTGGTGGTGCTGGGGCTGGATGTGATTATGACGGCGTTGATGTTTGACTGATATTGGCTGTTGCCAGTGGGTGGCAGGGATTAATTTGAAAGGTATAAACCATGTTTCATAATAGAACATTAGAGATCTCCGTCGGTATTTTTGTGGCGCTGGGGCTGGCCGCGATCTTTATCCTGGCGATTAAGGTCAGCAACCTCAGTAATTTTTCCGATGCAGCGGGTTATCCGCTAGAGGCGCGGTTTGACAACATCGGCGGGCTGAAGGTGCAGGCCCCTGTGACCATGGCGGGGGTCCGGGTGGGGCGCGTTGAGCAGATCGGTTTTGACAGCACTACTTATGAGGCGGTGGTGATGTTAAAAATCAATAATGAATACAATAAGCTGCCGCTTGATAGCAGTGCCAGCATATTCACCTCCGGACTGCTGGGGGAGCAGTATATTGCCCTGGAGGCTGGCGGGGATCCCGAGTATCTCAAGGCCAATGACCATCTCATCATGACCCAGTCGGCACTGGTGTTGGAGCAGCTGATTGGTCAGTTCCTCTTTAAAACTGCCGCAGAAGGTAGCGATAAGACAGAGGGCGGACAGTGAAAAAACGATTAGCGGCGTTGTTGTTGCTGGCCCCGTTGACGGTGCTGGCGGAGAGTCTGACGCTGGATCAGGCGATTGAACGTGCCTTGAATGCCGACCCCCGTATCGAAGAGCGGGAGCATCTGGTTGAGGCAGCCCGGGGTCTGTTGCAGGAGGTTGAAGGTAACGGTGACTGGTTTGTTGATGCCAACGCCTTTGTCGGTTTGGCACCCCAGGTCTCAGGCAATATATTTGAGGGGGGTGCCTGCACCGCCGCAAAGTGTGATCTGCGTGATGATCGTTACGATATTGATGGCTTGACCGGCTGGTTTAATGTGCAGATGGGGTTGATCAAACCGCTCTACACCTTTGGCAAGCTGGAGAACTACTCCGCAGCGGCCAAGGCCAACATCGACATTAAGGGTGGTGATGTGCGCCTACAGCGGGACGCCACCGTGATGGATGTTAAAAAGGCCTACTACGGTTACCTGGCCGCACGAGATGCACGGCTGCTGCTGGCCGATGTGGATAAACGGATTCAGAGCGCCATAGAGCTGGTCAGCAGCTGGCTGGAAGAGGGTGGTGATGCCAAACAGTCCGACCTGTTTGCCCTGCAGGCGGGCCAGGCGCTGCTGGGTAAATACCGGGCGCAGACGGCGGCGCTGGAAAAAATTGCCCTTGATGGTTTGAAGGTGGTCACGGGCGTGGGGCTGGACGGTGAGATCGAGGTGGTTGATCAGCGGCTGGAGCCGGTGGCGCTGCCACCCTTGTCGCTGGCTGAACTCAAGCAGCAGGCGTTGAGCGACCGACCTGAGATGCAGCAGCTGGAGGCGGGTTTAAAGGCGCGCCGTTCGCTGCTGGAGGCGAACAAGGCGGGCAATCGCCCTAACCTGTATGCCGGTCTGGTGGGTATTGTCTCCTACGCGCCGGGGCGTGACCGAATTGAAAACCCCTTTATCAGTGATCCATTCAATGACGCCGGTATTACACCAGTGGTAGGCATGAAGTGGGATTGGAAAGGGGGGGTGCAGCGTGGTAAAACTGCTGCCGCCCAGGCGGAGTTGAACGCCTTGATATCAAAGTCGGCGCTGGCCCGGATGGGCATCCCCTATCAGGTCGCAGAGCAGTATTATCAGGTGCAGGGGTACCACGAATCGGTAGAGAGTCTGGCCGAGGCGAGCCGCTCGTCGCGGCGCTGGATGATTGCCAGTTATACCGATTTTGAGGCGGGGTTGGAGAAGGCTGATAAGGTGATGACGGCGTTCCAGGCCTATGTGGTGGCCAGTTCAGACTACATTCAGACAACCTTTGAGTACAATATGCATGTGGCTCAGCTTGAGTCAGTAATAGGAGCAAGGAAATGAGACGGCTGATGGCAGTGATGGTACTGGGGGCAACGCTCCTGATGGCAGGGCCGGTGATGGCTGCCGCTCAGGCACCACAGGCGCTGGTGGAAGAGACCTCGAAACTGATGCTTGGCAAGCTCAAGGAGGAGGCGGCGGTCATTAAGGCTGAGCCGGGGCGAATCTATGAGCTGGTCAACCAGATCGTGCTGCCCCACTTTGATTTTGAGTATATGTCGCAGATGGTGCTGGCAAAGTACTGGCAGCGTGCCACACCGGCACAAAAGAAGGCCTTTGTAGAAGAGTTCCGGACCTTGTTGGTGCGTACCTATGCAACTTCATTAAATCAATATACTGATCAAAAGCTTACCTTTAAACCATTTCGTCCGGAGGCACGTCCTGAACTGGCCACCGTTCACTCAGAAGTGGCGCAGCCAGGGGGGTTTCCGATCCCTATCGATTACCGCTTGCGTCAGGAAGGCGAGCAGTGGAAGGTCTTTGACGTGGTGATCGATGGTGTGAGTCTGGTGACCAACTACCGCTCCAGCTTCGCTAAGGAGGTTCGTGATAGTGGGCTGGACGGGCTGGTTAAAACCCTGGCTGATCGCAACAAACAGGTCAGCAAGTGAGTGCAGCCCGGCTGGAGCGGCGTGAGGATGGCGGTTGTGCCCTCTTCGGCGCACTAACCTTCGATACCGTGCCACAGCTGTTTCAGCAAGGGCAACAGCTCTGTGCTGGCAGTGTGGCGGTGGTCCTCGATCTGGCCGGGGTTGAGCGTAGCGATAGCGCCGGTCTTGCCCTGCTGGTGGGGTGGACGCGGTTGGCGCGGCAGCAGAAAGGGTCTATCACCTTCCATAATGTGCCAGCACAGCTGTTGGGGCTGGCCAGGGTAGGGGGGGTGGATCAGTTATTGGCTTTTCCCTCTGTGTCAGAGGGTGTCTCGCCAGAGTAGGTCTTATCACGCCAGAATCCCGGATAGCGCCGTATGGGGTGTGTTGTTGCCGGCGATCTCCGCCTCTTTTACGTGGGGCGATGGCCCCTAAATTCTACGTCAGACTTAAAAAGTCCCGTCATAAGCGGTATCCTATGCCGTTCCGGAACAGCCGTTGGCTCTCCCCACGATTGATCAAGCAGGTTATGTATGATGCAAGCAGAGCAGATTAAGCAGATGATTGAGACCGGTCTGCCCGGCAGTCAGGTGCAGGTTTTTGGCGATGATGGCCAACATTTTGAGGCCATTGTGGTATCCCCGGCCTTTGTTGGCAAAGGCATGTTGGAGCAGCACCGTCTGGTATACGGGGCGTTGGGCGATAATATGCGCTCGGCGATCCATGCCCTGTCGATGAAGACCTATACCCCTGAGTCATGGGCGAACAAGAACGGTTAAACTGCTGTTTTTTTGGTGTTATCTCTCCTTCCAGCGGCGTTGTACGCGCCCTAAAAGCGGTCTATTGAATGGATAAGTTGATTATTAATGGTGGTACCTCCCTGAATGGGGAGATACGTATCTCCGGTGCTAAAAATGCAGCGCTGCCGATTTTGGCATCGACGCTGCTGGCAAGCGCCCCGGTGACCATACGTAATGTGCCGCACCTGCATGACATCACCACTACCATTGAGCTGATGGGGCGGATGGGGGTGACGGTGACGGTGGACGAGAAATTGAATCTCGAGATTGACCCCACCACCATCGATCAGTTTGTGGCCCCCTATGAGCTGGTGCGAACCATGCGCGCCTCGATTCTGGTGCTGGGACCGCTGTTGGCCCGTTATGGTCAGGCCGATGTGTCGCTGCCGGGCGGTTGTGCTATCGGTTCCCGTCCAGTCAACCTCCATATCCAGGGGCTGCGGGCGATGGGGGCGGATATTGAGGTAGAGGGTGGTTTTATCCGCGCCCGCGCCAAGCGCCTCAAAGGCACCCACTTTTTTATGGATATTGTGACCGTAACCGGTACCGAGAATCTGTTGATGGCGGCCACCCTGGCAGAGGGGACTACCGTGCTGGAGAACGCAGCCCGTGAACCGGAGGTGGTGGATCTGGCCGAATGTCTCATCAGCATGGGGGCTAAAATCAGTGGTCACGGCACGGATACCATCACTATTGAAGGGGTGGAGAGCCTGTCAGGTACCGATTACGCCATTATGCCGGACCGTATTGAGACAGGCACCTATCTGATTGCCGCAGCCATTACCGGCGGTAAAATCAAGCTGAAGGATACCAATCCCAAGCTGCTGGACGCGGTGTTGAGCAAACTGCGCGAGGCAGGTGGCAAAATCAGTTGTGGTGAGGATTGGATCGAATTGGATATGGAAGGACGGCGGCCCCGTGCTGTGGATATCCATACAGCCCCTTACCCCGCCTTCCCGACCGATATGCAGGCGCAATTTGCAGCGCTGAACAGTATTGCCACCGGCACCGGGGCGATCACTGAAACCATCTTTGAAAACCGCTACATGCATGTGCAGGAGCTGGTGCGGATGGGGGCCAATATCCGGGTGGAGGGCAATGTTGCGATTGTGACAGGGGTAGAGCAGCTGATCGGCGCACCGGTGATGGCCACCGATCTGCGGGCCTCGGCCTGTCTGGTATTGGCCGCGCTGGCCGCCAAAGGGGATACGTTGGTGGATCGTATCTACCACATCGATCGTGGTTATGAGTGTATCGAAGAGAAACTGCAGCAGCTGGGTGCCCGCATCCGCCGTGTGCCGGGCTGAGGAGTGAAGGACGTGAGCAAGGTTTTAACCATCGCTGTTTCCAAAGGGCGTATCTTTAAGGATGCACTACCGCTGTTGGCCGAGGCTGGCATTGTACCGATTGATGATCCGGAGACCAGCCGTAAGCTGATTCTGGATACCAGTCGCGAGGATGTGAAGCTGGTATTGATCCGTGCCTCTGATGTCCCCACCTACGTTGATTATGGTGCGGCTGATATTGGCATTGCCGGCAAGGATGTATTAATGGAGTACGAGGGCGATGGTCTGTATGAGCTGCTCGACCTCAAAATTGCCTGCTGTAGACTGATGGTGGCGGGGGTGACGGATGTGCCGACCGAGTCATCGCGGCTGCGGATTGCTACTAAATATGTCAACTCGGCGCGGCGCTATTTTGCCTCCCAGGGCAAACAGGCGGAGATCATTAAGCTGTATGGATCCATGGAGCTGGCACCGCTGGTGGGGCTGTCCGACTGGATCGTTGATCTGGTGGATACAGGCAATACCCTGCGTGCAAACGGCCTGGCACCGTTGCAACATATCGCCGATATCAGTTCACGTTTGATCGTGAACAAAGCCTCTATGAAGATGAAACATGCGGCAGTAAAACCGTTGATCGACTGCATGGCCAGGGCTGTGGCAGAACGAAGTTAAGGTGGCTGTAGAGTGAGTGGAGTAATGATATGAGTGATCTGGCAATCAAACGGTTAAACGCCGGGGATGACGATTTCTGGCCTCGGCTTGATGCGCTGCTGGCGTGGGATAGCGCCTCTGATGAGCGAGTGGCCACGGTTGTGCGTGACATCATCGCCAACGTTCGCCATCGTGGTGATGAGGCGCTGGTTGAATATACCAACCGTTTTGATCGCATGGACGTTGGCAGCATGGCCGAGCTGGAGATATCCCAGGCGCGTATGAAAGAGGCACTTGAGCGTATTCCGGTGGAGCAGCGCAAGGCGCTGGAGTTTTCGCTGCAGCGGCTCTTTGCCTATCACGAGCACCAACGCGCCGAGTCCTGGTCCTATACCGAACCCGACGGCACCATGCTGGGGCAGAAGGTGACGGCCCTGGATCGGGTGGGGCTCTACGTGCCGGGCGGCAAGGCGGCATACCCTTCGTCTGTATTGATGAATGCAGTACCGGCCAAAGTGGCCGGTGTCTCAGAAATTATTATGGTTGTGCCCACCCCGGATGGTGAGATTAACGATCTGGTGCTGGCTGCCGCAGCGCTGGTAGGGGTGGATCGTGCCTTTGCCATCGGTGGTGCCCAGGCGGTAGCGGCGTTGGCCTATGGCACCGCGACTGTTCCACGGGTCGACAAGATCGTCGGGCCCGGGAACGTCTACGTGGCTACCGCCAAGGGTATGGTGTTTGGCGCGGTAGGCATCGACATGATTGCCGGACCTTCAGAAATTCTGGTGGTCTGTGATGGCGAGACCAATCCGGATTGGGTGGCGATGGATCTCTTCTCCCAGGCCGAGCACGACGAAGATGCGCAGTCGATACTGGTCTCCCCCAGCGCCGCCTTCCTTGATCAGGTTCAGGCCAGTATTGACCGCCTGCTGCCGGGCATGGAGCGTGCTGATATTATTCGTAACTCACTCAGTGGGCGTGGCGGCATGATTTTGGTGGCTGATATGGACGAGGCTGCCAAGGTGATCAACCACGTGGCCCCGGAACATTTGGAACTTTCTGTCGAAGATCCGGACGAACTGCTGGAGGGCATTCGCCATGCAGGGGCTATTTTTATGGGTCGTTATACCGCTGAAGCGTTGGGTGACTATTGTGCTGGCCCCAACCATGTCCTGCCCACGTCACGCACAGCGCGCTTTTCATCGCCATTGGGTGTCTATGATTTCCAGAAGCGCTCCAGTCTGATCATGTGTTCGGCAGAGGGGGCCTCTTTCCTGGGTAAGACGGCATCTGTACTGGCACGGGGTGAAGGTTTGACTGCCCATGCCCGTTCGGCGGAGTACCGGATAAAAAGTTAGCATATGCTAATATGCTATGGGTGTAGTGCCTTACCTAAGCAATCATTGTAAAATCGGGGAAATCGCCATGCCAGTGATACCTATAGTGGATAGAAAAGACCAGAAGATCATTCATCTGATCCGGCCTGAAGTACAGGCGTTGAAGCAGTATCATGTCCCGCCCTCCCGTGGTCTTATTAAACTGGATGCGATGGAGAACCCCTACAGCTGGCCGGCATATCTGCGTGGCGAGTGGTTGGAGGAGATGCAGAACGTTACGCTCAACCGCTATCCTGATCCGGAGTCGACTGAGCTGAAGGCCCGTCTACGCCAGACTTTTGGTATCCCAGCGGGCATGGATCTGTTGCTGGGCAACGGTTCGGATGAGCTGATTCAAATCATCAATCTCTCTTTGCGAGGGCGTGACAGCAAGGTGATGGTGCCGGAGCCATCCTTCTCCATGTACCGTATGATTGCCGCCTATGTGGGGCTGCCTTATGTGGGTGTGCCGCTTAACCCCGATTTTTCCCTTGATCTGCCTGCGATGCTGGCCGCCATTGAGCAACACCAGCCCTCAGTGATCTATCTTGCCAGCCCAAATAACCCAACGGGTAACCTTTTTGCTGATGGGGATATCGAGCAGATCCTGCGTGCCAGCCGTGGTCTGGTGGTGGTGGATGAGGCGTACACGGCCTTCTCTGGCAGCAGTTTTATGAATCGTCTCGGTGAGTTCAGTAATCTGCTGGTGATGCGGACATTGTCAAAAATGGGTCTGGCCGGGCTGCGTCTCGGCTATCTGGTGGGGCCAACCAACTGGTTGTGCGAGTTTGATAAGTTGCGTCTGCCCTACAATATCAACACCTTAACCCAGGCGACGGCGGAGTTTGTGCTGCGCTTTGAGGATGAGTTTGAAGAGCAGATTGGGCAGATCAATCGTGATCGCGCCTGGCTGGCTGAAAGTATTCGCCGTCTGAAGGGGACAGAAGTGTTCCCCAGCGATGCCAATTTTGTACTGTTCCGGGTTGGCAAAGGTCAGGCGGACCGTATCCATATTGCCTTGCAGAAGAAGGGGGTGTTGATCAAAAACATGAATGGCGTACACGAACTGTTGCAGGACTGTTTGCGGGTAACGGTTGGCAAGCCCAGTGAAAATGTAGCCTTCCTCTCAGCGCTGACTTCAGCACTGTAGTTGTATTGGGTATCGTAAGTTGGTGATGGAGAGATTAAATGGTTGAGCGTAAAGCCACCGTAAAACGTAATACCCTTGAGACCCAGATTGAGATCAGTATCAATCTTGATGGCAGCGGTACGGGCTGTTTTGAGACGGGCGTCCCTTTTCTTGACCATATGTTGGATCAAATTGCCCGTCATGGGGTGATTGATATCGATGTTAAAGCCAAAGGTGATCTGCAGATTGATGCCCACCATACAGTGGAGGATATCGGCATTACCCTGGGACAGGCGATGAGTCAGGCGTTGGCCGATAAAAAAGGGATTCGCCGTTATGGTCACGCTTATGTGCCGCTGGATGAGGCGTTGTCACGTGTGGTGATGGATTTTTCTGGCCGTCCTGGGCTGGAGTATCACGTTGACTATCCCCGCGCCCGCATTGGGGATTTTGATGTAGATCTGCTGCGCGAATTTTTCCAGGGTTTTGTGAATCACGCCCAGGTATCGCTCCATATTGATTCGTTGCGTGGCCGCAACGCCCACCATGTAGCTGAGACCATCTTTAAAGCCTTTGGCCGCGCCTTGCGTGTTGCGCTGGAGCTTGATCCGCGTATGCAGGGGGTTATCCCTTCGACCAAGGGTGCGCTCTAATTACGGCTAAGGTCGATCTGGGTTACGGAATTTTTTGATGAAAACAGTGGCAGTGATTGATTATGGTATGGGCAACCTGCACTCGGTTGCCAAGGCGCTGGAGCATGTTGCCATCGACACCCGTGTGGTGGTGAGCAGTGACCCGCAGCTTATTTTGGCCGCTGACCGGGTGGTCTTGCCGGGCGTGGGTGCCATTCGTGACTGCATGGCTGAGTTGCAACGTCTGGGAATGCCGGAGGTGGTGCAAGAGGTCTCCCGGAATAAACCGCTGTTGGCGGTCTGTGTGGGTATGCAGGCGCTGCTTGAACATAGCGCTGAGAATGGCGGGGTGGACTGCATGGGGCTGCTGCCCGGTCGGCTCGATTTTTTTGGTGATGCGTTTATCCGTACTCCGCCGTCTGACCATTTAAAGGTGCCGCACATGGGGTGGAACCAGGTTCACCAGGCTGATCCGACGCACCCGTTGTGGCATGAGATCAAGCAGGATAGTGCGTTCTATTTTGTGCACAGCTATTTTTTACCTGACGGCCTGGCGACGGGTGTGTGCGCCGCGACTACTGAATATGGACAGCGGTTCTGCTCGGCGGTGAGCCGTGGCAATGTGTTTGCGACACAGTTTCATCCAGAGAAGAGTGCTGAGGCGGGGCTGCGTCTTTACCGCAACTTTCTGATGTGGGATGGTAATTAAATTTATTTCGATAAAACTCTGCAAGGAAACCGACAATGTTGTTGATACCCGCAATTGACCTTAAGGGTGGCAAGTGCGTTCGTTTACGTCAGGGCCGTATGGAAGATGATACGGTCTTTTCCGATGACCCCGTGGCGGTCGCTGGCCGCTGGGTTGAGGCGGGTGCAAAGCGCCTGCATCTGGTGGATCTGGACGGCGCTTTTGCCGGCAAACCGGTGAATGCCGGCGTGATTCGCGAGATTGCGGCGGCCTTTCCTGATCTGCCAATACAGGTAGGGGGGGGGATTCGTGACGAAGAGACCATCGAGGCCTATCTTGCTGCAGGGGTGCAGTTTGTCATCATCGGCACCAAGGCGGTGAATGCCCCCCATTTTGTGGGTGATGTCTGCACCAGCTTTCCTGGGCATATTATCGTTGGCCTGGATGCCAAAGATGGCAAGGTGGCGATTGATGGCTGGTCCAAACTTTCACATCACGATGTGATTGATATGGCGCAGCACTTTGAGCGCGATGGTGTGGAGGCGATTATCTATACTGACATCAGCCGTGACGGCATGATGCAGGGGGTTAACGTAGAGGCAACACTCCGGTTGGCTCAGGCTATCAGTATTCCGGTGATCGCCTCGGGTGGTGTGACCAATCTCGATGATCTGCGTGCGCTGAAGGCGGTGCAGGGCGAAGGCATTATGGGGGCGATACTGGGGCGCGCCCTTTATGAAGGGACCATTGATCTGGCCGAAGCCAACGCCTTGGTGGGCGACGTCTGATGCCACTCTCCAAACGAATTATCCCCTGTCTTGATGTGGATGCCGGACGTGTTGTTAAAGGGGTGCAGTTTGTTGGAATCCGTGATGCAGGTGATCCGGTTGAGATTGCCCGCCGCTACAATCAAGCCGGGGCGGATGAGCTGGTTTTTCTTGATATCACCGCCTCGCATCAGGAGCGCGAGACGATGGTCCACGTAGTGGAGCAGGTCGCCTCAGAGGTCTTTATCCCGTTGACTGTGGGGGGAGGCATTCGCGAGAAGGCCGATATTCGCCGCATGTTAAATGCGGGGGCGGATAAGGTGGGGATCAATACGGCCGCCGTTTTTCGCCCTGAGTTTGTGAAAGAGGCGGCTGACGCCTTTGGTTCCCAATGCATTGTTGTTGCCATGGATGCCAAGCAGGTATCCCCTGGGCGTTGGGAGATTTTTACCCACGGCGGTCGCAAGGCGACTGGTATCGATGCGATAGAGTGGGCCTGCAAAATGGTCAGTTACGGTGCTGGAGAGCTGTTGCTGACCAGCATGGATCGTGACGGTACCAAAGATGGTTTTGATCTGGCACTGGTCCGCACGGTGAGTGACGCCGTGGCCGTGCCGGTCATCGCCTCCGGGGGAGTGGGGAATCTTCAGCATCTGGTAGATGGGGTGGTTGAGGGCAGGGCCGACGCAGTGCTGGCTGCGAGTATCTTCCACTTTGGTGAATACACGGTGGCACAGGCCAAGCAGTACATGGCGCAGCATAATATTGAGGTGCGTCTGTAATGGCGGTGGCCTGGCTCGATGAGATTAAATGGACTGGTGATGGCTTGGTGCCTGTGATTGCCCAGGAGACGGGTACAGGGAAGGTGCTGATGTTCGCCTGGATGAACCGAGATTCATTGACTGAGACAGTCGCGAGTGGCAAGGCGGTCTATTGGTCGCGTTCCCGACAAAAGCTCTGGCGCAAAGGGGAAGAGTCTGGTCATGAGCAGATTGTGAAAGAGATCTATCTGGATTGTGATGAGGATGTCATTCTTCTGGAGATTGAGCAGCTGGGAGGCATTGCCTGCCATACTGGGCGACGCAGCTGTTTTTACCGCCGTTTTGTGCAAGGGCAGTGGCAGGAGGCGGAGGGTGTCGTAAAGGATCCTGCCGTGATATACGCCCACCGTGGCAAGGAGTAGAGTAGTGGCCCTGAATGATGTTTTGGTTCAACTGGCTGAGGTGCTTGAGGCGCGCAAGGGTGCTGCTGCAGACTCCTCGTATGTTGCATCGCTGTATGCCAAAGGGTTGGACTCCATTCTTAAAAAGGTGGGTGAAGAGGCGACGGAGACGGTGATTGCCGCCAAAGGCGACGATAAAACACAGTTAGTTTACGAGGTGGCAGACCTCTGGTTTCACACATTAGTTCTGTTGGCCCATCAGGGGCTCGGGCCTGATGATGTGCTGGATGAATTGGCGCGCCGTTTTGGTCTTTCGGGGCTGGAAGAGAAAGCGGCGCGGAGCGATATTAAGTAAACAGGGTTAATTTGGAGAGCGATTATGGGCATGGGCGGAATAAGTGTTTGGCAGTTGCTGATTGTATTGGTAATTGTATTACTGCTGTTTGGCGGCAAAAAGTTACGCAGTCTTGGCGGCGACCTGGGGAGTGCAATCAAGGGGTTTCGCAGTTCGGTTCGTGATGGTGAGACCGAGGCCAGCGCTGAAAGAAGCGCGACGGAGCAGCCTAAGGGACAGTTACACGAGGATAAAGATGGTGCCCGTGTGATTGACAGCGAATCAACTAGCAGTAAGAGCGAACAGAAAATTTAGCGATTTTACGGAGCAGCCATGTTTGATATCGGCTTCTGGGAGTTGGTGCTGGTTGGTATTGTGGCCCTGCTGGTGGTGGGGCCCAAGGATCTGCCGGGGCTGGTCCAGAGTGTAGGACGTGGCATTGGCAAGGCGAAAGGCTTTCTGAATGCCATGAAGTCAGATCTCAATTATGAGATTGATAAGGCTAACGAGCTGAAGCGATTAATGGAGAAAGAGTCCGAGATCGCAGAGCTTCATCGGGTTTTAAAAAATAATGTTGCCCAGACGCTGGAACAGAGCGCTTTGGCTGATGTGAGCAAGGTTGAGCAGGCGGATGGAATCACCACAGGAGCGTACCCCGATCAAAGGCCGGAAAAGCCGTTCGTTGATCAGCCAAAGGTTGAATAGCCGAGCCAACAAGACCCCGCAGCATGAGCAGGGGCTGGTGGGGCATCTGGTCGAGCTGCGTAATCGGCTGATCAAGATGCTTATATCAGTGCTGATCATTTTTCTGCCACTGGCATTCTATTCCAATGACCTCTACAACCTGCTGGCTGAGCCGTTAATGGCTAACATGCCGGCAGGTACTAACATGATTGCCACATCGGTGACGTCACCATTTCTTGCGCCACTCAGGTTTGCCATGGTACTGGCTGCATTTTTGGGAATGCCGATCATTTTGTACCACTTTTGGGGGTTTATAGCGCCGGGACTCTATAAGCATGAGCGGCGCATGATTTTCCCTCTGTTGTTTGGCAGTGTGCTGCTGTTTTACAGCGGTGTATTGTTTGCCTACTTTATCTTCTTCCCGATGGTCTTTGGGTTCTTTGTCAAAATCGCACCACAGGGTGTGGCGGTGATGACTGATATCAGCAGTTATCTCGATTTTGTGTTGTCGATGTTTTTTGCGTTTGGGGTGGCGTTCCAGGTTCCCATCGTCACGATTGTATTGGTGTGGGTGGGTGTTGTGACGCCGGAAGTATTGGCGCAAAAGCGTCGGTATATTATCGTAGGTGCCTTTCTGGTGGCGATGATATTGACGCCGCCAGATGTCTTTTCGCAAACCTTTCTAGCGCTGCCTATCTGCGTTCTGTTTGAGGTTGGCCTGTTGCTGTCGCGTTTTGTGGTCAGGCAACAACAGGCACGTGAGGCTGAGGAGGCGATGGCGTCGGATCAGACAGAGCAGTAGTAGCTTGATTACTGCTCGGTTTGTGGTTGTGGGCGTTCGCCAATGACGGTTTCAATGTTGTTTGTGCGCCCTTCGCGTAAAACCTTTAGCTGAAGTTTCGTGCCCGGCGCATTGCTGGTAACAATATTCATCAGGGCGCGGTTTCCATTAATGGCGTTGCCATTCACCTCCGTAATTACATCACCGGGACGTAATCCAGAGTTATCACCCGGACCGCCAACCTGTACGCCCGCGACCAAGGCCCCGCTAACGTTGGCGATGCCAAAGGATTCTGCCAGCGCCGGATTGAGATCTTGCACTTCAACGCCTAACCAGCCACGCAGGGCACGACCATATTCGATAATCTCTTTCATAACGCCCTTGGCGAGGCTGACAGGGATTGCAAAGCCGATCCCCTGTGAACCGCCTGTGCGCGAAAAAATAGCGGTGTTAATGCCGACCAGCTGGCCGTATGCGTTGACCAGCGCGCCGCCGGAATTGCCGGGATTAATGGCAGCATCTGTCTGAATGAAGTTTTCGAAGGTGCTGAGTCCCAGTCGCGAACGACCGGTGGCACTCACAATGCCGCTGGTGACTGTTTGGCCTACGCCAAACGGATTGCCAATGGCCAGAACCACATCGCCCACTTGAAGCTTTTCTGATTGGCCAAAGATAATGCTGGGGATCTCTGCCAGCTCGATTTTGAGTACGGCAAGATCGCTCTCAGGATCTGTTCCAACAACAGTGGCGGCGGCGCTGCGCCCATCATGCAGCGCCACTTCAATTTCATCGGCCCCCTGGATAACATGATTATTGGTCAGGATGTACCCCTGTGCGTTGACGATAACGCCAGATCCAAGGCTATTCTCCTGGTGCTGTGGTTGCTGCGGGATTTGATCACCAAAGAAGCGTCGTAGAAGAGGGTCATCAATGGCGAATGGTGGCCTCTGGTCCTGAACTACTTTTCGTGTGTAGATGTTTACCACTGCTGGCGCGGCCTTTTCGACGGCAGGAGCATAGCTTGTGGCAGAGCTTTCGTTGCTGACGGGGGCGGGGGTGTCCGCTTCCAGAAAGGCTACTACAGGACGTCCGTCAAAAAAATCGGGTCGGAATAGCAAAATCAGTACAAAAGCAAAGGCAAGGCCAGCAGTGATTGCTTCAGCAGCAAAAGAGAAAAGTTTGCGTAAACGCATTGTTTCGGTACTCTCTGTGATGAGTTTTATTAAGATACTGATATTAACGTAACTATAGGATGTCTGCATGGTGCGATTGGATAAGCTGGTTAGCTATTGTGATGAGCTGTTGTCAGTGGCAAAGTTTCATGATTACGCCCCCAATGGTTTGCAAGTGGAAGGGCGTGCTGATATTACAAGGCTGGTAACGGGGGTAACAGCTTGTCAGGCCTTAATTGATGCAGCGATTAACGTAAATGCAGACGCAATTTTGGTGCACCACGGGTTTTTCTGGAAAGGTGAGGATCCCGTTGTGACTGGATTGAAACGGCGGCGTTTGGGCGCGTTGATAGAAAATAACATCAGTTTAATTGCATATCACCTACCCTTGGATGCACATGCGACCTTGGGCAATAATGCAGAGTTGGCGCGGATATTGGGCTTGGTGGTGGAGGGACGATTTGGGCGTGATGAGGAGGATGGCCTGGCAATGTACGGCAGATTGTTGAAGCCGTTATCTGCGCAGGGTTTTAAAGCGCATTTGTGCCGTGCCCTTGGCCGTGATCCGCTACATATTGGTGCAGGCAGTGATGAGATCGTCCGCGTGGGGTGGTGTACTGGCGCTGCACAAGGGTACATTGAAGCGGCAAGTCGGCTGGGGGTGCAGGCGTTTATAAGTGGAGAGGTGTCGGAGCATACCACTCACTTTGCGCGTGAGAGCGGGATCCATTACTTTGCTGCGGGGCACCATGCAACGGAGCGTTATGGCGTTCAGGCCCTGGGGGAGCAGTTGGCGCACCAATTTGGTTTGGAGCATATATTTATCGATGTGGATAACCCTGTTTAGAAAAAAGAAGGCAGGAATATCCAGCGTCGCAGCAGCAAAATTAATTGAATGTTCTGATATCTTTTATTTGTTGAGTATTGAGCGTTGACATTCGACTTGAAACTGGTCTAGGATGCGGAATTGCTTAACAATAACGACCAGTTAAACCCGATTAATGGTTGGGGCTAATAAATAGAAAAGCTAGGTCGAGTAGCAGGAAAAGGGGAAAACCCTTTGGAAAAACAAAAAACCCGTATTAAAACAGGGTGGCAGTATTAGGGCGGGATGCAGGGCTGTTGTGGTTTGGTCTTAGTGTATCCGGTTCATTAAATTTGGGGTTCATCTGTACCAGTAAATCAAAGCATGAATGGCGTGTGCTCTCTATGTTGGCGCATTCTGATTTTCAGCTCTGGGGTATGGTTCTTAATATTTACAATGATACCTTTTGGGATCTATTAAACAGATCGAGGATTGAGATGTTTGTGAGTGATAACGTTAACTCTAAGCAGGGTGGGTCTGGTATGAAGCGATCACGCCTCGGTCGCGGCTTGGTTTCATTGAGCGCCGCGTTGTTAGGGCTGAGCGGGCTGTTCTTTGTGGCCAGCGCGTCTGCTGAAGTGCCTAATGCGGTGCCTCCTGTAGGCACTCATAATGGCAAGCATGTGCCGCAGCCCATTGAGTTTCCGCACGATATTCATGCGGATGTAAATGGCATTAACTGCATGTATTGTCACACATATGCACGGCGTAGCAAGGTTGCCGGGATACCGCCTACCAGTAAATGTATGGGGTGTCATTCGGTAATAGCAACAGATAAGCCCCGTATCAAACAGTTGACTGAGTATTGGGAGAAAAATGAACCACCACAGTGGAATAAGGTTCATGACGTCCCTGATTATGTTCATTTTACGCATGAAAAACATTTGCAGCGGTTTGTCTTTAAAAACGAAGGCATGAAGGTTGAAAATGTTTCTGAAGTGTGTGCCTTCTGTCATGGAGATGTAAAGAAAATGACAGTGGCGCAAAAAGTCAAACCATTGAACATGGGGTTCTGCGTGCGTTGTCACGAGGCTAATGGCGGCCCTTCCGATTGCTGGAAGTGTCATAAGTAACTGGGTGGGTCTAGGATCTTCGGGTCTGGCCAGCACGATTAACTAAAGAACGGATGAATTGTTATGAGTGGTAACGATATCAACCGCAGGGACTTCCTGAAGTACATGGGTCTGGGTGGTGTAAGTGCGGCAGCTCTAAGTGGTTGCGACATGCCAACTACCGTTACTCTAGAGGAAGGAAAGGAGACCGTTGTCTCCTACCTTGCGCCTGAAGAGTATGTGATTCCTGGAATTGGGGTGTGGTATGCCTCAACCTGTCAACAGTGTCCATCTGCGTGCGGTGTACATGGGCGTGTACGTGAAGGACGCCTGCTTAAAGTGGAAGGGAACCCAGACTCACCAATAAATGGTGTGGGTCTGTGTCAGATGGGGCAGGCGAGTGTACAAACACACTATAACCCTGACCGCATTACCCAGCCTATGGTGCGCCAGGGAGGTGATCTTGTTCCCGTTAGCTGGGATGAAGTCTGGAAGTTGATGCAGGAAAAAGCATCCAATGTTGCTCCGGGTCGAAGTGCTTGGTTCACGGGTACCGTGAGTGGCCATCAATCTGTGTTGCTTGCTGAGCTTAAAACAGCGTGGGGTGGTGATCACTTTACCTACGAGGCCATTAATAATGCTGTGGGTGAGGCGGTGAACAAAGAGGTGTTAGGGGATGCAATGCCAAGTTACCACATTGCAAAAGCTAAAACGGTCTTATCGTTTGGTGCCGATTTTCTGGGAACTTGGTTATCACCAGTACACTTCTCTCAAGAGTACGCCGAATTCCGCAGTGGCGATCGTGGTGTCTTGATACAAGTTGAACCAAAGATGTCAATGACAGGTATGAACGCAGATCTGTGGGTTGCTGCGCGTCCTGGTACGGAAGGTGTCTTGGCTCTTGGTATAGCAAACGTATTACTCACCAAGCATCAGCTGGATGGTGCATCTTTGAGTGTTGCCCAGCGTGATGTGATTGCACAGTATAGTGCTGAAAAAGTAACGGAGATTACAGGCGTAGCGGGTGAGACAGTCTCTCGTATTGCTGCTTATCTAAAGGAGCGCTCGCCAAGCGTTGTCCTTTCGGGGGCATCAGCGCATGGCCATGTTAATGGCTATCAAAATGCAATGGCAATCATGATGCTTAATGTATTGTTGGGCAACATTGGGAAAACGATTGAGGCATCCAACTCGGTAATGTTCGATGAGTTACGTGCCCGCACGGGTAGTAGTCGGGCATTGCTTGACTTCACAAAGGCCGTCGGTGATGGGCAATATGATGTTGTTTTTTTCCAAGGTGCAAATCCTGTTTATAGTGCCCC
The DNA here is from genome assembly GCA_021731365.1 of Gammaproteobacteria bacterium. Taxonomy (GTDB): domain Bacteria; phylum Pseudomonadota; class Gammaproteobacteria; order Tenderiales; family Tenderiaceae; genus JAKFXL01. The sequence goes on along the minus strand of JAKFXL010000041.1, from coordinate 15,701 downwards.
GAACCATTTGGCGTTAAGCGAGAAATTGTCTAAAGTTCCGTTCAAAGTAGTGTTCTCCATGTTTATGGACGAAACCACAATGGTGGCGGATGTGGTGTTGCCGCTGTCTTCATCCTATGAGGAGTGGGCTACTCACGTGGCCCCTTATCAACCAAAGGGTGGGGCGATTAGCATGTCTCAGCCTGTGATGAAGCAGCTATACCCTGAAACACGAGCTTTTGGTGATCTTCTGTTGGGAATGTTGAAGCATCGCGGAGTTGAAGGGTATGCTGACTTTGATGATTATTACGCATATCTGCGTGGTGTTTTAAAGTCGCTGCCAGCCTCATTAAAAGATGGAAAGAGTGACGATGTTTTTTGGGCGGACACCTTGCAGCGGGGCTTTATTAAGGCCTCGGCGAGTGGCTCGGCGTTGACGGCTGTTGTGGGTGATATAACTCAGGTTAGCCAGAAACCGGCGACAGACTATCCAATGCATCTGGTTCCTTCTATTCATCAAAACATGTGGGATGGACGTAACGCTAACTTACCGTGGTTGCAGGAGGCTCCCGACCAAGTCAGTAAGGTTTTCTGGGATTCCTGGGCGGAGCTTCACCCCAAAACAGCTGATAAGCTGGGTGTGAAAGAGGGTGATTTTATTCGTGTTGAATCGGCCCAAGGCGCGGTTGAAGTGCAGGTTTATATCTTTAAAGGTGTTCATCCGGACGTTGTCGCTATCCCAATGGGACAGGGGCACGAAGCATACGGTCGTTACGCCAAAGGTGTGGGCGTGAATGTGTTGAAGATGCTTAGTCCGGCGATTGAAGAGAAGAGTGGCGAGATTGCAGCGTATGCAACCCAGGTTCGTATTAGCAAGACGGGTAAACATGCAAAGCTTGCACGTCTTGGTGGTAGTGAATATCAGATGGGACGCAAGCTTGTTGCTACCGTAGCTGCCGATGTTTTCAGAAGGACAGAAGGAGGCTCTGATGTCGCTTAAGAATGTTCTTGAGAATTGGTCGAATTATCGCAAAGGTGCGGAAGAGGGCGGCCATCACACATATGAACATATGTGGGGTATGGCCATCGATCTGAATAAATGCACTGGTTGTAATGCGTGTTCTGTTGCCTGTTATGCAGAAAATAATCTGGCCACAGTTGGTAAAGATCGCATGATGAAACACCAGGGCATGCACTGGTTGCGGATGGAGCGCTACTGGGACGAGCCCGATTTGGGTGGGGATGACAATGAGTTTCAGGTGCGTGGAGGCAGTGTTTTGCCAATGATGTGCCAGCAGTGTAATTCAGCAACTTGTGAGCCTGTCTGCCCAGTCGCGGCTACCTACCATACACCGGATGGTTTGAATGCGCAGGTGTATAACCGCTGTATCGGATCGCGCTACTGTTCAAACAACTGCCCATATCGTCTCCGTTATTTCAATTTTTACTCTTATTACGAAGAGTCATGGCCCGCTCCTCTGCATATGCAGTTGAATCCGGACCTGAGTGTTCGTGATAAGGGGGTGATGGAGAAGTGTACTTTCTGTGTGCAGCGTATTCGTACAGCTAAGGACACGGCTCAGCGTGAGGAGCGTGTGGTGAAAGATGGCGATGTGATTACAGCGTGTGCTCAGACATGTCCGACTCAGGCGATTATCTTTGGGGATCTCTTGGATAAAACCTCTAAGGTTAGCAAGGTCTGGGAGTCACAACAGGTAGTGCTGGGGAAGGCGAAGCAGAGCAAAGAAAACAAAGAGCTGCGCGGTTATCGGGTGCTGGAGGGGTTGAACACAGATCCTAAGGTGTTGTACTTGGATCGAGTGCGTGAAGCCTAATCCGTCCGTAATGGCCATACAAATATAAAGTGGTGTGACCTATGCAAACAAAAGATATTGATGAAAATATAGCTTGGGCAAAAATTAATGCGGATGTGCTGCGAAGCATGGAAAATCCGCGAATGGGGTACTGGATAGCGGTTGTGTGCTGTCTGGCAATGGTAAGTTGTGCAGTGGTTGCTGAAATTTACCAGTATCAGACAGGTTTGGGGCCTGCCAACCTGACGTGGTCTCAGATGTGGGGGTTGTACATAGCAACGTTTGTATTCTGGATTGGTATGAGCCATTCCGGTACCCTTTTGTCGGCTATTCTGCACATTATTCACGCTGATTGGCGCAAACCTATTTATCGTTTTGCTGAAGCGATGACAACCTTCTCCTTGATGACCGCGGGTCTTTTTCCGATCATCCACTTGGGCCGTGTCTGGAATATGTACTGGGTACTACCGTATGTCAGTGATCGTGGTATTTGGCCTAACTTTCGCTCGCCTCTCTCTTGGGATGCGTTTGCGATCACAACGTATCTTACTTCCTCGGCAATGTTCCTGTTTATCGGAATGATTCCTGATTTGGCGATATGTCGTGATAATGCACGCGGCTGGCGTCAAAAGCTCTATACCGTGCTCTCTTTGGGGTGGCAAGGTGATGATCGGCAATGGCGTAACTTCCGCCGTATCTACCTGTTGATGGCCTGTTTCCTGATTCCGCTGGCGGTATCGGTGCACTCCATTGTATCAGCTGACTTTGCCATGTCGATAATGCCTGGTTGGCATGTAACAACCTTCCCGCCGTACTTTGTTGCAGGGGCGTTGTATTCAGGTTGTGCGGCCATCATTACTCTGTTTATCATCTTGCGGTATTTCTTCCGCTTTGAAGAGTACATGACCATTCCAATCTTGGAAAAGACCTGTAAGTTGACGTTTGCCATTGCGATGGTCTGGACTTACCTGAACCTGATTGAGTTCGCGGCTACTTGGTACGGCCATGACATGGTTGCAAAAGAGTTGCTCTACTGGAAGTTTACCGGTCCATATGCACCGTACTTTTGGATGATGCTCTTTTTGGGTTCGGTGATGCCGTTTACCCTAGCTGTTGAGAAATTACGTCGGCATTTGCCTACTATGTTTGTGGTGTCGCTGTTTCTTAATCTAGGTATGTGGCTCGAGCGTTGGATGATTGTTGGACCGACGTTATCACAAAACTATGAGCCGTTTGCATGGTCAATTGTCTGGCCAAGTATGGTGCAGTGGGCGATTGTATTTGGTAGTTTTGGTTGGTTTGGACTGTTGTTCCTGGTGTTTGTTAAGGTCTTTCCATCGGTCTCTATGTATGAAGTTAAAGAGATGGTGTTTCATCGCCGTACAGCACATCGTCCAGACTTGGCGGTCTCTCTGCATCGTCGTGCTGAAGACCCTCAGCCAGGCAGTACGCCAAGTACAAAGGGAGTTTGATCATGAAGCGCTATTACGTCATGGGTTTGTTTAGCAACTTTGAGGAGGCGTTTGCCACTATCGCTGAGATCCGTAACCATGCGGTTCCAGGGGTGTCGGTTGATGATGTGACCTTGAAGTCTCCAATAGAGCATCCTGAGATTGAAGAGGTTTTAGGAGACAGAGGCTCGCCAATACCGAAGTTCACCTTGTTTGGTGCGATTTTTGGGATGTGTTTTGGTTTTCTGTTTCTTGCTTCGGCCCAGGCGACTTTTCTGGTGCAGCCTCAAGGTGGGAAGGCAGTCATACCGTTGCCATCCAATATAGTGCTAACGTACGAACTGTTGATACTATTTGGAGTTCTGTCTACCGTAATAGGGTTTCTTATCAGCGCCCGATTATTTACAAGACGCCATCCTCTCTACTCTGAAAAGGTTAGTCTTGATCAGATTGGAATATTGCTGGAGTTGGACGAGAAAAACGTTAATCCGATTAAGGAGCTCTTTGGCAAGCATAAGGTTCTGGAAATTCGTGAAGAGGTGTCGCAATGAGGTTTAAGAGTGTAATTGCGGGCGCACTGATGGTGCCAACTGCGGCGCTGGCTTGGCCATGGTCAACCGATATGATGAACCAGCCGAGCATTAAGCCTCAAGAGGGGACGATGATCCCCTTTCCTGAGCGCTCTATACCAACTACAGGGATTCCAACCAAGGTTGCTAGTAGAGATGAAGCAAAGGAGATGGTAAATCCGGTAGCTGTGTCGCCTGAGTCGCTTAAAAAAGGGCAAGGGTTGTTTGTAATATATTGTGCGGCTTGTCATGGTTTGACAGGTGCGGCTGACTCACCTGTGAGTAGCAAGATTGGTGCAATTAGTCTGACAGATAGCTATGTCCAAGAAAACTTGAGTGAAGGTTGGCTCTGGGGAACTATTACGTTTGGTAGCTATGTTATGCCGGCATATGGTGTGCCGCAGGGTAAACGTGGCTCTAATGACCTCAGTGTTGAAGAACGCTGGCACGTTGTTAATTACATTAAAAATGGTCTAGTGAAAGACCATGCGGCGGCTGCCAGTTCTGTTGTGGCCAAGTAATGAGTAAAAATCCAATAAATTACGAGGGGTAGCATGGAAAACTTTGGCTTCTGGTCGGTTGTGATGACCAACTTCATATTAGTGCTATATCTGGCGTTGGGTGGTGTGACCCTGTCAGCTGTGTTGCATCTGTGTAACGGTCAATGGCGTTTCCAGGTTCGTTATCTGGCCTGTTCGCTGGCGGTGTTATTTCCAATAGCGTTTGTATTGTTGTTGATAATATTGGCGTCTGGTGAGGCTGCGTTTCCGTGGCTGACTCATGCACATGATGCTGAGCATCATCTGCCTGGTTGGCACAATTACACGTTCCTGGTTGCGAGGGAGGTGGTAGGTTTCTTGGTTGTTGCAGGCCTCTATCTGCTGTTTATTAAGCTTCAACATCAAGCCGCGATTGATAGTTCGTATGCGGCGCAGCGTCGTTTTCGGAATGTTGCTCTACTGATTCCGTTTTTCTATTTTGCTTATGGCTCAATGGTGGCGTGGGACTTCGAAATGACTCAAGGGTTGAACCCTGGTTGGCATAGTGCCAGTTATGGCGCGTACCATTTCCAAAGTAATTTTCATATGTTCTTGGCCTTCTTCACTATTTTCCTGTTCTTCTTGAATCGCTCAGGCAAATTGGTAGCGGGTGGTGTTCAGAGTTATATCTTCAATTTTATGGCTCAGTTTATGTTGGCGATGACTATTCTCTGGACTTACCTCTATTTCACTCAGTATCTGATCATGTGGTACGGACGTCTGCCTGAGGAGATGATTCGTTATGACAATATGATGGATTATATGAGTGGTCTGTGGTGGCTCTTCCTGGTGCTTAAGTTTGTCATTCCGTTCTGTACGCTGGCATTTACACCTAACCGCCATAACCCGGTTGTTATTGTAATGGTGGCCTTTAGTATCTTGATAGGCTCGTGGTTGGAACGTTATACGTGGATCTCCGGTTCTACTGATCCTCAGTACTACCATACACCGATGAGTTCATTGTGGGATATTGGTGTGACTATTGCCGTTGTAGCGGTCTCTTGGGTGGCCGTGAAGTGGAGCTTGACCCGTTATGGTTTAATCCGTAGCTGAAACTAAGCTTTTCTATAGAGTGTAAAAAGCGGGGCGTGCCCCGCTTTTTTTTGTCAAAATTTTGGTCCATTAGTGTTAGCTGGTTCGGCCCATTGCTGCGGTGATAGTGGTTAATAGGCCGATGATCAGGTTGGTTCCGATAACGGCTCTGATGGTGGCTAATGCCTGTCCGGCTTCTGGGTAGTCTTCTTTATCCACCAGACGTTTAAATTGGGCGTAAGGATGTAGGTATAGATAGACAAAAAGGGTGATCATTAATAAGCCGTTGAACCCCATAACCTTTATGTGCCAACCACTGCCACTAATCCCACCAAAAAGCATAAGTGCCATTCCGTAACCTGTTCCCGCGAGCACTATTATGCTGCCCCATACCCATGGAAAGAACTGTTTGAAACAGCCGTGCCAGAGTGTGATTCGTTGTGGTGGTGGCAGTAGTTGTGCGGCGCATGGGCGAAGCACCATGTAGGCGAAAAACATTCCGCCGATCCAGATGATGGCGGCGAGTAGGTGAAGTGTGATTGCGATGGACATTATTACCTCGGTGGTAGGATGGTTTTGCTGCTGGTATGGCGGTCGAGCCAGCCTAACACGCGTTTGCTGAGTGTGTCGGCTTCCCTTTCGAAGTTGTGATTGGCGCCGTCGATGATGACCTGTCGGTATGCGATGTACCCTTGCACGTTGTTGGTGGTCATCGATAGTCCTGCTTTTTTGTAGGGTTCTTGTTCGTTGTTGTTGACAGCGTTAAGGCTGGACTGTTTGGCTGCTTGAGAGCGTTGCCCGGCAGTATTGATAACGCTGCTGAGGTCGCGACTGCCATAGATGTCAAGGATGGGCAGTTTTATCTTTTCAAGGTGTAGTGGCAGGTAGTTTTCATTGTGTTCTGATGGCATGACACTCAGGCCAATACCGACAAACCCGCGGATCTCTGGGTGGCTGTTGTCACTGGCAAGATAGGCCGCTGCGGCCATGCCACCACTGCCGTGACCGATGATCACGATATTGTTGATGCCGGTTGATTGCAGGTGCTCGGCGGCTTTTTGGATTCTGCTGTTGATGAGTTGTTGATAGGGGATGTAGCCATCAATGTTGTTGAGTTGAGGCAGCTGGACTGAGAGGGTGGCCCAGCCGTAAAGTGGTAACGATTTGCGCAGTGGTCTGATGACATTGGGCCAGTCTGGGTGGCCGTTGGCATCATGAAGGATCACCGTCCCGCCCTTGGGATGGCCGTTTAGATTGGGCGTATATACAGCCAAAAATTTATCTTGTTCAGTATCCAGCCAGAGTGCCTCACCGGGGTTGAGTCTGCTTGCCAGTGTTTCAGCCACGTTAAGTTCGTTTTGTGCCTGTATGGGGGAGAGGCCTTCAGCGGTTAGCAGTGTTGGGGTAATGAGTAATAGCCCCCAAGCCAAATGGAAAAAGGTATGTAACATATTGTTTTTTATATTTATTATGAACATCGTTTACGATGGGTCCGAATTGTAGGGGCAATTGTTGAGTCGCTGAGAGTGAAAGTTTTGCTCTATTCGGGTAGAGTTAGCGGCTGTTTGCTCTGCGTGCTTTACCTGAGATTCGCAGAAGTCATTGATTAATCTAAAACAATGTAGAGGTTTACCATGTTAGATTTCAAAATCGCCCCTTCGATTTTGTCCGCCGATTTCGCCCGTTTGGGTGAGGAAGTGGTGAATGTATTAAATGCTGGCACGGATATCGTGCATTTTGATGTTATGGATAACCACTATGTGCCTAATCTGACGATTGGCCCTCTGGTTTGTGAAGCGTTACGCAAACATGGCGTAACGGCACCGATCGATGTGCATCTAATGGTAAAGCCGGTTGATCGGATCATTCCTGACTTTGCCAAGGCGGGTGCCACCTACATTACCTTCCACCCTGAAGCCTCTGAGCATATCGATCGCACCCTGCAGTTGATTAAAGGCGAGGGGTGTAAAGCGGGTCTGGTTTTCAACCCGGCCACCTCACTGGATGTACTGAAATATGTGATTGATAAGGTCGATATGGTGCTATTGATGTCGGTTAACCCCGGTTTTGGTGGCCAGAGCTTTATCCCTGCCACGCTCGATAAACTGCGCGAAGCACGCAAGATCATCGATGCCTCTGGTCGTGATATCCGCCTTGAGATTGATGGTGGCGTTAAGGTGGATAACATTCGTGCGATTGCTGAAGCAGGTGCAGATACCTTTGTGGCTGGGTCAGCTATTTTTGGCGCGCGCAATAGCAGCGATGCTAACAGCTACGATACAGTGGTTGCTGCGATGCGTGCCGAACTTGCCAAAGCGAAATAACGGCTGATGAGCTTGAATAAAGTACCAAAGCTGGTCTTGATCGACCTTGATGGCACCATGGTCGACAGCGTGCCTGATCTGGCCTATTGCACTGATGAGATGATGAAGGCGTTAGGTCGTCCGGCATGGGGTGAGGCCAAGGTGCGTATGTGGGTTGGCAATGGTGTTGAGCGTCTGGTGATGCGGGCGCTTACCAATGAGCTATGGGTTGACCCCGACCCTGCCGAGTTTGAAAAGGCGTTACCGATCTATATGGAACTCTACGCCAACAATACCAGTGGCCGCAGCTGTCTGTATGAGGGTGTGGTTGAGGGGCTTGAGTATCTTAAGGCTAGTGGCATCAAGATCGGTTGTGTTACCAACAAGGCGGCGGCGTTTACAGTGCCGTTGTTGAAGGATATGGCCATTTATGACCGGTTTGATCTGGTGGTGAGTGGTGATACCACTGCCAAGAAGAAGCCGGATCCGATGCCGTTACTCTACGCGGCTGAACAGCTCGGTGTGGCTGCGGCTGATTGCCTGATGGTCGGCGACTCCATGCATGATGTGCAGGCGGCCCGTAATGCGGGGTTCCAGGTGGTTTGTGTGCCTTATGGTTATAATCATGGCCAGGATATCCGTGAGGCCAAGCCGGATGATCTGGTTGAGTCACTGGCCGATCTGAAAGGGCTGTTTGAGAAAATTGCATGAATAACGGGATAACAGTTACCCAACAAATACATATTGTCATGAACCACTCTGGCAGACGATGGTGATGCACCGCGTATGGCGTTTGGATTTATGGATAAATGTAATTGAAAGGTGATGATCATGACTCATGAACAGTTCGATGCCCTGGCTGCGGAGGGTTATAACCGCATACCGCTGATGCGTGAAGTGATGGCGGATCTGGATACTCCTCTGAGCATTTACCTGAAACTGGCCAGTGAACCCTACTCTTATCTCTTTGAGTCTGTTGAGGGCGGTGAAAAGTGGGGCCGTTATTCAATCATCGGCCTGCCGTGCCGCACGGTGCTTAAGGTGCGTGGCTATGAGATGAGTGTTGAGCACGAAGGCAAAGTGTTGGGCACAACCACGGTGGATGATCCGCTGGCCGCCATTGAAGCCTTTCGCGCCCAGTTCAAAGTCCCCGCCGTTCCAGGTTTGCCACGCTTTACGGGCGGCCTGGTGGGTTACTTTGGTTACGATACTGTCCGTTATATCGAGCCGCGTTTGAAGGATAAGGTGAATGAAGACCCCCTTGATGTGCCGGATATCCTGCTGTTGGTCTCGGATGAGGTGGTGGTCTTTGATAATCTGCGTGGCCGATTGTACGTGGTTGTGCATGTCGATCCTGCCCTGGAGGGGGCATACGAGCAGGGGCAAAAACGTCTCGATGGGATTGTGGGGCAGCTACGCCATCAGGCGTTGCCCGCCACAGCCAAGAAGCGTGAATCTCGCCGTGTGGTTGAAAACGACTTCAGATCCGGCTTTGGCAAGCGGGCGTTTGAGTCAGCAGTGAATCGGGTCAAGCAGTACATCGTGGAGGGTGACTGCATGCAGGTGGTATTGTCGCAACGCCTGAGCATCCCTTATAAAGCGGAGCCACTGGATCTTTACCGCGCCCTGCGGAGTCTCAATCCATCACCTTATATGTTTTATCTCAATCTGGATGGGTTCCAGGTGGTGGGTTCCTCACCGGAGATATTGACACGGTTGGAGGATGGTGAGGTGACAGTGCGTCCAATTGCGGGCACCCGGCCACGGGGGGCGACACCGGAGCAGGATCTGGCGCTGGAGCAGGAGTTACTGGCCGACCCCAAAGAGCTGGCGGAGCATCTGATGCTCATCGACCTGGGACGCAACGATGTGGGTCGTGTTGCCGAGATTGGTTCTGTCAAAATCACGGAGAAGATGGCGGTTGAGCGCTATTCACACGTCATGCACATCGTCTCTAACGTTACCGGCAAGTTAAAGCCAGGGCTTAATGCGATGGATGTGCTGCGCGCCACATTTCCGGCGGGTACGCTCTCTGGAGCGCCAAAAATTCGTGCCATGGAGATTATTGACGAACTGGAACCGGTGAAGCGGGGTGTCTACGGTGGTGCCGTGGGTTACATTGGTTGGAACGGCAACATGGATACCGCCATCGCCATTCGCACGGCCGTTATCAAAGATGGCAAGCTGCATATCCAGGCCGGTGCCGGTGTGGTGTCTGACTCAGTGGCTAAGAACGAATGGGATGAGACCATGAACAAGGGGCGGGCTATCTTTCGCGCCGTCGCCATGGCTGAAGCAGGCCTGGAGTAAGGGGCTGCCCTGATATAAAGCGGTTGTAGCTGGGTACAAGCACCTTGTTGAAGAGGTCGGCCAGTGTTCAAAAAAGCGGATATGCCCACCGGGTATAGCCGCTTTTTTTATGGCTACGGCGCTGTGTGGTTTGGCTGGGCCATCACATTCAAGTATTGCCAGATTGGCCTGTTGCAGGTCTGCTGATTCCTCTGTCTTCTCTTTGACCACCATTTCATCTCAAGAGTGGCGCGCATTTTGCTTTCCAGGTAACTATGCCCGCGGTGATTGGCCGCCGGGTGATGCACATATTGTTTGGGATCAGGGACTACGCTTCATGTTGACCATGACAAATTTACCAGCGAAATTTCTCAGCGGGGCTATTGCCCTGTTGCTGCTGGTCGGTTGTGCTGGTCAGGCGGTGGCACCACAGGCTGTCGTTGAGGTGCAGAGTGAAGTGGTTGAACCTGCAAAGCCAGCAGACGTAGATTTTTGTGATCCAGGGCAGGGCGCCCCCTTTTCCTACCGTAAAAAGGTGGCGGTGCTGGCGACGGAGCTATTGCAGCCACAAGATGCTGGCGATCTGCCGGGGTTAATGGTTGGTTGGTCTGAGTTGTTACAGCAGCGTCTGAATGAGAGTGGGCGGCTCTTGGTGGTGAATGCCAGTGACCAGCATCTTCACAGCGGTCCGCTCCAGCAAGAGTGGATTGTTGCGCTGGCCAACCGGTTGGATGTGCAGTTTGTGGTGGCGGTGCGGTTTCACAATCTGCATACCAGTCGTGAGCAGTTTGGTGTTGGCAGGTACACCATTCCATCGCGACGGATGCAGCGCCAGATCGATGCTGAATTACTGATATTTGATGGCCTGTATGGCTCCCAGATAGCCTCTATCTTTTATGCCACACAGGCCGAGGGCAGTGAATCCGAGGTGATCAATTTGGCACGCAGCCCGTTATTGCGTGGGGCGTTTATCACGACGCCGCTGGGTGAAGCATTAAATTCTGTCTTGAATGCCGAGGTTGAGCAGGGTTTGAAAAAGCTTGCCTGTCTGCCCTTGATGGCCCGAGTCACTAAGGTAGTGGGTGATAGTTTATATATCAGCACCAGTGGTGCCGCACTGATTCGCCCAGGTGATACTTTGCAACTGTTTCGTCTGAGTGGCCAAATTGAGAGCCGCCTGGGGGCGGTTGAGGTCATAAAGGTTTTTCCGGAATCCGCAGTAGCCGTTTATAAGGGCGAAGGCGGAGCACCTAAATATAGCGCGGGTCTGCGTGTCCGGGCCTGGTAACGGGGTGGTATTAGTCCTGTGAAATTTGAATCTATTCATATGGTAAATAAGATGAGGAGGCCTCATGCATTTTAGTTCGGTGGCGCACGGTTGGTATCGTAAGTGTGGCTCGGTGGCGGTTGTGGTGGCATTTATTCTGGCAATGCTGCTGGCATTGCCGCTACGGGCAGATGTATTGGTCAGCCCGCAACGTGTTTATCTGGATGATGACAAACGGTCGGCCACCGTCATTCTACGTAACCCTAGTTCTGGTCCACGCACCTATCGTTTGGAGTGGCTTGAGCAGCGCATGTCAGAGGATGGTGTTTACAGTGAATACAAAGAGGGAGAAGAGCAGAAACATGCGTCTGCCAGTCCTTACCTGCGCCTCTCACCGCGCCAAATCACGGTGCTGCCCAATTCTAACCAGAGTGTCCGTGTTGAATTTAAGCCAGGAAAGGAGATGAAGCCAGGGGAGTATCGCTCACATATGATATTCCGTGTCGTCGAGGAGCTTTCGGAACCCATGAGTGTTCAGAAGATTATGGGTGAAGGTGATAACAAAGGCATGACCCTGATGGTGAGTATGCAGATGTCCGTGGCGATTCCAGTGGTGGTGAGACATCAGGTGGCTGAGACTCCACAGGTAAAGATCGCGAGTGTCGATGTTGTGCCAGCAACAGAGCCAGGGCAGCCGCTTCAGCTTGCGGTGCTGATGGAGAGCAGTGGTCTGGCGGGTTGCGTTGGCCGGGTGAGTGTTGATATGCAGCGTAATGCCGGGGCTGCTGTAGAGCGTATCGGGACGGCTGATAACATCAGTATTTTTGCGGAAGTTGGTAAGCGCCGGTTAGTCGTGAACTTGCGTGACAGTAGTATCCCGGCGGGGGCGTGGGTGCGTGTGGCCTACGAAGGTGTGGATGAGTACGCCGGCATACTCTGGGATGAGAAGGTCTTCCAGATACGTTAACTATTAGTGGTTTTATCTTTATTGGGGGGCGGAAGCGGCTTAAAACAGTTGTGAGGTGGTCATAACATTTTTTACAATTCGTTAAAGGTTCAGAACAGTGAGGCGATATCATTCTCGGAAACGGTGAATTTATAAATAATAAATATCCGTTACATACAACAATTAAAAATGAATGATGGAGCAACACCATGAGCATGAATTTCTCTTTCCGCAAGACATCTATCGCAGCTTCAGTGGCCATGTTGAGCATGGCCATGAGTGGGGCGGTGTCGGCAGAATCATTTCCGGTCACTGCCACTGTGCAGACGACCGTTGCCATTACTAATATTGTCGGCATGAATCTGGGTACCTTGTATGCCAACACAGCATCAGGGGTTGCGGGTGAGACTTATGGGGCACTGGTTTTGAGTCCAGCCGGTACGGTTGGGGCCCATGTTCCGGGCAGCGCAGCTGATAAACCATTGATCGCCCTGGGTGGGCATGTGCCTGCATCGGCTACTATTGCGGTTAGCTCGACCACCCCTGTCACGCTGACACTACCGGGTGCAGAGGTGAGTACCGTGGCGTTAGGCGCCGCTACCTTTGGTACAACTATCGGTGCGCTCACGGGTACTAATCTGGTATTGGTTTCGGCGGCTGATCCATCTGTGGCCAAGTTCCAGTTGGCCCAGTTTACGGTAGGGGCTGTTACCGGAGGCACAGCAAATACCCTGTGCACTAACGTTGTTGATGCGCTATATGCCTGTCAGATTACCCCTGCTTTTGGTTCCACTGCGTTGAATTTTAAAATCGGCGCGACCATCCTTACCGATATTTCTAGTGGTAATACCGCTTATCAGCCAACCACTTATGCAGGAAGTTTCACTGTGACCGCCAATTATTAATAGATAATAGAAGTGGTTTGAAAGCGATGCACAGGGGCCTTTGAGGCCCCTGTTTTGTTTGTTATAAGCAGTATTGCCTGATGATACGGATGTTAAATAAAAATACAGAGGAGCAGGGTGTGATTAATGGGTGGATGTCGAGTTGGTTGTGCAAAGTGACGGCGTTGCTGCTGCTGTCTGTTTCTGCCAGCATCTCTGCAGCACCGGCCGTGACGGCGAATGTGCCGTTAAATTTTGGTCTGTTAGCGGTTAAGACAAATGGCGTTGTCTCTACTCTAACGATCTCCTCTGCAGGTGCGGTGAGCAATACCGGTGAAATTATCCCGATGGGTGGTGCTGTCCGTGGCCAGTACCGGTTGTCTGGATTCCCGCCGGGTGTATTGCTGGAGCTGCAATGGGATAATGCGACCTTGAGCGCTGGCGGTGGTGGTCTGCCGGAGTATCTTCAGGTGACCAACTACGTCAATCCAACGTTGGCGGCGGATGCCTTTGGCGAGGCGGTGGTGCCGGTGGGGGCGACGCTTAAGACCAGTGCCAGTGGCATTATGTATGTGGATGCCCCCTACAGTGGAACAACCCAGGTTCGTGTGCGTTACTGGTCGGAGCCGGATGGTGGTTATTTGATCCACTATGGTGTGGTGACACTGGTTGCGCAACTGCAGTCTGTCTTTAGTGTTACTGAAACCCAGCCGCTCTCTTTTGGTTTGATTGCGGCATTTTCCAACCCTGGTGTGGTTGCCAGCATGACGTTAGGGGTGAACGGCGCGCTTAGTGTGGCGAACTCGGGTGGGGCGCGTATTTTGCCTCTGGGTGGGGCGCAGATTGGCTTGATTCGAGTCACCGGTGCGGCACCCAATAATGTAGTGACGATTACCCCTCAGGCAACAGATATATTTCTTACCCATGTGACAGAGGGGTTAAGTGCGGCGCGTTTTGTGGTGAAAAGTTTTGTCACCTCCCCCAGTTCACCGGGTGCCAGAACCGATGCTATGGGTGAGCTGCAAATTAAAGTGGGCGCTACGCTGGAGACAGAGCTTACCAATAAGGCGTATTTGAATGGTGCCTATAGCGGCACCTACTCTTTAACGGTGACCTACTGAGATAAACCTGCACTTTCAGGTGGTCAGCGCGTTGTAAGATGTTATCTCTTTAAGCCCTCACATAATGGCGGCTGATGCCCCATTTATCCCGTCACCTAAATACTCTCTTGCAGGGCTATGGCTTCTATAGATACACAAGTTTTAAGTGGGGCGAGTTAGCCCCTGCTATTACGTCTGTGAGTTTAGCTGGACTGGTGGTAGTAGCAGAGTGACTGCAGGTCGGGGTTACTGGTTTTGATTTGCCCACTATTGCCGTAGCAGAGGGAGGCGATCTGTTCCAGCGGCGATAGTTTGTTTGCTGTAGGGACATAGTCCATCGCCATGGTCAGTGTTTCGACTGAGTGTAGGTCGGTATTCATTGCCGACGGTGATGGGAGTGATACAGCTACAGCAGGTGGAGCTGCCGTTACTGATATTGACGGTGATTTGTTCTGAGTTGCGGAGGCAACGTGGGTGGCTGGTGGTGCTGATGTGATCAAGGTGGTTACAGGTGCTGGTAGTGCCATTGCTGCCGGGGTCGATGTCTCTAAGGCCAGCATGGGGATTGCGGCCTCTTTAGTTGTTGTTGGAATGAAGCTGCGCTGAGCATAGCTATATTGAGCGGGCTGTTGCTGCTCGGGGTCTTTGTGCATGGTCTCTTTGCCGATAAAAAAGCCGATTATGCTGCCTGCCAGCGTCCCGATTGGATGGGCCGTCAGGGCACCGCCGAGGATGGTGCCTGTCAGCGAGCCTACCCGTTGGGGGTCAGATAAAAAAGAGCGAACCCCACCCGCGGACTCCTCTGCTGCCTGTGTGACGGGTGCGGCTACGGTCAGGCACAGTGTGGCAATGGCGAGCAGGGGGAGGCTGCTGTTTACTTTTGACTGGCTAGGTTTCATGACTGGAGATCTCTGGAATTATTATATTTGTCACCGACGTTCACGGAATCCATTGTTAGCCGGTGATGTGCTGTCCCATATGTTCTTGTCAGGGATCAGGCGTCCTAGGGGTTAATTCGGCGGTTGTGAGGATAACTTTAGGGGGGCGTAAATAACTCTTCCGTACCCAAAACACACTGGGCCCCAAGCGTCCCTTGGGGCAGATACTTTATGATGGCGAGCTCGTCATGTCAGGGGGGGATTACTAAAATGGTTGAGCTAAGCCGTAGCGTCTTAGGGATAACGGTCTTAGTGGTGGGGCGGCAATGAGTTAAGGCGTTGCTGTATTTCTGTGTGGGGCCACCAGACAGTTCTGGCCACGCGTACCCAGCTGGTTACAGCGTGCCTTTGCTTCGTTTGCATCCATGTTGCCGCGGGCAAATACACGGTAAAACACCCCCTTGGGACCTAGATCGGCGCGTTCGATTTGCATCTCCAACCCCTGCAGCAGGTTGCTGTAACGCTGGCGTAGCCCTGTTGATGCTGCCGCTGCTGAGGCTTGGCTGTTAAATGCACCCAGCTGCAGCACGTAGGAGGTGGCCGCAGTGGTTATGGGTACTGTAGGGGGTGCCTTAGCAGGGGGGTTGAGT
>JAKFXL010000053.1 GCA_021731365.1 Gammaproteobacteria bacterium | reverse complement strand
TCAGCGGCATCACCCATCTGCAGGGCGGCGCGGCCAACGACAGCTTCGCCTTCTCAGACACCCTGACCACCCCGTTTGGTGGCAGGATAGACGGCGGTGCCGGTCGTGACACCATCAACTACAGCAATCTTAACGAGGTGGTGGTGACGGTCGGCAACGCCTTTGATACCGGCACCGGCTCCAGCATCAGCAGCATTGAAGGGGTGGTGGGCGGCCTGGGCAGCACACTCAAGGGCACCGACTATGACTCACTCTGGACCCTGAATGGTGGCAGTGGTGGCACTGTTAAGTACCAGACCATCGGCAATAACCCGGAGCAGGTGACGCTCTTTTTTGATGGCTTCTCGACACTGCTGGGTGGCGCGGGCAGTGACACCCTTAACTTCAACGTGGCCGGTACCATGAACGGCGCACTGCACTTCAACGGCGGTACCGGCAGCAACAACGTTCAGCTGGCCGGTGGTGGCAATAGCTACAGCGAAACCTACAGCGTCAATGATACACAAGGCGAGTTTGCCTTTAACAGCGGTGAGAATCGCTACACCCTGGCTTTGAGCAATGTGACTTCGATTAGTGATGAGGTGACCGCCCCCCTGACGGTCTACGGCACTGCCGCCAACGACACCTTTGTACTCAACAGTGGGACGTTTACCGTCAATGGCGCACAGCCAGTCCAGTACAGTAATAAAAACAGCATCGCTTTTGATGGGGTGACCGGTGATGCCGATGTGATCACCGTGCAGGGGAACCTGACCCTGCCGGGAACGGTGACCTTCAGCGCCGCCACGGTCACCAGCACGCCGGGAGCCACGCTGACTGCCGACACCTTGACACTCAACCGGGTGACTGGGGCAGGCACAGCCACCGACCGCCTGCAGAGCGACGTGAAAAATATGCAGCTGATCAACAGCGGTGGTCTCTACCTGGAGAACCGGGGCGACCTGAACATGACACAGCTGAGCACTACAGGCGCGGTGGATCTGCTGGTGAACGGCAACCTCAATAGCACTGCCCCCCTGGTGGCGGACCATGCATTGACCTTGGCTGCTGCGGGCAACATCAGCCTGACTAACGCCACCAACACCCTGCGTGGTCCCCTGGGGCTGAAAGCAACAGCAGGCAAAGTGACCCTGAACAACGGCAGCAATACCACCCTGGCCAGTGTTAACGCTCAAAGCATGGCACTGGATGTAGTGGGTGATCTGGTCAGCAGCGGCGGCATTAACGTCACAGGCAACAGCCGCCTGACTGCCACACAAACATTGACCATCACCGGCAGCAACGACTTTGGCAGCGTTGAACTCAGCGCCGACACCATTGAACTGCACGACAGCAACAGCATTGATGTGACCCGCGCACAGGCCAGCCGCAGCATCGCCATCCATGCCGAAGGCACTATGGGTATCGGCAGCCTGACCGCACCACAGGTGGCGCTGACCAGCAACGGCGGCCAGATCATCGACACCAACGGCAACGCCGACAACATCATCGCCGACAAAGTGATACTGCGCGCCAACAGCGGCATTGGCCTGACAGACACAGCGGGGCTGATCGATGGAGTGGAGACACGCACCGCGATCCTCGACGTCATCAACCAGAACGGCAACGTAGGCATCAACAACCGTGGCAAGGTACAGGTCAACAACCTGGTTACCCAAGGCAAGGTTGCTTTTAATAATCAACAGGATGTCTTTGTCGACAAGATTGATGCTGGCTATGAGAGTGGTGTGGTGGAGATTGTGGTGACTGATGGTTCACTGTATGGCTACGCCTCCATTCGTACCGATACCCCGTCACAACGCAGTTACGCAACCACCCCTGACATCATTGCCGACAGTGCGAGCATAAACGCAGCGGCTAACGTAGGTGCACGGTATGAACCGGTGAGTCTGAGAATTAACCGCGAGTTTGCACTGATCGCCAGCGCCAACAGCGTATATTTCTACGGTGGCAAACCTGCCTACATCATTGGCAACCCTAGCGACACCTTTAATAAACTGGCAGGCCTCTCTGGACAGCAGCTGATTACGGTGGAGGGGTTGGCGGAGATAGACCCTGCAATTTTCACCAACATTAAAAACTTCAGCTACAACGACATCTCGGTGATGCTGCCCCTTGATCAACTCTATGATGGAGAGGATGACGAGGAGCGTGAGGAGGATGGAGTGTAGGTAACCCTCCGCTGGCATAGCAATTGCTCTTCCTGGTATGTATAAAATCTTACGATCAGATGGATGTTAACTATGCAGCCGAGCCTACAGGCTATTCCTTTAGTATTGAGCACCTCTACAGCTGTTGGGGCTGGATCTTCTCTGAAGACACAACCTGTTGATAATGCTGGTGATGTTGTCGGGGCTGACTTCATTGATTCCCTGGAAGAGTCAATTCAGGAGTTGGCGCGGGGGGAGATTGCGCCACTGTTGGCGCTTGATCAGGCCCAGCTGTTGGCAACGGTTGAGCAATATCTTGCGGGTGAGAAGGGGTTGCCGAGCGGCAAGGGCGTGCCGCTTGAGGGTGTGGTTGCCGCTGATGACAGTGCCGAGTTAACGGCGAATCTGCGTGAGTTGATGGAGCGTTTACGGACGCTGTTGCTGAATGGCCCGTCCGTGGCCCCATTGGCTGCTGAACTGTCGGGGACGGCGGCGGCAGTGGTTGACAGTGTGGCGGCGCAGGCATCCTTTGATCAGCGTCGGCTGCTTGAGCGTTTTCAGTCATTGCCCGAGTTGCGGCGCTCAACAGAGGCTGTTGCTTCTGTCCCAGTGCAGCAGCCGACCCTTTTGGATAGTCCTTTGAATAACAGCTCCCTTACCCAGGGCGATGAGCTTGTATTGCAGTTGGGAAAGATGGCTGAATTGAGTGCGGTCGCCATGCCACTTAAAGAGGGGGGGTTGTTAGATGCGAAAGGTGCTGGCATTGACTTGAGTTCGTCATTGACAGCCATCACCACGCGCCAACCGGGTCTATTGACAGGCAGTGCCGAGACGCGTCCGGTTTCACCCACCTATATTCATGTGCCGTTAGGAAATACTCAGTGGCAGAGTGAGCTTGGCAATCGTGTTACTTGGCTGGCGCGGGCCGGTGGGAGTCAGAGTGCGGAGATACGTCTGAATCCAGCTAATCTTGGGCCAATTGAGGTCAAGATAATGATGAAAGATGACCAGGCCACTATTACCTTTAATGCACAGCATGGTGTTGTACGTGACGCTATTGAAGCGAGCCTGCCACGGTTGCGGGAGATGTTTTTGAATAGTGGTATGCAGTTGGCCCAGGCCAATGTTTCAGACCAGCCATTTCAGGAGCCTCGTCAGCGCCAACAGTCTGGATCGGGGGCGGGTGATGGCCATTTTCAAGAGTCGAACAGCCAAACAGATGAATCCGGTGAGCAGGCCTCTTCTGTTGCTTTGTCCCAGAGACGTACTACTGAGCTTGTTGAAAGTGTTGATTTGTATGTGTAGACAAGCACTGAATAAGCCCATTTTTCCACCCTTTGTTGGAGGGGTGGTGGCGTAATGTATTAACCGTTAAGCCCCGCTATTTTTGGAATGCAATTTTTACCGGTTGCCCGCCACCCATTCTCCTGACTATCAAACCGATCTTCTCCCCCGTTTTTACTCCTGCTGTTTCTGTAAAGCTGACATTTTTACGGCTAAAAAACCGTCAAATATATAACTCATGGTTTTGTTTGTATTTTAACTTGTTGAAATATAGATATAAAATCAGTGGCACCCTTATTGCTTTGTCTTGGCTGTTACAAGCAACCGCTATTTGGAGATAAAGGCATGGCCGCGAAGGGAAAACCGAAAGAAGAAGCCGCTGAGAAACCAGCCGGTGGTGGAAATAAAAAGATGATCATCATGATTGCGGTGATTGTACTGGTTCTTGGTGGAGGCACAGTGGGTACGCTCTTTTTTACCGGAATGTTGGGTGGCGGGGGCGATGGTGCAGATAAAAAAGAGGACGCTGCAAAACATGAGGCACCGGCTGCTCATGATCCTATCTATTTTGCCTTTGAAAAACCCATCGTGGTCAATTTTGAGACGGAATCAGGGTTACGTTTTTTACAGGTTGGGGTAGAGCTGATGTCTTATGATCCGCTGGCTATTGAAGCGGTGAAGACACACATGCCTGTTATAAAAAACAACGTAATTTTAATGTTTAGCAATCAGAGTTTTGAAGGGTTGGCTGGCCGTGATGGCAAAGACAAACTACGTGAGCAGACGCTTAAAGAGATACAGGCAGTGATGGAAAAGTACTTTGGTAAGCCGGGTGTTGAAGAGGTTTATTTCACCAGCTTTGTTATGCAGTAGAGCTGTTCTATATTCCAATGAGTCCTTCTACTAAAGGGTGATGTATGTCGGTTAGTGATCTCTTATCCCAAGATGAAATTGATGCGCTCCTCCATGGCGTAGATGGTGGTGATGTTGGGGTGGAGGAGGATATTTTTGATGGTGAGGCGCGTTCATACGACTTCACCAGTCAGGATAGGATTGTTCGTGGCAGGATGCCGACGCTGGAGATGATTAATGAGCGGTTCGCACGCTATTTCAGGACTAGTCTGTTTAATATGTTAAGGCGGTCACCAGAGATATCTGTGGGTGGTGTACAGATGCTCAAATTTGCAGAGTATGTTCATAGTCTGTTTGTTCCTACCAGTTTAAATCTTGTCAATGTTCGTCCAATGCGCGGCACGGGACTGATAGTGTTTGATCCAAAACTGGTATTCATTATTGTCGACAACTATTTTGGTGGAAGTGGTAAGTTCTATAACAAGATAGAGGGCCGAGAGTTTACTCAAACAGAATCCAGAATTATTGAGTTGATGCTGCAAAAAGTATTTGTTGATATGCAGGAAGCGTGGTCTCCGGTCATGGAAGTGGAATACGCCTACCAGAGTTCAGAAGTGAACCCACATTTTGCCAATATCGTTAGTCCGACAGAGGTGGTTGTGATTAGCACTTTTCATATTGAGTTGGAGGGTGGTGGCGGAGATCTTCATGTCACAATTCCTTATTCAATGTTGGAACCTATTCGAGAGTTGCTTGATGCAGGGACAGTTAGTGACCGTACTGAAACCGATGAGCGATGGACTACATCTTTAAAAGAGGATATCAAAACTGCTGATATTCATCTTAAAAGTACATTGATTGATATTGAGGTCACTCTTGAAGATGTCCTTGGAATGAAAAAAGGGGATGTCATTCCTTTTGAGTTCCCAGAGATGATCTCATTAACAACTGAAGATGATGTACCAATTTTTCGCGGTAAATTTGGTGTTTCCCACGGCTTTAATTCGATTAAAGTTATTGAGCTTGTTCAGAAAAGATTGCCTGTCGTAGCTAAGTTAGGAGTGTGAAAATGAGTGATGAGATTGATGATGTAGATGCAGGTGACGATTGGGCTGCGGCATTGGCTGAGCAAGATGAGAGTGAAAGCAAGGCTGTTGAGACTGCCAAGTTTGATGAGTTTTCAGAGAGCAAAGGGAAGTATGTAGAGGGGAGTGAGAATCTGGATATGATTCTTGATATCCCTGTGAACATCTCAATGGAGATTGGTCGCACCAAGATAAGTATTCGTAATTTATTGCAGTTAAACCAGGGATCTGTAGTAGAACTTGACAGATTGGCAGGAGAGCCAATGGATGTGCTGGTGAATGGAACATTGATTGCTCATGGTGAGGTAGTGGTTGTTAATGAAAAATTTGGTATTCGCCTAACAGATGTTATTAGCGCCCAAGAAAGAATAAAGAAGCTCAGATAGCGACACTGGAGAGCGATGATGAGTGGTAAAGGAATATCGATAAAAATTAATTTTAATTTTTTTATGTTATTGCTAATGACGTTACTATTTTCTGGAATCTCTTGGGCGGCAGATCCTGTCGCCTCTTCACAATCGTCAATTGTTTACTCACCTGTTAACCAAATAATCAAGATGGTCATTGGCCTGATGATTGTGTTGGGTATGATATTTGCGCTGGCGTGGGTAGCAAAAAATCATATGGGTTTTAATGCGTCATCCAATCCTGAGTTGAAACCACTGGCGGGGGTTTTGGTTGGGCAAAAGGAGCGAGTTGTTCTGGTCAAGGTGGGTGACAGACAGATTCTGATTGGTGTTGCCCCAGGGCAGATAAACCTTTTACATGTTATTGAAAAAGGGGATGAGGTTGTGATTAACGATGAGCCATCATTGAGCCCGTTTGCTGAGAAACTTAAACGAAGCCTGGGACGGTTTGATAAGTCATGAAAACGTTATCGATTCTAATACTTTTTATGTTTTACAGCATGGGTTCTATGGCGTCAGCAGCTGGCATAGATGCACTTACAATGACCACTAATGCCAATGGGAGTGAGACATATACATTGAGTATTCAAGTGCTGTTGCTCATGACAATGATGGCATTTTTACCAGCAGCACTGTTAATGATGACCTGTTTTACCCGTATTGTGATTGTGTTGGCTCTGTTGCGACAGGCTATTGGTACCATGTCAACACCGACAAATCAGATAATTATCGGTCTCGGACTGTTTCTGACGTTTTTTATTATGGCACCGGTCTTTGATCGGGTGTATGACGAGGCGGCAAAACCCTATATGGATGGAACAATGGAGGGTGATGTGGCCCTTAAAATGGCACAGGTTCCCTTTAAGAGATTTATGATGGATCAGGTACGTGATACTGATTTGTCTCTTTTTGTAGAGCTTTCCGGCGTGACTATTGATGAAGCCAACCTTGATTCTATTCCTCTGACAGTTCTTGTTCCTGCCTACGTAACGAGCGAATTAAAAACAGCGTTCCAGATCGGTTTTATTATTTTCATACCCTTTTTGATTATTGATTTAGTCGTTGCCAGCGTACTTATGGCGATGGGAATGATGATGTTATCACCATTAATTGTTTCATTGCCTTTTAAAATTATGCTGTTTGTTCTGGTGGATGGCTGGGTTCTTGTTATTGGCACATTGGCATCCAGCTTTTACGTTACATAAGGAGGATCGCCATGACCGAAGAGGTGGTATTGGATATTGGTCGAAATGCTATCCAGCTTGTTATCGTTCTGGTATCTGTTCTGCTGTTACCGGCGTTGGCGGTGGGTTTGCTGGTAAGCGTTTTTCAGGCCGCTACGCAGATTAATGAACAGACGCTCAGTTTTATCCCTAAGTTACTGGTTACATTTTTTGTCCTGATTATTGCAGGGCCTTGGATATTAAATCTCCTGGTTAATTACATGAGAGCGCTTATTCATGATATCCCCGGGTTTATTGGTTAGCGCCTGGTAATTTTTATGAATATTCAACTTGATGACGTGGTGGCTCAGTTTATCTGGTATCTACTTCCTTTTGTGCGGCTGGCCGGTTTTGTTATGGTGGCACCCATTTTTAGTACCGGTTTTGTGCCAAGGAGGGTTCGGGTTGGCTTGAGTGTAATGCTGGCCTTGATTGTTATGCCCAATCTTACACCTGACATGAGTTTTGACCCTGTCTCATTAGAGGGGGTGATCATGTTGATACAGCAGATGATTATCGGAATTGCGCTTGGGTTCGTGATGCAGATTATCTTTGCCGCTATCGTTAATGCAGGGCAACTGGTAGGTATGCAGATGGGGCTTGGGTTTGCCCAGATGATGGACCCTACCAGTGGTGTGACGGTTCCGGTAATTGGCCAGTTTTATAACCTTATGGGTGTGTTGCTGTTTTTGGCGATGAATGGCCATTTGGTATTAATTCAGGTGCTGGTTGACAGCTTTTCTATTCTTCCTGTTGCGGCGGGTGGGCTGCCCAATTCGTCGTTAATCAATATTGCCTATTTTGGATCGTGGATATTTTCGGGGGCGGTGATGATTGCGCTGCCAGCCATTATTTCATTACTGATGATCAGTGTGGTGATGGGTGTGGTGACAAAATCGACGCCGCAGATGAATATTTTTGCTGTTGGTTTTGCAATTACAATTATCGCCGGATTTATCATCATTTTGGTAACACTCTCTACTGCCTTTCCACAGATGGCCAGGCTCTTTGGTGAAGGGTTTGCGTTTATGCGTGAGATGTTGATTCATGGCTGAGTCGGATGGTGGAGAGCGTTCCGAGGAGCCCACGGAGAAAAAATTACGCGAAGCGCGTGAAAAAGGGCAGGTAGCCCGTTCGCGGGAGTTGACGACGTTTGTGATGTTATTGGGCAGTTCGATTGGATTGTTGCTGTTTGGCAATATGATTGTTGAGTCCATGATGTCTGTGATGCGTAATAGCTTTACTACGCCGCGTGATCAATTATTTGATCCTGTTCATATGACACTTGCTTTTCGGGAGGCTGTTTCAACCTCGTTATTGATGCTTTCTCCATTTTTGGTGCTGATGGCTATTTCGGCAGTGGTTGGCTCTATTGCGGTTAGTGGCTGGAATTTTTCCATTCAGGCACTATCCCCCAAATTTTCAAAACTCAACCCTTTGAGTGGCATGAAACGGATTTTTGGGCCACAGGGGCTGATGGAGCTGACTAAGGCATTGGCCAAGTTTTTTGTCATATCCGGTGCGGGTATCTTTGTGCTTTACAATACTACGGGTCAGGTGATGGGGCTGGGGAGTGAGCCTGTTACACAGGCCATTGCTCATGCAGGTTCACTATTGGTCTGGACCTTTCTTGCGGTGAGCACGAGTACGTTGTTGATTGCGGTGATTGATGTTCCTTTTCAGATATGGAACCACAAGCGTCAATTGAAGATGACGAAGCAGGAGGTGAAGCAGGAGAACAAGGATGTTCATGGTAGTCCTGAGCTGAAGGGGCATATTAGACGTACTCAGATGGAGATGTCTATGAAACGTATGATGGAGGCGGTGCCCAACGCTGACGTGATTATTACCAATCCAACCCATTTTTCTATCGCGGTGAAGTATGACCCTGACAATATGCGTGCGCCTGTTGTGGTTGCCAAGGGTGCAGATTATGTTGCCTTTGAGATCCGGCGTATCGCTAAAGAGAATAATGTCCCTATTTTATCTGCACCACCCCTGGCCCGTGCCATTTACCATACCACTGAAATTGATGATGAAATCCCAGAAGGCCTATATCTTGCAGTGGCTAGGGTGTTGGCCTACATCTTCCATCTTAGACGTACGGCATCGAGTGTTAATCCAGATGATTTGAAGATGGTGGATATTACGATCCCTGAGGATATGCAGTATGACGTTGATGGTAAATCAAATAAGAGTCAGCAGGCCGATTCTGGGGATAATTAGCGATTTTGTGCGGTATATCCACGTCCCTGTTTTTTTTCTGCTGTTTGCATGGCCATTGTTTGAGACGTTGATTGCACTCTCTGCTGCCTGGTGTGTGCGTCTGTGTAGTGGCGCGGGCTTAACCGGTTTTAAAAGGGCTTAGGTTATGGAAGGTGTCAAAATATTGCCGTCTCTATCAAAGGTGATGATGTCTGGTTTAGGCATCCCTACCGTTGTATTAATGTTGTTGGCCATGTTGATTTTGCCGTTGCCGCCCTTGGTCCTTGATGCTTTTTTCTCCTTTAGTATTGCGCTCTCCATGATTATTTTATTGGCGGTGGTGTATACCCAGCGGCCATTGCAGTTTGGTGTTTTTCCAACATTGATACTGTTGGCGACGTTGTTGCGGCTGGGATTGAATATTGCCTCCACCCGTGTGATTTTGCTGGAGGGACACAACGGTACGGATGCTGCTGGCCATGTGATTGAGGCGTTTGGTGAGTTTGTTATTGGAGGTAACTACGCAGTTGGTTTGGTGGTCTTTTCTATTCTTGTGATTATCAATTTTGTGGTGGTGACAAAAGGAGCGGGGCGAGTATCTGAGGTTGCCGCCCGCTTTACCCTGGATGCAATGCCGGGCAAGCAGATGGCGATTGATGCTGATTTGAATGCAGGTCTGATTAATCAGGAGCAGGCCCAGGTACGTCGTATGGAGGTTATTCAGGAGGCTGACTTTTACGGTTCCATGGATGGTGCCAGTAAATTTGTACGTGGTGATGCGGTAGCGGGGATTTTAATCCTGTTTATCAATTTGATCGGTGGTTTGGTTATTGGTTTGGTGCAGCACGATATGCCGTTTGCTGAGGCGGTCAGAAACTACACGATGCTGACCATTGGTGATGGTTTGGTGGCGCAGATTCCCGCACTGTTACTCTCTACCGCAACAGCCATTATTGTGACACGTGCCTCCAGTGAGCAGGATATGGGTGGCCAGATTATGAGCCAGCTTTTTAGTGATCCTCGTGTTTTAACAGTCACGGCGGCTATTCTTGGGTTGATGGGGATTATTCCGGGTATGCCTAATGTGGCGTTTCTCTCATTGGCGGCGTTGATTGGTGGCGCCGCCTGGCTGCTTTCTAAAAAGAAAGCCCAAGAGGTAAAAGAGAGAGAGGTGCTGCCGCAGACCAAAATGGAGCCTGCTGCAGAGAGTCGTGATCTGAGTTGGGACGATGTGCTGCCGGTTGATATCTTGGGACTGGAGGTGGGTTATCGATTAATCCCGATGGTGGATAAGAGCCAAGGTGGGCAGTTGATGGCCCGAATTAAAGGGGTACGTAAAAAGCTTACCCATGAACTTGGCTTTTTGATTCCATCGGTACACATTCGTGACAATCTGGAGCTGACACCCAATGCTTACCGCATCTCTCTGCTGGGCACTGTGATTGGTGAGGCGGAGATATACCCTGATCGTGAACTGGCCATTAATCCTGGTCAGGTTTATGGCGAGTTGCCGGGGATTGCCGGAAAAGATCCGGCATTTGGCCTGGAGGCGGTCTGGATCGATGCGAGTCAGCGTGATCAGGCGCAGACCCTCGGGTATACGGTGGTTGATCCTAGCACGGTTGTGGCGACCCATCTTAGCCATATCATCACCGGCCACTCTTCAGAGCTGCTGGGGCGTGAAGAGGTGCAACAACTATTGGATGGTTTGCGCAAAGCAGCACCAAAACTGATCGAAGGGTTTGTGCCGGAGCTGCTCTCTCTGGGTGTTGTGGTGAAAGTACTGCAAAATCTGCTGGAAGATCATATTCCGATCCGTGATATGCGCCGTATCGTCGAAACGTTGGCGGACGAAGGGAGCAGGAGTCAAGACCCCGCTGCTTTAACTGCCTTGGTACGTGTCTCCTTGGGACGGTCTATTGTCCAGAAAATCAATGGGATGGTAACTGAATTACCTGTTATCACCCTGGATCCATCATTGGAACAGATGTTGCAAGACTCTGTACGTAACGCAAGTAGTGGTGCGTTGGGATTGGAGCCGGGGCTGGCGGAAAAGATGTTTACAGCCTTGGGCGAAGCCGCTCAGCGTCAAGAGATGAAAGGTCAGCCAGCAGTGTTATTAGTGTCAGCGATTATCAGACCCATTCTGGCACGGTTGATACGAGGGTCAATAGCGTCATTAAAAGTGCTCTCGTATAACGAGATCCCTGATGACAAGCAGATCAAGATTGTTGCAACAGTGGGTGGGCAGGCCTCTCTTGGGGGGCGCTAATATCAAGGCCTAAAACCTGTTTGAAAAAAGAGGTTGGAAATAATGAAAATAAAGCGTTTTTTTGCTTCGGATGTACGTCAGGCCATGCGTATGGTCAAGGATGAGCTTGGTGAAGACGCTGTTATTTTATCTAACCGACGTGTGAACGGTGGTGTTGAGATTGTCTCAGCAATCGATTATGACGAGAGTATGCTGGCTGAGTCAGAAACAGTCTCATCCAATGTGGCTTCTGGCGTGGCTTCTGTCAAAGGCCAACAGAGCAACCATAAAGAGCCCACGACATTGCAGGATAATCATCAGCAGAACAGACCCCAGGTTGTCTGGAGCCAGGAGCCGGCGCTGGTTGAGATGCGCAGTGAGCTTCAAAACATGCGTGGTTTATTGGAGAGCCAGTTGGCAAGCCTGGCTCATAAAGAGCGGCAAAGTGACCACCCTTATCATTACGAGTTGCAGCGCCGGCTGGTGCGCCTTGGGTTGGGCACCACGTTGGTGGCAAGGTTGTTGAAAGAGCTCCCTAACGATGGACATGTGGAGGAGTCATGGCGTCGTTTGTTGGGCAAAGTGGCTGTCAATATTCCTGTGACTGATGATGACATTTTGACTCAAGGTGGCATTGTGGCCCTGGTGGGGGCGACAGGTGTTGGTAAGACCACAACTGTTGCCAAACTGGCGGCGCGTTACTCCATGCGTCATGGCAGCCGTAGTGTGGCGCTGATCTCAACAGATAACTTTCGTATTGGTGCCCATGAACAACTTAAAGCCTACTCAAGAATATTGGATGTGCCGATACGTTTTGCCGATTCAGCGGAGTCCCTGCAAGCGGCACTCGACTGTTTCTGTGACAAGCGCTTAGTGTTGATTGATACAGCGGGTATGAGCCAGCGAGACTTACGTTTAAGTAAGCAGTTTGCGGTGCTTAAAGGTGAGCGTGAGCGGGTTAAGCCCTATCTGGTGGTCTCTGCTACATCGCGTCTATCCGGTCTGGAGGAGGTGGTGAGAGGATTTTCTGACATCAAACCACACGGTTGCATCATCACAAAAATGGACGAGAGCGTGAGTCTTGGCCATGTTCTTAATATGGTGATACAGCATAAGTTGCCGGTCTCTTATGTGAGTGATGGGCAGCGTGTGCCAGAAGATCTGCAACCGGCACGGGCACATACACTCGTCAGTCGAAGTGTAGCGTTGATGCAGGAAAATACAGAGCTGCTGGATGAAGAGCTGCCTGGAGTATGGCTTGGGGAGGTTGGAGTTTGATGCAAATGCCTGGCTCATTGACAGATCAAGCGGCGGGATTACGGCGTATAAATAGTCGTCGCCCAGTACAGGTTATTGCAGTCACCAGCGGTAAGGGTGGAGCAGGTAAGACCAATGTGGCGGTGAACATGGCTGTGGCCATGGCGGGAGATGGGAAGAAGGTAATGGTGATGGATGCCGATCTCGGATTGGCAAACGTCGATATTATGTTCGGATTACACCCCAAGTTTAATCTTTCTCATGTTATTAGTGGCGAGCGCACGCTTGAGGAGATTATTGTCACGGGCCCTGCGGGTGTACAGATTGTGCCAGCCTCGTCTGGAACACAGAATATGGCTGAATTAACACCTATGCAACATGCGGGTGTAATTCAGGCATTCAGCGAGATTGGCCAGGATCTGGATGTGCTGATTATTGATACTGCCGCAGGTATTAATGATTCGGTCGTGAGCTTTATCCGCGCTGCTCAAGAGGTTATTGTGGTGGTCTGTGATGAGCCCGCCTCAATCACTGATGCTTATGCGGTGATCAAGCTTTTGAACCGTGATTACGGTATACCAAGATTTAGGGTAGTATCAAACATGGCTCAGAGTATGCAAGAAGGACGTGAACTATTTAATAAGATGGTCAGGGTGACAGACAAATATCTGGATGTGATCCTGGATTTTATGGGAACGGTGCCATACGACGAATACTTGAAAAAGGCTCTGCAAAAACAGAAAGCAGTGGTAGAAGCATACCCCAGAAGTAAATCTGCCATGGCATTCAAGAGTTTGGCGAAAAGAGCCGATAACTGGCCAATACCAAAAAATGCGGGAGGGCATCTGGAGTTTTTCGTCGAGCGGCTTATTCAAAATACACAATAATGACTAGAGGCAACCGCCATGAATGGACTCGCGATGTATAGCAACATTATGCAGCCAAAGAAAAAAAACAGTAAAGATGAAGTGGTCGTTCAACATGCGCCACTGGTAAAACGTATCGCATACCATCTTATGTGTCGTCTACCGCCTAGCGTACAGGCGGATGACCTGATTCAGGCCGGTATGATTGGCCTGTTAGAGGCAGCGCGAAACTACGACTCTACCCAAGGGGCCAGTTTTGAGACCTATGCAGGCATTCGCATACGTGGATCAATGCTGGATGAGATACGTAAAAATGACTGGGCACCACGCTCGGTGCATCGTAAGGCCAGAAAAGTAGCCGAAGCAGTACGACAGATCGAAAGTTTGAAGGGACGTGATGCCCGTGATAACGAAGTTGCCGAGGCGCTGGAAATGTCGCTGGATGAGTATCACACAACACTACAGGCAGCCAGTGGTTACCTGATGTTGAGTTTTGACGATCTGGGTGCAGATGATGAAGCCGTTGCCACTTATCTGTCAGAACCCGCGACAACCCCCTTTGATGGATTACAGAAAGATGATTTCAAACGTTCGTTGGCGGAAGCAATTGCCGGGCTTCCCGAACGCGAACGGTTAGTGATGACACTCTATTATGATGAAGAGTTAAACCTTCGGGAGATAGGGGCAGTTTTAGGTGTGAGTGAATCCCGTGTTAGCCAGATACATAGTCAGGCGTTGATTCGACTTCAAGCACGCCTTGGACAATGGACAAATGAAATTAAAAACTAAATTGTCCAAGTTTACCTAAACTATTCCTTGTATGTGCAGATAAGAGTAGTGGGTGAGATTCTGATGGCGACAAAGTTATATGGTTTTATTTTTATTAAGGTTTCTAGGCTAAATGGAGGTTTCTAGTTTTGGATAAGAATATGAAAATCCTCGTTGTAGATGACTTTTCTACTATGCGCCGGATTATCAAAAATCTATTAAGGGACCTTGGGTTTAACAATACCCAGGAAGCCGATGATGGACTGACGGCTTTGCCAAAACTGCAAGCCGGAGATTTTGATTTTTTGGTAACCGATTGGAATATGCCTGGGATGCAGGGAATTGACCTGCTCAAGGCGGTTCGAGCAGATGCAAAATTATCAACACTTCCTGTGTTGATGGTGACAGCTGAGGCTAAAAAAGAACAAATTGTTGAGGCTGCTCAGGCTGGTGTTAATGGTTATATCGTTAAGCCATTTACCGCCGCCACATTGAAGGAGAAAATCGATAAGATTTTTGAACGCATAGAAGCCAATAAAGGCTGATGAGCAGAAGGAATTACAATGACTAATATGACAATTTGTGATGCGGCTAGTCTTGAGTCTGCTAAAAGGCTGGTTGAACTCATTGAGTGCGGAGATGAGCGTGCAGCATTTGATGTGTTGGAAGAGCTTTCGGCAGTTCGTGAGAGTTCACTCTTTCAGGACCTTGGTAAATTAACACGAGATTTACACAATACAATTAATGGCTTTCAGCTCGATTCAAAAATATCATCAATGACTGAAAATGATATACCTGATGCCAAGGAACGTCTCAATTATGTAATAAGTATGACAGAAAATGCGGCCAATACAACATTGAGCGCTATTGAAACATCGATGCCTATCTCCGAAGAACTACAGACACGCGTTGAAAAACTTTATAGTAGCTGGGATCGTTTTAGACAGCGCGATATGGCTGCGGATGAATTCAGATCACTTAATCATGAAATAGATGAGTTCTTTCAGTGGTTAACAAAAAATGTTCCAAGTCTTCACTCTAATCTCTCAGACATTATGATGGCCCAGGGATTTCAGGATTTAACCGGACAAATAATCCGTCGTGTTATTGCATTAGTACAAGAGGTTGAAGAAAGCTTAGTAGGACTGATTCGAATAACAGGACAGAAGATGAATACCGTGCATCAGGTAGAAGAGAGAAAAACTCCGGATATCACTCCTACAGGACCTGTTGTCCCTGGTGTAGATAAAGGTGATGTGGTAAGTGGGCAGGATGATGTTGACGACTTACTTTCGAGTTTGGGTTTTTGAGGCTGACTTAGATGGCAATCGATCTGAGCGACGAAATACTCCAGGATTTCTTGGTTGAAGCGGGTGAAATCCTTGAGACGCTGGGCGAGCAGCTTGTTGAGCTTGAGCAGCGGCCTGATGATCAAAATCTTCTGAACGCCGTATTTCGTGGTTTTCATACTGTAAAGGGTGGGGGTGGGTTTCTTAATCTAACAACACTGGTTGCTGTATGCCACCGTGCTGAAGACGTATTTAATCTGTTGCGGCAGGGTGAGCGGCAGGTGAACGCACAGTTGATGGATGTTATTCTCAAAGTGACTGACATTGTTAATGAAATGATGGACAGTGTTCGCTCTGGTGAAGATCCTGACCCCGCCGATCCTGTTGTGATTGAAGCGCTTGATGCCATTATTCGTGGTGATGAGATCGGTGAGATCTCTGTTTCATCTCCAGCGGTTGAGATGGTTTCTACTGTTCAGGCTGAAGATGTCGCCGCGGCTAAAAACACGGGATCGAATACCAGTACCTCGAGTAATAATGATGAGATTAACGATGATGACTTTGAGGCGTTGCTGGATCAATTGCAGGGTAAAATTGAAACATCTCCCGTGTCTGCTGGTAATTTGCAGAGCGGTAAGGGACCTGCACCCTCCAATGATATTTCGGATGAAGAGTTCGAAGCGCTTTTAGATCAGATTGATAGTGATAAAAAAACAGACTCTCCAGCAGCAAAGGTTATTCAAAAACCTCAGCCTGTTGCAGATAAACATGTGTCTAATAAGGACGAGATCAGTGATGATGAGTTTGAGGCATTGCTGGATGATCTTAATGCAAAGAAAAATATTTCTGAAGTCGCTGCTGTTAAAAAAGAGCCTCTAAAATCGGCGAGTGTTGAAAAATCTGTTCCGGAAAAATCAGTAGTACCACCGCCACCCAAAAAAGTTACAGAGGTGGTGGCTAAGGTGGTTGCTGACCATGACCATGATACAAAGCCTTCCAAGGATGCCCCGGCCGTCGTTGAGACGACGGTTCGTGTTGATACTAAACGGCTTGACGATATCATGAACCTTGTGGGTGAGCTGGTTCTTGTTCGCAACCGGATGTCAACACTGAAAACCACCATGTCGGCTGACGACGAGGTGAGCAAAGCAATAGCCAATCTGGATATTGTCACTTCTGATCTCCAGGCATCTGTCATGAAAACACGCATGCAACCGATCAAAAAAGTATTTGGGCGGTTTCCACGTGTGGTCCGTGATTTGGCACGCAGCTTGAAAAAAGAGGTCAATCTGGAGCTGATTGGTGAAGAGACCGATCTTGATAAAAATCTGGTTGAGGCCTTGGCGGATCCATTGGTGCATCTGATTCGTAATGCAGTTGACCATGGCATTGAGTTGCCCCATGAACGTGAGCAGAGCGGGAAACCGCGTGCAGGCACCATTGTTCTTTCTGCACAGCAGGAAGGTGATCATATTCTTCTGGTGATTGAGGATAATGGTAAAGGGATGGATCCCAATTTTCTGCGTCAGAAGGCCGTTGAAAAAGGGATGATGGATGAGGATGGCGCGGCACGTCTTGATGATCGTGCCTGTTATAACCTGATTTTTGCGCCGGGCTTCTCTACCAAAACAGAGATATCAGATGTCTCTGGCCGAGGTGTTGGCATGGATGTGGTCAAAACCAGAATCAATCAACTTAACGGCTCTGTTGAGATTGACTCCGTTCTTGGCCGTGGCAGCCGTATTGTTATTAAACTACCATTGACTCTGGCAATTATGCCTACTTTGATGGTGGTGTTGGGCAAACAAATTTTTGCATTACCGTTGGCCAATGTGAATGAGATTTTTGATATGGATTCCGCTAAACGTGGCAAGGTGGATGGTAAGGATGTTGTTATTATCCGTGATAAGGCCGTGCCACTGGTGAATCTCAGTCGCTGGTTGGCTAAAGACTATCCAGACTGCAAATCCGCTGATACGGGGCAGGGCTACGTTGTTGTTACGACCATCGGTAATAAAAATATCGGTTGTGTTGTTGATAATCTTGTCGGCCAGGAGGAGGTGGTGATTAAACCTCTGGGTGCAATGCTGCAGGGAACTAAAGGAATTTCTGGTGCAACGATTACTGGTAATGGTGGCATTGCTTTGATTCTTGATATGCCCGGACTTCTTGAAGCCTACGCCAATAAACTATAGTTCCTGCCTATGGCAAGGACCATTAACTTGATTGCGTTTAATTGGGTTTATAAATAGTTGTCTGGTGTTGGTAGTGGGGAGTTTTGTTTGATTGATCAGGTTGGATATGGAGTAGCCTTGACAGCTTTATTTCCCAGTGTAAACGGACAGAATAGTGTTTTGGATTCATCCGTTATCTTACGTCCCTTTTCGGTGTGCCTTTTTATTACCAAGCCATCTGTTTTTATACAGTTGCCGATAGGTCTGTATTAAAAATATGCCAGTCCGCGTTTTGATTGTTGATGATTCCGCATTTTTCAGACGACGTTTGATAGAAATCTTTAATAGCGATAAACATATTGAAGTGGTTGGGATTGCTGTAAATGGTCGTGAAGCGATTGCTCAGGTAGCAGCGCTTTCCCCTGATCTAATCACTATGGATATTGAGATGCCTGTGATGGATGGAATTACTGCAGTGAAGCATATAATGCAGAGTCATCCCACACCAATTTTGATGTTCTCTGCCTTCACTACAGCAGGTGCCAAATCGACCCTCGATGCTTTGGAGGCAGGGGCAATCGATTTTCTTTCAAAGCGCATGGAAGATATTGCTATTGATCGAGAAAGTGCAGGTCGCCAACTGTGCGCACGTGTCAGGTTAATTGCTGCCCGTAGTTTACGAACAATATCGACAAAGACTCCTGTTGGCACTGTTGTATCACCGTTACAGCGGAATGATGTTAAGCGTAAGGAGAGCTATAAGGCAGTGGTGATCGGCGCATCTACAGGTGGGCCAGTGGCTTTGCAGGAGGTTCTAATTAAACTGCCGAGTGATTTTCCATTGCCGATTTTACTGGTTCAGCATATGCCAAGTACATTTACACCGACCTTTGCAAAAAGACTGGATATGCTTTGTGCGATTACGGTGAAAGAGGCGATGGATGGTGATTTGTTAAAACCAGGCACTGCCTATCTGGCACCCGGGGGAATGCAGATGTTATTGCAGGGCAAAGGGAGTGTGATGTCTATTCGCATAGTTGAGAGTGTTATTTCGCAGACGTATAAACCAAGTGTTGATGTGACTTTTGGCTCTGCAGCCAAGTTGTTGGGCGCTAATGTATTGGCCTTGGTTTTAACCGGTATGGGTGCGGATGGGCGCGAGGGTGCAAAACTGTTGAAGCGTGGTGGTGCGACGGTTTGGGCTCAAGATGAGGCATCGAGTGTTATTTATGGTATGCCCGGTGCTATAGCAGATGCTGGTCTGGCCGATAGAGTTGTTGCGTTAAAGGAAATCGGTTCGAATTTGCTGGATGCTGTTTAATACATGGATATTTTAACCCTCTTAGGATTGCTGATCGGTTTTGGCGCTATTATTGGCGGCAATATTCTTGAAGGCGGCCACACCAGTTCACTGCTACAGTTGACGGCCTTTCTTATCGTGATAGGTGGGACGGTGGGTGCCGTTTTGATACAGACCCCTGTGCCTATCTTTATGCGGAGTTTAACGATGTCACTTTGGGTGTTAATGCCACCTAAGCTTGATCATAAAACGTCGGTTGAGAAAATTATTAACTGGAGCAATATTGCGCGCAAGGAGGGTTTGCTGGGATTGGAGGTTCTGGTAGAGGCAGAAAAAGATAGTTTTGCCAAAAAGGGATTGCAGTTGCTTGTTGATGGCAGTGAACCGGATGTGATACGTAATATTCTGGAGGTAGAGCTGGGTGTAAAAGAGCACTTTGATACCCAGGCAGCCAAGGTATTTGATGGGTTGGGTGGGTACTCGCCCACAATTGGCATTATTGGCGCGGTCATGGGGCTTATCCATGTGATGAATAATTTGGCTGATCCTAGTAAGTTGGGGGCTGGCATTGCTGTGGCTTTTGTGGCGACGATTTACGGCGTCGGTCTAGCCAATTTAATCTTCCTTCCGATGGGCAATAAATTAAAAGCGATTGTTCATAATCAGACCCAATTTCGCGAAATGGTGATAGAGGGCATTATCTCTATTGCTGAGGGTGAAAATCCTCGCAATATTGAAACGAAACTTGAGGGGTATCTCCCCTAGTTGGTGTCATAAAAACAGTGTTTTCTGTAGTCTTATACTTTCCGCTATGGGCATGAATATTGCCTTCTCACTACGGAAGGTATTAATTTGACACTCCTACAGGAGAGGGCGATTTAAGATTTATGGCACGTAAGAAGAGACATGAGGAGCACGAAAATCACGAACGCTGGCTGGTCTCTTATGCCGACTTCATTACGCTGTTGTTCGCTTTTTTTGTTGTTATGTATGCGCTGTCATCGGTTAACGAGGGAAAGTATCGAGTTCTTTCAGACTCACTAGTCTCTGCATTTAACAATCCACAAAAAGATCTTGATCCGATTAAGATGCCTGATCCGGTGCAAGCCCCAGCGGAGATTATTATCGGCTTTCCTTCACCAATGAGTCTCAATAATCAAGATCGCCCGCCTATCATCCAAAAGAAGAGCGAGCCAGCTGAGCCACAGCCACCTGCTGCTGACTCTCCGGACCAAAAGAATCTGGATAATATTGCGGATCAGCTCTCTTTGGCGCTCAACAATATGATTGAAAAAGATCTGATTAAGGTCAATAAAAATGGTGATGGCATTGATGTTGAGATCAATAGCTCCATCCTCTTTAATAGTGGCAGTGCCCTTTTGCAGCCGCAGGCGGTGCCTGTTTTAACTGAGATTGCCAAGGTTGTGAAGGATTTTCCCAATGCGCTTCGGGTTGAAGGGTATACAGATGATATTCCTATCGATACGCCTATGTATGCCTCCAACTGGGAGTTGTCCGCTGGGCGCGCTGCCAGTGTAGTGCATCTTTTTAGTGATGAGAAGGTTGACCCTTTTCGTATGTCGGCGACAGGGTACGGTGAGTATCGCCCGATTGCGGCCAATACAACAGCGGCCGGGAGAAATGCAAATCGTCGTGTGGTGGTGATGATTCTTGCTCAGACAGCTGAACGGCCAATTGATCGAGGGGTGTTGCCAACATTAAAGACGACAGTGAAACCGGTAAGTAATGTCAATCTTGATGCCAAGACCCCTCTGTTGAGAGGCCGCAGTGCAGCTGAGATGAATGGTGTGGTTGAAGCGAGACCGATTCAGCAACAGAGTGGTACAGCTGCTGCTGGTTCCAGAGAGGTGATGGGAAATCTGCTGGAAGATATTTCACAACCACGTAGTGGTTCACCAAATTCACCGCCCCGGGGTGGACAATGAAAGTATGGGCTGTGGCAAATCAGAAAGGCGGTGTAGGTAAAACTACCACTGCGGTGACGTTGGGCGGGCTGCTTGCAGCGCGTGGTTATAAAACGTTGCTGGTGGATATCGATCCACACGGTTCATTAACCTCCTATTTTGGGTATTCGGCAGATGCAGTGGAGCGTGGTGTTTATACACTGTTCCAACATCGTGAGAGTGATCCATCTATATTAATCAGTCCGACCCGTTTTGATAATCTGCAGATATTGCCAGCATCAATGGCATTGGCAACACTTGACCGGCAACTGGGTACCCAAAGTGGTATGGGATTGGTATTGCATAAAGCGTTAAAACAGCTGAGTGGTCGTTACGATTATGCATTAATTGATTGCCCGCCAGTGTTGGGCGTATTAATGGTGAATGCACTGGCTGCCTGTGACCATCTGCTTATTCCGGTACAAACGGAGTTTCTGGCACTTAAAGGGCTGGAACGGATGCTCAGAACGCTCAGCATGATTACACGCTCACGTAATATTAAATTACCGTTCACCATCGTGCCCACTATGTTTGATCGGCGCACACGGGCCTCTACCGAAGCGTTGCAGCAGTTGCAAAGTGAACATCAGAGTGATGTATGGTCTTCGGTGGTTCCGATTGACACCAAGTTTCGTGAGGCAAGCCGTGAAGGGGTGCCACTCTCCATAATGCTTCCTCAGGCGCGTGGTGCAGTTGCTTATAATCAGTTACTGGATGTTTTATTAAGTGGTGTGGACGGTGAGCGCCGGTCAGTGGCGCTATGAGTATTGTTGACAAAAAGGTAGTGAGTCAGCTGATTGAGCAGGAGCTGGCCCTCAAGGCTTATCTTGATGCCCTGTTGTCTGAGGATAGCTTGCAGATAGAGAGTAAGGTTTTACCTGACTCGACCTTACAGACCACCACAGCGCCTGTTGAATTCGATGCAACACCACCCTCCGTAGTGTTGCCGGAGTGGAGTAACGGCGAGTTTGAAAGTCTACACTTCAAAGTGGCGGGTGGATTAATGCTGTCAGTGCCGTTGGCCTGTTTGAACGGAATTGTGCCGTGGCCTGGAAGATTAACGGCTGTGCCGGGGTATGCCGACTGGTTTTTGGGGCTGTTGGCAAGTCGTGGTTATCAGATAAAAATAGTGGATATAGCCAAATTTGTTATTCCTGAAAACCATCAAGCGCGCAGTCACTTGGTGGGGGGGGAGCGCCAGTTGAAACACATCATATTAGTTAATGATGGGAAGTTTGGTTTTGCCTGTGATGAGCTGGGTGGAATTCTTAAGTTGACTCAAAAACAGGTGCGCTGGCGTCATGACAAATCTAGCAGGCCATGGTTGGCGGGGACCATTATAGAGCAGATGTGCGCACTGCTTGATGTGGATCGTTTTGTTGCAATGCTAAAGGAAGGGGTGCCTCAGGACGACATATCTGATGGAGATTGATCCAGTAGGATGTCCTGCGTTTTGTATGATGGAAAAATTCCAAAAATAATCTCCAAACTGGGGCAAAAGATGAGCCGTGAGGGCTGGAAATGAATCAGAGTGCAGCAGCTGAGAGTGATCAGATAACTCAATGGGTCACTTTTCGTTTAGGCGAAGAGACCTATGGGGTGAATGTCATGCAGGTACAAGAGGTGCTGCGGATGACTGATATTGCCCCTGTTCCAGGCGCGCCAGATTACGTGCTTGGTATTATTAACCTGCGTGGCAATGTGGTGACAGTCATGGATACACGCAAGCGTTTTGGCTTAATGCCAGCGGAGGCGGATGACTCTACCCGTATTGTGATTATCGAAGCCGAAGATCAGGTGGTGGGGATTCTGGTGGATAGTGTTGCAGAGGTTGTCTATTTAAGTAACTCTGATATTGAGATGGCCCCAAATGTGGGCAATGAGGAGAGTTCGCGTTATATTCAGGGGGTAGCAAACCGGAAGGAAGGGCTGTTGATTCTTGTTGATCTTAACCGTTTGCTTACTGATGATGAATGGAAGGAGTTTTCCAATCTTTAATATTTGAGATGCGGCGGTGCAGGTTGTCCGGCGCAGGGACGGAGATTCCTATTATGGCAGCGATTGATACCAATCCATTAACACCTGTCTGGCCGCAGAGGCCGATACGCAAGATAGACCCCGATGATAAAGGGGCAGAGCGGCGTCCACGGCAGAAAAAAGATGATGATATAGACGATAACAATAGAGGTGACGACGGGTTACCTCGTATCGATGAGTATGCATAAGGGTGAACCTGTAAGGAATACATGATAGATCTGGCGTTGCTTACATTGATTTTTGTGGTGTTGCTGACGATGGTGGTGCTGATGTTTTGCAGAAAGCACCGGCAATTGCGTGATGCCATTGTGGAAAATGGTCGGCAGTTACAGCGTCATCAGCAAGAGCTGGCGGCCCTTTATGCGGGGGCAGCGGGTGTTGGCTCCCATCTGGTCCGCCTTGAAAATCAGATTCATGGCCTGACAGACCGGCAGGAGAAACAGGAGACTCATGATCCTGTGGCTCAAAATTACCATCTTGCGATTGACCTGGTGCACCAGGGGGCCAGTGCCCGCCAGTTGGTAGAGCAGTGTGGCCTGTTGCATGAGGAGGCAGAACTGCTGGTGCGGCTGCATGGACCACGACTGCCGGAGTGATCAGCGCTGAGCGTTTTTACGATTGACCGCCCCGGGCGGCATTAAATTCACCTCCCCCCGTTATAATCGGCCCACCATTATGGTAGACATAAATTGCAATGGCTTTTATGTTAGTACTGTTTTTAGCCATCTGCTGGATATCAGTCCTGCCATTATCAAAATGGGGTATTACACTACTATGTTTCAGATTTCACGGAAACTGAATTGCGTTTCGGTCGTTCTATTGGTCACTGTTTTAACCGCATGTGGCGGTGGTGTGGGGGAGCCGGCAGCACCTGTTGACAGCAATATGAATGTTGGGACGGGGGGAGGAGCCACCTTGATTGTGCCCGCCAGTGCAAAGTTGCCGTGGCAGTTTGATACATCGTTAGTGATGATATTGCGTAATGCCAACGGGGAAATACTGAGTAACATCAGCTGCCAGGCGGCTAAACCAGCGGCACTGATGGTGGATAGTGATTGTTCAGGGGCGGTTGGTTTGCAGCTTGGCTCACAGGAGATCACCGTGACCTCGGGTACTATCAGCGCCACCGTGACGGTGCAGGTGACGCCACAACGTCATTGGGCGGGGACCCATGGTGTGACCTCCAGCTCGGGGTCTGGCGATTACAATCTGGTGGTGACTCCGTCAGGCAATGGGCTGACTTGGGGGGCTAACCCGTCAGGGGTATTGGGACAGAATAAATCGGGGACTCAGTTGACCTTTTCAACGCTGCCGATTGCGGTGATGAACGCCAGCGGCGCACCATCATTGGACACTATATATATGGCCTCGGCAGGTGATAGCGCTGTGCTGGCGCTTTCTGAAGAGGGCAATGTCTGGGGCTGGGGGGATAATAGCGCTTGGGAGCTAACGGCTCAAAACCCCCAATTTTCGTTATTGCCGGTGCGGGTGCGTAACTCAGCCAATTCAGCAGATCTTGAGCGGGTGGTTCAAACGGCCATTGGCGATAATAATGCCTTGGCCTTGCTGGATGATGGCTCGGTATTGAGTTGGGGATATTACAGTGGCCAGGCCACAGGGGCGTCGGCGCGTTATCCAGGGCCTGTGATGCGTGCTGATGGGGCACTTTTGACAGGTATTGTTGGTATCAGTGCCGGTTGGAACTACTCATTGGCACTAGCGGCGGATGGACGTGTATGGGCCTGGGGGTACAACTCTGAGGGCCGCACGGGTACAGGGGCTGTCACACCGCCCATTGCGTTAGCCACTACGGTTAAACTTGTGGATGGTCGTGATCTTACCAATATTGTTGCTATTTCAGCGGGTTATAACTTTGGCATGGCGTTGACTCGAAATGGTGAGGTATATGCTTGGGGAGATAATCTGAGTGGTCAGTTGGGGCAGGGGTCTAAATTGTCTCAAATGATACCTTATGCTGTTCAGGTGAAGAGTGAGGGGGGCGCACCACTGTCTGACATCACCATGGTGGCGGCGGGTGGCAGACATGCGTTGGCGATGACCTCCTCTGGAAAGGTATTGAGTTGGGGTTTGAATAATGACGGTCAGCTGGGGCGTGGTCCCAATGTTGCTCAAGGTACGGGTAGCC
Organism: Gammaproteobacteria bacterium; assembly: GCA_021731365.1. GTDB lineage: Bacteria > Pseudomonadota > Gammaproteobacteria > Tenderiales > Tenderiaceae > JAKFXL01. The sequence continues at coordinate 12,441 of JAKFXL010000053.1, read as the reverse complement.
GGGATCTACCGACCCAGGTGGTTGGTGAAGCGGCGCTTGGTCAGCTTGAGGGCGTGGTATCGATTGCGGCAGGTTATAACCATAGCCTTGCGCTTAAGTCTGACGGCGGGGTGTTGGTATGGGGGACCGGTTTCAGAGGCAACACAGGCCAGGGCGGGACGGTAGAAAACCCTTTCTATCAGCCAACACCAATACTGGTTAAAAATATGGAGGGGACGGGGCCGCTGGTGCTGACGCCATTGACCGCCTATCCAAATCTGTTGCAGCGGTTCCGTTAGCAGGTAGAACCGTACTACTCTGGCCGTTGCAGTGATGCAATTAGCGGGCAGTTAACCTCACCATTGGCGGCACAGCACTGTGCCACCAATTGGGTGAGTACCGATTCGATGCGTTGCAGATCGGCCAGCTTGTTGCGGACATCTCCGAGTTTATGCTCCGCCAGTTCACGCGCCTCACCGCAGTGGGCACCATCCTCCAGACTTAGTAATTCAGCTATTTCGTCCAGGCTAAAGCCAAGCTGTTGGGCTGATTTAATAAATCCCAGCCGTGCGATATCGGCATGACCATAACGACGGATGCCGCCGTAGGGTTTCTCCGGCTCCAGCAGTAGCCCTTTGCGTTGATAAAAACGGATCGTCTCGACGTTGACCCCGGCCCGTTTGGCAAAGGTGCCGATGGTTAGCTGCTCTGAAGGGTTGCTCATCTTGCTTGACTCCGTACTTGACTACAGAGGTAACGTTATACCATCACACAGCGATGTAAACGGGGTTAGAGATGGCGGAGTCGGACAAAGGTCGTGGTGCATTGGCAATGGGGGGCGTGGCGGCGATACTCGCCTCCACCTGCTGCCTTGGCCCGTTAGTGCTGGTGACACTGGGTATCAGTGGTGCATGGATCGCTAACCTGCGGGTATTGGAGCCGTATCGATCGCTCTTTATCGCTGTGGCCCTGGTAGCTATGTTTTTGGCGTGGCGTCGTATCTTCCGGCCGGTGGCGGTGTGTAAACCCGATGACCTCTGTGCGGTTCCGCAGGTACGACGCAGCTATAAAATTATCTTCTGGGGTGTGGCCGGACTGGTGCTGATGGCCATCGGCTTCCCTTATCTATTACCGCTGTTCTACTAACCGAGAGTTCGTTATGAAAAAACTGTTTGTCATGATTGCGCTTGTTTCAATGATCTCTCCTGTCTGGGCTGCTACTCAGACCGCCACACTGGCGGTGGAGGGCATGACCTGTGCGGCCTGCCCGTTAACGGTCAAGAGTGCACTCTCCAAGGTGCCGGGTGTTACCCATGTGGAGGTGAGTCTGGATAGACGTGAGGCGCAGGTCAGTTATGACGACAATAGAGTCGATGTGAAGAGGCTGACGCAGGCGACGGAGGGGGCCGGTTACCCCTCTAAGGTAAAGGGGGTCAGTCGATGAGCGGCGTGACCCTGGAATCGACCCTGACCTGCCCGCACTGTGGACACACCAACATGGAGACCATGCCGACCGATGCCTGTCAGTGGTTCTATGAGTGTGAAGGGTGTCAAACGGTGTTGAAACCAAAGGCGGGGGACTGCTGTGTCTTCTGCTCTTACGGCACCATTCCCTGTCCGCCGATTCAGGAGCAGGGTAAAGGGGGAGGGTGTTGTGGCTGATGTTTGCGGGTTTAACCCTTTATAACGCCTCCGTCGGTGGCCGTTTACCTGATAACGAGTAAGCAAAAGAGATGACCAGGGCAACGGATAGATAAAGCTCGCGGGGTATCTCGTCACCTTGCTCAATTTGTGACAGTGCCAGCACCAGTGGCAGATTCTCCTGGATGGGGATGTTGTGCTCTTTGGCAAGGGCGATGATCTCTTCGGCCAGACTGCCTTCACCCTTTGCCATCACCTTGGGGGCCTGTTTACCACTTTCCCACTGGAGCGCTACGGCCTTGGCGGGCGGGGAGTTGTGTTGGCTCATGCGTTTACATCCAGTACGATGGTGGGCAGCGGTTGACGGTGGGGTTCGGGCGGTTGCCCCTGAAAACAGCGCAGCTCCCGGCTCTCAATGCCCGCCTCATGATAACGTTGGGCCAACTCTGTTAAGTGTTGGCCGATAAGCGTTGTGGTCTCCACGCGCTCCGCCCAGAAGGTAGTGCTGATCTTTCCATCCTCCAGCTGTAACCGCACGTGCATTGGGCCGAGTGGCTCCAGTTCCAGTGCGATAGTGATGTTCCAGCGGCGTTGTTGCTCATCGCTGTTATTTTCACTTCGCTCCTCGTTGATCACACATTGAAACAGGTCAATCCTCTCCTGATGACGAATCGGCAACTCAAAGCTCCAGGTGAGTGGGTTCTGGTCCGACGTAGAGAGTGACGCCAGCTGGTGCAGTTGAGTTCTGGCCAGCCCCCCCTCCACCTGTTTGCCCAGCTCCTGCAGGAGCGCGAGGGTATTATTGAGTGTGGCCAATGTCGCCTCTGCCGGCCCCTGGGGTTGTGGACGCCCCCCCGGTACGGCGGGCACTGGGATGGATATTGAAGGCGATATTGGGCGTGTGAGTGATGGAGAGGCCGCTGTCTGTGCAGACTCCTTCTGTATGCTGCTGAGCAGTTGTAACAACAGGCTTTTAAAATCGCCACCCGGCGCGGGCGTGGTTTTACCCTGGACCGTCTGTCGAAGTGCACTCTCCATAAATAGCCCCGATTCCTTAAAGGCCTGTTTAACACCCTCAGCAGAGGCTATTTTTCCGCGATTGGGAAGTTGGTCGAGCAGCGCTTTTGCCAAAACCTGAATGGCCTGTGGTAATGGGACGGTACTGTTTTGTGGCTGGGCGATCCAGCTGATATTAGCCAGCAATGGTGTCAACCCTGTTTGGCGCGGCAGATTTTGCATCAGCGCCTGTTTAAGCACGGCGTCGGGCGAAGCGGTTTGACTGAGCACTTTTAAGAGTGGTGTATCACCGAGCTTGCTTACTTCCAGCTGAAGCTGTTGCCCAACAATGAGTGGTTGTGTGGTGTTGGCCTGAAGCTGGAGCGGTGCTGCCGGTTGGCTGGAAGATGAACGGTTGAGTGCGGGGAGTAGCTGTAGTAATACGTGATTGCTGGCGAGCTGCTTAATTACCACCGCCTGTAACAGCTGCCCAACACGCAGTGGTTGCGGTTGTGCCGTGGCAGCGGCCAGATTGGGCAAGGTTGAAGGGGGTCCATTAATTTTCATGGGATAAAGCAGGTCCGGATTTGGCCGATGAATCTGTATATTGCCAAGCTGGACCAATATTGTATACGGGGTTGTATATGAGATTGTGCATAAAGCGATGGTGAGTGATTCTCAGTAATCTGTTTTCTTGTGGAAGTGATTGAAATGCAAACACATACCTTGTGGTATATACAAAAAGATGGTGAGGTCCGTGGACCCTATCCACGGACGGTGATTGCCCAATATCTGCTGCTTAACCGGCTGCGTAAAGAGGATCAGGTCAGCACTGACCAGGAGCATTGGCAAGCCATCGCTGATGTAAAAGAGTTAGTACCAGCCGCTGTTAAGGGCACACTCAGTGGTACTGTGAATCAGTATCTGGTCGATGTGGCAGCGCGTGATGATGAACATATCCCCACATCAAAACAGAATACCGACGATGCCATAAACCAATATCTACTGGATGTTGCCAAACGTAACGCCAGGGCGTTGAATGGCATAGAACCTGAGGATGTTGTTGAATATCATCGAAACAGATCGAAAAGTTCGTCATCAGAGCAGAAAAAAAAACCATTAACGATAGTCTTGGCAGTCACCGCGATACTCGCCACTGTTGGTGCCCTGGTTGCATTGGTAATGAACTATACGCCTCAGGCCAACGGGCCGGAGGCGGAGTGTTCCGCAGCGCCAGCCGCCAATGTTAACTGGAGCAACTGTAGCCTGCAGGGCGCTGTGCTTGATAACAGCAATCTGCAACAGGCGGTAATGCGTAATGCAAATCTCACAGGTAGCACGTTACAGCGCTCTGATTTACAGAATGCCGATCTGGCCTATGCCAACTTGAGTCTTGTCAATCTTGGTCAAGCGAATTTGCGCGGCGCACAATTGATGGGCGCAAAACTTAACGGCAGTGATTTAAGTGGCGCTGATTTAAGTGGTGCAGACCTTTCGTATGCAGATTTGAGTGGGGCCAACATAAAAGGTGTCAACCTGGCTGGTGCCAAACTTGATCAGACCCTGTGGCTAGACAAAACGATCTGCGCACGTGGTTCAGTGGGGCAATGTTTGGCTGGGCGATAATATAATCTGATATCTGCACAGATCTGGCGCATTGGGTCGTGGTGTGGTGCACAGTTTTTAGGCATAGATGGATACTGTTCTGCTTTTCATCTTACCGTCCCCCCTGTTAGATCATGACGTTACTATTAATTTTAATGTGGCATGTGAATTGCTAAGCTACTTTGGAGATACTGTTTTTATTAAATATGTGCGAGGTTGTGCGGTAGGTAAGTGATGGCTGTAATGGGCTGTATGTAGTTACAGAAATTTTATGCCGGGCTAACGGTGGCCCATCTATGACAAAGGCGTCCACAGCATGGAGAGTTTTCCATGTGCTGGACGCCTTTTTTATTGGTTTTTATAGCTGCTTTTAGCGATGAGGTAATTGTGGGGAATATGGCGGTGGCAATAGATCAGGCAGTGTTAGCATTGCCCCCTGTTGTGATTGTAGGCAGCGGGCCGGTGGGGATTCGTGTCGCACAGGAGTTGTTGCGTCTGGACCCGCTGTTGCATTTGGTGATCTATGGCGACGAACCGTGGGAACCCTATAACCGTGTGCGACTGACCCAGATGTTGGCGGGTCACTCCAGCTGGGCGGATATATTTCAGTCGTTGCAGCTGCCCACAACCGGGAGTATTGAGTGTCGTTACAACTGTGCGGTGGTTGCTATTGATCGCCACGAAAAAACAGTGACGGATCTGTTAGGGCGGCAGCAGCCATATTCGCGATTGATCTTGGCAGTGGGGTCACGCCCTCACGTGCCAGATATCCCTGGTAGGGCGCTGCACAATGTCTTCACCTTCCGCAATATGTCAGATCTTAATGGGCTGTTGGCACGCCGTATTGGTAGCCGTCGAACAGTGGTGGTAGGTGGGGGGCTGTTAGGGCTTGAGGCCGCCCATGCACTACAGCGCAGCCATACGGCTGTTTTTATTATTCAACACAGTGATCGTTTGATGGGGCGTCAGCTGGACGATCATGCTGCTGCCATGATGTGTGCTGAGGTTGAGTCTCTGGGAATCAAGGTCTATCTCAACAGTGGTGTTCAATCGATATTAGGAGAGCGTTTAGTCGAGGGGGTGCGTCTGCGTGATGGCAGCGTACTCGATTGCGATACCGTGGTTTTTTGCACAGGTATAAAACCCAATGTGGAACTGGCGCGTGGTGCAGGGTTGCGAGTGGGGCGTGGTATTCGGGTGGATGATCTGCTGCAAACATCCAATCCGGCGATCTATGCCGTGGGCGAGTGTACCGAACACAATAATCAGATTTATGGTTTGGTTGCGCCGGGGCTGGAGCAGGCCTCGGTGGCGGCCCATAACATTGTTGGCCAGCACGCATTTTATCGTGGCAGTACGGCAGTGGCGCGACTCAAAGTGGTGGGCACAGCGCTGTTGAGCATTGGCACAGTGGTAGAGGAGGAGATCCCTAGCCACTACCGCACAGCGGTTTATCAAAATGATGAAAAGGGTTACTACCGTAAGTTGGTGATGGTGGGTGGTCGACTTCAAGGGGCGATTGCCATAGGTGAGTGGCCCCAGCATCAACGGGTACAAGAGGGTGTGGTGCACCATCGCCGTCTCTGGCCATGGCAGCTGATGCGTTTTAAACGGAGCGGTGAGTTGTGGACAGAGCAGCAGTCACAGGATGTGCGTCAGTGGCCTGCCAATGCAATTGTCTGTAACTGCACCGGTGTCAGTCGTGGTGTATTAAGCGCAGCGGTCACCGGTGGCTGCACAACGGTTGAGATGTTAGTGCAGTGTACGGGGGCCTCTACGGTGTGCGGTGGTTGCAAGCCACGTTTGGCTGAGATGTTGGGTGAGTCTGCCGTGCCCATCAAAAACAGAGCAGGCAATCTGCTCATGGGGGCATCACTGCTGGCGATGTTGATGGCCTTCATCACACTCTTTGTCAAACCTATTCCGTTTGTGACCACCGTGCAACAGGGGTGGCATATCAGTGACCTATGGAGTGTAACGTTTTCAAAACAGGTGACTGGATTTACGTTGCTGGGCATGACTGTTTTGGCACTGCTGCTCTCGTTGCGGAAGCGGATCAAAAAATTTTCGTTTATCGATTTTGGTTATTGGCGTGCGCTGCACTCTGTATTAGGGGCGTTACTGTTGATGCTGTTAATCCTGCATACCGGGTTGCGTATGGGGGACAACCTTAATTTTCTATTAATGTTCTGTTTTGTTGCCATTGCGCTGGTGGGTGCAGTGGTAGGCATGGTATCGGCGCTTGAGCGTGGTGGTGCCAGTATTGCATTGGGGCGTTGGCGTCGTTACTCAGGCTGGATCCATCTTGGCCTCTTCTGGCCGCTACCGGTGCTGCTCGGCTTTCACATTCTCAGTAGTTACTATTTTTAGGGGCGACGATGAGATCGAGCAATATTAAATGGTGGATTGTTTGGTTGTTGCTGAGTTTAGGGGTGGCTGCTTACTACGGATACGCACTGACAGGTGAAGACAAAACGGCACTGTTGCCAGGAACGACCAGCCACGGACATTATCAGATAGAGCTGGCGTGTGACAGTTGTCACGGGGAGGCGTTTGCAGGTGGTGAGGCGTTACAGGCAGCCTGTATCAACTGCCACGGCGATCAGCTGAAGGCAGCGCGCGACGCACATCCACGGAGTAAATTTACCGACCCACGGAATGCCAACAGGGTTGCACTGCTGGATGCACGTTACTGCATCACCTGTCATCGTGAGCATAAACCAGAGGTGACGGATGCGATGGGTGTGACGTTGCCAAATGACCTCTGTTTTATCTGCCACAAAGATATAGCTCAAGAGCGTGCTAGCCATAACGATATCTCTTTTGATAGCTGTGCCAGTGCCGGCTGCCATAACTATCACGACAATCAGGCGCTATATGAAGCGTTTTTGGTTAAACATGGCAATGAGCCAGCCCATCTGAATCCTCAACGTGTTCCTGAACGCAATTTGCATCAATGGAATCTGGCGGTTGCATCTTCACCGGCAACAGCGCTTGCAGCGGGAGATGCCGATGCCCCGGCCAACAGACAGCTAGCGACGGATGAATTTCAACACTGGGTTGATTCGGGGCATGCCACGGCGGGTGTGAACTGTTCTGACTGTCATCGGCAAGAGAATAAAACCTGGATCGACAAGCCAGGCGTAAAAATATGTGAGAGCTGCCACAAACAGGAGGTATCGGGGTTTACGGCGGGTAAACACGGTATGCGCCTGGCACAGGGAATGTCACCCATGGTACCGGCCATGGCCCGGTTACCCATGAAGGCAAAAGTTGCCAAGCAGCCACTCGATTGCAATAGCTGTCATGGCGCGCATCAAGGCGGGGTGAAAGAGGCGGCGGTTGATGCCTGCATGGGGTGCCATGATGATGAACATAGCAGACACTATCCAGACTCACCTCATGCGCAGCTTTGGCAGCAGGAGCTGGCAGGGTTGATAGCTGTGGGTAGCGGTGTCTCCTGTGCGACCTGTCACATGCCACGGGCGGAGGTGCGCCAACTCGGGGACAGACATGTTGCCATTCAACACAATCAGAGTCTCAATCTTCGGCCCAACGAAAAAATGGTACGTAGTGTCTGTATGCATTGCCACGGTTATCAGTTTGCTATCAACGCACTGGCTGATGGCACGTTAATAAAAAACAACTTCTCATCATCACCCACTGTAGAGGTGATGAGCGCACAAATGGCATTGGCACGTGATGAGAAGCGAGGGGCAAGATAAAAATAGTGTTTGTAAGTGAGTCTGTTTATTCAACGTGTAGAAGGAGAGAGTAATGAATCATATGCGAAAAAAAGCACTGGCCATCGGTATCGTTAGCACAGCGCTGTTATCAGGGTGTGGTCAGCAGGCTGAAACCCCGGCAGCTGTTAATACAGCCATTACACCACAAAAAATGGCGGACGCCCTGCATGCAGTGATGGAGGCAGATCGGGCTGTCTATACCAAATTGGTAATCAACCGCTTGGTTAAAGAGGAGAAGGTGATTAAAGCCAGTGAGCACTGGCAGGATGATAAGGCGTTACCGTTGCCCGCACAGATGTTTCGTTTTGGTGCGGAGCGTGTTGCGGAAAGCAACAGTGATTTCAGTTATTCGCTAATCTCATCCTGGCCGATCAATAAACAGAATGAGCCAAAAACAGAGGCAGAGGCGAGTGGGTTGAAGTTTATTGAAGAGAACCCCGGGCAAAATTTCTATAAAGAGGAATCTCTGGGCGGGAAAAATTATTACACCGCCATATATCCTGATGTTGCTGTTGCCCCGGCCTGTGTTGAGTGCCATAACGACCATAAAGATACACCCAAGAGTGATTTTAAAATTGGCGATACCATGGGGGGCGTGGTGATTCGTATACCACTATAAATATTTAAATCCCGCGGCCTGTTAAGCGTCGCGGGATTTTTGTGGCGTTAAAATGGAGCAAAACCATTTGATGACGTGCACTGATTAAATGCGTAGTGATGTTGTATATGGGGTGATGTGATTGTCTCCACCAAAAAATCATAACGTTACATGAGTTTTTATGGTTGGCATAGCAGTTGCAAAACGGTACTGACTGATATTGATTTATGGTTTTAATGTCAGATATATACAGTGAGCAACATTGTTCACATTAGGCAAAGAGGCCTGACCCGCAGATTGTGCATTGTGCGTATCTGTTGGTCAGGCATTTTTTTGTGACTTAATTAAAGAGGTAGCAATATGAAGGGTGGAGTTCAAATAGCGGTGACAACAGTGAGCCGTCGTCCGATTGTAATAATGGTCGCCATATTGATGGGGACTACAGCAGCACCTGTCTCAGCAGCAGAAAGTTTTGAGGCGGCAATTGCCAGCGGTAAGGCAGGCATTGATCTGCGTTACCGTTATGAAATGGTTGATCAGGCGGGTGTCGCAGAAAAGGCAAAGGCATCCACTTTACGTACACGCCTCAACTATCAAACAGAAAGTTACATGGATACCAGTGTATTTGTTGAGTTTGATGATGTGATGGCGCTAGGTGATGTTAAATATAATGATGCCACGGGCCTGCCATCAGCAAAAACAGGTTATCCAGTGGTAGCTGATCCTGCGGGTACAGAGGTCAATCAAGTCTACCTGAGTTATAAGGGGTTCACGGATACCACCTTTAAATTAGGTCGTCAGCGTATCATCTTGGATAATTCCCGTTTTGTGGGGAATGTTGGTTGGCGTCAAAATGAGCAGACCTATGATGGTTTTACTGTCGTCAACAGTTCGCTTAAAGATACTGCTGTTACTTATGCATATCTCACTAACATTAACACCATATTTGGTGAAGAGTCCGGTAAGGGCAATGTTGATACCAGGAGCCATCTTATTAATGTGGCGTACGGCGGTCTGGCGGCCGGTAAAATATCGGCGTATGGCTATTTTTTAGATCTGATGAATGCACCAGCCGCATCCAACTCAACCCTCGGCATCCGTTTTTCCGGTGGAACAAAGATGAATGGTGATGTCAAGGCGCTCTACACCGCAGAGTATGCCAAACAGGGCGATTATAAAGAGGGGGCATCTACGATTGACGCTGATTATAAACTCATCGAGCTGGGTGCTGAGTACAGCGGTATTACCGCCCTGCTGGGGTATGAAGTACTGGGTGCCGATAGCAGCGCCTTTACTACTCAATTGGCAACACTGCACGCCTTTAACGGCTGGGCGGATAAATTTTTAGCAACACCTGCTAATGGATTGGTGGATACATACCTGAGTATTCAAGGTAAGGTGGCGGGCATTAAACTGCAGGCGGTCTATCATGATTTCTCCTCTGATATTGGTAATGATCAATATGGCTCTGAGATAGATCTTCTGGCAGCCAAAAAACTGGGTAAAAACTATACGCTATCAGCTAAATATGCCAGCTACTCTGCTGATACCTTATCTACAGATACGGATAAATTCTGGCTGATGGGGCAGGCTCAGTTCTAGTTTTGTCAGGTTTCTTTACTCTTTCAGGGGCAGCCATGTGCTGCCCTTTTTATATGGCAGACAGGCAGCCGGGCAATGCACAAATAGGGTGCGGTGCTCAGGTTTCCAGGGTTCATATTTGGTGCGTGGTTATTTTTGGAATTCTGGCGGCGGGTTTTTAAGTGCCGTTAACTCCATGAAACATAGGGTTATATCTATAGAAGCCAGAATTGGCACAGCGGTTGCAAATGTTGTGGTGAGATAAATATTAACTGGCCAGTAATGGGCGGTGAGGCTTGAAACCCAACGTTGGGTAGTGTGTATACAAGTCAGATCAATGGCGATCTGCACAAGGACAATGGCGTCCATTGGTGATGATGTAGTGATTACATCATTCACGAATGGGCGCTTTTTTACTTTTAATACAATAGGAGTTTACCGATGAAACAAAGACGTACCTTTATCAAAAAGATGGGTGTTGGTCTGCTGACATCCATGCTGATGGGGATGGTTGGGACTGTGTATGCCGAAGTAGGTAAGCCAGAAAAAGAGGAGTTGAAATTTGGTTTTATTAAGCTGACTGACATGGCACCGTTGGCCATCGCTTATGAAAAACGGTTTTTTGAAGATGAGGGGCTGTATGTAACGCTTGAAGCGCAGGCCAACTGGAAGGTATTGCTTGACCGGGTGATTAACGGCGAACTTGATGGTGCACATATGTTGGCCGGACAGCCGCTAGGTGCCACCATAGGTTATGGGACTAAAGCCGATATCATTACGGCGTTTTCGATGGACCTTAACGGTAATGCAATTACAGTCTCTAATGATGTATGGCGGGAGATGAAAAAAAATGTACCCATGAAGAATGGAAAACCTGTTCATCCGATTAAGGCCGATGCACTTAAACCCGTGATTGATCAATACAAGAGCGAAGGAAAACCGTTCAAAATGGGTATGGTCTTCCCTGTCTCTACCCATAATTATGAACTGCGTTACTGGTTAGCAGCCGGTGGTATTCATCCGGGTTACTACGCACCTGCCAAGGGGGATACCTCGGGCACCATAAAAGCAGACGCATTATTATCAGTTACACCACCACCACAGATGCCCAGCACCATGGAGGCTGGCACCATCAATGGTTATTGTGTGGGTGAACCGTGGAATCAGCAGGCTGTATTTAAGGGTATTGGTGTGCCGGTTATTACTGATTATGAGATCTGGAAAAATAATCCTGAAAAAGTATTCGGTGTAAACAAAGCTTGGGCTGAAAAAAATCCCAATACCCATATTCGTGTTGTTAAGGCGATGATCCGTGCTGCCAAATGGTTGGATGAAAATAACAATGCCAATCGGGTTGAGGCATCAAAGATACTTTCAAAACCAAACTACGTAGGGGCGGATGTGAAAGTAATTGAGAACTCCATGACCGGCACCTTTGAGTATGAAAAGGGTGATAAACGATCGGTGCCTGATTTTAATGTCTTCTTCCGTTATAACGCCACCTATCCTTACTACTCTGATGCTGTCTGGTACCTGACACAGATGCGTCGCTGGGGACAGATTGATGAGCAAAAGCCAGATAGCTGGTATATGGATGTTGCCAAAAAAGTATATCGCTCTGATATCTATGCCCAGGCTGCAAAAGAGTTGATTGCCGAGGGCAAGATGAAGGCGAGCGAATTTCCTGACTTTGCTAAAGAGAGCGGTTTTCGTCCACCACAGAATGAGTTTATAGATGGCATTACCTACGACGGTACAAAGCCTAATGACTATTTGACCAAATTTAAAATCGGCCTGAAAGGCGCAGAAGTGGTGAAGTAGGAGGCATATGACTCTGTTAAATAGAGAGCAAAAACATAGTCAGGAGAACGCTCCCCCGTGATGGGGGGAGCGTCTCCATCAAGTTGGTAACGGCTGACGCCATAACGACGGCTAACGTTGGTAAGAGTAGCAAGAGAGAGAAGGGCGTTATGAAAAATAGAATAATCCATGTGATGGATACAGTAGGATTTCAATGGTTGACTCCAGCTGTGCGTTTGGCAACAGGCGAAAATCCTCGTGAACAGCTGGTTGATATTTTTAAATGTATAGGGCTCCCGGTTATCGCGATTATTATGTTTTTGTTATTGTGGGGAGGGTTGGCGGCACAGGTCAATACTAGCCTTGGTACATTGCCAGGACCTGTAGAGGTTTTTGAACAGGCGCAAGGATTGGTAGAGCAGCACAGTGCTGAACGGTTAAGGGCGCAGGAGTTCTATGAACGTCAGGAGCAGCGTAATGCAGAAAAACTGGCGG
>JAKFXL010000050.1 GCA_021731365.1 Gammaproteobacteria bacterium | reverse complement strand
ATGGAATGGACACCCTCTTTGGGGATTCATCTGATACCCCTGACGAAATGCACGGAAACGATTACCTGGATGGTGGTGAAGGTGATGACATCATTGTCGGTGGCGGTGGATCAGACTCACTGTATGGCGGAAAAGGTAACGATACCCTTAACGGTGATGGTGATAATGTTTCTGCCAATATTCATGGAAATGACTACCTGGATGGTGGTGATGGCGATGACACTCTTTATGGCATGGGCGGTAATGACACTCTGATTGGTGGCGCTGGCAATGATCTTTTATTTGGAGGGGGTGGTGCTGATACCCTGATCGGTGGTGATGGCATGGATCAATTGTATGGTGATTCTTCTGATACACCTGCATCGCTTCAAGGAGATGATTTCCTGGATGGTGGTGCAGGCAATGACATTCTGAATGGTGGTGGTGGCCATGACACACTATTGGGCGGAGACGGAAACGATCAATTGTATGGAGACTCGAACGTTACTCCAGAAAGCGCATTAGGCAATGACTACCTTGATGGCGGTGCAGGTGATGATATTCTGGTCGGCGATGGTGGCTCTGACATTCTATATGGTGGCGATGGCAATGATGTTCTGGATGGAGATGCAGCGGGTCTTGCTGATTCACTTCATGGAAATGATTATCTTGATGGTGGTGCAGGTGATGACTCTCTGATCGGTGGTGGTGGCGCGGACAGACTGTTTGGTGGGGATGGTAATGACGTACTGCAAGGAGATGGCCTTGGCGTTTCTGCTACTGCACATGGCGATGACTATCTTGATGGCGGTGCCGGTAACGATACTTTGTATGGTGATGGTGGCGATGACACTCTGGTTGGCGGGGTCGGTAATGACTGGCTTGAAGGTAATGAGGGTGATGATACTTATGTGATGCAGGTAGGGGATGGGATAGACAGAATCGTGGATAGTTCAGGGAAACAGACTCTCATCTTCTCAGGTGGAATATCTGCTTCCGATATTAATGTGACTCTCAGTAATGGGATGGTTTATATAAGGTACAGTGCATTGGATTACCTTATTATGGATGTCGATTCATTGTCCAGTGTACAAATGGTTGAGTTTTCAGATGGATCAACGCTGACCTCAAATCAATTGTTGGATAAATTCATCCCAGGGACCTCTTCAATTAGGGCGCTTAATCTTGGTATAGGAGTGACAGCGTCTGAATTGTCTTATTTTGGAGTCAACGGAAATCTGATTGTTGCCTATGACGGCAATCTTTCCGACTGGATTGATACCGCTGGACTAACGGCTGCTGGGATTTTATTTCAGCTTGGCAATGGCATTGATTATGGAGTCACTGTCAGCAAGCCAGTACTGGTATTGAATAACTGGTATCAATCAAATTCAGCTGAGTATGTTCACGGAATTATAACAAATACGGGGTACATATCACTCTCAACTGTCGCTCCAGTAGGCAGGTCATTTATAGGCACATCTGGGTTTGATGTGATTAATGCAACCATCGGTGATGATCTTGTCACGGGAGGAGGCGGTGCGGATTCACTCTATGGCGGGGCAGGGAATGACACCTACAAATATGCTGTTGGAGATGGCAGAGATACTATTGTTGATACTGCAGGATCACTGGATATATTGAAATTTGGACCCGGCATTAACATTAATGATCTTGCAGTCACATTAACAATCGATGGACTAAAGATAGTAGTCGGTCCTGAGACTAATGGAGACTCTGTGCTTATCAGGGGTTGGGCTGACTCAGATGCAAACTATATAGATTCATTTAGTTTTGATAATGGTTCCAGCTTAAATGCCACGCAAATGGAAGGCCTTGTCACCGGGAATCGTCGCCCGGTTATTATATCCCCACTGCCTGATCAGGAGGTGGGTCTTGGAAAAATATTCAACATCACCTTTGCAGGTTCGTTTGCGGACAACGATCTTGGTGATACGTTGACATACACAGCATCACTTTCTGATGGAACATCATTGCCGTCCTGGATGAATATCAACCCCATAACACAGACGTTAAGTGGCATTTCACCCGGCATAGAGAACGCAGGCCCTATAGATATTGTTATTACTGCAACAGATCAGAATGGTTTGTATCGGCGTGATAGCTTTACATTGATGGTCGGGTTAAATTCTGTTGTTGGGACTGATTTACGAGACCGACTGTATGGCGATGCTGCCAACAATACTATTATTGGATACGCCGGTGATGATGATCTTTATGGCGACATAGGTGATGACAGTTTAAATGGCGGAGATGGGAATGACTTCCTCTATGGTGGTTTAGGTAATGATGTTTTATATGGCGGAAAAGGAAATGATTATTTTGGTGATTACGAAGGAGATAATGTCTATTTAATTAATATTGGCGATGGAAAAGACATTATGTGGAATGGGTCCACAGGGACACACACCATTAAATTTGGCAGTGGTATTTCGTTGGGTGAGATTAAAGCACGTTTTGTTCAAAGTGGATCGGCATTGTCAGTGTACGTTGGCTATTCAAATGATAATCAGAATAATTATCTGAGATTTGATAGCAACCCTGGCAGCACCTATTTTAGCTATAGTTCTGGCAACGGCATGATTCAGTATTCTGGAATAACGAATGCGTCACACTATACCTTCACATTAAGTGATGGATCATCCATAAGTTTAAGAGATCTCATTGAGAATGCATCAATCGGGACATCAGGTAATGATGTGCTAACACCAAACAGCCAGAATGATGCTGTATTCGGTGGCGATGGTGATGACTGGATCACTGGAAAATACACAAGTTCTGGATCTGTCTACAACAATAACATCCTCTATGGAGAAGGGGGGGATGATAGGATAGATGCCGGGGCCGGTAATGATTTGGTTTTCGGTGGCGCTGGTTCAGACACCCTTTCTGGTGAATCTGGTGACGACACCTTGTATGGTGATGAGGGTGATGATTATCTTTATGGAGGCGATGGAAACGATACCTTATATGGTGGCGTAGGCAACGACACTCTTTATGGTGGAGATAAAAATGACCAATTGTTTGGTGGGGATGGAAATGACCTGTTGTACGGTGGTGACCAGGATGACATTGTAAACGGTGGAAATGGCGATGACATTATATCAGCTGGCTCATCCTATACTCTGGGTGATGTGGTTCAAGGGGGGAAAGGCAATGACCAATTTGTGAACTCTTCAGGAAAAACACATTATCTCTTTAATGTTGGTGATGGACAGGATGTTATTTCAGACATAGGAAATAGTGCTCTCATAGATCGTTTCGAATTTGTGAAGGGATCCGGTATTCAGTTAAAAAATCTGGTTGTTACGCAGGATGGCAATGACCTTGTTATTGATGCTGACGCTGGAGACAAAATCACAATCAAAGATTGGTATCTGTCAGCTGATAATAAAATAGAAGAGTTTGTGACCTACTCAAATGCTGGCAATCCCATTATTTCAACGGCGTCATTTATTGAAGCAATGCCCTATATGACAAACCGTGCACCTGTTGTTGCTTTACAGATTTCCGATGTAACGGCTAACGAGGGTGTTGCATTCACATATACATTTCCCACAGGAACGTTTACTGATCCTGATGTTGGTGATGTGCTTGGGTATGTAGCTACATTAGCAGATGGCTCATCACTTCCTGGATGGTTAGTTTTTAACTCAGCAACAAAGATGTTTAGTGGCTCACCGGGACTTCAGGACATGGGGACCCTATCTGTTCGTGTCATTGCTTATGATCAGCTAGGGGAGGAAGCAGTGGATATATTTTCAATCACTGTGAATACAACCCGCAATATTGTCTCGGGCACTAACGGCAATGACTCCTTGACAGGAACTGCTGCCGCTGATCTGATCTATGGTTATGGCGGCAATGATCTGCTTGATGGATCGGCTGGCGCTGACGCACTGATCGGTGGTGATGGGAATGATATGTATGTAGTTGATAATGTTTCGGACGTTGTAATTGAGAACCCCAATGAAGGCACAGATCTAGTCAGGAGTTCAGTTACATATACGATTAATAGCAATATCGAAAACCTAACCCTTACAGGAACAGCTGCGATCAATGGCACAGGAAATACTTTAGATAATCTAATCATCGGCAATAGTGCAGTTAATACACTGACTGGCGGTGCCGGTAACGATACCCTTGATGGTGGTGCCGGTGCCGACATATTGATAGGTGGTATAGGTGATGATACTTATATTGTGGATAACACCGGCGATGTTATCACTGAAAATTCTGACGAAGGTATAGACACAGTACAAAGTAGTGTCACCTACACTTTAACCGCTAATGTTGAAAACCTTACGTTGATAGGCGCAGCAGCGATAAATGGTACTGGCAATATCCTCAACAATATATTGATTGGTAACAGTGCTGCCAACATTTTGAGTGGTGGTATAGGGGCTGATACTATGGTTGGTGGTGCTGGCAATGATACTTATGTCGTGGATAACATCAGCGATATTGTCATTGAGAATTTCAATGAAGGCACAGACCTGGTACAGAGCTCAGTCACGTATATCCTGGGTGACAACATTGAAAACCTCACCCTCACAGGCACTGCGGCGGTTAATGGCACAGGCAACGATCTTGATAACATTCTGACCGGTAACAGTGCTGTTAATATCTTGAATGGTGGTGCTGGCAATGACACACTTAATGGTGGAGCTGGTGCCGATACCATGATCGGCGGTACGGGTAATGATATCTACGTCGTCGATATCGCCAGTGATGTAGTGATCGAAAACGTCAACGAGGGCGTTGACACGGTGCAGAGTAGCGTCACCTATACACTTGGCAATAACATTGAAAACCTTACCCTCACGGGAACCACTGCTATCAACGGCACGGGTAACGCATTCGATAACATTTTGACCGGAAATAGTGCGATCAACACATTGACCGGCGGTGCCGGTAACGACACTTTAGATGGTGGTGCGGGTGCAGATAAGATGTCTGGTGGCACAGGCAACGATACCTATGTGGTAGATAATGTTAGTGACGTAGTCACTGAAAATACCAACGAAGGAACGGATCTGGTGCAGAGTAGTGTCACCTATACGCTCGGTAATAACGTAGAAAATCTCACCCTGACGGGGACCGCTGCTATCAATGGTACTGGTAATGCCCTTGATAATGTTCTGATCGGTAATAGTGCCATCAACACACTCACCGGTGGTGCGGGTAACGACACTCTAGATGGTGGTGCGGGCGCTGATAAATTGATTGGAGGTGTTGGGAATGACCTTTATATCGTCGACAACGCCGGTGATCTTATCACTGAGAATGCCAATGAAGGCAGCGATTCTGTACTGAGCAGCGTTACATTCACACTTGCGGCGAATGTTGAGAATCTTACGCTTACTGGGTCAGCGGCTATTAATGGTACAGGCAACACCCTTAATAACATCCTGATGGGTAACAGTGCCAACAATACTCTGAGTGGTGGTACTGGGGCAGACACCATGAGTGGCGGTGCAGGCAATGATACCTATGTTGTCGACAATATCAGTGATGTTGTCATCGAAAACCTTAACGAAGGCACGGATCTTGTTCAAAGCTCCGTTACATACACATTGAGTGTTAATGTGGAAAATCTCACGCTGACTGGCACTACTGCAATCAATGGAACAGGCAATGATCTTGATAACATACTGATTGGTAATAGCGCAGTTAACATCTTGAATGGTGGGGCAGGTAACGACACACTTAATGGTGGTACAGGCGCTGACAAACTGAATGGTGGCACGGGTAACGATCTCTATATTGTGGATAACACTGGCGATGTTGTTACCGAAAATGCTAACGAAGGGATTGATACAGTGCAGAGCAGTATCACCTATATACTTGGCAATAACGTCGAAAACCTTACCCTCACGGGGACCACGGCTATCAACGGCACGGGTAATACACTCGATAATATATTGATCGGTAATAGTGCCATTAACACGCTGACCGGCGGCGCGGGTAACGACACGCTGGATGGTGGCGCGGGTGCCGACAGGTTGATCGGTGGTGCGGGCGATGATACTTATGTCGTGGATAACGCCAGTGATGTCATCACTGAAAATGTTAACGAAGGTACGGATATGGCCAAGAGTTCGGTCACCTATACCTTGGTCGCAAACGTTGAAAATCTTACATTAACGGGTACTTCTGCGATTAACGGTACCGGCAATTCACTCAATAATATCCTCGTCGGAAATAGTGCGGCAAACACCTTAACAGGTGGTGCTGGGAACGATACTCTTGATGGTGCGGCAGCGAATGACTCATTGATCGGCGGCACAGGCAATGATAGTTACCTGTTTGGTCGTGGTTACGGTGTCGATACAGTGACGGAAAACGATGCCACCGCTGGCAATACCGATGTCGCATTATTCAGTGCCAGCATTGCAGCCAACCAATTGTGGTTCCAACATCTGGGTAACAACCTTAACGTTAGTATTATCGGTACAACTGACTCGCTGGTGATAAAAGATTGGTACTTGGGTAGTCAGTACCGCGTAGAGCAATTTAAGACCGCAGATGGTAAGCAGTTGCTGGATACTCAAGTGGAAAATCTCGTCAGTGCAATGGCAGCATTTTCCCCACCAGCTGCCGGACAGACGAGCTTGTCGCCTGAGTACGAGGCGGCGCTGACACCAGTCATCGCTGCTAACTGGCAGTAGTCCATACACCAGAAAGGCACAACAAAACAGGGCCCGGGGGAATTCCGGGCTCTGTTTGATTTCGTCATTACATCAACTGTTTATCTATAGAGTTTTGGTTGGCAAGCAACCGCTTAAAATGGGATTTACACTCCAGTCTGGCTCATCTTTGTTGGAGGTATTTGTCCATCCAAAAAGCTATCGTGGCTTGTTCTGCGAATGGCGGCTTTCAATATTGCTGCAACCGTTCAAGCCCCCTGGTTCGATAGGCGGCTCCTGGCCGATAACTGTCAAACCATTTTTCTCTCAATACCGTTACTAATAGATCTTCAAGTTAGAGATGATGCTTTGTGCCTTCAATTCTGGATTGCTTCGACAAAATTTCAGTTTCTGGTTGCTTGGGGCTGGCTCAAGCTGTGGCCTTATTTTGTTGGGGGTTTGTTAGTTGCGTAACTGCAATGTAATCATCTAATTTTTGGGTGATATTCTCATGGTGATTACGGCGCGCAGAACGATGTTGTTTTCTGTGTCCATCACATTGACGTTGACTGGGATCTCTATCTTTCCATCACATGGCGGGATTTTATCTAGTTCTGCGATGGCGCACAGGTCTGTATTGGCTTTTTTTAAATATTCGACAGTCATGCCTATGGGGATCCAGCGGTGGGTGGTGGGGATGGTGACGTCGGTGGCTGTGCCGGCGGCAAGTTCGGCCATATTGCAGATGGCAATGGCGTGTACTGTTCCTATGTGGTTAAGAACAGCGTGCCGTTTTTTGATCTGTAGTTCGCTGTAACCAGGGCGTAGGGTGATAAATTTTGGGCGGATGCTGGCGAAGTAGGGGGCTTTGAAGCAGACGAGTTTTGAAAAGAGCCAGCGTCCTGCGGGGAGTCTGGTTAGCCGTTGCCAGATGGCTAGGGTGGTGCCGATGCTGTTCATGGTGATCGGTCTCTCATGAATGGGTTGTTAAAGTAGCATATGGCATGGTGGTGCTGTTTGGGGTTGTGAGTATTGGGTTTTTGCGGGTTTTTGTCTATTTAGGTGTTGGGAATATTGCTTTATATGTTTACCATAGGTGGGGTGCTGTTTTTGTTGCCATGATGGGAGGGTGAGGTGAATATGTTGAAGCAGTGTGGTGATACCAGGGGGGCTTTTATGCGTTATCAATCAGGTGCCTTGAAACATAATTTGATGGGGGCCTTGCTGGTCCTTGTTGGTTTTGTGGCGATGATGTGGGCTGCATTTCCGCCCTCATATGGCACTGATCTGTCGTTAATTGGTCAGGGGAAACCTGCCATTGTGCTGATTTTTGATAAAGAGAATGTGGCGAGCATGGATTTGATGGAGGAGTTTAATCAGATTCGTGATGATTATGAGGGGAAGATTGAGTTTCTTGTGGCGGATGTGGGGACTGCCGTGGGGGAACAGTTTTCATCGGCCCATAATATGGGCTCTGCCAGTGCGGTCTATTTTATGGGGGGCGGGGAGAAGGTGATTGCCTTTTATGGCCCTCAGGATCGGGCGGTATTGCGTGACTCCATCAGTCAGGCGTTTGGTCTGTAGGAGGTGGATTCTGTACTGTTATGTGGCTGTTATTCGTAGTGTGAGCAGTACGGTTACTACACTTAATATGCCGCAGATGACGATTAGCAGCTTGGTACGTCTCCTAAGAATATCAATGGCTTTTACAATTTGAGCGTTCTGTTCGGCAAGTAGCTGGATGAGTTCTGCCGATGATTTCTGTTCGTTATTGAGTTCGACGATATTGGCCTGCATTTCATGAAAGCGGCGGTTAAGGTGTGTCAGTTTGTCGCTGTCGGAGAGCGACTCTTCAGGGGGCGGGGGCGTTGTGGCAGCAGCAGAGGGGGCCTCTTTTGTTTTGGCGATGAGGCTCCTGGCCCCTTTGACGATGTGTGGCGCCGCCTCAAGTACGGTGCTCCAGGGGACGAGTTTGAGTGCTGCCAGCCAACCAATTGCCATTGGTAGTCTCCTCTGTTGTTAGCGGTGATTGGGTAACGTGGGTGTAGGGTTATTGCTCATAATCAAAGTGTAAACCATTAGCGCTCCAGATAGGCCAGCAGTTGTGTTCTTAGCCCTTTGGGTAGCCCTTTTATGGTGAGGGTGTCGCTTTCCATGTCGTATTCAATACGGCTATGCAGGTGGTAGGTGGAGAAGGCGAGGGATAGATCTTTGTCGCGCCCGGCAAATTTTACAAAACGTCGCAGGCTGCTGCGGTCTACCATTAACTCATCTTTTTCACCGGGGTGGTGGCTGCGTAGTTCACGCACAAAACCATCACGGTCGATATCACCCAGGGTATGGGCTAGCTCTTCGATGTTAACAGGCTCGTCTTTTTCGTCCTGCGTCATGCAGTAGTCTACTACCTGATCACGATATTCTCGGGCCTTGGCATCAGGTAGCTGTTTGGCGAAGGATTCAACGCCATCCAGGAAATTTTTGGTTGCTGTTTTTTTATTGATGCCGTGGTTAAACCCCGTTAGTTTTTCCAGCACATCACAGAGCGCCGGTTTGCCTCTGGGGGAGGAGAGAGTCAGATAGGCGTAATGTTTATGGATCAGCCACTCGATGATGTCGACCTTGATACAGGCCAGCGATGGGCCGGTATCGATGGTGTAGCTGGGCATGACGTCGAGTTGATCACTGATGGCGAGGGATTCGTTTTGATGCACGATGAAGAGGTAGAAGACATGGTGATGATCTTCGCTCTGTTCAACAAAAAATAGGCAGTGGGCGTTGATCTCCATCCCGGTCTCGTTTGCCAGCTGCTGCATCTGCTCCATGATGGCGATAGTGGCTTGGGTAAAATCCTGCCCATCGGCTAAAAAGGTGCGTAATGTGGCGGCCAGCATTGAGTTTTCTGATTCACCTTCCATGTTAAAACTGCCGTGTTCACGATTTAACCGTCCCAGAAAACAGTTTTTCAGCTGGTCCAGCAGTCTCCCTTCCGGTTCATCAATGGCCAGTGGTTGTTGCCGCAGTGAGAGCTGGGCGTCGGTATTGTTATCACGGCGTAGATTGTGGGCAGTAACGTGGGTGATTGGCATGGCAGTTGGGGGGTGTCCAGAGGTGTAACAGCGGTCAGAGTTTACATGATTAATGAGGGGTGGATATACGGGGGTCTCCATTGGCGGGAGACCCCCGTGCCGTTATTTTCCGCTGTGGTTGGCGGCTATGTACTCTCCGCCGCTGCTCAGGAAGATATAGAGTGTCTGTTTTGTGGGGTCGGTAACGGTGTTGTTGTTGAATACAGCGACCCATTCACTTTTACCGTTTAACTCTTTTTTCTCTATTGTTGTGGGTTTGATGGTGACCCAGCTTTTGTCGATCTTGCCTTTGTCGGCGAGTCGGGTGAGATTTTTTATAGCGGCGGCTTCAGCCTGTGCTTGTGTGACGTCAGGATGGGGGTGTGCTGCGTGGTCGTGATCATGGCCGGGACCGGCGATAGCGCCCAGTGAGAAGAGGTAGAGCATGGCTGTGATGGTGAGTGTGTAGATACGCATGTCTTGTTTCCTTTTGGTTAGTCAATGGTGTCGTGGGTGGTGGTTGAGGCGGCTTGTGCTGCAGCGTCAAGTCTCATCTCAATATGGTCATGGTAATGGTTGTCTGAGCTAAAGCCAAACTCATCGGGGTTGCTGATGTGTGAATAACCGTGCATCTGCATTAAAAAGAGTAGCAGGCCAGCGGCAATCAGCAGGTAGTTTGAGACGAGGCTGAATGGCTTGAATGTGGCGGCCTTGCGCCAGCCGGATAGCAGCAGGAGCATGGCGGTCAGGGCCAGTATCTGTCCGAGTTCGATGCCGAGATTGAACGATATGATGTTCATGAGCAGATCATCTTCACTGAGCGGCAGCTCCTGCAGCCGGGTTGATAGCCCAAAACCGTGGATTAACCCCAGCAGTACGATCATTACCAGCAGATTGGGCGGGGCGATGTTCAGGTATTTACGGAAGCCATCAATGTTGGAGAAGGCGATGTAGGCGACGCTGAGCCCAATAATGGCATCAATTAAGAAGTAGTTGAGTTGAATGCCGTTGAAGGTGGCAAAGATGAGTGTGACGCTGTGGCCAAGGGTGAAGGCGGTAATATATTTGACGATGTCTTTGAAACTTTGCAGAAAAAAGATGATGCCAAATATAAACAGCAGGTGGTCATACCCTGAGAGCATGTGTGTTGCGCCAAGCCAGAGGTAGCGGAGATTGCCACCTTCAGCGATGGCCAATTTATCTGCCTCTGACATGCCGTGGGCATAGCCGTACTGTGGCAAAAACCACAGCATGGCGATGCTGACCATTAAAAATATTGATTTAGGTAGGGTTAACATTCACATTCACTCCGTTGAATTAGTGGTTGTCAGGATCGCGCCAGGGGTTTTCACCCACTTCTGGCAGGTGGGAGGCGGTGTCGTGGTGGGTGACCCGGATGGTACTGCCGTTGGCCAGGGTTTCGGGTATTGAGAGTTCAAAGCTTCCGTCGTGGGTATTGCTGTTCTGACGGCTGTAACCGATATCGGCCTCTTTGATAACCACCCCCTGAGGCGAGACTATTTCGATATGTAAATGGCCAGGGATCTGGCCATGGGCGTGGATGCGGCGGGTGACTTCGCCACGCAGTAACATGGCCCCGTTATCGGGTTGCAGGTAGAGCCGGTTGATACGTGCGGTGCTCGATTCGACACCTTCAAGGTTTACGCCGTTGTCGTGCCATGTAGTGGGGCTGGAGGCGCACCCTGTTATCAGCAGTGTGGCGACCAGTGCGCTGGTTGTCAGCGCCTTTCTAATATTGAGGGTCATGGTTCTCAGTTCCTTGTAGTGAATAATGGTTTATAAACGGCCCATCTGCTCCACCGGGGTGACCCAGTAGATGCCTTGACCACGAAGATTTTCATCGGCCAACAGTGTGGCGAGTACTGTGCCGACATCGGCATCGGCCAGCACAATTGCCACGGATACCCGGGGTGAATAACCGACCACTTTATCCTGTGCCGAGAGGAAGGGGTCGTTGTCGCTCTGGTCAGAGTGCCCCTCTACGTGGGTGAAGGTGAACCCCTGTATCTGCTCGAGTGTACGCAGCTTATCTGCCAATGGCCGTTGAGCGCTAGTATGTATTACGATGTTAAGACTCTTCATATTGCAGCTCCACTATTTTTGTCGCCACGCCCTTCAAGCCAGGCGTAGAGGGTCGGCAGCAGGATCAATGTCAGCAGGGTTGAGGTCACCAGACCACCAATCACCACCACTGCCAAGGGGCGTTGCAGCTCTGAGCCTGGCCCGCTGGCGGTCAGCAGTGGCACCAATCCCAGGCTGGCGATGAGTGCCGTCATCAGCACCGGCCGTAGCCGTCGTTCTGCTCCTTCCTGTACCGCTTGCAGGACGCTGCGACCACTCTCCCGCAGTTGGTTGAAGAAGCTCACCATCACCACACCGTTGAGCACCGCCACGCCAAATAGCGTGATGAAACCCACGGACGCAGGCACGGAGAGATAGAGCCCCGAGAGGTAGAGGCTGACCACGCCGCCGATCATGGCAAACGGGATATTGAGGATAATCAGCCCCGCCTGGCGCAAGGAGCGGAAGGTGGTGAAGAGCATCAGGAAGATCAACACAATGGCGATAGGCACCACCATGGCCAGACGCGAAGCCGCCCGTTGCTGATTTTCAAACTGACCGCCGTAGGTGACGTAATAGCCGGTCGGTAGCTGTACTTCGCGTTCGATGGTGGCGCGTACCTCATCCACAAAACTGACCACGTCACGCCCCTCGACATTGGCCTGCACCACCACCTGGCGTTGGGCTGATTCACGCGAGATCACCACCGGGCCATCCACTTCGTGGATATCGGCCAGACTATCGAGCCTGATCTTGTCGCCACCGGGGGTCTCGACCAGCAGCGCCGCAATCGCCTGTGGCGAGGTGCGTGCCTGTTCCGGATAACGCAACAGTACGCCGACACGCTGGCTCTCCTCGATGATCTCGGTGACCACCCGGCCACCCACCGCCACCTCGATCAGCCTGTTGATCTCCTCTGTGCTGATGCCGAAACGGGAGATCGCCTCGGGTCGGATCTCAATCTGCAGATAGATCTGCCCAGAGAGCTGTTCGCGGAATACATCCACCGCACCAGGCACCTTGTTCACCATGTCCTCGATCTGTTTTGATTTCTCCTCCAACACGGCAAGGTCATCACCGTAGAGTTTGATGGCCATGGCGGCACGTACGCCGGTGAGCATCTCCGAAACCCGCATGTCGATGGGCTGGGTAAAGGCGTAGTCGATGCCCACCAGTCCATCCAGCTTTTCACGCAGTTGTGCCTGAAACTGCTCCAGGCTCACGCTCCATTCACGGCGTGGTTTGGTGATAAGGAAGTTGTCGGTCTGGTTCAGGTCCATCGGGTCCAGGCGCAGCTCATCGGCGCCGGTGCGTGATACCACGCCAATCACCTCCGGCAGCTCCATCATTGCCTTCTGGTAGGGCTCATCCAGTGCGACCGAACGCTCCAGCGAGATACTCGGCAGCTTTTCGATGATGACCACGGTCGTGCCCTCATCCATGATCGGCATGAACTCCTTGCCGATCAGCGGGAACAGCGCCAACGCCAGCACCAGCGCCACTACCGCGCCGCCGACGGCCAGCTTGCGCTGCCGCAAGGCCCAGCGCATCACCGGCAGATAGATCTTTTTCAGAACCGACAACAGACGACCATCCTCCTCACTACCGCCGCGCATCAGCAGGCTGGCCAGTACCGGGATCACGGTCAGTGACAGGATCAACGAACCGATCAAGGCAAAGCTGATGGTCACCGCTAGCGGCGAGAACATCTTGCCCTCCAGACCGCTGAGGCTGAAGATCGGCAGGAAGACCACGATGATGATGAGGATGCCGGAGATTACCGGTGTTGCCACCTCGATCACCGCGCGATAGACCAGATGCAGTCGGCTCACCCCTTTGGGCGCATGGCTGAGACGGGTGTGGATGTTCTCCACCACCACCACCGCCGCATCCACCAGGATACCGATGGCGATCGCCAGACCGCCCAGTGACATGAGATTGGCGCTGATGCCAAAGAGCCGCATCATGACAAAGGTGAAGAGCACCGACAGCGGCAGGATCAACGCCACCGTCAGGGCGCTGCGCAGATTGCCAAGCATCACCAGCAGTACGATCAATACCAGAATGACCGCCTCACCCAGTGCCTTTTCAACGGTCCAGACGGCGTCATTGACCAGGTCAGTACGGTCATAGAAGGGAACGATCTCGATCCCTTTGGGCAGTGCTGGCTTGAGCTCCTCCAGCGCCTGTTTGGTCCCTTCAATGGTGGTGCGGCTATTGGCCCCCTCACGCATCAGCACCAGACCGGTCACCACTTCACCTTTGCCATCGGCGGTCACTGCGCCATAGCGGGTAAGGGAGTTGATACGCACCTCAGCGACATCGCTGACATGCACCGGGGTGCCGTTATGGCTGGCGATGGTAATGGCACCGATCTCCTCCATGCCACGCAGCTGGCCGACGGTACGCACCAGCAATACTTCGTTATTGCGGTTGATGCGGTCACCGCCGGCATTGCGGTTGTTGGCTTGCAGCGCCGTCTCCAGATCGTCGATGCCCAGACCACGGGCCGCCAGGGCTACTGGATTGGCCACTACCTCGTAGACTTTTACTTCACCACCCAGAGAGTTGACGTCGGCAACACCGTCCACACCGCGTAGGCGTGGGCGAATCACCCAGTCCTGGATGCGGCGCAGCTCCTGGTTGCTGTAGCCTTCACCCTTGATCTCATACATATAGCCCTCGCCGAGCGGCGTGGTAATAGGTCCGAGACCACCCTCAACGCCCGCCGGCAGTTGGCTCCAGACCTGATTCAGCCGTTCCGTGACCTGCTGGCGTGCCCAGTAGATATCGGTGCCATCCTCAAAGTCGATGGTGATGATGCTCAGGGCATATTTGGTGGTAGAGCGCAGCATGGTCTGC
The DNA here is from genome assembly GCA_021731365.1 of Gammaproteobacteria bacterium. GTDB lineage: Bacteria > Pseudomonadota > Gammaproteobacteria > Tenderiales > Tenderiaceae > JAKFXL01. The sequence continues at coordinate 23,134 of JAKFXL010000050.1, read as the reverse complement.
CGTGGCAGCCCCTGCATCTCTACCTCGATGGGGAAGGTGACACGACTCTCGACCTCACTGGGGGATAACCCCGGGGCCTTGACCACCATGCGTACTTGCGGTGAGGAGATCTCGGGAAAGGCGTCGATAGGCAGGGTCTGGAAGGCCCAGATGCCCGCGCCACTCAACCCCAGCGCCAGCAGCAGGATCATCAGCCGCTGGACCAGCGCGAAACGGATCAGTGCGTTGATCATGGTCTATTCGCCTCCCTGGTACTGCCAGTGGGATTTGAGTTCTGCCACGCCGCTGCTGACGATTTCAGCGCCTGCAGGGATACCGGATTTGATGGTGACCCAACCGCTGCTGTTGTCACCTACGGTGACTTTGACGGGGTCATAGTTGCGTGGCCCGCTGACCTTGAAGAGATAGTTGTCGTTGCCACGGCGGAACACGGCACTGGCCGGCGCCATTAGTTCCGTCTGCGTTACTCCTTGCAGCTCTGCTTGTACGTACATGCCAGGGCGCAACAACCCTTTGCTGTTGTCGATCACTGCCCGCCCGGAGATGGTCTGGCTCTCGGCTTCGACCATGCCACTGAGGCTCTGGAGTTGTCCGGAGAAGCGCTGTTGTGGAAAGGCGGCAACCTTGATGGCCACTTGGCTACCGGGTTTTATCTGTGCCATGGCACTGACGGGGATGCGGATCTCGGCCCAGAGCTTACTCAGGTCGGCGATGCGGAAGGCGGTCTCACCGGCTGCCAGCATCTGGCCATTCTCGATGGAGACCTCCAGCACCACGCCATTGGCGGGGCTGACAAGTGGGTAGCGGGCCAGTTGATCAGGCTGGTGTGTGAGGGCGTCAATACCGGCCTTGTTAACACCGGCCAGTGTCAGGGCGCGACGTTTCTGGTCAAGCATCGCCTGGACCGATTTGTGTTGGCTGTCGGCCTCTTGCAGACGGCTTTCTGCTACGACTCCTTCTTTATATAAGGATTGAATGCGTTGCAGATCACTCTGTGCCACCTCATGCCGGGACAGCGCGTCCAGATATTCTGCCTGGGCTTCGCCCAGCGCGTTGCTGTGCAGCTGTGCCAGCAGCTGGCCTTTACGGACGGTGGTCTGCGCAACCACGTTCAGATCAGTGACCAGTCCGCCGACCACCGGGGTCACCCGGAAGAGCCGCTTCTGGTCCGCTTGCAGCGTGCCGCTGGCCATTACGGTGGCGGCAGATTCACGCGCCTGTAGTGTCACTGTATCGATTTTAAGGCTGGACTGTTGCTGCGGTGTCAGCTCCAGGGCGTAGCCAGTGAGCGGCAGCAGCAGGCAGATCAGGGCAGAGTGCAGGGGTAGTGTTCTCATTGTACGGTTCCTTGAGTGATAGGGGGAGTGGCTGTCAGCAGGGATACACCGGCGGAGCGGCGCAGTTCAGCCGCCTCCAGCCAGGTCTGCTGTAACAGCTCCAGATAGCGGGCACGGGCCTCGTAGTAGCCGTTGACGGCATCCACCAGGGCAAGAATCTCCACCTCACCGGCGTTAAATCCGCTACGGCTGAGTTGAAAAAGCTGCTCGGCAGGCTCCAGCACCTTGGGCAGATACGTTTGCGCCTGTTCCAGCAGGTGGCCCAGATGCAGATGGTTGAGACGTAACCGGTTGTTGAGCTGGCGTTGCACTGTCTCCAGTTCAAACTGCGCCTTGTCCCGTGTTGCACGGGCGGAGTCGATCTGGCCGGTGCCGTTGCTCCAGAGCGGCAAGGTGATGGCGACACCAAAGGCGGTCACATCCTGGCGTTGCCCCCCCAGATAGTCGCGCCCCCGTGAGAGCCAGAGTTCAGGATCGGCCAGGCGGTTGGCGCGGGCGATCTCAATGCCACTGCGGGCGGCGGTTATTTTCTGTCGGGCGGCGAGCAGGGCGGGGTGCTGCTCCAGCTGCTGCTCCAGCTCGGCGAGTGCGGGGTAGGGTGGCATCTGCTCCAGCGCAGTGACGCCGGGTTCTGTCTCGGTCAGGTTTAACAGGGTTTTAAAATCGCTCAGAGACTCACTCTCCTTGCCTTCAGCATTGGCGATGAGCTGGCTGGCATTTTCGCGGATCAGGTCGAGCCGTAACCGCTCCAGGCGTGATAGGTCCCCCGCCTGTTCACGACGACGGCCGATGTGCTGGAACTCATCGGCATTCTGTAGCCGCTGCTCTGCCAGCTGATTCAGGGCGCGGTTGAGCTGCAGGCTGTGGAAGACACGGGCGGCCTCATACTCCAATGCCAGATTTTGTTCTGATACCCCGGCCTGGGCCTGTTTGAGCTGGGCGTCGGCCTGCTGGCGTTGCAGATTAAGACGGCCGCTCAGTGGCAGTGGCTGTCTGATGGTGATGTCGTTGAGTGTGGTGCCCCCCTGGCCATCTTCTTTGCTCATGGCGTTGCTGGCCCCCAGCTCAATGGTGGGGTTGTGCCAGCGTCCGGCTTGCTGCCGGTGGCCTTGCAGGATCATCACCTCGGCCTCGGCAGCTTGCCGTTCAGGGGCCACCTCCAGCACTTGTTGGACCGATGATTCCAGCGTCCAGGGGGTGGTTTGCGCCATTGCACTGCTGGTAATCACCATCAGGGTGGTGGCGTACACCCCATGTATGGCGCGTTCGAAAACGGTTCTCGACACGATAAAATTCCTCTGTTCTGGCTGAATGGCACTGCACTATAAAAGTGAGCAGGCCACGGCCAGTAAAAATATAGATGGATAAGGTGCTTAACAGCGTGGCAGACGGCAGGTAGTGGTTACTACACCGTTGTTACACTGGCGCTGCTTGATGAATCAGAGGGGGTTAATAGGGTGGTGCGTGTGCAGGGGGGCGTAAAAACGGATTGGGGTTGTTAATGGAGCTTTTTTGTTGGACCAGCCTGATCTGGTTACTGACGATAGACGGGACAAAAAGAATAACAATAAGCGCCAATACCGCTAGCAGTGAGGCACTGAATTTAATGTTTTTAACCACAGCTTTGGATGAGAGGTCTACCTCAGATGCAACATCATGTTCATCGTCGTTGAGGTCGGTAGCACCCAGGTGAAACTCACTGTGGTGCTGATCGATATCGGCGTGTGAAGCAGAGTGGCTATGTGGGGCGTGGGTATGGAACAGCTGGGTCTGGATAGATAACAATGCCAGGATGGTCAGGATGACCATCAGGATATGGCCTGGGCGTTTATACAGGCGTGGCATGTTTGCTGGGTGCAGACGAGTTATTCATGGAGGCAATGGTTTCACGTTCTTCCGGTGGGTGTCAACAAGGCATTGGTACAAGGTATTTTAAGTGAGCTGGCGCTATTCCAGCGGGCTGGCATGCAGGAACCTGTCGCCGGGTTTTAGTTTCAATTTTTTTGCGGTACCGGCGGGTAGTTCAAGCACGTAGAGGGCGGGGCGGGGCGTTGAGTAGGTTTGACAGGGATCTTGTTTGCAGGGGGGTACTTTGCTGAAGAGTTTGATCAGTGTGCTGTTATGGTCAAAAAAGAGAATATCCAGAGGGATGAGTGTCTCCTTCATCCAGAACGATAGCTCTCTGGAATCGCTGTAGACAAATAACATGCCGCTACCTTTTTCCAGGTGGGTTCTCCCCATCAACCCCTGGCTCTGTTCCTCTTGAGTGATTGCCAGCTCGACATCAAAACCAACGCCGTTGATGGTGATGCGTGTGTCAGCGGCGTGGCTGACACGGCTGGTTATCAGGAGCAGGATCAGCAGGAGTGGCCACAGGAGTGGGGAATGGTATGTGCGGGTTTGAAGATGGCTGATCATGACGGAATATTACACAACAGCAGATCTTCCGGTCGATCGATGTCACGATGGGTTTTAAGTTCGCGCCAACGTATATTCTGTTTTAACAGCCGTTGCCGGGTGGCGGCTAACACGGCATCACTCCCCCATTGAATGTTCTGGAAAAGCGCCGGGTTAGCGCGGCGCAATCCGATGAGGACATAACCACCATCTGCGGCGGGGTTGAGCACGCACTCAGTGCCTTGTTGTAGCGCCTGGAGTGCGTCGTGCAGATCTTGCCGGTTGAGTGACGGGGCATCACTGCCGATGAGCAGGGCGTAGGGTCGTTGTGCGAGTGTGACGTCAAAGGCGTGACTCATTCGCTGGCCAAGATCGTCGCCCTGTTGCTGTTTGAGCGTGATGGGATAACGGCGTTGAAGATCGTCGAAAAATGGGTGTTCTGTTGTATCCGCAGACCAGAGTTCTACCGGGCAGAGGTTGGCTTGGGTGGTGGTATTGAGTGTATGTATCACCAGCTTTTCATGGAGTGCAGCCGCCCCCTTTGCCCCTAACGCCGGGATCAGTCGTGTTTTGGTCTGGCCAGGGATGGGGGCTTTGGCAAAGATGATGATACAGGCGTCAGGGAACTGCATCGTTAACCCTGTTGATAACGTTTGGCGAGCTGTTCGGGGTTGCGCCCAAAGAAGTAGGCGAGTCGCAACCACCACATCAGTAGTACGGTTTGCAGAATGCCTCGGCGCTCCCAGCGACGGCTGGAGGTTAGAACGGCTGTTTTGATACGGGCGGGGTGACTCTGGGGTTTCAGCATACGGCTGATGGCGATATCTTCCATCAAGGCAATATCAGGAAAGCCACCGATGGCGCGGAACAGCCCCTGGCGAATAAAGATGGCCTGATCGCCGGTACATATGCCGGTCAGTTGTGAGCGTCTGTTCATCATATATTCGATCACACGTAACAGCGGTTGTTGTCCGGTGAGGCGCACATCAAAACGGCCCCAGGTTTTTCTGTTTAATGCCTCTTCAATCAGTAACGCTGCGTTATCGGGGAGCTGGGTATCGGCATGCAGAAACAGCAGAACATCACCGCTGGCATGGCTGGCCCCGCTGTTCATCTGCAGGGCGCGACCAGGTTCGCTCTGAACTAACGTATCCACCAGTGGTTGCGCCAGCACGGCAGTGTTATCACTGCTGCCACCATCACAGACAATCACCTCGTGCCCCTGTTGCCGTATCGGCTGTAACGCGGTGAGGATGTTGATGATGCTCTCCGCCTCATTGAGGGTTGGAATGATGATGGAGAGCTTGAGTGTCGCTGGTGGTGCCTCGCTGTTCTCTAATGTCGCCTGCACGGTGGTTTAGATCGCCCCGCCGCAGCTGCTGCCCTGCCCGGCGGTACAGCCGTAACAGTGGTCTTTGACCACGATTGATTTGCCATGAAGATCAACGCCGATGATATCGCTGATGTGGCTGTTGGGTTTATGGCTGACGGGCGCGGGTAGTTTTAACATCTGGTTGAAATCGCAATCATAGAGATACCCTTGCCAGTCAATGCTGATCAGATGGCGACACATAACGCCGTCAAGGTTGCTGGCTTGATAGTTGTCACGCAGGAGCCGCATGTATTCGGCAAACTGCCCCTTGGAGATGAGTGTTGAGCCAAAACGTTGGATCGGCATGTTGGTCAGTGTGTATAGATTGCTGAAGATAATGTTGTAATCGTCCCAGAGTCGTTGACGAAAGTCTGCCTCTAGTGGTACCTGAGGGGGTGGCAGAGATGGCCCTTGTGGGTTGTACATTAAATTGAGTGGGAGTGTTTTGCCGTAACCCAAGGTGTTGAGCAGTTTAAGTGCCGCCAGACTGCTATCAAAGACACCTTTGCCCCGCTGTTGATCAACATTCTCTTTCAGGTAGCAGGGGAGTGAGGCGACAACTTCAACCTGGTGGTCTGCGAGAAATTGTGCCAGTCCCTCCTGTCCAGGTTCAAACAGGATGGTCAGGTTACAGCGGTCAATCACATGGACGCCAAGTTTGCGGGCCTCTGTAATCAGATAGCGGAAGTTGGGGTTGAGCTCTGGCGCACCGCCCGTGAGGTCGAGCTGTTTGGCACCGGAGCTGCGGAGTAGCTGCAGTACCTGGTCCACCGTTTCACGATTCATGTTTTCGGTGCGTTTAGGCCCTGCGTTAACATGGCAATGCAAACACTGTTGATTGCAGCGATAGCCTAGGTTGACTTGCAGTGTGGAGAGTGTGCCCCGTTTAATGGCCGGAAATTTAGTGGCTTCAAGCAGTGGCAGTGTGGCGTGCATTATTGGTTGTCCTCATTCATAACAGGTTTGCGAAGTTTTTTTATCATAACCGGTACCAGGGCAAAGAGTCCAAGCAGGGCAAAGGCCAGCAGGGTCTCAAGTGAGAGCAGCTGTTGCAGTGATTCAATACGCCCAAGTGATTGGCCTAGATTAGCAAAGATAAAACAGCCGGGCAGGATGCCGATGATGGTACCCAAAACATAGGTGCGTACTTTAATCGGTGTGAAGGCGGGTGCCAAGTTAACGAGCCAAAAAGGGAAGATGGGTACCAAACGTAGAAATAATAGGTAGTGTAAGGCATCGTCATTAAAACCCTTGATCAATTTTGCAGCCATGCCACTGTTGAGCTTTTTACGCAGGGTGTCTGCAAACAGATAACGGGCGGCAAGAAATACCAGGGTGGCACCCAGCGTAGCGGCGATGAGGATGATTGCCGTGCCCGCCCAGCGGCCAAATAGAAAACCAACCGCCAGCGATAGCACGGTGGCACCGGGAAAACTCATTGCAGTGGCTACGGCGTAGATCAATATTGCCAGCAGTAGTGCGCGGGTGTAGTGCTCCTGTGTATAGCTCAGGAGTGCGTCGCGGTTGTCGCGCAGTGCATTCAGCGATAGAAAATCATCACCGCCAAAGATGAAAAAGGCGCTGATGCCACTTATGAAAAGAGTGGCGATGCTGAGTTTTATCCAGCGGTGAGTGGTGGCCATTGTGGGGTTGGCGGGGCTATCCATGGTTATCTCCTGCGTATCCTACTGTAATCAGTCGCTGATCTATACTGGCATTGTGTATCTGGTCGTGGCAGGGGCTTGAACCTTACACAGGGTAACGGAGTCTCTTTTGTGAACCTTAGGTGTAAGGTGTGGTGGGGCTATGCGACTATGGGTGGATTCTGCTGAATAACGACGATCTGTTGGGGAGGGTACCTTGTCTTATCCATTTTTTCTGTTGGTGATCATATCTATCTCTGTTTTACCACTACAGGCGGCAGAGCAGTTGCGTGTGGTGGGTTCCACCACGGTGTTGCCAATCATTGCGGAGGCGGCTAAACAGTACCGGCTGTTGAATCCAGCGCTGGGGTTAACGGTATCGGGTGGTGGTTCCGGTGTCGGCATCTCCGCCATACAGCAGGGCACGGCGGAGATCGGCATGTTGTCACGGACATTGACGGCTAAAGAGCAGCAGCGCCTTGTCCCTGGTTTTAAAGTGGTGGCTGTGGCGCGTGATGCGGTGGCTGTGGCTGTCTCCAAGGCGGTTTATGAGGGTGGGGTGAGGGCGCTGACGCTGGCCCAGGTTGCAGCTATCTACCGTGGCGAGATTAAAAATTGGAAGGCGGTGGGCGGGCCTGATGCGGCTATTCTGGTGATCGACAAGGAGGCGTCGCGTGGTACCCGACATGTCTTTGCCAAGGTGGTGTTGGGCGATGAGCAGGCGCGTGCGCCGGGTGCCACGATTATCTCCGGTTCAAACAATGAGGAGCAGGCAGCTATCGCCGGCAGTCGTCAGGCGATTGGAATGCTCTCTAACGCCTGGCTGAATGATGCCGTGCGTGCGGTGGCCATTGGCGATGTTGGTAAAGCGGTGTTGCCAACCATTGAACATGTGGCGGATGGCCTCTATCCCATTCAGCGGGAGTTAAATGTTCTATTCATGGGCAATGTGGACAAGCCGGCCAACGATTTTGTTGAGTTTCTGTTGTCAGATGCCGGGCAGCGCATTGTGGAACAGGTTGGCTATTTGCGGGTGCGATAACGGTGGTGCGCTTCTCTATACTAAAACTCTGGCTCATTACATCAGCTATGTTTGCCGCGCTGGCGGTTGTGGTGGTGCTGGTCTTTCTGTTACATGCCAGTTGGCCCTTACTGCAGGCCCAGGGGTTAGGTTTTGTCACCGAGCCTGAATGGTATCCCTATGAAGATATTTATGGCCTTGCACCGGCCTTGCTGGGGAGCTTTTGGGTGGTGAGTGTGGCGTTATTGATGGCAGTGCCACTGGCGCTCTCTGCCGCCATTATGAGTGCTGAGCTGCTCTCACCACGGCTGCGCAGTGGGGTCCGTTTTAGTATGGAGCTGATGGCAGGGATCCCCTCGGTTGTCTATGGACTGTTGGGGTTATGGTTGCTGTTACCGTTTCTGGAGAGTCAGCTTGACCTGCTGACGGGACGCACGCTCTTGGCCGCGGGCATGTTGCTGGCGTTAATGGCGATACCGACGATTATGGTGCTGGCGGAGGATGCCATCAGTGGTGTCTCTATAGAGCAGCGTGAAACTGCGATGCAGTTGGGGCTGGATTGGCCAGCGTTGTTGTACCGGGTGGTATTGCCGCAGGCGTGGCCGGGTATCCGCGTGGCGATACTGTTGGCGTTAGGGCGTGTTATGGGGGAGACGGTGGCGGTGATGTTGGTGGTGGGGTCGCTTGATCGTCTGCCTGAGCCTTTTTATAACCTGCTGTTACCGGCGCAAACACTCACCTCACGTATCGGTCGTGAGATGGCGGAGGCGGATATGGGATCGTTGCACTGGGCGGCATTGATGAGTGGTGGTTTGGTACTGGCGCTGGTGGCGATTGCGGTGTCACTAATGGCGCAGCGTAGTGTGCGCCATGGGTAAAACAGGTCTGGCTAAACTGTTGGTGATCACGTTGGCGCTACCAGCCCTGCTGTTGCCAGCCGCCACGCTTATTTATATTGTGTTTCGAGGCGCGCCCGCACTGGATTGGACGTTTCTGACCACAACCGGTGAAGGGGTGGGGTTTGGTAACTCCAGTGGCATACTGGCGCAAATTTTGGGTTCGCTGCTGTTGGCGGTGGCTGCGTCGCTGCTGGCTGCACCCATCGCTTTTGGGGCAGCGCTCTATTACTGTTTGCTGGCGGGGCCGCGTCAGCGCCATCTGTTGATCACTCTGCTTAATATGTTGCATGGAGTTCCGCCGATTGTATTTGGTTTGTGTGGATTGATTGTGTGTGTGCATCTGTTGCAGTGGGGGGTGTCGTTATTGACAGGGGCGGTCACGCTTGCGGCAGTGATTTTGCCACTGTTAGTGCTGAATACGGTTGCGGCGCTGGAGCGTATCGCTATTGAACAGACGGAGGCGGCGCAGGCGTTGGGATTGAGCCATGCAACGTTGATCTGGCGAGTCTGGTTGCCGCAAGCATGGCCTGGCATCGTCACTGGACAGCTGCTGGCGATGGCGCGGGTGCTCAGCGAAACAGCGCCCATTCTTTTTACGGCCACGGTGTTTTCGGGTGTGGTCTGGCCAGGGTCGATCTTTGAGCCGGTGACCACACTTCAGACGCATATCTTCTATCTTGCCCAAGAGGGTAATAATGTCCAGGCAACGCAAGTCGCCTGGGGGAGTGCCTTGGTATTGATTGTAATGGTGGCGATATTTGGAGTGCTGGCCCGCTGGCTTAGAACCTGGAGGGTAACTGTATGAGTTCCAGCGTTGATTTTTCTGAGATGTCGGATGATGTTTCTCAACCGACCTCCCTGGTGATAGAGGGGCTATCTCTGAACGTGAATGGCGTTGATATCTTACGGGATATATCGGCAGTATTGCCGAAGCGTGGTATTACCACACTGATTGGTCCTTCAGGCGCGGGTAAAAGCTCGCTGTTACGTTGTATTAACGGTTTGCAACAGGGGTGGCAGGGACGGATTCTGCTCGACAATCAAGACCTGCAGGAATGGCCGGGTGGCTGGGACCAGCTGCGCCGTCATGTTGGCCTGATTGCACAAAAGCCCTGTGTGTTCCCGGTGAGTATCCGTGACAATGTGACCTTTGGTTTGACACAACAGCAGCGTCGCCACGGGGATCTGGTGGTGGAGCAGAGTTTGCACCAAGCTGCCTTGTGGGATGAAGTGAAAGATCGTTTAAACAGTCCTGCTGTAACACTCTCATTAGGTCAGCAGCAACGACTCTGTATTGCCCGTGCATTGGCAGTAGCGCCACAATTATTACTGTTGGATGAACCTACGGCGTCTCTTGATCCCGGTTCCAAACAGTTGATAGAGGAGTCTATGCTCTTGTTAGCGCAACAGATGCCCATTTTATCGGTGACCCATGATCTTGAGCAGAGTAAACGTATTGGTAATTACATTATATTTATGTGTGAAGGCAAGCTCATTGAGAGTGGTGAAATGAAGAGTTTCTTTCGGCAGCCACAGAGGCTAGAGAGTAAAGAGTTTATACGTTGGAGTGTATGTGATTGTTGATTGGATAGTCAGCAAACGTGAAAAAAACGGGTTTGTAAAACAGTGTAAAAGGGGTATGGTATTGTGCTTGGCGGGGGTTAGCTGGTGTACCATGTGTCGAGTTGCAATATAAAAATACTTAATAAATCTAACGTTTTTTCACTCTGGAGATAGGTGACTATGAATATTTTAGATGGAATTATTAAAAGCCATTCTGGCGAGCTTTCTTCACTGTTGGTAGACAAAGGTTTTAATCTGGAGCAGGCCAAGCAGTTTCTGCCTGCCGCGGCTGATCAGGTGATGAAGGCCGCGCCTCAGGAAGGGATTGCTGGTCTGTTGTCGGGAAGTGGTGCCTCAGTTGTTGCGGGTCTGATGCAGAAAATTGATGTTGGTGCGTTGGCTTCCGCAGCTGGCATCAACGCAGAGATGGCTACTACCGGATTGAATGCCCTGTTACCCAAAATTGTACAGTTGTTGGGCAACGATGGCGGTGGTCTGGGGGCGTTGTTGGGTGGTAACGATAATCTGCTTGGTGGTGTGAAGAAGCTGTTTTCATAAGCCGTAGTCTGAAACATTAAATTTAATCATCATGGGAGAGAATTGAATGGCAAAGAAAATTGTTGAAATCGAAGGCATTGGCCCGAAGTACGCTGAGGCGTTGTCTGTTGCAAGTGTTCTTACCACAGAGCAACTGCTGAGCATGGGGAGCAGCAAGACCGGGCGTAAGGCACTGGCAGAGAAAAGTGGTATTAGTGAATCCCTGATTCTGAAATGGGTAAACATGGCTGACCTGTTTCGTATCAAGGGTGTTGCTGGCCAGTTTGCTGAGTTGTTGCATGCCGCAGGTGTGGATACGGTGAAGGAGATGCGTACCCGTAATGGTGACAACCTGGCAAAAAAGATGGCTGAGGTGAACGCCGAGATGAAATTGACCCGTGCTGTGCCGAGTGCCAAGGTAGTTGAAGGCTGGATTGCTCAGGCGGGCGAGTTGCCACCCATGGTTACCCATTAATATTGTAGTGCTTGAAGATCGGGCGCTGAAAAGGGATGACACTGTCATCCCTTTTTTATTCAGGATTACTGAACGGTAGATGCAAGACGTGCAACATATATGGCTGCGCGCCGGATACGCAATACCTGTGTGATTGCCCAGATGCCGACGATAAATCCACCTGCGGATAACAACAGGTTAAGTGAGATGATGGTGGTATTGCCAGAGGTCATGGTTTGTATGTAGAAGACAAAACCGAGTAACCAGCAGAATAGCCCCGCGCCGATTAATAGTGTGTAGTTGGAACCGTCGATTCTTACCGATTTGTTGTGGGTCACGTTTTTCAGTGCCAGTGCATAGACGGTACCTTCTCGCAGATCGCCGGCGACAATGATCTCATCACCCTCTTTAACAACACGTTGCAGGTCTGAGTGTATCAGGGCGTGGTTTTCGCCAAGGCGGCACTTAACAGTATTGCCTCTGTCTGCTTTAACAATCTCTGTGGCAATACCACGATGTGTTTCCATGACCATATTGCTCATCATCCTCTTGGTGTATGTAATGGCTGCGGTTTGAAGACAGCGATGGTACACATTAATTCAAATGTAGTGTGTATATAGATTGTTTTATCTATGTTTTTCAATTTGTTACGCCATCATTTTGGGGCCCTTCGAGCTGTGGCAGGCGGATGCAGAAACATGCCCCTTTTCCTGCTTCACTTGTCACAGTGACGCTGCCTCCTAGTTTTTCCATGGCGGCTTTGACAAACGCAAGTCCGAGCCCGGTGCCCTGGATGCCGGAGTTAATGGCGCTGGGGGTACGATAAAAACGTTCGAAGAGCTGGGGGATCTCTGTGGCTGTAATGCCGCTGCCTTGGTCGTGGACACAGCACGTTACGGTTGTATGAGCGGTCTGGATAGTGAGTTCGATGCTGGTATTGGCCGGGCTGTACTTGATGGCGTTGCTGAGCAGGTTGACCAGTACACGTTGTAGTACGGTGGGGTCAGCCATGACCAGGATCAGTGATTCGGGCAGCGCTTCAACGAGGGTGATCTGCTTCATGCGTGCCTGGTCCCATACTGCGTCGATGGCGTTGAGGGCGACGGTGGTTAGTTCTACGGGTCGCAGTTCCAGGTGTAGTGCCCCTTCAATCTGGCTGAGGTTGAGGAACTCTTCGGCGAGGGTGAGTGTGGTTTGAGCATGTTCTTCGACACGATTGATCAGTTCCTCATGGGCGATATCAGCCTCTGGTGCGCGGGCAAGCTGGGATAAGGCGAGTAGTGATACCAGTGGTGCACGCAGATCGTGGGTGAGGAAGCGCAGGGTATCAGCACGTGTTCGCTCGATATCAAGCAGGTGGGTGATGTCGGAGAGATTGATGACCAGGCCGTTACGCTGCTGCTGTTCCAGGGTGAGTGGCGCGCAACGTACCAGCAGGTCGCGCCCGGTGCTGCTGCGTGTTTCGCTCTGTGCTGTTTCTCCTGTTTTGAGTGGTAGCGCCAGTAGCCGCTCCCAGCGCTCTGGCCGTGTATTGTCGAGTCGGTTGAGCAGTTCAATGGCGGAGTGGCCGGTGAGTGTCTCTGTTTCCGGCGGTAGTCCGAAGTAAGCGACGGCCTTAGGATTGATGAGGATAATCTGTCCGAGGGTGTTTATAACGATGACGCCATCGGCCATTTGTGAGAGGCTGTCGTTAATAAAACGGCGCATGGTCTGCATTCGTGTTACCGCCTCCTGTACGGCTTGTACCCGTGTTTCGAAGCGTTCAATACGGCTGGCTGACTCCTGCTCTCTGGCGGGAAGCCACGGTTGTATCAGGTTCAGCAGTAGATGTTCCTGTTCGATTGTTGGCGGCGCTGTATTACCACTGCTGATGCCGAGTCGCCACTGCTGTTCCTCACGTTCAAATGTTATCCACCACTCTCCCATCTGGTGGCTGTACCACTGTTCTGTTTTCTGTGTGGGTGACAGCGTAATGGGTGGCTGGCCCCAGGTGGCGATTTTCTGGCCAGCACTGTTGTATAAGGCCCAGCCTGTGATGGGTAGCTGTTGCTGTACAAATTGCATCACCTGTTTCATGTCATCAACAGGGGGGAGTTGGGTCAGGGTGGGCTCATCGCGCAGTCGTTTTAACTCCAGCGTCAGAAAGCGGTTGGCGTACTCCAGCCGCTGCCAGCTCCAGAGTGGATAGGCCAGTAGTAGCGGGATAACCACGGCTGCGGGTGGAAACCAGAGTTGAAAACGGTGGATGAGCAGGGCGCTGAGGGCGAGGCTGGCGAATAGCAGGGTGCCGGTGGTGAGTAGCGCTGCCCGAGGGGTGAGCCGTGAGAAGAGTAGCACGGGTATTAATATGATGATGAGGCTGATGGTAGTTCGTAGCCACTGTGGGAGTGGCTCTACGGCTAGCTCATTCTGCAGGGCGTCAAAGATGTTGGCGTTGATCTCAACCCCTGGCATGGGTTGGTTAAAGCCTGAAACAGGCGTTGGCAAAACGTCACCAAGACCGGTGGCAGTGGTGCCAACAAGGACAGTTTTGCCTCTAAATGTATCGGCTAGATAGTGCCCGGTAACCACCTCAGCGTAAGAGATGTGGGGGTAGTGGCCGGGGGGGCCCGCAAAGGGGACCAGTATTTGTGAGTCACGCATCAGCAGGTGAGGAGAGGTATTGTTGGGTTCGGCCTTGGGGTTGTGGCGACCAGGAAGGGTTTGCCATCGGGTTGGCTCCTGTAGCCTGAGTGCCGTAACGGTGAGGTGTGGCCAGCGCGGTGTTGCCAGCCCCTCTTGCAGATAGACGCTACGGGCGATGCCATCGGCATCCAACTCCATGTGGGCATGGCCGATCCCTGCAGCGGCACTGACAAACTCGGGGAGTGGCAGTGTCTCCAGCAGTTGGCCGCCAAGTTGGCGCTCCTCTACCAGGAGTGGAAGGATTACTCGACCGTGGCGCTGCATGGCCGCGGCCAGGGCAATATCATTACCGGGATCACTGTTGTCAGGTTCTGCAAAGATAAAATCGAGGATGATGGTATCGGCACCCGCACGGGTCAGCTGGTCAATCAGCTCGGCGTGCAGGTGACGTGGCCACGGCCAGCGCCCCAGACTGGAGAGGCTGTATTCATCCACAGCCACAATGACTATTTCAGGTGCTGCTGGACGGGCCAGCAGGCGGTGATTGGCATCATAAAGCGCTTTGTCAGCACGCCAGAGCCAGTCGCCATAACTAAGCCCCAGGGTAATGCCGATCAGCAATATCGCAAAACCAAACTGTTGTGGTATGGCAAAGCGCTGCCAACGGTGCTTCATTTACGGTCAGCCCTGTTCAGGGCGCATTGGGTACCACCAGTACCCCGACAGGGCCGTAGGGACCGCTTTGGCCATCATCGTTGATCACACGGACGCGGTAGTGATAATGGCCGGGGGCGAGCAACTTAACGCCGTAGTGGTTATCGCTGGTACGGCTGTTGATGGTGAGGGCAGTAAAGTCTTCATAGGGGCTAAGTTGGAACTGGTACTCTGCCGCGCCATCAATAGTCCCCCAGTTAAAGTCTGCGTCACGCTGATTGAGTGTGACACTGATCGCGCCAGGGGGTGCAGGTTTGGTTGAGATAAGGAACTGTCGTGGGGTGCTGAATTCGCTTTTGATGTTGCTGGCGAAACTGGCCACACGCCAGTAGTAGGGGCCAGCGGGGAGATCATCAAGAGGGCGGTAGTGGTTGTTGACGATGCCGCTGATCTCTTGAAGATTGGCGGTGAACTGTACGTCTGTCGCCAGTTGTAGCAGATAAAAGCTTGTATCGGGGGTGGCGGACCAGCCGATCCAGGGTTTGCCTAACGTTAGTGTCGCCCCGTCTTCGGGGGTGGTGGGGCGTGGCATGGCGATCGGAGCGATGATGGTAAACGAGTGCAAGGCATCAAATCCCTCCAGTCCCGATTGGTTGATGGCACGCAGCCGCAGCACGTAATTGGCTGGTTCCAGGTTGAGTAGTGTGAGCTCGGGGCTCTTCAGTAGTTCGTCGCGAAGCACGGTGGTGAACTCTTCGCTGTAGGCCAGTTGAGCGCGATAACCGACAGCGCCGTTTACCGCAGGCCAGTGAAAGCTGATACCCGATTGTGAACCACGCTGGGTTAGGCCTGATAGATCCGGTGCCGCTGGCAGGGGTTCGGGTTCGGAGGGCGGCTTGCCGCTTTCAGCAACGGTGCCGTAGCCTAATGGGACCTCACGGGTGACACCAGAGCCGGTGACAGCAATTTTGCCACCCAGCACTTCACTGCGCATGAGCGCGCCGCCATTGTCGCCGCCCACCCGGAACTCGGTGCCACGTACGGCGGCCACAGCTGCCGGTGTGATAATGCGGTAGCGACTGTCAGGTTTTTGTGGGGCCACCCTGTTCTCAACACGCCCTTTTTTTAATCGCACTGAAGTATCAACCATGCCTGTGGCATCAAAGCTGCCGAGGCTATCCATTGATACCTCACTGTTTGGCTGGAGAATCAGCAGTGATCCATCAGCAAATTCAATGGTGGCGCTACTGTTATTGCCACTGCTTAACGTATCACCACTATTGATAATGGCAGGTGGAGTAAAGGGGCGTATTTTGCCATCGTTGGCGAGCGTGACATCGCCATGGCTCTTGATGATTTGTGCGGGTTTGGGCGAGTGTTTTAACCATTCGACAGGGATGGTGATTCGCGTACCGGGACGCATGGCCTGTGCATTGCTGATGTTATTAAGTTTTTGCACGTCAGGCCACTGGTTGGGGTTTTTGAGGTACTGCTGTGACAGTTGCCAGATGCTGTCGCCGGGGCGCACTGTATAGACCCAGTCACTGCCATAACTACTATTAATGACGATGATAAACATCAGTGAGGCTAACAGCAGGCGTTGTAATCGGCCCTTTCCTGAGCCATTAGTGCGCGTAGCCATGAATATGTTCTCTGAGAGGATGCCCATACGATGAGGTTGCAATCGCTTAACTATAGCGTTTCAAGGCGATAACCATATTGGTAAATTGATACCAGACGCCAGCCGTTGGCAGTGCTCAACCCCAGTTTGCGACGGATTTTGCTGGCGTGTACATCGACGGTGCGTGTTGTTACTTCGGCGTTTAATCCCCAGACATTTTCCAACAGGTGGCCGCGTGATAACAGCCGGTTGCGGTTCTGAAATAGAAAATGGGCGAATTTAAACTCTTTGTGGGTAAACTGAATCACCTCGTCGTTATAAAGAACCGTATTGCGCTCACTATCAAGGGTGTAGGGACCAAATTGAAGCAGGTTCTCCTCATTGTCCCCCACTTGGCTGCGGCGCTGCAGTGCGGCGATGCGTGCCAGTGTTTCGCCTTGACGTGGTGGTTTGATAAGATAATCATCAGCACCTGCGGCAAGGGCCGCCACGATATCCTGTTCGCTATCACGACTGGTAATAAAGAGTACAGGAACCAAGGTGTCTTTGGCTCGAACACTTTTCACCAGCTCAATGCCACTAATGTCAGGTAACCCCCAGTCCATCACCATGAGATCAAAACTCTCCTGATTTAGTGCACGGGTAAAACTCTCACCGCTGTCATAATGGTGCACGTGATGGTCGGCAGCCGTTAACCAGCTTTTTAGAAGTGATGCCTGTGTAGGATCATCCTCGATGAGGGCAATACGCATTTTGTATCTCCAAAATTTGTGGCGATTATACAGTATATGTTTGGCCTCCATTCAACCGGCGTTAAGGCTGGTTGATTTTCCCTCAAAGGTGTAAAGTAGTGTAAAAGATCACAGCACTAGTTGAGAAGGGGGGCGTAAATGCGTATCCTCACGCCATAAATGCCAGACTACATGGCAGCATACAAAAATATAGAGCTATCCCCAGATTTGCAGTAACCCAAACCCTAACTTTGAAAGGAGTACTTAATGCTATACGGAAAACGTGCTATTGCCGGTGTGACGCTGGCGCTGACTGCCGTTGCTACACAGGCGATGGCTGGTACCACGGATGAAAGAACTTATTTTGTGCCTTCGCTTTCCTACATCAATGCGGATAGTGATCGTACCGCTGACAATGATGTGGGGTTGATGCTGGGGCTTGGTAAACAGATCTCAAACATGTGGAATCTGGAGTTGAGTCTGGCTGCTGATAACCTCGATTTTGAATCTAGTGCTAACAAATACAAGCAGCGTGGCGCTCAGTTGGATGGTCTTTACTTCTTTGACCGTTCCATGAGCTTTTCACCCTATGCAGTGATTGGTGCAGGTGTACTGCGTACTGAAGTTGCTGGTGACAGTGACAATAATGCCATGGTGAATGCCGGTGTTGGTGTGATGCGTAGTTTGACCGATTCAGGCATCAACCTGCGTGGTGATGTACGTTACCGTCTCGACAACGATGACCGCATGCCCGGTGTTGACCGTTTTGGTGACTGGATGGTGAATGTTGGTTTGATGATGCCGATTGGTGCGAAGGCTGTACCGGTAGCAGCGGTTGTTGCAGCACCTGTGGTTGCTAAAATTGTGGCTCCAGCCCCCGCGCCTGTGGCAAAACCAGCCCCAGTGGATGGTGACAGCGATGCGGATGGCGTTAAGGACAGTATGGATAAATGTGCTGACACACCAAAAGGTACCAAGGTTGATGCTATGGGGTGTGAACTTGATAGCGATAAGGATGGTGTGAGTGATAGTAAAGATAGCTGTCCGAATACACCGGCTGGTGCCAAGGTTGATGCCAAAGGGTGCGAATTGGATGGTGATAAGGATGGCATCGCTGATAGTGCTGATAAATGTCCAGACAGTAAGGCAGATGCCCGTGTTGATAGCAAAGGGTGTGAGCTGGAAGAGGTTATTGTCCTGAAGGGTGTTAACTTTGAAACAGGTTCTGCCAAGTTAACCGACGAGTCACAAACTGTTCTGGACGATATGGCGACAACGTTGGTGAAATACTCAACTATGGTGGTGGAAGTTGCAGGTCATACTTCAAGCACTGGTTCTGTAAGTCTGAACCGTCGTTTGTCACAGCAGCGTGCTGATTCTGTGGCCGCTTATCTGGTAGGTAAAGGTGTTAAGGCGGATAACCTTAAGACCAAGGGTTACGGTCCGGACAAGCCTGTGGCAGATAACGCTACAGCCACTGGCCGTAGTGCTAACCGTCGTGTTGAATTGCATATTCTGCAGCGTTAATGTTTGAGGTTTCCCGGCGCTAATAGCGCCGGGAAGTTTTTTACCCTTTATATTACCCCCTCTTATTTGATTTATGCCTGCTAATCATTGGCTGGCTATTTTCTGTTTTTGTCTTTTTTTATCCAATACACTAGAGTTCTGTATTAATTCTGTAGTTTCTTAACAATTTTTTATGGTTGTACTGCAGAGCGGTTATGAGTTTACTTTTGTGATGATGCTTCCCTCTCCGGTCTCTCAATTCACCTCCTGGTAAAACAGTGTAAAAGCGTGGTTTTTGCCATTGTATAGAAAGCGTTCATAGACGATAGTTGATGGGAGAGCTACTTATGTAGCCACTGCTCAAGTAGTGTGGAGGACTTTTATTATGGATATTACAAACAAAATTATTGAGATAAATGGAGGCTTGTTAACCTCGTTGCTTGTTTATAAGGAGTTTAGTTTCGAACAGTCTGTACGTTTTTTGCCAGAGGCGGTGCGTACGGTGGTTAATGTGGTATCGCTGCAGGATATTTCTCAATTTACGTCATCGGACAGCACATCTTCTGTTATGGCATTGATGCAGAAAATTGACATTGATCTGTTGGCATTCAATACATCAATAGAACCAATGTTGGCTAAGGATGGGATGTTGGTATTACTGCCAAAAATTATGGGATTGATCAGTAGCAGTAGTGATGGTGGTATGAGTGTGGAAGGCAGTCAGAAAACAGTGTGGTTTAGCATGGACAAAAAGGACAAAACTCATTGTGATGAGTGATGGCAATAGTGAGATAAAACTGTTGTTTTAACAGAGGTGTAACATGGCCAGATTAATGGATGAAAATAGGGCTGTTTTTTCAAAAGGGGTTGAGGCCTTATCTGCCTCGGGGGCCTTTCGTGTGGCACTGTTGATGAAAGTATGCAGTAGCAACAGCGGTCGTGCAGCGTTGGCCAGAAAAAGTGGCGTTGATAGTACGTTGTTGCTCAAATGGGTAATAATGGCGGAGAGGCGTGCTGTTGATTCTGGTCGCTCTATTTATCTATTGAAGATCTCGGATGTGAAAGCGATTCAAAAAGATTTTTTACGTGGTGTTGAACATCCAGCGGTCAAAATGGGCGGTAGCCAACCGTTCTGATATGAAATGAATAACGGCTTCGAGTATGTTGATTTTTATCATACTCAGGTTGTTGCAGTCTGGCACAGTCAGGCTCAAAAGCTCACCCCCATTATGAGTATTGAGTCTGCTGTTACCGGGGCGGAGGGGCTGGTATGGATACCGGCTCATCCGTTTTTATGATTGATAGCCTTTGTTGGTTTGTTTTCAGGCGGGCAAGTTATTGATTGTTACGTTTTCACCCCAGAGTGCTGAGATAATCGCTGTTACTTGCGCTGAGTTGCCACTACTCCAGAAAGTATCCTCTCCCTTTTTGCTTTTATCTGGATTGAGTAGTTGATGGTGATGGAGGCGTCGTTGTAATTCTCGGGCAACAGCCGGGCTAGGGTCGATAATGGTGACGTTGCTTCCGGCTATTTTTTGAATTGTATTCTTCAGGAAAGGGTAGTGGGTACAACCAAGCACTAACGTATCAACCCCCTTTTCCAGCAGCGGCGTGACGTAGCGGTCCACCAGTATGTGCGCCTCTTCATTATTGATATTGCCGTGTTCAACCAGTTCCACCCAGCCTGGGCAGGGCTGTACAACAATTTTTACACCGTTACCGTGACGGGCGGTGAGGTTGGCAAACCGTTCGCTGCTGAGTGTGCCGCTGGTGGCAAGAACGCCAATAACATTGCTGCGTGTCTGTTGTGCGGCGGGTTTGATGGCAGGCTCCATAGCGATTATGGGGATGTCAAAACGGGCGCGCAGTGTTTCAACAGCTGCACTGGTTGCTGTGTTGCAGGCGACCACAACTGCTTTGGCTTGCTGCCGAATAAAAAACTCAGTAATGAGAATGGCGCGGGTCTCGATAAAAGACGTGCTCTTCTCTCCGTATGGCACGTGTGCGGAGTCGGCAACATAGAGCAGATCCTCGTGTGGCAGCAGATTGCGGATTTCACGCAGTACTGACAGGCCACCAACGCCAGAGTCGAATACTGCCACAGGGTTCTCTTGGGACATCTATGAATACACTCATCATGTTTTTTGTGAGGGATCGGGTGATCTCCATTAACTCGCCCCAATAATACAGTAGTCGCCAATTTTGCTCTTCACTGATTCCGGTTTGAGGGAAAATGCAGTAACGTTGTGGTAAGTCCTCTGTAAGGAGGGCATCTGTTATTAAGGGATAGAAACGATGGATGAAAATAGGCTGTTTATTGGTGCTGATGGTGATACTTCGGTCAGTTTACGTTTGCGTATGGGGAATCGCCACGGTTTGATTACGGGGGCGACGGGCACGGGCAAAACGGTGACCTTGCAGACCTTGATTGAGGGGTTTTCTCAGGCCGGAGTTCCGGTGTTTGCTACAGATATCAAGGGTGATCTTTCTGGTCTAGCCAAGGCTGGGGGGCTGAATGAGCGGATTCAGGCACGTGTAGAGCAGTTAAAGTTGACTCAGTATCAAAATCGTCCCTATCCGGTGGTCTTTTGGGATCTTTTTGGTCAGATTGGCCATCCTGTACGCACCACCATCTCAGAGATGGGGCCGTTATTGCTGGCCAATTTGCTGGAGCTGAACAGTACACAAGAGGCGGTATTGTACGCCTGCTTCAAGATTGCCGATGACCAGGGGTTGTTGCTGCTTGATTTTAAAGATTTACGTTCCATGTTGACATGGCTGTCTGACAACGCCAAGGCGTTGCAGAGGGAGTATGGAAACCTCTCCAGCGCCAGTATTGCCGCTATTCAGCGCAGTCTGCTGGTACTGGAGCAGGAGGGGGCGGAGCAGTTTTTTGCTGAACCGGCATTGCAGTTACAGGATCTGATGCAGGTCGATTTCTCAGGCAATGGTGTGGTGAGCATGCTGGATGCTACGTCACTGATGCCGCGCCCACGTCTGTACGCTACTTTTCTGTTGTGGTTGTTATCCGAACTGTTTGAAGAGCTACCAGAAGTGGGGGATCCCGATCGGCCTAAACTGGTGCTCTTTTTTGATGAGGCACATCTACTGTTTAAAAATGCGCCAGCGGCGTTGGTAGATAAGATCGAACAGGTTGTGCGTCTGATTCGTTCAAAGGGGGTAGGGGTCTACTTCATTAGTCAGACGCCGTCGGATATCCCTGTCAACATTGCGGGCCAGTTGGGCAATCGTGTGCAACACGCATTGCGTGCCTTCACACCCAAGGATCAAAAAGCAGTCAAGAGTGCCGCGCAAACTTTGCGTAGCAACCCTAAACTGGATACCGAGACGGTGATCAGCCAGCTAGGTGTGGGTGAGGCGTTAGTCTCTGTGCTTGATGATAAAGGGCAGCCTACGATGGTGGAACGGGTGCTGATTGCACCACCACAGTCGCGGATTGGGCCGTTGACGGTGGAGGAGCGGCAACCGCTGTTGGCTCGTTCACCTCTGGCGAGTAAATACAACAGCCTGGTTGATCGTGAGTCGGCCTATGAACTGCTGCAAAAACGGAGTGAAGCGCTATTGGCACAAGCGGCTGAAGCAGAGCAGCGTGTGGAGGTGAAACAGACGTCTACCAAATCAACCTCTTCCAGGGGGCCTGAGTCGGTAGTGAGTGCACTGGCCAAAAGTGCGGCACGTGCTATTGGCAGTCAGCTGGGGCGGCAGATTGTGCGCGGTCTGCTTGGGTCGTTACTGGGCGGCAGGCGTTAAATAGGCCAAATAAAACCCAGATAAAACAAAGGGACGCCTAGCGTCCCTTTATCTATTTTTGCAGGGTGTTTATTTTGTTGCGCCGACGATGCTGCCGCCGCTTGTGGCGGGTAGACGTGGCATATCTATTTTAGGGAATTCGCCACTTAAGCTTTCAAGGAAGGCGACAAGATCTGCTGTCTCTTTGTCGGTTAGCTCTTTATTAAGCTGGCCTTTGGCCATCACACGAACCGCTTCGTCCAGGGTCTGCACAGAACCGTTATGGAAGTAGGGGGCGGTTAGGGCGATGTTCCGCAGGCTGGGTACACGCCAGACATTTTTATCGCTCTCATCCTTGGTGACCTCATGACGGCCAGTATCTTCCAGCAGCTTGTATTTGGCGTCGTAGTCGCTGGCGAACATGGGGAATTTTTGATAGAAACCCTGTCCCGCCGGCATCAGTGGACCGGCAAAGTTGGGGCCGCTGTGGCAGGCGTTGCACCCGCTCTCCTTAAATAGTTTCATGCCATTTTGTGCCTGGCTGGATAAGGCCTTTTTGTCGCCAGCCAAAAACCTGTCGAAGGGGCTGTTACGGGTGATTAATGTCCGTTCGAAGGCAGCAATGGCTTTAGCCATATTGTCATAGCTTACTGCATCTTTACCGCCGAAGACCTTATTGAACTGTTCAGCATAGCCGGAGATTGAACTAAGCCGCTCGACAATGGCCGCTTCGCTGGGCATGCCCATTTCGATTGGATTTAAGGGTGGACCTTTAGCCTGATCTTCCAGTGTATTGGCGCGGCCATCCCAGAATTGTGCGCTCAGGAAGGCAGCATTCCAGACGGTGGGTGCACTTCTGCCGCCGCGCTGCCCGTCAACACCGACGGAGGTAGCACGGCTGTCAGTGCCGTTGGCCATGACGTTGTGGCAGGAGTTACAGGAGACGGTGCCATCGATTGATAGGCGTGGATCAAAGTAGAGCTGTTTGCCCAGTTCGACTTTGGCGGCGGTGGTGGGGTTGTTG
>JAKFXL010000067.1 GCA_021731365.1 Gammaproteobacteria bacterium | reverse complement strand
ATCCCCCCCAACCCCCCTTTTTCAAAGGGGGGGGCTGAGGGAGAGGGGGGGCTTCATCGTTTCTTCCATCGCATCATGGCCCCGCTGCTGCAAGGCGATGGTGGCCGCAAGTCGCGCTGGCTGCTCTTCGGTGGTGTGATGGTGTTGATCCTGCTGGCGGTGAGTCTTGCCGGTTTCAAACTGGTCATCATGAAAATGCTGCCCTTCGACAATAAGTCGGAGTTCCAGGTGGTGGTTGATATGCCGGAAGGGACTACCGTCGAACAGACCAACCGGGTATTGCAGGCGTTGGCACTCCATATCGCCAGCGTGCCGGAGGTGACCGATTACCAGCTCTATGCCGGTACCGCCGCGCCGATCAACTTCAACGGTCTGGTGCGTCAGTACTACCTGCGTAGCGGTGCCAACGTCGGTGATATGCAGGTCAATCTGGTTGATAAACATGAACGCGACCGTAAGAGCCATGAGATCGCCAGCTCAGTGCGCGCCAAATTGCAGGAGATCGGTCGGCCATTTGGTGCCAACGTCAAGGTGGTTGAAGTGCCGCCCGGCCCACCGGTGCAGCCACCACTGGTGGCGGAGATCTACGGTCTCGATTATGCCGGACAGATTGCCGTTGCCAAACAGGTGCGCAACCTCTTCGAAAAGACTGCTGAGGTGGTGGATGTGGATGACAGTGTCGAACACCCTGCCCAGCGCCTGATCATGCAGGTTGATCGTCAGCGCGCCGCCCTGCTCGGTGTGGCGCAGGAGACGGTGGTGGCGACCCTGGCCGCCGCACTCGGTGGTGAGGATATCGGTTACCTGCACGGCACTACCGTGAAGTATCCGTTGCCATTACGCATTGAACTGCCGGTGGCCAACAAGGCCGATGTGCAGCAGCTGCTTGATCTTAAGGTGCGGGGCCATAAGGGTCTGGTGCAGCTCTCCGAGATAGTCACCATCGAACAGAGCCGTGTTGAGTACAGCATCTACCACAAGGATCTGCTGCCGGTGGTATTTGTCACCGCCGACGTGGCGGGCCATACCGACAGTCCGCTCTACGGTATGTTTGATATCTTTGCCCAATTGAAAGAGACACCCATCAACGGCGAACTGGTGCAGCAGACCTTGATCAGCCAGCCGGAAAATCCCTATCTCTACAGTCTCAAGTGGGATGGCGAGTGGCAGGTGACCTACGAAACCTTCCGCGATATGGGTATTGCCTATGGCGTTGGCATGATCCTCATCTACCTGCTGGTAGTGGCGCAGTTCCGCTCTTACCTGGTGCCGATCATTATCATGGCGCCGATTCCGCTGACGATTATTGGTGTCATGCCCGGCCATGCGCTGCTGGGGGCAAACTTTACTGCTACCTCGATGATCGGCATGATCGCGTTGGCGGGCATCATCGTTCGTAACTCGATCCTGCTGGTGGACTTCATCAATCAGCAGCTCAGAGAGGGAATGGTATTTGAAGAGGCGGTGGTCCGGGCGGCGGCAGTGCGCGCCAAACCCATCATCCTCACCGGGTTGGCCGCGATGATTGGGGCTTTTTTTATCCTTGATGATCCAATCTTTAACGGTCTGGCGATCTCAATGATCTTTGGCATCCTGGTCTCCACCCTGCTGACGCTGGTGGTGATTCCGGTGATGTACTACGCCTTTATGCGTAAACGTATGGCTTAGAAAAGCTGATCGACGCCTCCGTTCGTGGTGAGCCTGTCGAACCATGAACGGAGTAGTCAATCAGTGGATGCCTTTAGCACCGCTTTCTGGCGCGGCCTTTGAGGCTGCGCCAGAGGCCGGTGAGCGCCAGCAGCACCATGGCCACAGCGGCCGCATCCATCACATAAGGACCCCATTGGCCAAAGAGACGGCCACTGTGCAGGTCGAGCAGTACCCGTTCGTAATCGAGTGTCTGTTGGCGATAGTTTGACAGCAGGTTTTTGCTGTAGGCGGCATCCACCTGGCTGGCTTGTGACCACTTGATGTTCAGCTGGGGAGCTGCCGCCTGCCAGCTGAGCAGCTCTTGATCGGCGACTACCATCCGCTCACCCTGACGGATCGCGACGTTGCCGTCAGTGTCGCTGCCGATGGCGTCGATCTTATGCATGCCTTGTGGCAGGGTATCGAGCCGTTCCACCAGTTCACCCTCGTGCGAAAGCAGCAGCAGAGTGTTGCTCAGGGCAACTATCGTCAGCTGTTCATTGCTGGTGATGCCGATCAGCGGCTGTTTACTGCTTAACAACGGCTGGCTGTTGAAGTAGATCTGTTCACCGAGCTGACTGATGCGGTGGCTGCCACTGTCGTAGTGGCTGGCCTGGTCGGGCATGTCGATGCCATACCACTGCAACAGTAGGCTGGAGTCGACCTGACGCTGGTCCAGTTTCAGGGTATCGGTATGGTTGAGCAGCAGACCACTCACTGCCAACACAATAATAAAGAGTGCCGCGCCTATGCCAACGCGGCGGTGCAGTGGGGCGGGGCGCAGTTGTGCCCTGAAGGGGGTGCGACGTCTCATGGCCGGTTGACTACCTGTTGATGGAACAGCAGCGCCAGGCGTGCCAGACGGGTGGCGGCCCGGACCGAGAGTGTGGCGCCAGAGATACCATCAACCGTGCTGCTCAGTTGGCCGTCTTGATCCAGACTCACCTTGTCGAACTGGCGGGTGAAAAAGGGGTGACGGATTTCACTACCACGGCTCTCCCGAAAGATCAGCACCTCAAATGTCTCAATGGCTCCCGCGTTGACCACGATGCCGAGTGTGATGGGCTGCTCCTTGCCGATCTCTTCCAGCACCCAGAGGCTGCGCTGTTGCTGACGCCAGTAGCGCAGCCGCAGTGCCGGATAGTCATGGCCGAGAATGGTGTTCACCGATTTTTGTAGCTCTTTATCCAGCCATAGCAGTTTTGGTGCGGGTGGCTGGTTGGCAAAGCTCTGTTGAATGAAGTCGGCGGGTGGTAGATAGGTGCCACGTGCCGCCGCTGGCGTGGCGGCAAGCAGCCACGCCAGGGCGAACAACAGCATCGCCAATGATGGTACCAGCGATGATTTTGGTGACACTGCCGGCATCAGAACTGGTAACCCAGACCCAGGTTGAAACCATCATTACCGATGGTGCCGTGCTGGTTCTGAAGATCGGCCTTGACCACCACGCTGGGGTGGGGCCAGTAGTTGATGCCGATGTCGGCCTGCTTCTGGACGCTGTCGCTGTTATCTCCCGCCTCGTTATCCCAAACGTTGTAGCGGGCAAATACCCCCCATTTTTCCGAGAGTTTGTAGGAGGGTTCGACATACCAGCCGGTCTGTTCGTTGCGGCCAATTGCCTCGGCGGCAGTGCTGTTGATATCCCAGGCGGCATAGAGGGCGCGTAGCCCAAACGGTCCTTGCTGGAGGGTGGCGTGGGCCTCCAGCAGGGTAGCGCTGGCTTTTGTTGTGGTGCTTTGGGTGATGTCGTCCTGCTGCTGCGCCGTCACCCCAATCTGTGTGCCTGCCTGCGGTTGCCACTGCAGGCGGCCAGTCACGGCCAGCGCTTCAGCGGGCGCTGATGCCACCTTCTGACGGCCATCGCGAATCTTGTAGGCCTTGCTGCCACTGGTCGACACACTCAGGCCGGAGGTGACGGCAACGTCATAGCGCCAAGCCGGGGCGGGTTTGCCCGAAATCATCGCGCCACCTTCCCACCAGGTGGTGGGGATGATGTTTTTTTCCACCGGGTTGCGCTCCACGCCGTAAAAAGTGGCGGGTTCGTGGGTCTCATTGATGATGCCAACAGGCAGCAGGAAGAGACCGCCAGTGACCGCCAAATTGTTGTTGATGTCGAACTGGATGGCGGCCTGCTCCAGCTCCACCTCGCCCGGTTGGCCTTCGCCGCTCAGGGCATGTTCCAGCTCTAGCTCTGAGAAGAAGCGCAGGCGATCGGAGAACTCATGGTTGAAAAACAGTACAAAACGGTGAAAGTCGATCTCCTTGCCGCTGTCTAGGTTGTTGTAGTGCATCTCACCATAACCACCAATTGTGGTGTCACTCCGGCCGGAACCCTTCTGCATCAGGTTATCAACACTGCTGCTGGTCTGTTCGAGTTGTAATTGCAGGGTTTTGAGCTGTTGTTGTAGTGACTCGATATCAGTATTGGCCAACGCCGGGGTGCTGAGCAGGGCGGTAATCATGCTGATGGCTAAGGGTTTTTTCTTGAACACGGGAAAGCTCCTATCTTTGCTAATGAGAATCATTATTGATTGGTTCTGATGTTACAAGGCGAGATCTTATGATGCAAGTGATAATTATTGTTATTTGCATTTCGATTTGAGAGATGACAAATATTTAACATGAATATTCTTGACCTCAAGTGTTTATGAAACTATCTTTACAAAAAGTATCTTTATATAAAGATACTTTTCTATGCCAATTAAGTTGATTCATAAAGCTTTGACGATGATGTTTTTTTAAAAGGATGGGTGGCTATGGATGGTTTTGTTCTATGTAACGATGGCTCTACTGTTGTTGGGTCTCTGTTATGAAGAGTCATCGAACGGTGATGGATGTTTTGTTGACGGCCCTTGCCCCCATTGTCTGGGGCAGTACTTACGTGGTGACAACGGAGTTATTGCCGCCTGACAGCCCGTTATGGGCGGCGCTCATCAGGGCATTGCCTGCGGGTCTTATTCTGCTCCTGTTTCAGCCCAAATTGCCGCAAGGGGTCTGGTGGTTTAAGGGTATGTTGTTGGGGGTGCTGAATATCGGGGCATTTTTCTATTTTCTGTTTGTTGCGGCGTATCTGCTTCCCGGCGGTATTGCCGCACTTGTGATGTCGTGTCAGCCCATGGTGGTGCTACTGCTTGGGTTGTTGCTGTTGCGTCAGCAAATCAAGATATCTCAAGTCGTGGCGTGTCTGCTGGCAATGGTGGGTATTGCACTGCTGGTATTACAGCCCTCTGTTAAGTTGAATATATTAGGCATTTTGGCGGGACTGGCAGGGGCTATTAGTATGGGAGCCGGGATTGTCTTAACCAAACGTTGGGGGCGTCCTGAAGGGGTATCGATAGTGACATTTACGGGTTGGCAGCTCACTGCCGGGGGTCTTATGCTCGTCCCTGTAGCGTTGATGACAGAGTCTTTTCCTGCCCCGCTTACCATGGCCAACTGGATTGGTTTTGGTTACTTGAGTCTGGTGGGTACGTTGTTGGCGTATCTGATCTGGTTCAGGGGGATTGGTCGATTGCCTGCGGTCACCGTTTCGTTTTTGGCACTGTTCAGCCCTTTGGCTGCGACGGTGTTGGGGTTTGCTGTTTTGGGCGAAGGTTTTACCTATCTGCAGATGTTGGGCGGGGTCGTGATTGTGATATCCATTGTATTGGCCCAGTGGATAAAAACAGAGGTGGCGGTTGTAACGCTTAATGGTATGGATGTTAGACGTTAGTTTTGCGAATGTTGAAGTAACAGTTTTTTCAGTAATCCGGCGATAGTCTCTTGTTCGTCTTTGGATAGCCCGCTTAATAGCTCACTGCCCTTGTTGACGTGATGTGAAATCACAATGTTGATTAAATCCAGCCCCTCGGGTGTCAACGACACAATAATGCTGCGGCGATCGGCCGAATCGGGTCTACGTTGCACCAGGTTTTTTGACTCGAGCCGGTCAATCCGGTTGGTCATGGCCCCCGAAGAGAGCATCAGGCTTTTGAACAGGTTATTGGGCATTAGTGCATACGGTTTGCCGGAACGTAACAGGGTGGCGAGTACATCAAACTCACCCAAGTTGAGTTCATATTGTGAGAAAACCTGCTGTAGTTCATTGCTGATGATGGCATTTAAGCGCACCAGTCGCCCGATAACGGCCATCGGTGAAGGATCGATATCCGGACGTTCGTCATGCCACTGCTCTATTACAAAATCTACGTGATCTTTTGTCATGGGGGGATGCTAGCACTTACAGAATTGCTGGTAAATATTGATACTCGGGCGATGAGGCCGTCACTGCCTGTTTTTAGATACAGGAGAACCTGAAACAGTCTTGATCGTACCGTGACACACAATATGAGTGATCGGTGTCTGGAGGCATGGGTGCCGCCTGATTCAGGATTGTTTAAGACTTGTCGACTACAGTGACAAGCAATGGTGTTCGATACGATCTGGAGCAGGGCATGATAGACAGGAATCAAAAAAATGATCGGTCGGTGCTGGTATGGGATCTGCCGGTGCGGCTCTTCCACTGGTTGTTGGTAACAGCGTTTGCCATGGCGTGGTTGAGCTACGAGGACAACCGTTATCTGGATGTACATACGTTTGCCGGTTATACCTTTTTGGGATTGTTAATTTTTCGCCTGGTATGGGGTGTTTTTGGTACCCATTACGCACGCTTTCGTGAGTTTAGCTATGGGCCTGGTGACGCGATCGCTTATATCAAAGGACTCTTTGGTGACGATATGCGTCGTTACGTGGGTCACAACCCCGCCGGGGCGTGGGCGATTTTTGCCCTGATTGCCATGGGGTTGGTATTAACTGTATCCGGGCTTTTTGTCTTGGGCGGGGAGGAGCGCCACGGACCCTTGGCGGGGATTGTGGGTTTTCGTCAGAGTGTGCCGTTCCGCGAGACACATGAGTTTGTCGCTTACACGTTGCTGCTGCTGGTATTTGTACATGTGTGCGGCGTGTTGGTTGAGAGTTTTTTTCATCGTGAAAATCTGGTTGGCTCCATGTTCAGGGGGACTAAGTCGGTTGCCACTGCAACACTGGGTGTTCGTCCTCACCGTCTGGTCGGGGCAACCATTATTGCGGTGGTGGCCGCCTATGTGATTGCTACTTTTGGTGGTTATCTCACCGCCACCAAAGAGAAGCCCTATCTGCCGTTTCAGGGGCCACATCTGGTGATGAATGATCCCTGGACTGAGGCGTGCAGTGAGTGCCACCTTGCCTTCCATCCTTCGCTGTTACCACTGCGTTCATGGCAACAGATATTGAAACAGCAAGCGGACCATTTTGGTGATGATCTGGCCCTTGACGAAAAGACCGTGAATGAATTGCTGGCATATGCCCAGAAAAATTCCGCTGATTTAGAGCAGACGGAACCCGCTTGGCGAATGAACAGCAACATCCCCAGCAGTGAGACTCCATTGCGTATTACCGATGTGAGCTACTGGAAACGTAAACATGAAGAGGTAGATGCTGAGGTTTGGAAACGTAATGAGATTAAAAACAGGGCCAATTGTGGGGCTTGTCATTTCGATGCCAAACAGGGCACCTTTGAAGATGCTGATATGCGTATTCCAGGAGAGAATGCTTTTGATGGCATTGAGTGGTTGAAAGCCATTTTAGGCGGTAAAGATAAATAATATTGATCAAGGAGCAATGTCATGAAGTTGAGATTCTTAGCGGTGATTTTGATGGGGTGTATGACAACGTTGGCTGGGCTTGCCCAGGCGAGCGTGGTTGATACACTCCAGCAAGAGTACAAAACGGCAGGTGCGGGTCCTTTCAGTGCCGCTAAAGGAGAGAAGATGTGGGTTGAAAAACATAAAGATGCTGAGTCCGGTAAAGAGTTCAGCTGCCAGACCTGTCATACAGACGATTTGAAAAAATCGGGCAAACATGAAAAGACCGGCAAGGTGATTGATCCGTTGGCACCCTCGGTCAATAAAGAGCGGCTGACAGATATCAAATTTGTTAACAAATGGTTTTTGCGTAACTGTAAACAGGTATTGGGTCGGGAGTGCACACCCCAGGAGAAAGGTGACTTTCTTGAATACCTGAAGGGGCAATAGCGTTCCAAATATTTTGTCGAGACGGGGAATGGTGATGAAAAACAGAATATGGGCAATGGTTGCCGGGATTGCATGGTTGTTGGTAAATAGTGGTTATGTATTGGCCGGTGCACCTAATACCGATTTTGCAGCGGTGACAAATATTAAATATGCCAAAGAGTGTGGTGCCTGCCATCTGGCCTATCAGCCGGGGCTGTTGCCGGAACGGTC
The DNA here is from genome assembly GCA_021731365.1 of Gammaproteobacteria bacterium. Taxonomy (GTDB): domain Bacteria; phylum Pseudomonadota; class Gammaproteobacteria; order Tenderiales; family Tenderiaceae; genus JAKFXL01. The sequence goes on along the minus strand of JAKFXL010000067.1, from coordinate 30,260 downwards.
ATGGCGCAAGGTGATGGAAAATTTACATGACCATTTTGGTGATAATGCGGAGCTGCCGACGGCTGATCAGCCGGTGTTGCTTGAGTATCTGGTGAACAACTCGGCTGAGCGCGCTAACTATAAACGTTCAGCACAGATGCTTCACTCAATCCGTAAGGTGGATACCCCGGTGCGCATTTCCCAAGTGCCCTATTTTATTCGTGAACACCGTGAGGTGGCCAACAGAGTAAGAGGTAATGAAAAGATAAAGAGTCTCGGCCAGTGTGAGTTGTGTCATCAGAAAGCAAATGAAGGCTCTTATGCCGAGAACGAAATCAGAGTATTGGGAGCGGAGAGCTGGAATGATTGATCACGTGCCATCATAAATTCTGGTAAATAGGGCCGTATTGTGTAGGTTTGTATAGGCGATTGAATTGTAAAAAATCATCTAATTTCAGCCTCTTGAGCCGTTATGGGTTGCCAGCCCCATGTGTTAGTCAGTAGTATAGTCCCCTATCATTCAGAGGAGATGCATGATGAAACAAAATAAAAATATGGCAAAAGCAGTCGCACTTGTAATCGGTGGGCTGTTGGCAGGGACAGCGATGGCGGCAGACAAAAACGGTTGGACGGGTGAAGCCGCTCTTGGTTTTGTGATGACATCGGGCAATACCGAAACGCAGTCGATTAATGCCAAGGCAAAAGCGGTGAATGAGCGTGATATGTGGCGTCATTCGGCGGCTATTGAGGCGCTTAATACTGAAACCAGCGATATCACGACGGGTGAACGTTATCTGTTGTCAGGACAGAGCAACTATAAATTTAAGCCACGTCACTATGCGTTTGGTCTGGCTGCTTATGAGGATGATCGTTTCAGCGGTTATGATTGGCGTGCCAGTGAAGTATTGGGTTACGGTTATCGTGCGATAGAAGAACCGAATTTGACCCTCGATCTGGAAGCGGGTCCTGGTGCGCGTCAAAGCCGTTTGAATAATGGCACCAGAGATAATGAAGGCATGTTCCGCGTTGCGGGTAATCTTGACTGGAAGGTGAGTGAGACCTCAAGTTTCTCTCAGGTGCTGACCTCTGAAATTGGTAGTGATACCACGATCTCTAAATCTGTGACGGGTCTGAAAACACAGATCAACGGCAGTTTGTCGATGAAGATCGCACACACTATCAAACACACTTCAGATGTGCCGGTAGGTATAGAAAAGGTTGATCGTGAAACGGGCGTGATGCTGGTTTACGGCTTCTAATTTAGCCAAGATAGACCTATCTCCGGGCCGCTCAATGAGCGGCCTTTTTTTATAGCAGCCGTGCCGAGACTAGGCGCACGATACTGGATGGGCGATGTTTTTGATCCGACGGCAAGAGTGCCAGCGTGGCCAATAGGTTGAGATGCATCAGTGAGACACAGCCCCCGTTACGAGGCCCGTTGTGCATTGCGTAGTGCAGTTCTCTCCAGCAGTGGTTTGAGGAAGCGCCCGGTATGGGAGTCGGGGTTCTCGGCCACCGCTTCCGGGGTGCCAATGGCGACGATGGTACCGCCTTTGTCACCACCCTCAGGACCGACATCGATGAGCCAGTCGGCGGTTTTGATGACATCGAGATTGTGTTCGATGATGACGATGGTATTGCCGTGGTCACGCAGTTGATGCAGCACCCGCAGCAGCTGTTCGATGTCGTGAAAGTGCAGGCCGGTGGTGGGTTCGTCAAGGATATAGAGTGTTTTGCCAGTGTCGCGTTTGCTCAGTTCGCGTGACAGTTTGACCCGTTGTGCCTCACCGCCCGAGAGGGTTGTGGCATTCTGGCCGAGGGTGATGTAACTCAGGCCAACATCCATCAACGTTTGCAGCTTGCGTTTGAGCGCGGGCACGGCGCTGAAAAACTCCAGCGCGTCTTCTACCGTCATGGCCAGGATTTCAAAGATGTTTTTGCCTTTATATTTGATGTCGAGGGTTTCGCGGTTATAACGTTTACCCTTGCAGACATCACACGGCACATAGATGTCAGGCAGAAAGTGCATTTCAACTTTGATGACACCATCCCCCTGACACGCTTCACAGCGTCCACCCTTGACATTAAAACTGAAACGGCCCGGCCCATAACCGCGGGTGCGGGCCTCTTGTGTGCCGCAAAACAGATCACGAATCGGAGTAAACAGCCCGGTATAGGTGGCAGGATTGGAGCGGGGGGTGCGGCCAATTGGGCTCTGGTCGATATCCACCACCTTGTCGAACTGGTCGAGTCCCACCAGTTCGGTGCAGGGGGCGGGATCTTCACCGGCACCGTTGATGATGATGGCGGCGTTGCGGTACAGGGTGTCGTTGATCAGGGTGGATTTGCCGGAACCGGAGACCCCTGTGACGCAGGTCATCAGGCCGATGGGGATGTTGACATCTACCTTTTTGAGATTGTTGCCACTGGCACCACAGATGCGGAGCTGCCGCTCTGGATCGTTGGCGGTACGTTGTGCCGGGATTTCAATCGCCCGTGTGCCGTTGAGGTATTGGCCGGTGATTGAGGCGGGGTTGCTGATCACCTGCTCGGGGGTGCCGGCGGCGACGATGTTGCCGCCATGTACGCCAGCACCGGGGCCGATGTCGAGCACATAGTCGGCCATGCGAATGGCATCTTCATCGTGTTCCACCACAATCACGGTGTTGCCGAGGTCACGCAGGTAGGTGAGGGTTTCGAGTAGTCGTTCGTTGTCGCGCTGGTGCAGACCGATGGAGGGTTCGTCAAGCACGTACATGACGCCAACCAGTCCGGCACCGATCTGGCTGGCAAGGCGGATGCGTTGCGCCTCGCCCCCCGAGAGTGTATCGGCACTGCGGTTAAGACTCAGGTAATCGAGCCCGACATTGACCAGAAATTTAAGTCGTGCCTGCACCTCTTTAACGATCTTGTCGGCAATCTGTCCACGTTTGCCGGGCAGTTTCAGCTCGCCAAAAAAATCGTGGGCACGACCGACGGCCATGGAGGTGATCTGGGGCAGTGTATGGCTGGCGATAAAAACATTGCGCGCCTCGATACGCAGCCGGTTACCACTGCAGCTTGGGCACGATTGGGTGCTGAGATATTTGGCCAGCTCTTCACGCACCACGTTGGATTCGGTCTCGCGGTAGCGCCGTTCCATGTTGGGGATGATCCCTTCAAAGGGGGTGGTTTTGGTCTTGGGCACACCGCGATCATTAAAAAAGCTGATCTCAAGCACTTCATCACCGCTGCCATACAGAAGTGTTGTCTGCAGTTTTTCTGAGAGTTCGTTGAAGGGGGTGTCGAGATCAAATTTGAAATGGGTGGCGAGGGATTGCAGGAGCTGAAAATAGTAGGCGTTACGACGATCCCAGCCGCGAATTGCCCCGCTGGCCAGACTCAGGTCGCTATTGTGTACCACCCTTGCTGGGTCAAAGAACTGTTTGACGCCCAATCCATCGCAGCTGGGGCAGGCACCAAATGGATTGTTAAAGGAGAAGAGGCGTGGTTCCAGCTCAGCGATGCTGTAGCCGCAGTGGGGGCAGGCAAACTTGGCGGAGAAGACCATATCGCTATTGTCTGTGTTTGTCTCATCGTCCATCCAGGCGACACGGACAACTCCATCGGACAGATTGAGGGCGGTTTCAAAGGACTCTGCCAGTCGCTGTGCCATGTCGGCGCGTACCTTGAAACGGTCGACAACTGCTTCGATGGTATGTTTCTTCTTTTTATCCAGCTCCGGTACCTGATCCAGCTCAATAATCTGGCCGTTGATACGGGCCCGCACAAACCCCTGGCTGCGTAGTTCGGCCAGTGTCTGCAGATGTTCGCCTTTGCGACCATCAATCACCGGTGCCAGCAGCATCAGTTTGCTGCCTTCGGGCAGGGCCAGTACATGGTCAACCATCTGGCTGACGGTCTGTGCCTCCAGCACCACATCGTGCTCCGGACAGCGTGGTTCGCCAGCCCGGGCAAAGAGTAGCCGCAGGTAGTCGTAGATCTCGGTGACGGTACCGACGGTGGAGCGGGGGTTGTGGGAGGTTGACTTCTGTTCGATGGAGATGGCGGGTGATAGCCCCTCAATATGGTCGACGTCAGGTTTCTCCATGATGGCGAGAAACTGCCGTGCATAGCTGGAGAGTGATTCAACGTAGCGGCGCTGCCCCTCGGCGTAGATGGTATCGAAGGCGAGTGATGATTTGCCTGAGCCTGAGAGGCCGGTGATGACAATCAGCTTGTCACGGGGCAGGTCAAGATCGATGTTTTTGAGGTTGTGGGTGCGGGCACCGCGGATCTGGATGGTATCCATAATTCTTTACTTTTTATGTCTGTTATCGAACCTGCTACTATACGGCGTTTTTACCACTCCAAGCAAAAGCGATTTAAGCCATGAAACAATCTGCAGACCGTCCTGGCTTTGGTCAGGGCATGACCGCTACTGAAAAACGTGCCGCCTTCTCACTGGCGGGAATTTTCAGTACCCGGATGCTCGGGTTGTTCATGATATTGCCGGTGTTTGCCCTCTATGCGGAGCATCTGCCAGGGGCGACGCCGATGCTGATTGGCCTGGCCATTGGCATCTACGGTTTGACCCAGGCGATTTTGCAGATTCCTCTGGGTATGCTGTCCGACCGCATTGGTCGCAAGCCGGTTATCTATGGCGGTTTGGTGATGTTTGCCTTCGGCAGTGCGGTGGCAGCGATGTCTGACAGCATCACCGGGATTATTATCGGTCGTGCCTTGCAGGGGGCGGGGGCGATTGCTGCGGTAGTGATGGCGCTGGCAGCGGATTTGACCCGTGAAGAGCACCGCCTGAAGGCGATGGCGATTATGGGGATGAGTATGGGGGTGTCGTTCACCCTGTCGCTGATTATTGGCCCGGTATTTAATAGCTGGGTCGGTATTCACGGTATCTTCTGGATCACTGCGGGCATGGCACTGCTGGCGATGGTACTGCTGGCGGTGGCTGTGCCCACGCCGGTGATCAGTCGTCACCACCGTGATACCCAGCCCGTCCCTGCACAGTTCAAACAGGTGCTGGCGGACGGTGAACTGCTGCGGTTGAATTTTGGCGTCTTTGCCCTGCATCTTATCCTGACGGCCAGCTTTGTTGCGGTGCCGCTGGTGCTGGTGCAGAAGATTGGTCTGCCAGCGGTGGACCACTGGATGGTCTACCTGGGGGTGATGGTGCTGGCCTTCATCGTGATGATCCCGTTTATCATCATCGCCGAGAAAAAGCGCCGTATGAAGCAGATCTTTAGTGGCGCTATTGTGGTGCTGATGCTGGCGCTGTGGGAGATGGCCTATATGGAGAGTACGCTGACGGGCATGGTGATTGGCCTCTTCTTCTTTTTTCTGGCCTTTAATCTGCTGGAGGCGTCGTTGCCATCCCTGGTCTCCAAGATTGCGCCGCCTGATAAAAAAGGGACTGCCATGGGGGTCTATAGCAGCTCCCAGTTTATGGGGGCCTTTGTTGGCGGTGTGAGTGGTGGCTGGCTCTATCAACATGTGGGCAGCGAGAGTGTCTTTCTGTTTGGTTCCATCGCGGCGGCCATCTGGGTGCTGCTGGCAGTGACGATGAAAAATCCACGTTATCTGAGCAGCCACATGCTGAATGTAGGGGATATGACAGAGGCTGAGGCCCGCCATCTGGTGACACAGCTGACCCAGATTAAAGGGGTGGCCGAGGCGGTGGTGATCCCTGAAGATGGTGTTGCCTATCTGAAGGTGGATAAACACGCCACAGACTTTGAGGCGTTGAACCGCTTCTCTGTCTCAGAACAGTCGTGACCCAATATATATAGTATGGGCCCGCCATGGGCGGGCTTTTTATGGCATTTCGCCCCCTATGTTTTTAACCCTTACGATGTCACACCCATCATGACCCAGATCTGGGATCGCCTCACGTATCTGCTTTTTCTCCTGGTCGCGGCATTGGTTGCCCTGACGTTTCGTGATTACGGCCTGAGCTGGGATGAGCCGTTTCATATCGAATATGGTGAGCGGCTATTGCGTTACTACACCAGTGGCGGGGCGGATAGCTCGGCCTTCAGTTACATCAACCTCTATCTCTACGGCGGTCTGTTTGATGCCCCGGTGGCGCTGCTGGCAAAGTGGTTGCCGTTTGAGCTGGCGGAGAGTCGCCATCTGCTGATTGCGACCACCGGCCTGCTGGGGCTGGTGGGCACGTGGCGGTTGGCGCGGCTGCTGGCGGGATCACGGGCCGGTTTTTTTGCCGCGTTGTTATTGATCACCATGCCGGGCTGGTATGGCCACCTGTTTATCAACCCAAAAGATATCCCGTTTGCCACAACGATGGTCTGGGCCAGCTATGCGTTGGCGCGGCTGGCGCGCCATCTGCCTGATTCCAGCTGGCGTGACTGGCTCTTTTTTGGGGTGTGTGGCGGTATGGCAATGGGGATGCGTATTGGTGGTGTGCTGATCGTTGGTTATCTGGGGCTGGCATTGATGCTCTGGTTTTTGGCGACACTCTGCCGACCCGCAGCGCGCCATTCACTGCTGCATGACAGTGTGGCGTTGCTGCCAAAACTGCTGCTGGCCGCTGTTGTGGCCTATGGTGTGATGGTGGCGGTCTGGCCATGGGCACTTAGCTCGCCGCTGCGCCACCCCTATGAAGCGATGACAACCTTCTCCCATTTTCCGGTGATTATTCCAACCCAGGTAGATGGGGTCTGGATCAACTCTGACGCCCTGCCGGTTTTTTATCTGCCGTTGATGATGGCGATCAAACTCCCCCTGTTACAGCTGCTGTTGTTGGCGGTATTACCACTCTTTGCCGGGCGTATTGTGCATTGGGCACGGCAGCCTGAATCTGCTGGTGATACACGCTGGTTGTCGTGGGCAGTGGTGGTGATTGCGCTCTTTTTGCCACTGCTCTACGCGATAGTCAGTTCTCCAGGCATGTATAACGAGATGCGCCACTTCCTGTTTCTGTTGCCACCGCTGGCGATACTGGCAGGGGTGGGGGGCGATCTTGTGTGGGGATACCTGCAACGTCGTGCTCCCATACAGCGCGTAGCGGTTTTGTTGATGGTGGTGATCTATCTCGGCCTCCATGTGGCCACCCTTGTCCGGCTCCACCCCTATGAGTACATCTATTACAACCCACTGGTTGGTGGGGTTAAGGGGGCGGAAAAGCGCTTTGAACTGGACTATTGGAGCACCTCCCAGCGTGAACTTTACACTGCCCTTAAACAGTACTTACGTGATAACGGAGGGGAGGCGGCGCTGCACCAGCCGTGGCGTATCCGTTTGTGCGGCGCGCCGGAGGCGGCACTCTATTACCATGAGCCGGAGTGGACAACCCGCTGGATCGGTGAGCAGGGCGACGCTGATTTCGAAGTAGGCATTACCGGCAATATCTGCCCGCCGCCCCGGCTGCCTGCCACCATTGAGGTGCGGCGCGACGGGGCGTTGTTGGGATACGTGAATGATTTACGTGGGCCGTGAGCAGTGCTGTTTGGGATGTGGTTGGTGAGGGGGTTAGCGGTTTTTACGGCGTGTGGATTCGGGCAATCTCCTGCGCCAACGCCTGCCCCAGCTGGGTAACACAACCACTCATCGCGGCCACCCGTGCATCGTAGTCGCTTTTATTGGCGCGCTGGGCATAGGTGTACTGTTTGGGTGGGACTAGGCTGTTTTTATTGGCGTCGATTAACTCCCAACGTACGGTCAGACTGGCCTGGTTTTGGTTGTCACTATCGAAACTGAGTACCTCTAATACAATTTGGGTCTCGATCTTTTTACCGCTGCGCCAGGGGTAGATGGTGATGCTGGCGTTGGGCAGGGCGCTGTTTAGCTCTTGTGCCAATACCCGGGTGAAGTTGGTGTCGAGCGGTTCTGCCCAGCGGTGGTACTCAGCGGCTTTGAAGCTGTTGTTGCTGGTGCGAACCAATATTTTATTGCGCTCCAGATAGGTGGGGAATTTAATCGGGCCAAGGCCCACGCCCAGTGTGAGTGAGGGGCCGCTACTCTGAATGGCGATGTTACTGGCGTTGAGCAGGTAGAATTTTGAGGGTTGGCTGGTGCCGCAGCCGCTGATGGTTAACAGCAGTGTCAGCAGCAGTGGCCAGGGGTGGCGGAGTTGCATCAGTGGTCCCTCTCTTGTGGTTTGCCTTTGAGCAGTGACTCCGGATTCTCTTCCAGGGTGTTGGCGAGGATGCGCAGGGCACGGGCGCTGCTGGCCATCTCTTGCAAGGTTTTGTTGAGCTGATGCTGGAAGGGTGAGTCTTCGGCCATGAGCTGGTTGGCGCTGTGGCTGGTGGTTTTTATGGCGTTGAGTGTTTCGGTGGTGGTTGCGGTGATCTGGTCGGCGTTGGCACGCAGCTGCTGTATCAGGTCGTTGGAGTTGCCCACCAGTTGGGTACCGCTGCTGACCAACCCCTGTGTTGACTGGAGTGTGATATTCAGTGTGGTGAGTGTGGTATTGAGATCCTGGGTGATCTGTTGGCTGCGTTGGTCAAATTTGTCGGCCAGGCCGTTGTACTGCTGGCTGAGCCTGGAGTAGTCCTGCAGGGTCTGGTCAAACTGTTTGATTGTTTGCAGCAGTTCGGGACCATTAAACAGTTTGTCGACCCCGGCAGCGGCGCTGGCCAGATCATGCAGCAGCAGGTCGATGGGAAACTCCTCCAGTTTGCGTGTGAACTCCTGGATCGGCGTGGGGATGGTGGGGATTTCCGTAATGTGTTTGCCGCTGCCGACCAGTGTGGCGGGTTTGTCCGGGTGCATGTCGAGCTGCACGGCAAGCTGGCCGGTCAGCAGGCTCTGCATCTGTAACTGGGCACGCAGTCCGTTCTGTACCATGTCGCTCATGGTCCTCATCTTGAGTGCATTCATCTCCTCGCCACTGATAAGCGAGATGCTGTCGGGTTCAAGTTCAACATAGACGGGAATTTGTACCCGTTGGGTATCGGGGTCGAGCAGCAGGCGAATGTCGGTGACACTGCCTATTTTAACCCCCCGAAAGTTGACCGGGGCACCCACGGCAAGTCCTTTCACCGAGCCACTAAAAAACATGACAAAGCGTGACTTTTCGCGCAACATGCCGCTGCCAAACAGCAGTGCCGCCCCCACGGCGAGGGCAACGGCACCGACAATGAAGAGGCCAATCAGGGTGGTATTGGTGCGGCGTGCCATCGTTTTAATCCCCCCCCCGGTTAAGAAAGGCACGTACCCGCTTGTCGCTAGAGTGCTGTTTGAGATAAGCGGGCCCGCCGCTGGCGATCATGGTTTTGCTTTCGGCATCGAGAAATATGCCGTTATTGCCAATGGCAAGGATGCTGGCCAGTTCGTGGGAGACGATGACAATGGTGGTGCCGAGGTTCTCTCTCAGCTCCAGTATCAGCTCATCCAGTCGGCGTGAATTGAGAGGGTCCAGCCCGGCGCTCGGTTCATCAAAAAAGAGTATCTCTGGATCAAGGGCCATGGCGCGGGCGAGCCCGGCCCGTTTTTGCATGCCACCACTGATCTCGGCGGGGTAGAGCTCTTCACAGCCGGCCAGTCCGACCAAGGCCAGTTTGTAGGCAATCAGATCCGACATCTCACCATCACTCAGCGTTGTATGCTCTTTTAACGGCAGGGCGATGTTCTCTGCCAGTGTCATGGAGCTGAAGAGCGCGCCACTCTGGAATAACACCCCCATACTGCGTTTGATCTGGCGCTGCTGTTCTGCGGCAGCGTCTGTGAAGTTTATGTTATTAATCACTACTTCCCCCTGGAGGGGGCGCTTGAGTCCGATAAGATGGCGTAACAGTGTGGTTTTGCCACAGCCGCTCCCGCCCATGATGATAAAAATATCACCACGCTGAACGCTAAAGTTAAGATCTTGCTGAACAATATGCTCACCGTAAGATGTGCTGAGGTGACGTACCTGGATGTGTGGGGATTGCTCTACATATATACCCATCTCAAATCCCCAGCTTTTGGTAGAGGACGGTCATCACGGAGGCGCTTACCACCACATAGATGATACTGGTCACCACGGCGGAGGTGGTGGCCTGGCCAACGGCGGCGGCGCTTCGTCCACACTGAATGCCACGCAGGCAACCGGCGATGGCGATGCAGATGCCGTAGACCAGTGCCTTGCTTAGCCCCACCAGTATGTGGTTGATATCCATAATGTGCAGTGTTTGTACGTAATACTCAAAGACACTGATATTAAACGCGGTGACGGCAACCATCATACCCGCCAGAATGCCTACCAGATCGGCATACAGCGTCAGCAGTGGCACCATGATGATGAGTGTGATCAGCCGGGGTAATACCAGATATTCAATGGGTGATATTCCGAGTGTCCGCAGGGCGTCTATCTCCTCATTTACCTGCATGGTACCGATCTCTGCGGCGTATGAGGCACCGGTACGTCCGGCGATGATGATCGCCGTCATCAGCGCCCCCACCTCACGCACCATGCCGATGCCGACCAGATCGGCGATATAGATCTCCGCCCCAAACAGCGCCAGCTGGCTTGCCCCCATGTAGGCGAGGATCATGCCGACCAAAAAGCTGATCAAAGAGACAATGGGTAACGCCCGAGGGCCGGCATCCTGCAGCAGCAGGCCAATGTCTTCACGGCGAAAATGGGCACGGCCACGCACTGTATTCGCCAGGGCAACCGCGCTACCACCAATGAAACGTAGTGTCTGTGGCGCGTCATACCATAAATTTAAAGTGCTTTCGCCCACCTGATTGAGCAGTGACCCCGGTGCAGTGTTGAGATTTGGGTCATCACGTTGGTGGGTCGTCATCGCCAGTGTCAGTAGTCGCTGTACACCGGATGGCAACCCCTGGTAGTTCACACTCACCCCATTTGCCAGACAGTATCTCTGGAGTTGTAATAAAAAAGCAGTCAGTGATGAGTCCCAATGGCCCATGGATTGGGTATTGAAATGGAGCGAGCGGTAATCGCTGAGCTGTTCTAAAAGTGGCTGGATACTGGGTATGCCCCGCTGTAACAGCCACTCCCCCGTCAGTTGCAACACAGCCCCTCCGGATGTGAGAGGCTGCAATTGATAGTGCCCGGCTGTTGTGGCGGGGGGGAGGGACATTGCCTTGATAAGTCTCCAGTAATTAACCGCCGCAGATGTGTGCTTCAGTACGGTAAACCCCTGATCCACAGCGATTCATTTTAAAACCATCAGGAATCTATTCAATATCTTACCGATAGTATGACGGCACATTGTTTGATAACTGATGGTCGTCTGGTCAATCGTATGGTGTGAGATTAACCGTTATATGGATGCTCTCTCCTTTCTCTAAAGAGTTTTAAATTTGTGCCGTTGTCTAGGGGGAGCAGTGCTACAGCACCAATAGAGTTTTGTTGCAAGGGTATTGGTGAAAGCTAAGGTTTCATCTTTTTTGTGGTTGAAGAGGAAGCAGGGATGGTTAAGTCGTTTGAGAAGTTACTGGGGATGTATAGCTGGAGGGCCAAAATATTAGGCTTAGCCAGTATTTTTGCTCTTGGCACACTGGCAGTGGGTGCCATGGGTGCCTACTCCATTCTCAAACTGAGTCAGGATGTTAAAGAACAGAATGCCAAATCGACAGCGCGGACGCAAATCATCGAAGAGGCGCAGTTTGCGCTGCTGAGAATGGGGACAGCGCAGGCGGAAGTGATTGCACATGTCGATGTGGCGGAGATTAAAAAGGCATCAGTCACCGCCATCAGAGCGGCCGCTGACCTGGAGGAGAAGCTGCATAACCTGCATGAAGCATTGCCAGATGACATGAAGGTGAAGGAGTTGCAAAAGCTGGTACAAGATCTTAAACCACGGCGCATGCAGGTGATTACCCTGGCACGGCGTGACCGTGATGATGAAGCGCTGGGTGCCCTTGAGGTAATGGTACCAGTGTTTAAACGTGTTGATGAGTTGGCCACCACCATTATTGATGAACAACGCCTGGTGACAAAACAGTATCTGGTGGATATTGAAGAGCAAGGCAAACAGACGGTTTATGTATTAATGATTTTTGTGGGTGTTGGCCTGTTTGTCAGTATTATTTTAAGCCTAGTTTTGGCAAGGTTTGCGGTGAAGCCGATGTTCGTATTGGAACGGGCAATGGCGGCATTGGCCACCGGTGATCTACAGGTAAAACTGGGTGATGCCGGTCGCGATGAAGTGGGGCGTATGGTCAAGGCGATGAATAGCACGGTCGAAGATCTGCATGCCATTGTCACAAAAATACAGGGTGGTACCAATACGTTGAGCAGTGAGGCGGGTCATGTGGCCAGTGCTGCCGATAAAATCCACAGTGTCTCTAATAATTTACATAAAGGTGTAAAAGGTATTAAAAACGATGCCGACATGGTGATGTCAACCACCAATAACGCGGCGCATGAGTTGGAGCAGGCGGCTGAGCGTGCTCAACAGACAGCAGACAGCTCCGAATCAACCGTTGGCACACTTAGCAAAACAACAGCAGGTTTTGAGCGCTTCCAGAATCAGATGGAAAGCACGGCGGAAGTGACCCGTGACCTTGCACGGAAAGCGGAAAATATTACCGCCATCACCAAAACTATTCGCGACATCTCATCACAAACCAATTTGCTGGCACTGAACGCAGCGATTGAGGCGGCCCGTGCCGGCGAACAAGGGCGTGGTTTTGCCGTGGTGGCGGATGAGGTCAGGCAGTTGGCCACCCGTACTGAATCAGCCACTTCAGAAATATCGACACTGGTCGAAACCATCTCGTCCAGTGTTAACAATGCGGTGGAGTTGCTAGACCGTTCAGTGGCCGAATCCAGTGAAAATATTTCGGGGTTGAAACAGGTGGTGCAGGAGACCGTACATAATCGTGATCAGGCAGTTTATCTGCGTGATGTAATGCATCAGGTTGTGAGGATGATGGGTGAGCAGGAGCAGGCAGTGGGTGGAATTAATAAATCGGTAAACGGGCTGTTTGATTTGAGTGCTGAAACCAGCAAACAGACGGAGATATTGCACTCTTTATCCGCCAGTCTTAATGAGGCCGCAGCCGATTTGGGTCAGATCGTGGATAAGTTCAAGCTGTGATACCAACTATTAACAGTTAAACAATATTTTGTAATGTACAGGAGACTTTGATAATGAAGATGGGACCTTTTGCTGTAAAAAAACTAACAACACAGATTGCCGTAGCGGTGATGGGTGCTTCGATGGCGTTTGGTGTCATTGCTGCCGGGACTCTCAAACCCTCTGAGGAAGATATTACAAAATATCTGCGCCCCGCAGCCGTGCCACAACCCGCTGACAACATGATGACACCGGAACGAATTGAGCTGGGAAAGTTTCTGTTTTTTGATCCGCGCTTGTCGGGTTCCAACTTTATCAGTTGCGCCACCTGTCATAACCCATCCATGGGATGGTCTGACGGCCAGCCGACGGCGATTGGCCACGGTATGGGACAGTTAGCGCGTTCGTCACCAACGATACTGAATACCGCCTACCAATCCCTCATGATGTGGGATGGTCGCTTCCGTTCCCTGGAGGAGCAGGCCCTCGGTCCTATTGAGGATGGCGGCGAAATGGCGCAGCCAATGCACGAACTGATTCCGGAGATCAAGGCCATCCCCAAGTATGTGCAGATGTTTGAAGCCGCCTATCCCGGCGAAGGGGTGAGCAAGGAGGGGATCGGTAAGGCGATCGCCAGCTTTGAGCGTTCTATCGTCGCAACCGATTCCGGCTTCGACCGTTGGTTGAAAGGGGTCGATACGGCGATGAGTGACCCCGCCAAACGTGGCTTTGAAATTTTCAAGGGCAAGGCCAATTGCGTAGCTTGCCACAGTGGCTTTAATTTCAGCGACAACGGCTTTCACAACATCGGTCTACCCGATAGCAAGGACGATGGGCGCTACCGGGTTAAAAAGGTTGCGGTGCTGAAGGGTGCCTTCAAGACCCCAACCCTGCGTGATGTTGCCCTCACTGCCCCCTATATGCACAACGGCCAGTACAGCACTTTGGCAGATGTGGTAGCCCACTACAATCGTGGTGGTGACAAAAATCCTGGTCATCTTAGCCCCAATATGAAACCGCTGAATCTTAGCAAGGCAGAGCAGCAGGATCTGGTTGAGTTTTTGAAGGCGCTGACCGGGGATCCATTGGCACTTACATTCCCACAGCTGCCGGTTAATTAAGATTGGATAGGAAAAGGAGATCATTATGTTGAATACAAAGACTGTTGTGGCTGGCCTGGTTGTTGCCATGTTTTCGGTGGCGGCAGGTGCTGCGGAAGTGGTGGTGGCGCAGAATAGTAAAAGCTTTAAAAAAGATGGTGCAAAAATTGAGAAGCTAAGCATTAAAGCGGGTGACTCAATTTCATTCAAAAATGAAGATCCATTTTTTCATAATATTTTTTCGCTCTCTGACCTGAAAACATTTGATTTGGGTTCATACCCGGCAGGTGAGTCAAAGTCAGTGAAGTTTGACAAGCCGGGCGTGGCGGAAATTGAGTGCGCCATTCATCCGGACATGCTGCTGGAGGTTACGGTTAAATAATGCTGCATTGGTGCTGTTCCCGGTTCGGAATAGCATTTCTGTTGACGATGTTTGGTTTTGTCAATGTGGCAGAGGCTGCCAGGGAACGGCGCCAGGATGTGGAAGAGATAAGGGCACAGCCGTTAATTCGAGGTGCTGTTGTTTTTAAATCATACTGCGTGATGTGTCATGGTGAAGCGGGCGATGGAGTGGCCCGTGCAACCAAGCTTTATGGACAGATGAACCTGGTCATCATGGAGCGATCGAGTGAGTTTTATGAAAAAATCATTCGAGTGGGTGGTCTGGGTGTTGGGTTGTCGAAGTTTATGCCAGCCTGGAAGGATGAGCTTACGGATGAGCAGATAAAAGATGTGGCGGTCTATTTAAGCGCTGTTGGTTCACCGGAAAAACGTGGTGAGGCGGTTTTTAAGACTAACTGTATTCTTTGTCATGGCATTAAGGGCAATGGAAAGGGGCGGGCAGCCGTGCTTTATGATCCGCCACCGGCCGATTTGACACGCAGTGATAAAAATGATGATTACAAGCGGTTGATCATCACCATGGGTGGTAAAGCAATGGGACGTTCTGAGGTGATGCCCGTATGGGGCAAACAATTAACAGTGCAGGAGATAGATGATGTGGTTGTTTATCTTCGCACTATCGTCATGGACCTTTAGTTCTTCTGGTGTAATGGAACGATGTTCCGTATTGCATGTAGCAGAATAAAAGACAGGGATAACACAGATGAGAAAACTGAAAAATTTGGTGTTGGTGCTGGCAGTGTTCAGCTACCTTACGGGTTCTGCTTATGCAAGCGAGGAGCGTGAAAGTCGCAATGAGGTGCGCGACACCATGAAACAGGCCAAGGCCAAAACCCGCCAGGCGACACGTGGTGGCCTGGTTTATAAAACCTACTGTGTGTTATGCCACGGTTTACATGGCGATGGCTCTGCCAGAATTGCCAAACTCCATAGTGGATTAAATCTGGTAATTGGAAAACAGGAAGATACCTATTACGAAGATATTATTCGCAAAGGTGGTGAGGGTGTAGGGCGCTCTGGTTTTATGCCCACCTGGGATGATGAACTCTCCGATGAGCAGATCAGTGATGTAGTGATCTACCTGTCGTTGGTCACCGATCCGGTGCGTCGTGGTGAGGTGGTCTTTAAAACGAACTGTATCCTCTGTCATGGGGTGAATGGTGACGGTAAGGGGCGTGCCTCAGAGCTGTATGATCCACCCCCAGCCAACCTGACACGTAGCAACAAGAACGACGAATATAAACGTTCGATCATCACGCTGGGTGGTGCAGCAATGGGCCGTTCAGAGGTGATGCCGGTCTGGGGCGAACAGCTGGGTGCTGACGAGATTAATGATGTGGTGGCCTATCTTCGGACCATTCTGGTGATACCCCCTACAGAATAGAACGGACGTTTGTTTGCCTTAAGAGAGGGCGCGGAGATTTTCTCCGTGCCCTCTCTTTTTACTGCTTCTGCCGCTGGCATGGTTATAATGCAGCACTTTGAGTTGATAGCGAGCAGTAGGAATCCCCATGAGTGATACACAACCGCGCCCTGATGATGGCATCGAGCGCCTGCCTCTCAAGAGTTTTTCTGAGAAGGCCTACCTTGAATACTCCATGTACGTCATTCTCGACCGGGCATTGCCACACATTGGCGATGGCATGAAGCCGGTGCAGCGCCGTATTGTCTACGCGATGTCGGAGCTGGGACTCTCGGCGACGGCCAAGTTCAAGAAGTCGGCCCGTACCATCGGTGACGTACTGGGTAAGTTCCATCCCCACGGCGACAGCGCCTGTTACGAGGCGATGGTGCACATGGCCCAGCCTTTTTCGTTCCGCTATCCGCTGGTGGACGGACAGGGCAACTGGGGTTCGACCGATGATCCCAAATCCTTCGCCGCAATGCGGTATACCGAATCGCGTCTGACCGCCTATGCGGAACTGCTGCTAAGCGAGGTTGCACACGGCACGGTGGAGTGGGTCCCCAACTTTGACGGCACGCTGGAAGAGCCAGCAGTGTTGCCGGCGCGAGTGCCCAATGTCTTGTTAAACGGTGTGACAGGCATTGCGGTCGGCATGGCCACTGACATCCCACCACACAACATGCGCGAGGTGGTAAGTGCCTGCATTCACTTGCTGGAAGAACCAAACGCCTCCGTCACCAGCCTCTGCGAACATATCCTTGGCCCGGATTATCCAACTGAAGCCGAGATCATCACCGCCAAGGCTGACCTGATCAAGATGTACGAAAGTGGTAATGGCAGTGTCCGTATGCGCGCCACTTACGAGCGTGAGGATGTTGATATCATCATCACCGCGCTGCCCTATCAGGTCTCTGGCGCCAAGATCCTGGAGCAGATCGCCGCGCAGATGAATGCCAAAAAGCTGCCAATGGTGGAGGATCTGCGTGACGAGTCGGACCATGAAAACCCCACTCGTCTGGTGATCACGCCACGCTCTAACCGGGTGGATGTTGAGGCGCTGATGCTGCACCTCTTTGCCACTACCGATCTTGAACGTTCTTATCGCGTCAACTTTAACGTCATCGGTATCGATGGCCGGCCGCAGGTGAAAAATCTGCGCCACATGCTCACCGAGTGGCTGGAGTTCCGCACCGAGACGGTCCGTAAACGGCTTGAATACCGCCTCGGCAAGGTCAACCGCCGCCTGCATCTGTTGGAAGGTTTGCTGATTGCCTTCCTTAATCTTGATGAGGTGATCCACATCATCCGTACCGAGGAGGAGCCGAAGGCGGTGCTGATGCAGCGCTTTGAGCTGACCGAAGAGCAGACCGATTACATCCTCGATACCAAACTGCGGCAGTTGGCGCGGCTGGAAGAGATGAAGATTCGCGGCGAGCAGGATGAGCTAGCCAAAGAGCGTGATCAGCTGGAGAAGATCCTCGGCTCCAAACAGCGCCTGAAAACCTTGATCCGCAACGAGCTGCTGGCCGATGCCGAGCAGTATGGAGATGACCGCCGTTCACCGATTGTCAGCCGTGGCGCCGCCAGCGCCCTGGATGAGACGGCGCTGACACCGGCCGAGCCGATCACTGTGGTGCTCTCTGATAAAGGTTGGGTGCGTGCCGCCAAGGGTCATGACATCGATCCACTGGCGCTGAGTTATAAGGCGGGTGATGGTTATCGTGCCATGGCCCACGGTCGCAGCAATCAGCTGGCGGTGTTCCTCGACTCCACCGGTCGTTGCTACGCCGTACCGGCCCATACGCTGCCTTCGGCCCGCGGTCAGGGCGAGCCGTTGACCGGCCGTTTGACACCCCCATCAGGAGCAGAGTTTGTGGCGGTGATCATGGGTAATGAAGCGGACCGTTACCTGCTGGCCAGTGATGCCGGTTACGGTTATGTCGCCAAACTCGGTGACCTGATGGCGCGTAACAAAAATGGCAAGACCCTGCTGACCCTGCCCGCCGGGGCCAAGGTGCTGCCGCCCGCCGCCATCACCAATGTTGCCACTGGCAGCGTAGTGGCAGTGACCACGGAAGGGCGGATGCTGGTCTGTCTGCTCTCTGACCTGCCGGAGCTGAGCAAGGGTAAGGGTAATAAGATCATCTCGATCCCCTCGGCACGGGTTGCCAGCCGTGAAGAGTATGTGGTGACACTTAATACCGTCGCCCAGGGCGAGAGCCTGACACTCTACTGTGGCCAACGCCACACCACCTTCAAGGCCACTGATCTTGACCACTATCGTGGTGAACGTGGAGTGCGTGGTAACAAACTGCCCCGTGGCTTTCAGCGGGTTGACCGGGCAGTGCCTGGGGAGAAGTAGTTGAGCGGGTAGATCGGCCCACAGGGGTTCTCTGTGGGCTGTAGTGGGGGTGTGGAGTTGGTTTTAAGCGCTGTGTAGGGTTTTTCTTTTGTCCCCCTTGAACTCTTAATAATGACCCCACATCTAATGTGCCGAGGCCCCTGCCTCAAGATGGTTACCTGTGATTTTGGAGGATAAATGAAACGTGTACTGCTATTCCTGGCCACCAATCTGGCCATTATTGTTGTCCTGAGCATCACCTTGAGGCTGCTGGGGGTGGATAGCATCCTTGATGAGCAGGGTGGCAACCTCAATATGAACTCATTGATGGTCTTTGCCGCCGTGTTTGGCATGGGGGGTTCATTTATCTCCCTGTTGATCTCCAAATGGGTTGCCAAACGTTCAACCGGTGCCCGGGTGATCGAGCAGCCCAGCAACGCCACCGAGAAGTGGCTGCTGGATACCGTGCGTCGTCAAGCAGAGAAGGCGGGGATTGGTATGCCCGAGGTGGCGATCTTTGATTCACCCTCGCCCAATGCCTTTGCTACCGGTGCCCGTCGTAACGCCTCACTGGTGGCGGTGAGCACGGGTCTGTTGAGTGCCATGGATAAGGATGAGGTGGAGGCGGTATTGGCCCATGAGATTAGCCATGTGGCCAATGGCGACATGATCACCCTGGCGCTGATCCAGGGGGTGGTGAATACCTTTGTCATCTTCTTTGCGCGTATTATTGGCCACTTTGTGGATCGGGTGATCCTTAAAAATGAACGTGGCCACGGTATCGGCTTCATGATTACTACTATTGTAGCGGAGCTGGTCTTGGGAATTTTGGCCTCCACCATTGTGATGTGGTTCAGTCGCCAGCGTGAATTCCGTGCTGATGCGGGGGGTGCCAGCCTGGCTGGTCGTCAGAAGATGATCTCGGCCCTGGAGCGCCTTAAACAGGGTGTGACGGAGCCTCTGCCCGATCGTCTGGCGGCCTTTGGTATCGCCGGTGGTATGGGCGGTGGTTTGAAAAAACTGTTTATGAGCCATCCGCCACTGGATGAGCGTATTGAGGCGCTGCGTCGCAACGCCTGAGCCTTTTTCCCAATCGCTGGCGACCGTGCTGGTCGCCAGTCTCTCTTGATAGCCTAAAAACCACTTTATTATTCAGCTTTCATTCAGTTTCACTGGCGTAACGTTAACCCCGTGGGAAAGATTTTTTATTCGAACCTGTTGGTGCGAGTGAAAATAGAGAGGGGTCAACCAGCGATGGTTGATCAGGAAATTGAAAGAGGAGAACTCAATATGAAACGTATTATTGCTGCTGCTGTTATGGCTTCTGCATTTGTTGCGGCCCCTGCTATGGCCGACCTGGATCTGGCCAAGAAGAGCGGCTGCCTGGCGTGCCACAGTGTTGATGCCAAGGTTGTTGGTCCAGCATGGAAAGATGTTGCTGCCAAGTACAAAGGCAAGGCTGATGCCAAGGCCACTCTGGTGAACTCTATTGCTAAAGGTAGCAAGGGTAGCTGGACTGCGGTGACTGGTGGTGTGCCAATGCCTCCGTACTCACCACGTGTTGCTGATGCCGATATCGGCAAGCTGGCTGACTTCATTCTTGGCCTGTAAGCATCACTCGTTGTAGTTAGGTACTTATGTAGCCTGGGGTGTGTCGAGGTTCACTCGACCCCCCGGGCTTTTTTACGTCCAGGATTTGTAGTTTTGTATCCCTTCATCTGATATTTCCGGTTATGCTGTTCGGCCCTATATTTCCAATATTGACCGGTGTGGTGATGCGTTTATTGATTGTTGAGGATGAGGATGAGTTGCGGCAGCAGCTGCGCGAGCGGTTTACCCAGGAGGGGTATGCGGTGGACGCTGTTGCCGATGGCAAAGAGGGGCTCTATTTTGCGACTGAATACCCCATTGATATCGCGGTGGTGGATGTGGGGCTGCCCAAACTGTCAGGGATAGAGCTGTTGCAGCAGTTGCGGGCGGCAGGTAAAACCTTTCCCGTGCTGATATTGACGGCTCGGGGTCGCTGGCAGGATAAGGTCTCGGGGCTGGATGCTGGCGCGGATGACTATCTGGTGAAGCCTTTTCATATTGAAGAGCTGGTGGCCCGTATTAAGGCGCTGGTGCGCCGTGCGGCGGGGGTGGCGCAACCGATATTGTGTTCTGGTCCGATCTGCCTGAATACGGTGACACAAGAGGTCTCCGTGGCGGGGGCGCTGCTGGAGTTGACGGCGTATGAGTATAAGGTGCTGGAGTACTTGATACTGAATGCCGGGCAGGTGATCTCCAAGAGTGTCTTGACGGACCATATCTATGCTCAGGACTTTGACCGGGACAGCAATGTGATCGAGGTGTTTGTGGGGCGTCTGCGGCGCAAGCTCGATCCAGACAATGTTTTACAACCGATAGAGACACTCCGTGGACGAGGTTACCGCTTTACGTTGCAGCGGAGTGAAACGTGATCTCCATTAACAGCCGCATGTTGATTGTTGCGGGTATTGTTCTGGTGGGGTTTTTGGGCATTACCGGGATGACGTTGGAGCGCTCCTTTGTTGCCAGTGCCGAAGATGCCTTAAAAGAGCGGCTGCGGGTCCACCTGACGGCGGTGATTGCCTCTGCTGATATTCGTGAAGATGGCTCGCTGCAACTGGTTTACGCCTTGCCAGAGTCACGTTTCTTTATTGAAGGTTCTGGGCTCTATGCCAAAATTCTGGGCAACAATGGCAATATTCTTTGGGTCTCCCCCTCTCTGGGGAAGCTGACCATTCCGGTGTATGCCGGGTTGGGACGTGGTGAGTCGCTGTATGAGGATCTTAAAACTTCCGAGGGTACCCCGGTACTTGCCTATAGCCTGGGGGTGACGTGGGGTGATAGCGATAAGATTAAGGGTGGTTATACCTTTGTTGTAGCGGAGAGCCAGGACCGGTTGAATCAACAGGTTTTACAGTTTCGCCAAAATCTGTGGGGTTGGCTGGCGGGGGTGACCGTTGTGCTGCTGGTGATGCTGACCATTATTTTGCGTTGGGGACTGGCACCACTGTGGCGGGTGGCGGAGGATCTGCGAGAGATTGAGGCCGGGCGTCACTCGGAGCTGCTTGGCCGTTATCCCAAAGAGTTGCGCGGGCTGACGGACAACCTGAATGCCTTGATTCGCAGTAATCGTGAACATGAAGAGCGTTATCAGGCTAGCCTGGGTGATCTGGCACATAGCCTGAAGACGCCGCTGGCAGTGTTGAGGGGGGTGATTGAGGTGCCCGGGCAGTCACTGCCAAGTCTGTGTGCCACGGTGGAAGAGCAGGTTCAGCGTATGGACCAGATTGTTCAGTATCAGCTGCAGCGTGCCGCGACTTCGGGTCGTACCGCGCTACTGGCCCCTGTGGATGTGGCGGCGATCACCGCAAAAGTGGTGAAGGCGCTGCATAAGGTGTATGCCGAAAAAGGGGTGCAGAGCCGGGTGGAGGTGGCCCCAGCACTGGATTTTCATTACAACGAAGGGGATCTGATGGAGCTGCTGGGCAACGTGATCGATAACGCCTTTAAGTGGTCAGCGAGTCAGGTGGTGGTACGTATCGACAAAGTGATTACTGTCCTGCCCGGCGCAGCGTTGTTGATTGAGGTGCAGGATGATGGCCCAGGCATTGAGCCGGAGAAGGTTGCCACCGTATTGGCACGTGGCGGGCGGCTGGATACCCAGGTGAGTGGCCACGGCTTGGGGCTGGCTCTGGTGCGTGACATCGTTGAGCTTTACCATGGGCGTCTGGAGATTCGTCGTGCCGAGATTGGAGGTGCGTCGGTGCGCATAGCGTTACCGTGGAGTTGATAATATTAAATGTATTAGTGCCCTTTGCCGATACCCCAATGTACGTGTAGTTTTTACCTACGGGACAATAAGGAGTGTTGGGCCCCTCGACGATAGGAGTGTGTCCAATGGATATCAGTGGCATTAGTAGTACAGCAGTGACTCAGGCCAGTAGCGCCAAAACGGGAGAGGAGGTAAGTATCGCGATCCTGAACAAGGCGCTCGATATTGAGGCTAAAACCGCTAAAGAGTTAATTAACAGCGTTGCCAGCCCTACACAAGAGGTTCCGCGTGAGAAGCTGGCCCCCCATCTTGGCAGTAACGTGGATGTTCAGGCATAGTTAAAAGAATAGCTCCCCCCCCGCCAATGGATTGGTTCGAAACAGGTTCTCTACCAGTGCCTCAAAACTCAGCCCAAACCTTGGGCTGAGTTCTGCTGCCCGTTGCATCAGCCCGGCCCGGTCAAGCGTGCTGGGTGGCTGGCAAAAGGCAACCACAATCACATTTTTATATCCGGTTACCGTCAGGCAGAGCGTCAGTTGCTGAAATTGCTGACGAATCTTTCTTAAAAGGGTGTGCAACTCCTGGCCATGGTTAATTAGCAGGTTGATCACCATGACCCCCTCTCGTGTGAGTACCCGATAACAGTGGCGGTAGAAGTCATCCTCCAGGAGTAACGTTGGCATACCGTTGTGGCTGTAAATATCCACTAGCAGCGTATCGACGGGACGTTTGCTGGCGGCGATAAAGTGGCCGGCGTCGTCTACGACCAACTGGATGTTGTTGGCCTCGGGCAGGGCAAAATAGTGTTTACTGATATCCACCATCCCCGCGTCCAGCTCCACTGCTGTGATGTTGCAGCTGGGTAGCTGGTGATGGAGGTAGCGGACCAGATCCCCGCCCCCCAGCCCCAGCAGCAGGCAGCGTCGTGGTGCCGGCTGAAAGAGCAGGTTGACCATCATCACTGGCATGTAAGGCAGAAGCAGTGTGTATGGGGTTGCCAGATCAATGGCGCTCTGTGTGGCGTGGGCGTCGGTTCGCAGTAGCCGCAGGGTGCCACTTTGATATACATCGATGGTTTGAAGAGCTGTCTGCTGCGTATGGATCAGCTCACCGTATGGAAGGTCGATAGCTATTTAACCCCTTTGCCAATGTTTGATCTGATTGAGCCATACAGCGCCCCGTTGTGCAGGGGGTGGTGGCCGACTCTTATGGGGTAGAGCATAAAGGGAAGACGGGCGCGACTCAATCCTTGTGTCGGCCCGTCTTCAGGGGGGGGTAAATAGGTGGTTAAATCATTCAATCTTCACAGGTTGTAACGGCTGCGTTGGGGTAAGCATGAGTCGTATTTCAGAAAAAATGTAAATTTTTAATCGGGGTTACCCAGTTCACCACGATGGTTGGCTGTGGCCATCAGGACGGTATTGAGCGGTAACTCATCACCACCACCGCCCAGCACATAGACGCGATTTTTATCGGTGGCCACGGCCACGGCATAGGCGCTGCGCGGTTGTGGCAGTGGCGTGGTGTAACGCCAGGGCGCTAACGTACCGTCGGTGTTGATGTGTGTGACCTCAACGCTGTTGAGGCGGCTGTTGCCAGTGTGGCCACCGGCGATATAAAGGTGCTGGTTGATGACAAACGCCTCCGCGACCAGTCGTGGTGTGAGCAGGGGGTGGGGGTCTATCTGCCAGGGCGAGAGGGTCTGGTCTGGCTGAATCTGGCTTGATTCCACGTCACCATAGCTGGCCTGGCCTGGATCACGCATGTGGCCGCCGAGCAGGTAGAGCCTGTTTTTGTGGCGAGCGGCGGCATGGATGTAGCGATCGATAAGTGATTCGTACTGCTCCTTCTGCCATTCGCCAATGGTTCCATCCCTATTCAGCACTGCGCGCTCGCTGGATTTGAGGAACTGGCCATCGTAACCACCAATGGCGTAGAGGGTGTTTTGGTGCAACACCAGCTTGAGGCCACGGCGTGCGGTGGTCATATGGCTGACCACTTGCCACGGCCCCAGTGAGCCATCTCTGTTGATGGGGGCACGTTCGATCGAGTCGAGTGGATAGTTCTCATGGCCACGCTCACCACTGCCACCGCCAAGGGTGTAGAGGTAGCCGTTACTGGCGACGGCAGCATTGTAGAAACGCCCCTGATTCAGGTTGCTGCTGAGTTGCCATGGGCCAAGCCGACCATTGCCATTGATCTGTGCGTACTCCACCGTCTGTACATAGTGACCATCGCCATCAATACCGCCAATGAGATAGAGGTGGTTGTTATATACCACCGCTGCAGGTGCGCGGCGGGCGTAGTGAAAGGCGGTTTCGCTGCTCCAGCCACTTTGCCACGCGTGAGTGGCGGGCTGGGTTGAGGAGCCACTGACCAGCCATATGATAAGGGGGATGAGCAGGCCAAGGCCGAGAACAGGGACGGCAAACTGTTTAAACATGGTGTTGACTGCAAAGTGGTGAACATCAGCAGAGTCTACAGACTCTGCTGATGTTACAACAGGCGTTGATCAGCCAAAGACAACCGCAGCGACATCTTTGTATTGCTTGGCAAAATGTACAGTCATACCTGTGCGGATATGGGCTGGCAACTCATCAAAGTCTTTGCGGTTGGCCTCGGGCAGAATCACCTCCATGATGCGGATGCGACGGGCGGCAATCACCTTTTCACGTATACCACCTACGGCCAGCACCTGGCCGGTGAGTGTCAATTCCCCCGTCATCGCCAGCAGACGAGGTACTTTTTGATTACGCGCCAGGGAGAGCAGGGCGGTGGCCATGGTCACTCCGGCACTGGGGCCATCCTTGGGGGTCGCCCCTTCCGGCACATGGACATGGATGAAGGCCTTATCAAAGTGGTCGCTGCTACATTTAAACTCTTTAAGATGGGAAGCGATAAAGCTGTAAGCAATCTCTGCCGACTCCTTCATCACATCACCAAGGTTGCCGGTGAGTTTGAAGCCCCTGTTGTTACTATGGATCTGGCTCGCCTCCAGGGTGAGCGTGGCCCCGCCCATGGAGGTCCAGGCCAGGCCGTTGACAATGCCAATACCGGCGGGTGGTTTCTCCTGTTTAAAAAAGGGCTGCCCAAGGTAGTTCTGTACATCTTTGATAGAGATGCTCTTTTGGCGCTTTGTTTTGGGTTTGGTGACAAATTCAACCACCGCCTTGCGTACCATGCGGCCCAGTTTTTTCTCCAGATTACGCACCCCGGCCTCGCGGGCATACCCCTCGATCACATAGCTGAGGGCGGCATCGGATATCTTTAGCTGATTCTTTTTCAGCCCGGCGTTCTCCAGCTGTCGTGGCCAGAGGTGATGTTTGGCGATCTGCACC
The DNA here is from genome assembly GCA_021731365.1 of Gammaproteobacteria bacterium. Lineage (GTDB taxonomy): Bacteria > Pseudomonadota > Gammaproteobacteria > Tenderiales > Tenderiaceae > JAKFXL01. The sequence continues at coordinate 4,904 of JAKFXL010000067.1, read as the reverse complement.
TTCTCGTCAGTGATGTAACCGGCAAGACGGATAATCTCCATGCGGTCAAGCAACGGACCGGGAATGGTGTCGAGGGTATTGGCTGTGCAGATAAACAGAACCTTGGAGAGATCGAGGCGCACGTCCAGATAGTGGTCAAGGAACTCGGCATTCTGTTCCGGATCGAGCATCTCAAGCATGGCAGAGGCGGGGTCGCCCCGGTATGAGCTGCCAACCTTGTCTATTTCGTCCAGCATAATGATGGGGTTGGCGGTGCCTACATCCTTAAGTGCCTGTACCATCTTGCCTGGCATGGCACCAATATAGGTGCGGCGATGCCCCTTGATCTCCGCCTCATCGCGCATACCACCTAAGGAGAAACGGTAGAACTTGCGCCCCAAGGTGCGGGCAATGCTGCGACCGATCGAGGTTTTGCCAACGCCGGGCGGGCCCACCAGCAGGATAATAGAGCCGGAAACCTCACCTTTCAGGCTACCCACCGCCAGGAACTCGATAATGCGCTCTTTAACATCGGCCAGTCCGTCATGGTCTTCGTCGAGGATGGCGTGGGCCTCTTTTAGATTGAATTTGTCTTTGGAGTAGACCCCCCAAGGGATGGTGGTTATCCAGTCCAGATAGTTGCGGGTGACCGCGTATTCGGGCGAGCTTGAGTCGAGGATGCGTAACTTATCCAGCTCATCATCAATGACCTTGCGTGCTTTAACGGGTATTTTCAGCGTACTGAGTCGCTCACTGAACTTGTCGATGTCGGCCTGACGATCATCCTTGGAGATACCCAGCTCCTGCTGGATCACCTTGAGCTGTTCACGCAAGAAAAATTTGCGCTGATGGTCGCTGATCTTGCGCTCCACTGATTGCCGGATCTGCGCCTGTAGTTTGGCGACATCCAGCTCCTTTTTAATCAGAATCAGGACTTTCTGCATACGGCGGCGGATATCAACAGTATCAAGAATATCCTGTAGCTCCTCCTTTTCCGCCGTGGTGAGCGCCGCGGCAAAGTCGGTCAGTGGTGAGGGTTCATTAGGGCCAAAGCGGTCAAGGAAATAGCGTAACTCCTCACTATACAGCGGGTTGAGAGGTACCAGCTCCTTGAGGGTATTGATGATAGCCATCGCATAGGCCTTGGTTTGGCCACTGGCAGGTCTTTTGTCTTCAGGGTATTCAACACGTGCCAGATAGGGGGGGGTCATTGAGAGCCACTCCACCACCTGAAAACGTTGCAACCCCTCGGCAATAAACTGGATTTTGCCATCGGAGCGCATCGGGTGGTGCAAACGCACCACACTGCCAATGGGGTAAAAATCATCAGCCTTGGCACCTTCCTCTTCGTTAGGGCGGACCAACAACAATCCCCCCACCTGAGCGGGAGTCTCTCCGATCTTTTTAACCGTATCTAACCAGGGATCTTCGGCCATCAGAACGGGCAGTGTTTGCGCCGGAAAAAAAGGGCGCTCCGCCAGCGGTAAAATGTAGAGTGTCTGGGGCAGTGCCTGGTTTGTCAGAGCAAGGTCTGATGAAAATATATCTTCTTCATTGTTCAGAAGTTCTGGCTCGAGCAGATCATCAAGGTCTTTACGCATAGTCATTCCCTGGCTGTTTTTCTTCAACTGGAGTGTAGTGTGACCATATTGGTCAAATAGTGTTTATATTGAATGAGTTCCTGACTCACTGCATCGGCTGTCAAAGGCAATACTTTTGTTTTTTCTACCGATGAGCTGGCAGTATAGTCAGCAAATTGAATGGCCACCAAACTAATGGATAAAATAATGAATTATGGTGAAGTTGAGATAGAGAGCCGTATAATCTGCTTTCAAGGGTTTTTTCGCCTTGAAAAATTCCGCTTGCGCCACACTCTTTTTGCTGGCGGCATGAGCCAGATCATGAGCCGGGAGCTTTTTGAGCGGGGTCATGCTGTGGCAGTACTACTCTACGATCCTGTGTTGGACAGAGTGGTGCTGATAGAGCAGTTTCGCATCGGCGCACTGAATGACTCACAAGGTCCCTGGCTAACCGAGATAGTTGCAGGCATGGTGGCTGCGGATGAAACAGCAGAAGGGGTGGCTCAACGTGAGGCACAGGAAGAGGCAGGTTGCCACATTGATGAGTTGTTACCCATTTACCGGTTCTACCCAAGCCCCGGCGGGAGCAGTGAATCCATTATGCTGTTTTGTGGCCGCGTAGATGCCAGCACCATTGGTGGTACTTATGGTCTAGCTGAAGAGAATGAAGATATCCGGGTTTTTACGGTAGGACTATCAGAAGCGCTGGAGTGGATTGAGAGCGGACGCATAAATTCTGCCGCACCGATTATGGCATTGCAGTGGCTGGCGCTGAACAAAAGCAGGGTTGTCAGTATTTGGTTATAGGCGTGAGATAATATACCCAAAAATATAAAGAGGGGCACAAGGCCCCTCTTTATGGATGGTACAAACCGATTACTAAGGCAGGAATATATCTGTGATTGGGCCTTTGGTAACGGTGGTACCCCATATGGCATCAGTCCAGCCCACAGGAGCCGACTTAACCAAGTCAAACACCGCTATCCTGTTGACCGGATTAACTGTCATGTTCGCGTAGGCGTTAAATCCAAATCCAAGCCCAGCGGTTGCAGAGTCCTGTCCTATGTAAATGGCTTGAATGTTTGCACCACGTGTACCGGTGTTGACACCTGGAGCGCTATCTCCTACCCAAGTGAGGGTGCCGCCAGTCGGTCCAGTCAAGACGATGGTGTTTGGTGTTGCCGGCTGCACAACGTAATCACCTTGTTTATCAACAAAAACGAAGTTTTGTCCATCGGTCGGTATTGAGCCAATAGGAGAGAAGGATGTGATTTTCATCCCTTTTCCAGTAGGTACTCTGCTGGTGGTTGGGTCGTTGTAACCGACCTGTTTGTAAAGAAAGTGGGTTTCAAAGCCATCGCCTCTTGTTACCACGGGGTCTGTAATAGACTGGGTCAATTCGACAAAGTCTTTTGCCCAACCTGTTCCGATGAGAGATGCGTTGGTGAAATTAACTGTATGTGCGGCACCCGTCCCTACACCTGGCACAACTTGCGCCTGAAAAATGCGCTGTTTGTCGATAATGCCGTTACTGCCACTGAAACTAACAAAGTTTTCATTAGCAAATGCAAGGCTGTCTAAAGCCGCTGGATTTGCCGCATTGGCATCAGGCATGGTGACGATGGTCTGGAAAAACTGTTTGCCAGTGGCTTGATCAACAACTAAGCGGCTGAAAAACCCTTTTTCGCTTATTGCTGTACCGCAAGAGGTAAAGTTTCCAGCCCCCGTGGCGCAGCCCGCGTTGATAGTACCGCTGGTTACGGTCCAGTTATCAAAACTGGCCTTTGATGGTTCTGCTTGTGCCGCTCCAGCCAGCAGCAATGCTACTGTCCCTACCGAGCTTGCAATTCTATATGATTTCATTGTTAAGTCTCCCTGGTCTTTTTGAACTGTTGCACCATGACCGCTTACCCTAAATACCACAATTACCCCAGTTGATATTTAATGCTGCCAAATCTTAGCTACACTTTCTCACCCGCTATTTATACCAAATAAATTTAATTAATGAAAGTACGATTTGTGCCGGGGGCGTGAATTTATCATGATTTTTCGCATATGGCCTGCTTGCCACGCTGTTCGTTGATGGTTATCAACATTAATAATCCGGTAATAAAGAAGAGCAGGGTGGAAAGCAGGGCGATGCGGTGGTTGCCGTGTGTGTAGTAGGTGATACCGCCGTAGCTGAGGGGGCCTATTATCGCGGCGAGCCGAATGGCCATGCCCCATAGGCCAAAAAATTCCCCGTTCCGTTCTGGTGGCATGAGTTGTCCGATCATGGCCCGTCCGGCGGATTGGCTGGCACCGAGGGCCAGACCAATGAGGTTGGCGGATAGCCAGAACTGGGGTGGCTCTGTGGCGCTGTAGGCGAGTGAGATGGAGATTATCCATATGACTAGTGTGAGTGCCAGGCTCTGTTTGGAGCCGATGCGGTCTTGCAGATGACCAAAGATGAGTGCGCCGATGGCTGCGGTGGCGTTGACGACGAGTATCAGGATGAGTGTCTGCTCTATTTTGAATGCCATGACCTCTTGGGCATAGATGGCGGCCAGTACAATGACGGTATTGATGCCGGAGTGGTAGACGATGAGGGTGAGCAGAAACCTGAATAGATCTGGGTGCTGGTGTGTATGTTTTAGGGTGTGGCGTAGGCGTTGATAGCCTGCGTGCATGTAACCACGGGGTGTTAATTTTTCTTTGGCGTGGGCTCTCTCTTGTAGCCAAAGTAGGGTGGGGGTTGCCGCCAGGGCAAAGATTGCTGCGACAATCAGGCAGGTGATGGGCACGTAGTGGCTGGCATCGTACCCTCTTGCCTTTGCCCATACTATATATAGTAGGCATAAGCCTAGTGTAAGCAGTCCACCCAGATAGCCTATGCCCCAGCCGTACCCGGAGAGTCGCCCCATCTTTTCTGGTGGCACGAGTTCTGGTAGGAAGGCTGCAATCAGATTTTCGCTGGTGGCGTACATGGTTGTTGCTAGGATGACTAGGATCATCGCCAGGGCGGTGTCGCCGGGGCCAACGAGGCTGAGGGTGGCGGTGAAGAGTACACAGCCTAGGGTGCTGATCAGGAGAAACCGTTTTTTTGCCGCTGAATAGTCGGCTATGGCCCCGAGGATGGGGGCGCAGAGCAAGACGATGGCGTTGGCGATTGCCATGGTGATGGTCCAGAGCAGGGTGGAGTGCCCCGGTTCGGTATTGCTGGCGGCAATTACGCCCACAAAATAGCTGTTGAAGATGGCGGTTAGGATGACAGTGGTGTAGCCGGAGTTGGCAAAGTCGTACATGCACCATGCGGTGCGTTCTCGTCGACTGGAGTTTGGGGGTGGGGTGGGCGGTTGCATTGGC
>JAKFXL010000051.1 GCA_021731365.1 Gammaproteobacteria bacterium | reverse complement strand
AAAAGGGGCGGGCCATCACTGGCCCGCCCCTTTTTTACCTGTGCCTTACACAATCAACCATGCCAACCGCTTTATCCCGGCATGGCCAGATTGGTTAAAGGTTCTCTGGGTACTCTCTAATCTCAGCAACACTACGCAATCCCTTCACCACCCCTTCCAAGTGGCTAAAGCCATAGTAACGTTCACGATTCACGGCCACACTCTTGGCCTGTTCATCATTCACATCAACCGCCCCATCATTCACAGCAAAAAGCGCCACTACCGCATAATCACCAGACGGCAATACAACACCACCGAAACTACGACTCTCTTGTGCAGGTGCTTTCATACGGAACACCTTAGTCATCACATCATGATCAACAGCCGTTGAAGAGCGTTTTACCAAACCAAGATGCTGCCAGTCCAAACCTTTCTGTTTAGCCAACGTTTCAACATCAGAGTTAGTCTTCAGCAACTGCAGCAGAGCCAGTCCCTCTTCCTTCGCCTTGGCTTCGGCCCGCTGGCCTTTCAACTGCGCCACCACCTCACCCTGCACCTCCTCAAAAGGCCTCACAGTGGATTCCAAATGCTCCTTAATACGCAATACAATCAGGTGACCACTACTAATCTCTTTAACTTCACTGTTGTTTCCCTGAAACAACACCTCATCAGAAAAAGCAGTTTTACGAATATCAGGATTACTAGCCAACCCCATCCCCTGATCACGCACAAACAGTGGTGTCACATTAATTTTCAGTCCCAACTGTTGGGCCGCTGGCTCCAACGAATCGGGATTTTCAAACGTTATGTTCGCCAACATCTCACGTTGCTCAAAAAAGATCGCCTCAGCCTGTTTATGGCGGTAATCCTGCACTAACTGCGCCCTCATCTCATCAAAAGAGCGGACCTGACCACGCTTGATCTCGCTAAGCTTAATAATATGGTATCCGTATGCGCTCTTTACAGGTTTGCTAACCTCACCTTGTTTAAGTGCAAATGCCGCATCAGCAAAAGCTGGGTCTAACATGGCATCACGACTTAAAAATCCCAGATCCCCACCATCTTTGGCAGAACCGGTATCGGCAGAATCCTTACGCGCCAGCTCCTCAAATGAAGCACCACCCGCAATCTGCTCAAACAGTGCGTCAGCCTTCGCCTTGGCAACATCCCCATCGGCAGAAGATTCAATCAAAATATGGCTAACATGTCGCTCCTCGGCCGTACCAAAATCACCTTGATGCTCCTGATACATCTCCTGCAGAGCAGCCTCATCAACCTGTACCTTCTCCATCAATGCGTCCAGCGACAGCTCCAGATACTGAATACTCACCTGCTCAGTGGTTGCATAACGCTGCTTATCGCCCTCATAGTGGCTACGCGCATCCGCGTCAGTGACCTCAATGCCAGCTAAATAAGCCTGTGCAGAAATCTTCACCACCCCTACATCACGCTGCTGTTCAAGTTTCTGAACAATGGCCTGCCGCTCCTTACCAGTCACCCAGGCTGTACCCGCAATCCCCATGCGATATTGCTGAACAATCACATCACGACGCAACATTGCCTCAAAATCTGCCGCGCTCATTCTATTTTGCTGTAACCACTGCTGATAAAGTGCCGCATCAAACTGGCCATTGGTATGAAACGCTTCAATAGCACGAATCTGCTGCGCCAACTGGACATTACTGACAGAAAAACCATCCTTCTTGGCAGCCTGCAAAACCAGTTCCTCCTCTTCCATCCCCTTCAGGATATTGGATTTGAATTGAGACTCATCAGGAATAACCTTGCTAATATCGGTGCCCCCCAACATCGATTGCAACCGCGCGCGCTGTCGCTGATACTCCATCTGAAATTGGTTCGCCGTGATTTTTTCACCATTCACATTGGCAACTGCAACCTCTACATCAGGCCTGAAATATGAATCCCAAGCAAACGAAGCAAGGCCCAGGATCAACATTCCGATGATGACCATCACGATCCAGCCTTGCGCTCTGTCCCTAATCAACTGCAGCATGGTTTAACTTTTCCGTTGAAATTATCGTGCGTGTGATTTTAGCCCATAAACAAAAAAGGCGCAGGCTGTATTAGCGCTGCGCCTCTCATATTTTGTTGGCGGAGTGGACGGGACTCGAACCCGCGACCCCCGGCGTGACAGGCCGGTATTCTAACCAACTGAACTACCACTCCAAACATCTAACTAAAAATGGTGGGTGCTGACGGGATCGAACCGCCGACATTCGCCTTGTAAGGGCGACGCTCTCCCAGCTGAGCTAAGCACCCTGAAAGCGCGGCTAGTTTACGGCATCCTTGAGGGCTTTACCAGCCTTAAATGCAGGAACTTTTGCTGCCGCAATACTAATCGTTGCACCTGTCTGAGGATTACGGCCATTACGTGCAGCACGCTCACGCACAGTGAATGTACCAAAACCAACCAAGGCAACATCATTCTGCTGTTTAAGTGCTTCTGTGATAGAAGAAACCACTGCGTCCACGGCACGGCCTGCATCTGCTTTAGTCATGTCAGCACGCTCTGCAACAGCTTCAATCAACTCTGCTTTATTCACTCGAAAACTCCTCTAATTCTTCTATCCAATTGTCTGCTTGGTTCGTAGCAAGCATAACTTCAAATAAACAATAACCCTAACGGTAACCACCGCACACCTACCAGACGCACCCGCAAACTTCTTACTGAAGAAAGAGCTGCAGCGATACAACTTATTATTATGTGCCAGCCATTATTTTACGGCCATCTAAGACAGGGCAAAATTTATACATTTCCCCCTCCTTAATGTCAAGAAAAACCACGCTTAATGGTGCGGTACCCGCTCCGATTTAACCCGTTTTTTCTTTGTAGTAACAAGCTTATCCTCGTCAACATCAGCCACAACGCTAACATCAGGCATATGCTGTAATGCCACCTGCAACACCTCATCAAACCATCTAACCGGTTTAATTTCCAACTGATCCTTAATGTTTTTGGGTATCTCCTCAAGGTCGCGTTCATTCTCTTTTGGTATCAACACAACCTTAATTCCACCACGATGCGCGGCCAACAGCTTCTCCTTCAAGCCGCCAATCGGTAAAACCTCACCACGCAGTGTGATCTCACCCGTCATCGCTACATCCGCCCGCACCGGGATCCTCGTCAATGCCGAAACAAGTGCCGTACACATCCCAATACCAGCACTCGGCCCATCCTTGGGTATACCACCTTCAGGAACGTGTATATGAAGGTCCTGCTTCTGGTAAAAATCGATCTCAATACCCAGTGACTGGGCACGGCTCCGCACAACAGTCATGGCCGCTTGCACCGACTCCTGCATAACGTCACCCAACTGTCCCGTGATGGTTAGCTTACCTTTACCCGGCACCGGTACTGCCTCGATAGTTAACAACTCACCACCTACCTCAGTCCAGGCCAAGCCCGTCACCTGACCAATCTGGTCGCTCTCTTCAGCCTTACCATAACGGAATCTCTTCACACCCAGATATTTATCCAGATTAGCGGGAGTCACCTTAATACCAGCAGCTTTAGTTTTACCACCTTTGTTTAACAGCAGGGCCTTTACTACCTTGCGGCAGATTTTGGAAATTTCACGCTCCAAACTGCGAACCCCCGCCTCACGACTGTAGTAACGCACAATATCGCGAACCGCCGCTTCAGAAATATCAATTTCTCCCGGCTTAAGACCATTTGCATCAATCTGTTTTGGCATTAAATATCGCAATGCAATATTAATCTTTTCAGCTTCGGTATAACCAGAAAGCCTGATTACTTCCATCCGGTCCAATAACGGCCCAGGAATATTTAAACTATTTGCAGTGGCCACGAACATGACATCAGACAGATCATAATCGACTTCGAGATAGTGATCATTAAAGGTGTGATTCTGCTCTGGATCTAACACTTCCAACATCGCAGACGAGGGGTCCCCGCGAAAATCCATCGCCATTTTATCCACTTCATCCAACAGGAAAAGCGGGTTACGCACCCCCACCTTCGCCATATTTTGGACTATCTTACCTGGCATAGAACCAATATAAGTCCGACGATGCCCGCGAATCTCTGCTTCGTCACGCACACCACCCAGCGCCATCCGGACAAACTGTCGCCCTGTAGCACGAGCAATAGAACGCCCTAATGATGTTTTACCTACACCAGGCGGTCCAACCAGGCAGAGCACCGGCCCTTTTAATTTACTGACACGCTGCTGAACCGCGAGATACTCGAGAATACGCTCTTTAACTTTTTCCAGACCGTAATGATCCTCTTCCAGAATTGCCTCCGCATTGGCCAAATCACCACGGATTTTGCTGCGTTTTTTCCACGGAACACTCACCATCCAGTCAATATAATTACGCACCACTGTCGCTTCTGCTGACATTGGTGACATCATTTTTAGCTTATTCAACTCGGCCTTGGCTTTAGTCTTGGCCTCTTTTGACATGCCTGCTTTTTCGATCTTGGCGGAATATTCCTCAATCTCATTTGGAACATCGTCCATATCACCAAGCTCTTTCTGAATAGCCTTCATCTGCTCATTCAGATAGTACTCACGCTGGCTCTTCTCCATTTGCCGCTTAACACGGCCACGGATCCGTTTTTCAACTTGCAGTAAATCGATCTCTGATTCAAGCAGCCCCATCATCTTTTCGATGCGTTCACGAACACTCACCTGCTCTAATACGCTCTGCTTCTCATCAATTTTGAGCGTCATGTGTGCAGCAATGGTATCCACCAAGCGGCCACCATCTTCAATACCAGAGAGAGATGAAAGTATTTCGGGGGGGATTTTATTGTTTAATTTAACGTATTGATCAAACTGATTCAGCAGTGAGCGAACCAAAACCTCAGACTCACGCTCATCGAGCATCTCACACGCCAGGCTTTCGACATGCGCGGTAAAATAACCATCCTGGTCCACGTAGTCACGGATGGTGGCACGGCCAACCCCTTCCACCAACACTTTAATCGTGCCGTCAGGCAGTTTAAGCAGCTGCAAAATAGTCGCCAGCGTACCTATCGAGTAGATATCATCGGGCTGCGGATCGTCCTGAGAGGCGCTACGCTGAGCGACCAATAGGATCTGTTTCTCACCCTCCATAGCCGCTTCAAGCGCCTTAATGGACTTTTCACGACCAACAAACAAAGGAATCACCATATGCGGATAAACCACCACATCACGCAATGGCAACACAGGCATCATTTTGCTGATACTTACTGAAGAACTACTGTCCTGGCCACTCTTTTCCATACCAAAACCTCTTTATTACAACGCACCCCACCACAAAACACAGATGCGTCAATGGAAAATGTACATTCAAAACCGGACGAGACAAAACAGAGACCGGCCCACCCTTCACGTCATAAAGGGTAAATTGGGCCTTTAATGATAAATATCAAGTTCGTTTACAAAAAATTAACCGTCATTGTTTGCAACACGACCTTGCTGCTCATCTTGACTGTAGATCAACAACGGCTGAGACTCGCCTTTAATCACACCTTCGTCAATCACAACCTTAGTAACATTGTCCATGGAAGGCAGGTCATACATGGTATCAAGCAACGTGTTTTCGAGAATCGAGCGCAACCCACGAGCACCCGTCTTACGTTCCATTGCCTTACGAGCCACCGCGTAGAGTGCATCCTGACGAAACTCCACTTCACACCCTTCCATCTCAAAAAGTTTGGCATACTGCTTGGTAATGGCATTTTTTGGCTCAGTCAAAATCCGAATCAATGACTCCTCATTCAGCTCCTCCAGTGTCGCTGTCACCGGCAAACGGCCAACAAACTCTGGGATCAAACCAAATTTCATCAGATCTTCAGGCTCTACCGAACGAAACAGTTCACCCACACTCTTTTTATCATCCTTGCCTTTTACTTCTGCCGAGAAGCCAATCCCCCCCTTTTCAGAACGATCACGAATAATACGTTCCAGTCCGGCAAAAGCACCACCACAAATAAACAGTATGTTAGAGGTATCCACTTGCAAAAACTCTTGTTGTGGATGTTTGCGCCCGCCTTGAGGTGGAACCGATGCTACAGTACCCTCAATCAACTTCAGCAGTGCCTGCTGCACACCTTCCCCAGAAACATCTCGTGTAATGGATGGGTTATCTGACTTACGTGAGATTTTATCAATTTCATCGATGTAAACGATCCCCGTCTGGGCCTTTTCAACATCGTAATCACATTTCTGCAACAGTTTCTGAATAATATTTTCCACATCTTCACCCACGTACCCCGCTTCTGTCAGCGTAGTCGCGTCAGCGATAGTGAAAGGAACATCAAGCAGACGTGCAAGGGTTTCTGCTAACAACGTCTTACCGCTACCCGTCGGGCCAATTAGAAGAATATTGCTTTTGGTGAGCTCAACATCGCCCTTTTTTTGCCCTGCCTCAAGTCGTTTATAGTGGTTGTAAACAGCAACAGCGAGAACTTTCTTAGCCGTCATCTGACCAATCACATACTCATCGAGGATGGCGTTAATTTCGTGAGGAACAGGCAATTTACGGTTTTTACCAACCGCGCTGCTCTCTTGCAACTCTTCACGAATAATGTCGTTACAGAGTTCAACACATTCATCACAGACAAACACTGACGGACCAGCAATCAGCTTTCTTACTTCATGCTGGCTTTTGCCGCAAAAGGAGCAATACAGCAGTTTCTTGCTGTCTTCACCACCACCGCTCTTTTCGTCACTCATGTTTCCACCTCTATGTGTGAACCATCTCTTTAAAGATTACCGACAGAACTCATCATGCCTTTAAATATCAACCTCTGGACTCTAACACGGAGTCAATCAATCCATACTCCACAGCCTGCTGTCCACTCATGAAGTTATCACGATCAGTATCATTCTGGATTTTCTCCATGGACTGTCCGGTATGTTTCGCCAGAATTGTATTCAAGCGGTCACGCACAGCCAAGATCTCCCTGGCATGAATATCAATGTCAGTCGCCTGTCCCTGGAACCCACCCAACGGCTGATGAATCATCATACGTGAGTGTGGCAGACAATAGCGTTTTCCTGCGGCACCACCGGCCAACAACAGCGCGCCCATGCTGGCAGCCTGACCAATACACATGGTACTGACATGTGGTTTGATAAACTGCATGGTGTCGTAAATCGCCAGGCCGGCAGTCACGGCACCGCCTGGGGAGTTAATATAGAGGTGAATATCCTTGTCAGGATTTTCGGATTCCAGAAACAGCAGTTGAGCAACCACTAGGTTAGCCATGTAATCTTCCACAGGCCCCACCAGAAAGATAACGCGCTCTTTCAGTAGTCGTGAATAGATATCATACGCACGCTCACCACGGGCAGTCTGCTCAACCACCATCGGTACCAAGCCAGATGCGGTAATCAGTGAGGCACTACCGGCCACCATTTTATCGGTCATTTGCTGCATTCCCTTTACTCCGAAAGACCACATTTAAACCATCTAGCCTCGTACATCAGCGAAGATCTTCATCCGTTTTCTCAGAAAATTGAGGTCGGCTGGCTCCAAATTTACCTAGCCTGCATCACTTCGTCAAAACCAGCTGCTACATTTTCAACCTTAACTTCAGAGGCAATCCAATCAATAACCTGATCCTCAAGCACCAGCGCCTCAACGCCAGCAAGACGGGAGCGATCTTCGTAATACCAGGCAACAACCGCAGCCGCATCATCATAACTGGAGGCTAACATCTCGATCCGCGCACGCACTTTGTCTGCATCGGCACGAAACGCCTTTTCTCTAATCACTTCGCCCATCAACAGACCTAAGGCCACACGGCGGCGCGCCTGTTCCATGTATGCGGTACGTATTTCATCCGTAACAGGCTGATTCCCCTCGATTCCCATGTTCTGGCGAGACTGGCTGGCCATCTGCTCAATCTCACTCTCAACCAACGCTGATGGCAATTCGACCGGATTGGCAGCAAAGAGCTTATCAAGAACCTGACTTTTAACCTGGCTGGCTATTTTCTGCTCCAGCTCGCGGCTCATGCTATCACGCACATCTACACGCAATGCATCAATACCCCCTTCTGATACCCCGAGAGTTTTGAGGAAATCGGGGTCATTCAAATCAGGCAGTTTAGGACCATTAACCTTTTGTACCGTCACATCAAAAGTCACGGGCTGGCCTGCCAATGCCTCATTCTGATACTGCTCGGGGAAGGTGACACTCACTTCGCGCTGCTCACCTGCGCTGACACCAATCAGCTGCTCCTCAAAGCCTGGAATAAACCGCTTGGAGCCAAGGATCAGTGGATAACCTTGTGCCTCACCCCCCGCAAACGGCTCACCATTCAGTTTGCCCAGAAAATCAATCACAACTTGGTCACCCTCTGCGGCAGCGCGCTGCACCTCTTCCCAGTTGGCACGCTGCTTGCGCAGCTTCTCAACCATTTCATCAATCTCTTTTTCACCCACTGCAACCGCCGGTTTTTGAATAACCATATCCGCTGGCACCACCACCTTCACCTCAGGGTAGACCTCAAATGTGGCAGTAAATGCAAATACATCTTCACTGGCGGCAGCTAGTTCAATCTTTGGTGTGCCCGCAGGACGCAGATTCTCTTTTTGAACCGCCTGATAAAAGCTGTTCTGAACCATGTCCGCCTGAACCTCTTGCCGCACCTGTGCGCCATAACGCTTCACCACAACAGTCAGCGGCACCTTGCCGGGACGAAAACCGTCCAGGCGGACCCTGCCAGCCATGCTTTTAAGGCGCTGCTGCACCTCTTGTTCAACTCCGCCAGCGGGAAGCTCCACTGTCATGCGGCGCTCTAAACCTTCAGTCGATGTTACAGATATTTGCATGTTAACTTCCTCAGTGACGCCAAGGCGGCGAATCAACGGAACACAACACCCATAGAGGGGGAGTGGTCACCGTGCAGGGGTTTTTCAATGCTGGTGCCCCAGCTATTATGAACAGAAATCTATATTTTATGGTGCGAAAGGAGAGACTCGAACTCTCACAGGTTGCCCCGCTGGAACCTAAATCCAGTGCGTCTACCAATTCCGCCACTTTCGCAAAGTCAAAACATTAAGCAGGAAATGCGGCTATTATACAGCGACTTGCCCGCATCAGTAACCCCATGGAGTTACTTTTAATACAATCATTCTAAAAATATTTATGATTTAAAGCGGAAGAACTGGGGCAAGACCCAAAAACAGAGGATGAACATAAAATGGTGGGCCGTGAAGGACTTGAACCTTCGACCAAGTGATTAAGAGTCACCTGCTCTACCAACTGAGCTAACGGCCCTAAAACTTAGGAATATGGGGTGAACGATGGGGCTCGAACCCACGACAACCGGAATCACAATCCGGGACTCTACCAACTGAGCTACGCTCACCATAACGCAATAACTTACACTGTTTGGACGCTAGTGATATGGTGCGCCCGGCAGGACTCGAACCTGCTACCCTCGGCTTAGAAGGCCGATGCTCTATCCAGATGAGCTACGGGCGCATGGATCACGACTCTACCACTGCATTCAACTAGGCCATTCATTCACAGTAGAAGCTGAAAAATGGTCGGGGTAGGGGGATTCGAACTCCCGACATCCTGCTCCCAAAGCAGGCGCGCTACCAGGCTGCGCTATACCCCGATGTTTACAATCCCGCCGTGCATGACTGCTAGCGGCTAGGAGGACGGCATATTACTCGTTGATTTTACTGTCGTCAATGCCCTGTTTTTAAATTGATGGTTTAAGAAAGCGCCAGGCCAGTATCCAGGCTAAAAAACTTGTGGCTGCCGCCAGGCTATAGGTGGCCGTAGAGCCAACACCTTCCCATAGATAACCGCTGGCCAGACTACCCGCCGCACCTCCCGCGCCGAAACTGATGCTGCTATAGATCGCCTGGCCACGCCCCTGGTGCTGGCCGGTAAAAAAACGGTGGATCAAGTGGATGATGACCGCATGATAGATGCCAAAACTCGCGGCGTGCAGCAACTGGGCGAATAACACCACCGCCAACCACTCAACACCCCACGCCACCAGTAGCCAACGCGCTGTTGTAAGTACAAGGCTGACCATCAGCAACAGGCGGGCACCGTAACGCGGCAGCAGTTTATGCATCACCAGGAAGACGCCAATTTCAGCCACAACACCCAACGCCCAGAGCTGGCCTATCAAGCCACGGCCATAACCGTGCTCTTCAAGGTAGATGGTGTAGAAGGTGTAGTACGGACCGTGGCTTGCCTGGGACAGAAAACAGACCGCCAGGATCACCAGCACTTCAGGTCTCAATAATACTGCAGTGATCGACTGATGGCTGCGTGCGGGTACACGCACCGGCTCTCTCGGCACCCATAACGTGGCAATCCAGGCCCCAAATAACATTATTAAGATGGTCATCGGGATAATGTCAGGGCCATGGGTTTCAAGCAGTGCGCCTACGCCTGCCACCGAGAGGATAAACCCTACTGACCCCCATAATCGGATAGAGCCATAGCGGTGGCTCTCCTCCCCCAGCAGGCTCATGGTGGTGGCCTCAAACTGGGGCAGTGCCGCATTCCAGAAGAAGCTAAATAGCGCCATGACCACCACCATCCACCAGTATCCCTGACCAAGAAAGACACCACCAAAGGTGATCAGGGCCATGAGCACCCCTAAGCGCACAATCAGCACCTTTTGTCCCGAGCGGTCTGCAACCCAGCCCCAGATATTGGGGGCGATGATTTTGGTGGCCATGATGACCGCCATCAGCTCACCGATATCAGAGGCGCTAAACCCCAGCGATTTAAGGTACAGCGACCAATAGGGGATCAGCACCCCCACAGAGGCAAAAAAGAAGAGATAGAAGTTGGAGAGACGCCAATAGGGCATTAGCGCCTCACAGGTAGCGTGGTGTAGATCGAACAGCGCGGCGGCTGTTCACGAGTACACACTCAAGGGTGTGCAGGGATAATGGGGGTTGTGGAGAGCACATCCATATTCTGGGCGCGATGTCGCAGCAGATGGTCCATCAACACCAGCGCCAGCATCGCCTCAGCGATCGGTGTTGCCCGAATGCCCACGCAGGGGTCATGACGCCCCTCAGTACTCACCTCCACCGCCTCACCCCTTACGTTCACACTCCGCCCCGACAGCCGCATGCTGGAAGTTGGCTTGAGCGCAATGCTCACCACAATGTCCTGGCCGCTAGAGATCCCCCCCAAAACCCCGCCGGCATTGTTGCTCAGAAAACCTTCCGGGGTGATCTCATCCCGATGTTCTGTCCCCTTCTGCTCGATACAGCCAAACCCTGCGCCAATCTCCACCCCCTTGACGGCGTTGATGCTCATCATGGCGTGGGCAATTTCCGCATCCAGGCGGTCAAAGATCGGCTCCCCCAGCCCTGGGATCATGCCAGTGGCGACCACATTGATCCGTGCGCCGATGGAGTTGCCCTCTTTACGCAGCGCATCCATATACCGCTCCATCTCTGCCACCTTGTTGACATCCGGAGAGAAGAAGGGGTTTTTCTCCACCTCATTCCAGTCGAAGGCTTCTGTTTTAATCGGTCCGAGCTGGGCCAGATAACCACGCACCTCAATACCATGGCGCTGTTGCAGAAATTTTTTGGCAATCGCCCCCGCAGCCACCCGCATCGCCGTCTCACGCGCCGAGGAGCGGCCCCCGCCACGGTAGTCTCGCGCCCCATATTTCTGCTGATAGGTGTAGTCCGCATGGCCGGGACGGAAGCTGTCCATGATGTTGCTGTAGTCCTTGGAACGCTGGTCGGTATTTTCGATCATCAGCCCAATGGGGGTACCGGTTGTTTTACCCTCGAACACCCCGGAGAGAATTTTCACCAGATCACCTTCGCGGCGCTGGGTGGTGTGGCGCGACGTACCCGGTTTGCGCCGGTCAAGATCGTGCTGCAGATCCGCTTCGCTCAACGCCAGTCCCGGCGGACAACCATCCACTATCGCCCCCAGGGCGGGGCCGTGGCTCTCACCAAAGGTGGTGACTGTAAAGAGTTTTCCGTAGCTATTGCCTGACATGGTGGGTATACCCTAACAATTTGGTGGATAAAGCAGTGGTTAAATAACCTTGGAAAACCGTTGTGTCTGGTCCTGCCGCAGATATTTATCAAACACCATACAGAGATTACGAATCAGGAAGCGGCCCGCGGGCTGGACCCGAATAGCAGCCTCATCAAAACTGATCAGACCATCCTTAGCCAGCTGTTCAAGCGCGCCCCGCTCAACTGCAAAATAGTCTTCAAAATTAATGCTGTATTTAGTCGCAACCGCCTGTTTATTCAGTTTGAAATTACACATTAGCTCAGTGATGATGTCGCGACGCAGCCGGTCATCCACATCCAGTTCAACACCACGAAACAGCGGCAGCTGGCCGGCATCAATGGCGGCACAATACTCATCCATCGTCCGCCTGTTTTGCGAATAGCTGTTGCCCACCTTGCCAATGGAGGTCACGCCCAGACCAACCAGGTCACAATCAGCATGGGTGGAGTAGCCCTGAAAGTTGCGGTAAAGCTGCCCTTGACGCTGCGCCTCTGCCAACTCATCCCCCGGCTTGGCAAAGTGATCCATGCCGACATATACATACCCGGCCTGCTGCAGACGTTCGTTGGTCATCTGCAGGATCTCGAGTTTCTGCTGTGACGACGGCAGCTGATCCTCTTTGATGCGGCGCTGCGGGGGAAACATCTCCGGCAGGTGGGCGTAATTAAAGACCGAGAGCCGGTCCGGGTCCACCGCCAGGATACGATCAAGGGTTTTACTGAAGCTTTCAGCCGTCTGGAACGGCAGACCGTAGATCAGATCGATACTGGTCGACTTGAACCCCGCCTGGCGCGCCTGATCCAGCACCGCCATGGTCTCGGCCTCGCTCTGAATCCGGTTGACCGCTTTTTGCACCTGCGGATCAAAATCCTGCACCCCCAGACTCATGCGGTTAAAACCGAGCTCCCGCAACAGTTTAACGCTGTCGGCGGTCACCTCGCGTGGGTCGATCTCGATGGAGTATTCGCCGCTGTCGTCATCACGCAGGTTGAAATATTTGCGGGTCTGCGCCATCAGCTCGCGCATCTGCGCCGGGCTGATAAAGGTCGGGGTGCCGCCGCCCCAGTGCAGCTGCTCCACCATGCGCGAGCTGTCGAACAGTTCGGACTGCATCGCCAGCTCTTTATATACACGGTCAAGGTAAGGCTGCGCCTTGCTGCGATCTTTGGTCGCAATCTTGCTGCAGGCACAATAGAAACAGACCGTATCGCAAAAGGGGATGTGAAAATAGAGTGAGAGTGGCTGTCCAGCGTCATTGGTAGCCCCGGCAATGCGGCGATACTCAGACTCGCCAAATCCCTCATGGAACTGCACCGCCGTTGGATAGGAGGTGTAGCGCGGACCAGACTTGTCATGGCGGTTGATCAATTCAAGATCAAAAACAAGGGATTGGTCCACGGCACACTCCAGTCAATACAGATGTCGGGACATTATAGGGGTATGGGGCGACGATTAAAACGTTATAACGCCGCCCGGAAGCGCATTTGATACTCGATCAGGGTTGCCGCACTCAGCATAAAGACCCCCTGGCCGCCACGTTCAAACTCCAGCCAGACAAACGGCACCTCAGAAAAACGCTCCACCAGCGCCGCCTCACTGTTGCCCACCTCTACTATCAATACCCCGTTTTCTGTCAGGAAATCGGCAGCCTGGGCTAACATTCGCAAGACAATTTCCAGGCCATCGTCACCAGCGGCAAGCCCCAGCGTCGGCTCACAGCGGAACTCATCAGCCATGGCAGCCAGATCTTCGGCATCAACATAAGGGGGGTTTGAAACAATCAGGTCGTAACGTCGCCCGGCCAGACCATCAAACAGGTTGGACTCAATCAGCTCGACCTGCTCGCTGGCATCGTGGCGTTCAACATTGATCTGGGCCACTGCCAGCGCGTCAGTGGAGATATCTGCCGCATCCACCGTCGCCCATGGAAAGGCCATGGCGCAGGCGATGGCAATACAACCACTACCCGTACAGAGGTCAAGCACTGCCGCCACCTGATCTGCCTCTACCCAGGGGGAAAACTGCCGCTCAATCAGCTCAGCAATAGGCGAGCGTGGTACCAATACCCGCTCATCCACATAAAACGGTAATTCGGCAAACCAGGCCTCGTGTGTCAGGTAGGGGGCGGGCAGACGTTCATCGATACGGCGGCGCAGCAGTGCCACCACCGCATGTTTTTCACTGTCTGTCAGGCGACCACGCAACAGCTCCACCGGCACCCCTGGTTTAAGATGTAGGGCGTGCAGCACCAGGTAAAGCGCCTCATCCACCGCATTATCGGTACCGTGACCAAAAAAGAGTCCTGCTTCGTTAAAACAGCTTGCACCCCAGCGGGCAAAATCGACCACCGTCTGCAGCTGCATGCAGCCCACTTCACTTTTGTTACTCACGGTACACCTCTTGAAAAAAATCAGTCTGGCAGATAGGCAGAGAAGAGTGGTCGCAGCTCCTTAAGCAGGCCATCCAGCCGCAAAGGGAACATTCCGGAGAGCATCCCCCACTCCATCATGCACTGGGCTAACAACTCACCTTCACCGGAGGCCTTCAGGCGCGACACCAGTGCGGTATTGACGATCTCCAGATTCTGGTAAATCTCCACCACCCCATCAAGATCAAACCGCGCCTCCTGACCACTCTCCTGGCGGAAGGTCTGTGCCAGCAGGTACGAAGAGGCGGCACGATACATGGTTTCAGCCTCACTTGCCAACGGCATGTGAAAACGGGCCAGCGGGCGAAAGAAGGCAGCGTGTGGACAGTCGCTGGTCGCCAGTAACAGACCAATAAAAGAACCTATCGCCTTCTGCACGGTGGTGGAGAGTGCCACCACCCGCCCCGACATCAACACCTTCAGTGTCACCGAGTCCAGCATATCCAGATCACGACTCTGTTCCGCCAGCTTTGCCAGATTCAGCGCTGCCGGGCAGTAGGGGGATTTGTCACTGCTCAATGGACAGTTTTTACACTGATGGTTTTGCAGCGCCGCCCACTGCGGCGGTTTGCTCGGCACCCAACCCACGGGCACCAGAGAGTCCGCACGAAGATGGAGCTCGAACTGCCGCTCGGCACCATCTGCAAACGTGAGTCGATAGTTGATTTTGTTAATCTTCACGGCAATACCACACTCCAGCCCAGGGTTACCCGCACTATTTCACCAGCGTCACTGCGTCAACATAGGGATAGCCCAGATTCTCGGCCACCGCCCGGTTTGTCACCTGTCCACGGTAGAGATTCAGGCCACTCCGCAAACCACTATTATTCACCAGCGCCCGCTCCCCTTCCGCCGCCAGCTGCATGGCATAAGGCAGGGTGGCGTTGGTCAGGGCCAGGGTCGCGGTACGGGCACAGGCACCGGGCATATTGGTGACGCAGTAGTGAACCACCCCTTCGTCGATATACATAGGCGCAGAGTGGCTGGTTGGACGCGAGGTTTCGATACAGCCCCCCTGGTCAATCGCAACATCCACAATCACCGCCCCCTGCTGCATCTTTTTCACCAGCGCCCGCGATACCAACTTGGGGGCGGCATGGCCGGGGATCAACACCGCACCGATCAACAAATCGGCCTGTGGCAACAGCTCTTCCAGCGCATAGGATTCCGAGTAGCGGGTTTTAAGCGCCGGGCCAAACAGGTCATCGAGCTGCCGCAATCGCTGCAGGCTGCGGTCAAGCACCGTCACATCGGCCCCCAGCCCCAGCGCCATCTTGGCCGCCTCGGTGCCCACCACACCGCCACCAATGATCACCACTTTGCCCCGCGCCACGCCCGGCACACCGCCGAGCAATACCCCCCGTCCACCATTGATCATCTGCAGACCGGCGGCACCTGCCTGGATGGCAATGCGCCCCGCCACCTCACTCATCGGAATCAACAGGGGTAACTGGCCGCTGGCATCGGTGACCGTTTCATAGGCAATGGCCACCACTTTGCGCTCAAGCAGATGGCGAGTCTGTTCAGGATCCGGGGCAAGGTGCAGGTAGGTGAAGAGCAGCTGCCCTTCGTGCAGCATGGCAAATTCACTGGCTTGTGGCTCTTTAACCTTCACCACCATGGGGCAGCTGTAGACCTCTGCCGCTGTGGCAACAATCGTCGCACCCACACTGCGGTAGTGTTCATCCATAAAGCCGATCATCTGGCCGACACCGCTCTGTACCCACAACTCATGGCCAGCGGCTACCAACGCCTTAGCCCCGGCAGGTGTCACACCCACACGAAACTCGTGATCTTTGATCTCTTTTGGGACACCTATTTTCATTGGCCGACCTTGGCGCTCCAGGCACGCAGCACCGATTGCGCCAGCGTCATTGGATCAAAGGGTTTGGCAATCACTTCAATGGCACCCAAGGATTTAAAGTGTGCCACCTCTTGTGGCTGTACCTTGGCGGTCATAAAGATCACCGGCACCTGTGCCAATTCAGGGAGTTTACGCAGCTCTGTCAGGGTGGTTGGGCCATCCATGCCAGGCATCATTACATCTAAAAGTAACAGCTGCGGGGCAAAGGCCACCGCATTGGCCACCGCATCTGTGCCGGCACTAAACACCGCCAGCTCAAATCCACCCACGGCTTCTAAGGCAATTTTGGCAATGGCCTGGATATCCGGCTCATCCTCTACATACAAAATCCGTTTCAGTTCAGATTGACTCAATTGTGACCCCTCCATGAATGGCTGTTATTTTGAACTTACCGGTAAATTTCACCCTTATCAGGCTCAGCATACTCCGCATTGATTGCCAGAATCTCAGGGAGCTTCTCCATGAACAGTTCAATAAGCCGTGGCTGAAAATGGTGGCCAGACTCCTTTTGCATGTACGCCACCGCCTCTTCGACCGGCCAGGCATGTTTGTATGGCCGTACTGAGGTCAAGGCATCAAAGACATCCGCCACCGCCACAATTCGCCCCACCAGCGGGATCTGCTCGCCACTAAAACCGCTGGGGTAACCACTGCCATCCCATTTTTCATGGTGTGTCAGGGCAATCTCGCTCGCCATCGCCATCATCTCTGAATCATCCCCGGAGAGAATATCCGCCCCGATACGCGCGTGGCCCTGCATAATTTTCCACTCTTCCGCGTTGAGTTTGCCCGGTTTTAATAGAATCTGATCAGGGATACCAATTTTGCCGATGTCATGCATCGGGCTGGCGTTCAGCAGCAGCTCACACTGCTCTTCATCCAGCCCAAACGCCCGCCCCAGCAGCGCAGATATCTTGCTCATCCGCAAAATGTGCATCCCGGTCTCATTATCACGATACTCGGCCGCCCGCCCCAACCTGCGGACCACCTGCAGACGGGAGTCCTGCAGCTGCAACGTACGCTCCAGCACCCGCTCTTCAAGCTGCATATTCTGCTGCTGCAAACACCGATGTGCCAGACGCATCTCCAACAGGTTACGAACCCGCATGGCCAGCTCAAAACGGTCAAACGGTTTTGTCACATAGTCACGGGCACCGCCCTGCAGCGCCCGGACTCTAAATTCCTGGGAGGACTGGGCGGTCAGCATCAAAATGGGGGCAAGGTTGTCGCCATGTTTAGCCTTCAGCCGCGCCATCACATCAAAACCATCCAGGTGCGGCATATTGATGTCGAGCAGCAACAGATCGACGTGATGCTGCTGGTACAGCCGCTCCACCTCCCGTGAGTCTCCAGTGGCAACCACATTGGTATATCCTTCCGCAGCCAGAATACTGTTGAGCAGACAGACATTGACTGGCTCATCATCCACTACCAGAATCGACGCTGACTTTGTGTTCATATCAACCAGCTGCATCACACCACCCTATTTAACCAAATTCATCTATACCACCTACACACTCTCAACCCAGAAGAGTATCGACAGGGATCAACAAAATATTACCTGCACCCTCACCACACCCCCCCCACTCAGACGGCGGCTTATTTGCGGCGCTGACGAAAAAAGTCGGTCAACAACATCGCGCACTCCTGCTCAAGCACCCCCCCCAGCAGTTCGGCCCGATGGTTGTATTGCCCCGAATTCAATACGCTAAAGCGGCTGCCCGCTGCCCCCCCTTTAGGATCATAAGCACCAAATACCACCCGTGCCACCCGGGCATGAATAATGGCACCGGCACACATGGTGCACGGCTCGAGGGTAACATAGAGGGTAGTATCGATCAGACGATAGTTGGCGAGCGCCTGACCGGCGGCGCGCAACGCCTGCATCTCGGCATGGGCAGAAGGGTCGCTGTTAATAATCGGGCGGTTCCACCCCTCGGCGATCAGCTGGCCATGCCTGACCAGCAGCGCCCCCACCGGCACCTCGCCTTCACGTCCGGCCTGCTCGGCAAGACGCAGCGCACGGCGCATCCAGTAGTGGTCCGGCGATTCAAGCGTCAAGACGTCAGCCATCAGAAACATCTCCAACAACATTCCGGGCAGCCCAAACCAACTCGTCCAACCCCTGTTTATACGCCTTCATCTGCTGGATAAACGGCTCGTCAGGCACTGAATCAAGGGCGGCATCAAGGGCCTGGTTCAGCGCCAGACGGGATGGCTCAATCCGCCCCCCTTGCAGCAGGCTCACCACACAACCGGCAATGTGACTATCGTACGCCACCAAGTCAGACTTCAGCCCAGCGGTGGCCACTGTCGCCCCACTCGGAAAGGGGCGCTGCTGATGTATTCCAAACAGCCGCTCAAGCTCGCTCATCCCTGTCTCTGCGCCAGAGATCGTCATCAGCTGTACCAGAACGAATAGATGGCACCGGTTGAGGTGAAGGTGCCCCCCGGTGGACCCTGGATTTTTCTGCTGCTACGCCCCTCCTCATCGGTCCAGTCAAAAGCGCCACCACCCGCCCAGCAGGTCTGGGCATCCTGGGTATATTGCTCGACACTCTGCCCCGCGCCGTGTTTGTTGTGGTGGTAGAAGATACTCTCCATGGCACTGGTAAATGAACCTTGGCTCCACCCCCCCTTGGAGAGGTGGGCACCCACAAGAACCGGTAGATTTTTGCCCGGGTAGGTCTGAATCAGCGTCTTCAGCACATTAACATCCTCGCCATTACCGGCATTGAGCTGGCGATAGGCGGCCAGCACCGTAGTTGGATTGGTACCGCTATTGTTGACCATGACTTCGATCACCGCCGCCGAGGTGAGGCCCAACAGGGTGATGATATCGGCAACCACATACCCCTTGGTGACCAGCCACAGCTCCAGCTTGTGCGCGAAAAAGCCGGCAGGCGGTGCAAGCAGGGTTCTGAGCTGGAGAGAGTCGGCTCTGGTGTAGAGCTTCAGCAGTGTAACCGGGTTCGGCTCGTTGAAATCCACACGCCCCAGCAGGAACAGCAGATCGTCAGTGCTCCCCTTTTTGAGGAGTTTGGCCAGCTGCTCCTGACTCACTTTGTCGCCAATCAGGGAGAGCAGCTTCTCACTATCCTTGAGGTTGCCTACGCCATGGGTAAGCGCCCAGGCGGTCAGCTCCACACCGTTGCTACCACAAAAAGCAGCCAGCGCCTTCACCGGCACATGGCCCACTGTGACAGCACGGTACAGGGCATCCAGCGCATCGCCAAAGGGGAGCTGTGTCCGCAGGAAATTGATGATCTCCGCTATCTCGGTGGGTGAGGTGGCCATGGCGGCGACAACCTTTTGGAGCTGGGGTGTTGAGAGCCTGTCGGTGAGCTGGTAAGCGGCCACAATACGCGCCACCTGTGGATCACACCCCGCCTGGATGGCAAGCTCCACCGCCCGTTGCAGAACAGCAATACCCGTGGCGGCAGAGGAGAGACCGATGGCCCACGACGCCCAATCCTGCTTATCCAGCCCCGTCAACTGCGCACTGGCCTGCAGCGTCGCCAGCGCCTCGGCCACCGGTTGTCTACCCTCCGCCAGTTGCAGCGTCCAGCCCGCAAGCTCAACACCGAGACTGGCGGTCCAGCTGACCATAAACCCACTCATCTCGTCATGGCGCTGCTTTTTGAGACCGGGCTTTTTGGCATTAGCACCGGTGACGTTGCCCTCCTCTATTAGAATGGCCGCCTGACCTTGCTCACGACCAGTTTTATCTTTATTCCACCCCTGTACACGGCTATCGTACGCCCCCCTCTTCTCCTTTTTCCCGCGTACAGGCTTACTGCCCGGATCAGCGGGAAGCTCACTCTCCAGCCGCAGCTTCTCGGTCTGGGCATCTTGCTTGATCTTGTCCACCCCCTCCTGCGCGAGGGTATCGGACTGGCTTTCAGACCACCCCTCCAGCGCAAGGTCATAACCCCAGGTGGCCAACGAGGTCATACGCCCCGCAGCTGCGCTGATATCCAACCCCTCTTCACTCAGCACCTGTTCAGAGACCAGATCCGCCTTTGGATTGGCGCTATAACTCGTCAGATACAGGGCGACATTCACAGCGCTGGCGGCACTGTTGTGGACCAGTGGACAGGCACGATTTATAAGTGTGGCGGCACCACCGCCCGCCACCTGCAACAGCTGCCCGAGTGCAACAAGCTGTGGCACCGCCTGATCAACCCCGCCACATAGCGTACCCAACAGCAGCACCAACTCCGCCAATGGCGGGCTATTGTTGGCCGCAGTCAGGGCCGTGAGCGCGGGCTGAAGCGCGGCATGGGCAGGCACGGCCGCCACAGAGAGCTGCCCGCCAAGCTGGATGAGATTACGGATATTGGCCCCGAGGATATCGCCATCGGTGTTGGGGGCGGCCAGGCAGTCGTTATCCAGCTGGGTTCGCAGGGTATTCCAGTTGTTCACCGCCGGGTTACCCAACTCCAGCAGAAGACGGGCGGGCCAATGTTGTTGTAGTGCGGTGAAGTCAGCGGTGGCCTGCTGCACAGCCACTTGACCTAGAATAGTGGTTTTTCGATTAGCAACGATCACCCCAGCGCGGGGCAGATCGAGGGGGGTGCCACGACACTGAAGGGGGGCACCCTGTAACTGCAAGGCGCTGCCAAAGGTACGGGAAAGCTGCTGGCGCTGGGCCACCATGCCAGGGCTGGCATGAATACTGGCGGCCAACCGGCGCTGGGCAGTGGCGGCGGGGCGGTTATCAACAAACAGGGGACTCGCTGATGATGCACGGGTATCCTCAGGCTCAGATGCCGGATGGCGGTTCTGCCGCTCTGTTGATCTCTGCCCTGAATCCCGCATCCTGCGCCCACCGTCCATTACCGTGAAGAGATATCAAACCTCCGCTATACGTTAGTTACCACATCAGGGCGACAGCCCAACACCCGTTCACTCCCACTCGATAGTGCCGGGTGGTTTACCGGTAATGTCATAGACAACCCGTGAGATACCGGCCACTTCATTCACAATGCGACGCGATACATGGTCGAGAAAAACGTAGGGCAGATGGGCCCAGCGGGCGGTCATAAAATCGACGGTCTCAACAGCACGCAGTGCCACCACATATTCGTAACGGCGACCGTCCCCGGTAACACCAACGGATTTGACTGGCAGAAAGACCGCAAACGCCTGGGATGTTTTGTCGTACAGCTCATGTTTACGCAGCTCTTCAATGAAGATGTGGTCCGCCAGACGTAAAATATCCGCATACTG
Source organism: Gammaproteobacteria bacterium (assembly GCA_021731365.1). GTDB lineage: Bacteria > Pseudomonadota > Gammaproteobacteria > Tenderiales > Tenderiaceae > JAKFXL01. The sequence goes on along the minus strand of JAKFXL010000051.1, from coordinate 16,991 downwards.
CTTTTTCACTTCACCCAGGATACGCACCCCCAGACCGGGACCAGGGAATGGGTGACGATAGACCATCTCGTAGGGCAGTCCCAGCTCAACACCCAGCTTCCGCACCTCATCCTTAAACAGCTCACGCAGCGGTTCCAGCAGCTTGAGTTTCATATTCTCCGGCAGACCACCCACGTTATGGTGCGACTTGATGACATGGGCCTTGCCATTTTTAGACCCCGCCGACTCAATCACATCGGGGTAGATGGTCCCTTGCGCCAGCCACTTGGCTGAGGTGAGTTTGTGGGACTCTTCATCAAAGATCTCCACAAACAGGTTACCGATCACTTTACGTTTTTTCTCGGGATCACTGACACCCGCCAGGGCATCCAGAAAACGCTGCTCCGCATCAACACGGATCACCTTTACACCCATATGCTGGGCGAAGGTCGCCATCACCTGATCCCCTTCGTTGTGGCGCAACAGGCCATTATCCACAAAGACACAGACCAGCTGTTTGCCAATCGCCTTGTGCAGCAGTGCCGCCACTACCGAAGAATCAACACCACCAGAAAGCCCCAGGATCACCCCATCACTCCCGACCTGCTCACGAATAGAAGTAATGGCCGCCTCGGCGATATTGTCCGAGGTCCAGCTAGCGCCACAGCCACAGATCTCATGCACAAAACGCTCGAGGATGCGCTGCCCCTGACGGGTATGGGTCACCTCGGGGTGAAACTGGACGCCGTAAAAATGGCGCGCCTCATCGGCCATGCCGGAGATGGGGGCAGACTCAGTAGAGGCCATCAGTTTAAAACCAGGCGGAATCGCCACCACACGGTCGCCATGACTCATCCAGACATCAAGAATGCCGTGTCCCTCATCCGCCGTATGGTCTTCAATATTGTTTAACAGCGCCGTATCGCCAAGGGCACGCACTTCGGCGTAGCCGTACTCGTGGTGATCCGCGTTTTCAACCCGTCCCCCCAGCTGCACCGCCATGGTCTGCATCCCGTAACAGATACCAAAGACCGGCACCCCCAGCTCAAATACCAGCGCCGGGGCGGTCGGGGCATCGGTCGCTACCGTGCTCTCCGGCCCACCGGAGAGGATGATCCCCTTCGGGGCAAAGGCGCGAATATCGGCCTCGCTGATGTCCCAGGGGTGCAGTTCACAATAGACCCCCGCCTCACGCACACGGCGGCCGATCAGCTGGGTGTACTGGGAGCCAAAATCGAGAATTAAAATACGGTCAGAATGGATATTCATGTCAGATAAGCTTCGCTGAAGTTGAGGTTGATGTAACGGGTGCAGCGCGCCATACGCCACACCCGCCCCACAGTCGGGCTAATCGACACGATAGTTGGGTGCTTCGCGGGTGATGGTCACATCATGCACATGACTCTCACGCATACCGGCGTTGGTCACACGCACAAACTCAGGTTTGGTACGCATCTCATCCAAGTTGTGGCAACCGGTATACCCCATACTGGCGCGCAGCCCGCCCATCAACTGATGCACGATGGTCAACATGCTGCCCTTGTAAGGGACCCGGCCTTCGATGCCCTCTGGCACCAGTTTTTCAACCCCCTCATTGGAGTCCTGAAAGTAACGGTCACTGGAACCCTGCTGCATCGCACCGAGTGAACCCATGCCACGATAGGCCTTGTAGGTGCGGCCCTGGAACAGCTCAACTTCGCCGGGTGCCTCTTCGGTACCGGCAAACATGCCTCCCACCATCACGCAGTAAGCGCCGGCAGCAATCGCCTTGGAGATGTCACCCGAGAAACGGATGCCACCATCCGCAATCAGCGGCACTCCGGTGCCCGCCAGCGCCTTGGCAATATTGGAGACCGCAGTGATCTGTGGCACACCCACACCCGAGATAATGCGGGTAGTGCAGATTGAACCGGGACCAATTCCCACCTTAACCGCGTCAGCCCCCGCCGCCACCAGCGCCTTGGCCGCTGCGGCAGTGGCGATATTGCCACCAATCACCTGCAGGGCAGGGAAATTCTTTTTCACCCAGGCAACACGGTCCAACACCCCTTGCGAATGACCGTGGGCGGTATCCACCACCACCACATCCACACCGGCCTCAACCAGTGCCGCCACACGCTCTTCAGTATCACCGCCGGTACCGACAGCAGCACCAACACGCAGCTGCTCATACTCATCCTTGCAGGCGTTGGGTTTGTCTTTGGCCTTTTGAATATCCTTAACGGTAATCAGACCGCGCAGGTGGAAGCTATCATTCACCACCAGCAGCTTTTCAATGCGGTGCTGATGCAGCAGACCGAGAATCTCTTCCCGTGCCGCCCCTTCTTTGACGGTGACCAGACGGGACTTCGGTGTCATCACCGAGGAGACCGGTTCGCTGTAACGGGTTTCAAAGCGTAGATCACGATTGGTGACAATGCCCACCAGCTCTTCGCCATCCACCACCGGCACGCCGGAGATATTTTTACTGCGGGTGAGTTTAAGCACATCACGAATGGTGGCATTGGGCGAGACGGTGATGGGATCCTTGATCACACCGCTCTCATATTTTTTCACTATCCGGACTTCATTGGCCTGCTGCTCGATGGACATATTTTTATGCACAATGCCCATGCCGCCCTCCTGCGCCAGGGCAATCGCCAGACGCGACTCGGTCACGGTATCCATGGCAGCGGATACCAGCGGGATGTTCAGGGTGATTTCGCGCGTCAGTCTGGTGGCCAGATTGACCTGCTTAGGCAGCACTATTGAATGCGCCGGCACTAGCAAAACATCATCAAATGTCAGGGCTTCTTCTATGATGCGCATCGTCTCATCCCGCAGTTAAAAGAGCGGAATTATACGTCGCCAATGCCCTTTTGGTAAAGAGTGGGGCCTTGCCCTTCGTGCCTACCCACGTTTACCCCCCCTAAAAAGCCACTCAGTCGCCACCACCTCAAGAACGGATGGTCACATTGTGACAATTTTTTGCCCTCGCAATAAAAATACAACTGATTGATTTTATTTATTTTTATAAAACAGTGACAGCCATCTCAAAAAAACAAAACAATTGTGACACTTCATGACACCTTTATGGCTCTTTTCAACATCAAACACCTTTAATTCACTGAATATTAATCCGTTATCCCATAAACAGGCATTAAAAAATGATTAATAACCCGCCCCTGCCCAACTCAAATCGGGAGTGGCTGCAAAAGTTGTTCTATCTCATTGATTTTAAATTTATTTACAGAAAATCACACAAAATGGCTCATATATTGCTTTATATAGATTGAATAAAGACAGTCGGAACAGCGCCCATGTCACCACCCGCAGTAGAACGCCAGAAACAGATATCCATGACACAGGAAAAACAACCTCAAGGAGCACTACACATGAAGATAGGCAACCTCACCGCACTACTACTGCTGGTACTGTCAGGCATCGGAGCAGCATGGGCTGACGGCGGCATTGAGCTCACCATGGTCGCCCAGGAGCAGATCATCAGCCAGGATGCCAATGGCAAGCAGGTGATCACCCTCACCAACCCCACCTCTGTTGTGCCCGGCGACACCATTGTCTACACCACCCACTACCGCAACAAGGGCAAAGTAATTGCAGAAAACGTGGTGATCACCAACCCAATCCCCAGCGATACCGCCTACATCACCCACAGCGCTTCCCAGGCAAATGCCAGCGTCAGTTACTCCGTGGATGGTGGCAAGCAGTTTGATACTCCGGCCAACCTGACCATCACCGGCAGCGACGGCAAACCACGCCCCGCCACCGCCAATGACTACAGCCATATTCGCTGGACCCTGAAAAGCATCGCGCCCGATGCCAGTGGCAGTGTCAATTTTCACGCCCTGGTGCGCTGAGCCAAACAGACAATGAGGCATTTAAACATGGACCACAACCCACCCACCAACAGCGCCTGCCGGGCGTTTTGTGACATTAAGATCCTGGCCCGAATCCGCGGATCACCGCACTGACGACCACCATTGTTTCAATCTGACACGCAGTAGAAATTATCAGATGGGCACGCGGGAGACGTGCCAACCGGGTCAGGGAGGACCCCAGACAGGAGATTACAAAGATGAACAGGATACAAACCAACAACAAAAGGCTCAGCATCGGTGCCGCCGCGCTGATCATCATGACCACGTCACCACACGCCCTGGCGTTAACCGCCTCCGGCACCAACATCAGCAACAGTGCAACCGTCAATTACGATGTCTCTTCCACTGCACAGACCGCCATCACCAGCAATACGGAGACCTTCATGGTTGACGCCAAGGTGGATCTGACGGTTGCCGGCACCGGGGGCAATATCAACGTCACCCCTGGCACCACCGCACAGGTGTTGAAATTCACCGTCACCAATACTGGCAACGAGGCGTTTGACTACGCCTTAAGCGCCGTAGCGGGGACCCTGAACTTCACCCCCACCAACGTCGCCATCTACGTGGATGATGGCGATGGCATCCGTAATGGCGCTGATACATTGACCAGCACCATCACCAATCTGGCAGCAGGCCTCGGCAAAGTGGTCTTTATCCAGGCCGACATCCCCGCTGGCGCCACCAATACCCAGACCGCCAGCTACAACCTGAAGGCAGTGGCTGCCCTGGCCAGTGCGGCCGGGCCCATCCCTGCGGAAGCGGCTGATGTTAAAACCACCAAGCAGTATGTCTATGCCGACGGTGCTGGCAGTGCCCCAGGGGATGCCACACGGGACAAGACCCACTCCACCAGCCTGACCTACACGGCGGTCACCTCATCCCTGACCATCGGCAAAACATCCGCTGTGGTCTGGGATCCGGTCAACCTCGGTGTCAGCCCGCTGCACATCCCCGGCGCAGTGGTGGAATACACCATCACCATCAGTAACGGTGCCGGTGGCGCTCAGGCCGATGCCATTGTGCTCACCGATACCCTGGCTGCCAATCTGACCATCCCCCCTACCAGCAATAACTTTGCTGCTGGCAGGTCGATGCAGATCACCTCACCCAACCTTTACTCGGGTGCGGCAACGGCCCTGACTGACGCCAGTGATGCGGATCAGGGGACGGTGGCCGGGCAGCTGGTGACCGTCAACGGCATCGTGTTGACGGCTGGACAGTCGGCAACCGTCAAAATCAGGGCTGAAATACAGTAACGCTAATGTCCTGCACTGTTGTAAGGGCAATCACAGCTCTCTGTCCCGGCCCAATGGCCGGGCAGCGGGCCCCCTTACACCTTTATATAACAACCCTTCTCGGATTCCTGGTACTGCTCTGGTCAACCACGACCCTGGCCGTCCCCCCTGGCACCATCATCAGCAACGTTGCCAGCATCAATTACACCATTGGCGGCCTACCCGGTCTGCCACTCAGCTCCAACATCGATCAATTTGCCGTGGTCGCCGCCGCCAATACAGTGGATGGCACCATGAGTGTGGCCGCGCCAGGCGGTAATCTATATGCCGGTTCGCCCCGCGCCACCACCATCACCCTTAACAATACCGGCACCACCCTGCTGAACAATCAGCAACTTACCATTACCGCGCCGCTGAACAGCCAGGTAACACTGAACGGCAGTGGGGTCACGCTGGCCGCCTCCATGAGCAACAGCACTACCACCAGCTACATTTTCAACGTGGCAGATCTGCCGGTTGCTGGCAGTCAGGACCTCCAGCTGGTACTGACCGCAGCCCCCACTGCTGTCAGCCGCCCCCAGACATTCACCGTTGCACACAGTGTTGATGGCACAACACTCCAGCAGCAATCCCTGACACTGAACGCCTTGCCACGCACGGCGGCCAGACTGGAGATTCTGCAACACTCCCTCAGTAACAGGGCACTCTCGGCCATCGTCAATGCCACGCTGATCCGGGGGGAGAGCGGTACCTTTACCCCCATTGCGCCACCGACACTGCCAGAGGCACCAGACCGGCTAGTGACCGACGGCCCCATCACACTGGAGCCTGCCAACGTATTCAGTAATATCCAGACGCTTTTTATCCGGCTCACCGATCCGGATCAAAATCTCGACAGCATGGTTCAGGAGAGTCTCGACATCACCATCAAGCTGCCCGATCGAGACGACTATGTCACGCTGCGAATCCTCGAAACCGGCATCGCCACCGGTATCTTCAGCGGTTACGTCACCTTTGAAAAAAACAGCGCCTCCAGCAGTGGCGCGCTACCGGTCAAAAGCAATTCCAAGCTGCTAGTCAGCTATACCGATACCATCGATGGTGACGACAGTGTTGCCGAGAGCGTGCTGATCGACCCCTACGGCGTGGTATTTGACAGCGCTACCGGCCAGCCGCTGGATGGTTACACCGTGCAGATGGTTGATACCGATACCGGCCTGCCCGCCACGGTCTATGGCGATGATGGTGTCAGCAGCTACCCCGCCACCGTGGTCACCGGCAGCCCGGTGACCGACAGCAGTGGCAACCTCTACAGCTACAATACCGGCGAGTACCGTTTTCCACTGGCCCCGGCGGGTAATTACCGGCTGGTCGTCACCCCACCCAGCAGTGCCCAGTATCGCTGGCCCTCAACCCAGTCGACCGAACAGCTCTATAACCTCTCCCGCAGCAACCTTGCCATCACCCTCGGCTCACGGGGTGAGCGCTTTCCGCTACTGCCAGGGCCACCGCTGCATATTGATATCCCTGTGGATCCGCTCACCACCCAGCTCTACCTCCAGCGCAGTGCCAACCGCGAGAGTGTCGCGACGGGTGACCTGATCCGCTACAGCGTCCAGATTGAGAACAGCACCGCCACCACCCTCAACGATGTGGTGCTGACCGAGTCCCTGCCCCACGGCTTCCGCCTGGAGCCAGACTCCATCAACATGGACAGCAGCCCGCAACCACCCGCCACCATTGAGCCACAAGGTACAACCTTCACCCTGAATCTCGGTGCCATGATCGCCGGTGAGCGCCGCCAGATCAGCTACGTCAGCGCCGTGGGTGCAGCGCGCCAAGGACAGGCCAGCAGCAGTAGCCACGCCCGCGCCAACAGCGGTGCCGCCAACTCCAACCACGCCAGACACGATGCAATGGTGTTTGATGAGTTGATGCGTGGCCGTGCCCTTCTACTCGGCCAGATCATCATCAACCCCACCGACAACGATCCCACCCCCAATGATGGTTTAAAAGGGGTGCGTATCTATATGGAAGATGGCCGCTACGCCATCAGCGATGAACGGGGCATGTTCCATTTTGACAACCTCACCCCCGGCAACCATCTGGTACAGCTCGATACCGCCACCCTGCCAGACCACTATTCACTGGTGATGGGCGACCAGGACACACGCAACGCCCACAGCCCCAGCTCGCAATTTATCGACCTACAGGGCGGCACACTCTGGCGCACAGAGTTCCACGTTGCCCGCAAACCCACCCCCACGGGGGAGTTATCACTGCAACTCAGCAATACCGCGCCAGACAGACAGGGCAACATCCCCTATCAGATCACACTGGAGAACCGGGGTGTCAGCGCCAGCAACCTGCGGTTAACACTCATGATCCCCGCCACCACCCACTACCAGCCCGGCAGCAGCCACGTGGGTGGCCACCCCGTTGGCGATCCTGATATTGTCGGCAACGTGCTCACCTATCGCCTGAACAACGACTACCCAAGCGGTAACTGGCAACGTCAGCTCCACCTCACCCTGCAGGGCGACGCTGGCAATAGTGCCAGTGGTGACAGCCGCGAATTGACCACCAAGGCGTCACTCCAGTTTGATACCCCCGCCCAGCAGAACCAGCGCCTGCCACTGCTGCAACACACCTTTACACTCACCACGGAACAGCTCAAACAGGGGGAACAGAAGGTCCTGGCCGAGAGCCTCACCCTCGACAACTTCAACGGCAGCAGCAATGACCTCAGCGAGGAGCATAAAACAGTCGTGCAACAGCTGGCAGAACGCTGGGCCAGCCAGGATATCCACATCCACGCCATCGGCCACAGCGACAGCCGGGACATTATTCAGAAGGAGAAGGAGGACCAGCCCCTGTTTGCCAACAACCAGATCCTCTCTGAATATCGCGCCCATGAGGTCGCCAACCAGCTCCGCCAACAGCTCTCCCTGCCAGCCAGCCGCATCTCCTTTGAAAGCAAAGGGGAGGACGAACCTGTCGCCAGCAATGCCACAGCGGCAGGTCGAGCGGCCAACCGCCGGGTAGAGCTCCATATATATAGAGTGATCACCACCACAACCCCACATATCCACGGCACTGCCACCACCAGTGAGCGGCTGAGCAGTACCATCACCGGCCTTACACCCGGTGAACAGCCAATCACCACCGCGACCGTTACCACAACCACGGAGTACAACAGCCAGTGGCTCGCCAGCCAGGCCGCCAGTATTGAGTGGCTACTGCCCCAGCCCCAGGAGCGCCCCGCGCTCCCCACCACCAACATCGCCATCAAACACCACAGCGGCCAGAACGTCACCCTCACCCTCAATGGCCAGCCCGTGGCCGCCATGAACTTCAACGGCACCCTCAGCAACAGCCAGGGCGCTGCCGTCAGCCACTGGGGCGGGGTTGATCTGAACGAGGGTGACAACCTCTTTCATGCCACCATCAGCAATGCCCAAGGTGAGGTTATTCAACAGCTTAACCGCAACCTGCACTACTCCAGCGCCCCCGTGCGGGCAGAGATTGTGCCAGCACTCTCCACCCTCATTGCCGACAGCATCACCCCGCCGGTCATCGCCGTACGCCTGTATGACAAAGACAACCACCCCATCCACGCCGGCATGGAGATTGAGTATCAGATCGACCCACCCCACCAGCCTGCCCAGAAGGATTTTAATACCGACAACATGGTTGCCGCCCCTGGCAGACGCCACTACGCCACCTCCGACAATGATGGTCTCATCCTGATCAAACTCGCCGCCACCAACAGCACCGATGATCTGCGCCTGCAGCTGCCCCTGGCCCACAACCGGACCGTAGAGTTAAAGAGCCGTCTCCAGGCTAAAACCCGCGACTGGATACTGGTGGGTCTTGCCGAAGGGGAGGCCGGTTTTAACAGCCTGAGTGGCAATATGGAGGCGCTCGACGGCAACGCCGCCCAGGACCACCTCTACCAGGACCAACGTATCGCCTTCTTTGCCAAAGGGCAGGTACTGGGCAAATGGCTGCTGACCCTGGCCTACGACTCTGACAAGGCACAACCACAGAAACAGGGTAACGATCCAGCGCTGTTCCAGGCCATCGACCCCGGCAGCTACTACACTGTCTATGGTGATGCCGGTCAAAACGGTTTTGACGCCGCCAGCAGCAAAAAGCTCTACCTCAAGTTAGAGCGCGACGAATTCTATCTGCTGTTTGGTGATTATCAAACCAATCTCAACGACACCAAACTGGCCCGCTACGACCGCACCCTGACCGGCATAAAGTCCCGTTATCAGAATGAGCAATACAACCTCATGCTCTTTATCAGCGAAAACAGCCAATCCTTCGCCAAGGATGAGCTGCGCGGCCAGGGCAGCACCGGCCCCTACCCGTTGTCACGTAGCAACGTCGCCCTCAACAGCGAAAAGGTAGTGCTGGAGGTGCGCGACCGCTTCCGCAGCGAACAGATTATCAGCAGCACACTGCTGGCGCGCCACAGCGACTACGACATCAACTATCTGGAGGGCAACATCACCTTCCGCGAGCCGGTATTCAGCACCGATGCCAACCTCCATCCGCAATACATCGTCATCAAATATGAGTCCTACAACGGCGACAGCCAGACCACCATCGGTGGCCGGGCCGAAGTAAAGGTCAACGACCAGCTCAAGATCGGCGTAACCCAGGTGAGTGAAGGGCGCGCTAGCGGTGATGCCCTGCTCGGGGCCGCCGATCTGCACTACAAGTTCACCGATGCCACCACCCTGCGCCTTGAGACGGCCCGCAGCCTGATTGCCGACGAAGGCAGCGGCAACGCCTATCTGGCAGAAGTTGAACACCAGACCGCCAACAGCAGTAGCAAACTCTACCTGTTGGATAACGACAGCCACTTTGGTCTGGGGCAAACCAACGCCAGCGAAAATGGCATGTATAAACAAGGGGTTGAGACACAGCTGCGGGCCAGCGACACTATCAACATCAAAGGCCAGCTCTACCGCCAGGAGAGCAGCCTCAGCCACGCCAGCCGTGACCTGGCCGAGGCACAGGGTGAGATCAGCCTCGGCGCTACCCGGCTGCGCGCCGGCCTGCGTGAGGTACAGGATCAGCGCGGCGACAACAGCCAGCAGCAATCGGAACAGCTCACCGCCGGCATCAGCCAGCAGCTGCTGGACAGCAAGGTGACCCTGCGGGCCGACCGCGAGATCAATCTCAACAATGGCAATGACAGCATCGACTTCCCCGACAAAACCCGGCTTGGGGCCGACTACCACATCACCCAGAAGATCAGCCTGTTTGCCGAACAGGAGGTGGCCAACAGCGACCTCCGCGATACCCGCCAGCGCCGTCTTGGTATCAAATCAACCCCCTGGAACGGCGCAGAAATTTACAGCGGCCTGAGCCACTCCAGCAGTGATAACGGCACTGCAACCAGCGCCAATGTCGCCGCCCGCCAGCGCTGGCAGCTCACCCCACAGTGGAGCGTTGATGCCGGTATCGAGCAGTCCCAAACCCTAAGCCAGAATCAGAACCAGAACCAGAACCAAAGCAGCGGCCCAACCCTCAATCCACCCGCCGCCACGCCGTTCAACCTCAACAGTGGATTTGCCATCGGCAGCAACGAAGATTTCAGCGCCGCCTCATTCGGCGTCACCTATAGCGACAAAGGGTGGCTCTGGAGCAGCCGTATCGAATCGCGCAGCGGTAATCTGAGTGACCGTCGCCGCCTTGCCACCTCGGTACAGACGTCACCACACAACGACCTCTCCATGCTCGCCTCTATCAATCTGCTCACCAGCAGCAGCGCCCAGGGCGAACAGCAGGATAGCTCAACGGTGCAGCTCGGAGCTGCCTACCGCCCCGGCAACAGCCGCTGGCTGCTGCTGGATAAACTGACCCTGAAAAAAGAGCGCCATACCAACAGCACCCTCGACAGCAGCGGCTGGCGCATCATCAACCTGTTCAACGCCAATTACCGAGAAGGGCGCTGGCAGACATCCCTGCAATACGGTGCCAAAAGCGTTAAAGAGCAGATCGATGGCCGCCACTACAGCCAATTTGTTGACCTCAGCGGTGTCGAGAGCCGTTATGATCTGACTCCGGAGTGGGACATCGGCCTGCATGGCAACATCCTGCACGCCTGGCAGCTCAACCAGTACAGCTACAACAGCGGTGTCTCGGTGGGCCACACCGTGGCCAAAAATATCTGGCTGAGCCTTGGCTACAACTTCAACGGCTTCCGCGACAGCGACTTTTCGCGCAGCAGCTATACCAGTCCGGGGCTGTTCCTCCGTTTCCGGATGAAGTTTGACCAAACCACCGTAAAAGAGGCGATCCAGTGGGCCAGCCAATGACAACCGCCACAACATCAACATGGACAGCACGATGAGATACGGACGTTTTATTCAGCTCTGCCTGCTGGCCATCCTGCTGGTAGTGACGCTTTTGCCCCGCCCAGGCATGGCGGCCATCACCGCGACTACCCTGTTTGAAGGGTCAACGGATGTCGATGCCAGCGCTTATACTGGCCCCTCACTCAGCCCGGCGGCCAACAACCTGATTCTCGTCTGGATAACCAATACCCGCTCCTCCTCCCCCACCGTGCCCACCTTTACCGGTAACGGCCTCACCTGGGTACAGGTCGCCACCGTCACCTGGGGCAGCAGCGGCTCCCCCACCGCACGTACCACCCTGTTCCGGGCCATGGGGGCCGCCCCCGCTACCGGGATCAACAGCATCGATTTTGCCGGCAATACCCAAACCGGCGTGGCGATGTCAATGATCCAGTTCAACAACGTCGATATCACCGGCAGCAACGGTGCCAACGCCCTGGTTCAGAGTGTCACCGGCAGCACCAACAGCGCCTCCGCCACCGCCGGGCTGAGCCTCACCCTGGCAGCACTGGGCAATGTTGCCAACGCATCCGTAGGCGGTTTTTCCAACTTTATCAACTCCGCCACCTCCATCTCCCCAGGGTCCGGCTACACCGCCTCGTCCGGCACCACCTATCTGGCCCCCAGCATCAGCCTGCGCGCCGAGTGGAAGAGTGCGGGCAGCACCATCGTCAACGTCACACAGAGCGGTACCTCCCACATTGGCGGGATCGCCGTCGAACTCAAGGCCGACCTCTGTGCCAACAATGTGGTCACCACCACCGCCAACAGTGGTGATGGCTCCCTGCGTGAATGTATCAACAAGGCCAACCTCAACCCCGGCACCACCATTACTTTCAATATCACCGCCGCGGCCAACCAGTCTGCCGGTGCCAACTCATGGTGGCGTATCACCCCCACCACCGCGCTACCCACCATCACCGCTGCCAATACGGTGATTGATGCCACCACCCAGACCAGCAACCGTGGCAATACCAATACCCTCGGCCCGGAGGTTGAACTCAACGGTGCCACCGTCGGTGCCGGGGGGTGGGACGGTTTTGGTGTGGTTTCGCCAGCCACCGGCGTCACCATCCGCGGGTTCATCATCAATCAGTGGTCAGGGTCCGGGATCTCACTCTGGAGCGGCAGCGGCACCATCAGGGGCAACTACATCGGTACCAACTACGCCGGTACAACCGCCCTGGCCAATAGCGGCTACGGCCTCTACCTCAATACCAATGGCAATACCATCGGCGGCACCGCCGCTGCGGACCGTAACGTCATTGCCGGTAACGGCGGGCCGGGCATCTACATTGTGAGCAACAGCAATACCGTGCAGGGCAACTACATCGGCGTTAACGCCAGTGCCGGGTCGATAGTTGCCAATAGTGGCCACGGCATACAGATACTCTCCGGTGCCACTGGCAATACCATTGGCGGTACGGCGGCGGGGGCAGGCAATGTGATTGCCGGCAACGGCGCTGATGGCATCAACCAGAGTTCAACAGGGACCAATACCGTACAAGGCAACTACATCGGTACCAACGCCAGCAGTGCGACCCTATCTAACAGCGGCCATGGCATTGCCATCTCTGCCGGCACACTCAATGTGGGCAACGCCTCTGAATCCCAATCAAACATTATTGGTCCCAACAGTGGCGCGGGCATCAATCTGGCGGGTGGAACAGTGAATCTGGCAGGCAGTGTCACCGTGCGTGGCAACATGGCCCTGACCAGCGGCACACTCGCCATGGGCAGCGCCACACTCAATCTTTCCGGCAACTGGAGCCGTACCAGCACCACCGTCACAACAGGTGCCTCCACCGTGGTACTCAACGGCACCGCCCTGCAGAGCCTGACCATGAACGGCAGTAACTTCAATAACCTGACCATCACCAACGGCAGTGTTGCAGGCATCAGTTTTAATGATGGTTTTAACGCCACCAACATCACCAATACCACCCCCGCCTCCCGGCTGACCTTCAAGGCGGGCGCAACCTACACCCTCTCCGGCACCCTGACACTGGTCGGCAGCAGTGGCAACGAGATCGTTTTGCTCAGCGACTCTCCCGGCAGCCGCTTTACGCTGAACCCAACCGCTGGCGCGCAGAGTGTCAACTATGTCAACGTCAAGGATTCACAGGCCTCAACCAACAACATCACCGCCGATAACTCCATCAACAGTGGTGGCAATGATGATGCCGAGGCAGCTCCACGCTGGGTCTTTAATGCCCCCGATACCACCGCGCCCGCCAGGACGATCACTTTGACGGTCACCTCCTCCACCACCTCATCCATCACCCTGGGCTGGACCGCGCCGGGGGATGACAATAACAGTGGCACCGCCACCAGCTATGACCTGCGCTACTCCACCTCGCCCATCACGGCGGGCAACTGGGCCAGCGCCACACAGGCCGTTGGCGAACCAACACCCTTGGTGGCCGGCAGCAACCAGTCATTTAACGTGACCGGCCTGGCCGCTGCCACCACTTACTACTTTGTAATGACCACCAGCGATGAGGTCCCCAATACCTCCGCCCTATCTGACTCGGCGGTTGGCACCACCGGCGGCGGTGGCGGTGGCAATGTGACCTACTACGCCAAACGCAGTAACAGTGTCGCCATCGCCTCCGGTATCACCAGCAACAGCGGCTCCTGCGGCTCTGACCCATCCGCCTACTACATTGAAGAGCTGTCAAAAAACATCAGCGACATGTGCACCACGGTCAACGCCTACCGCTGGGAGCAGTTTACGGCCGGCAGCCACTCGGACCACTACTTCAATACCGCCTATGCGGCCAGTACCACGGTCACCGGTGTCTCCTACCAAGTCACCATCCGCGACAGCGGAACATTAGGTTTCCAGCTCTTTTATGTCACCTCCGGCGGTGCCAAAACCTATCTTGGCACTGAAGTCACCCAGGCAAACAGTGGCACATCAACCAATAACTACATCCTTAACCTCTCCGGCCAGTCTGGCACCATCCCTGCCGGGGCAAAGCTTGGGTTTCGTACCCGTGGCCTCTCTGTTAGCCCCAGTTTCAGGATCTACTTAGGGAATCAGGATGGCAGGACCAGCAACATCTCCGGTCATCTAATCGTCAACGAGGCCGTGGGCAGCAGCGATACCACCGCCCCGGCCAGTGTCACGCTCTCTACCGGTACCATCACCCACAACTCCGTGCTGCTGAACTGGGTATCACCGGGGGACGACAACAATACCGGCACCGCCCAGAGCTATGACATCCGTTACTCCACCGCCGCCATCACGGCGGGCAACTGGGCCAGCGCCACCCAGGCAGGGGGGGAGCCAACACCCCTGGTGGCAGGCACTGCCCAGTCCTATACCGTGACCGGGCTGGCTCCTAATACCCTCTACTACTTTGCCATCAAGACCGGTGACGAGACACCCAACTGGTCAGCGCTCTCCAACTCCCCCAGCGCCACCACCTACGATCCACCGGTGGGTGGTTTTAGTGTCGACAATGTGATCCCCGCCACCCAGATCAGCCAGTCCACCAACGGTTCAGGCATCATCACCATCAACTGGAAGGGGCGCGACAATCAGGCCAATAACGTCACACTCAAAACCTTTCAGTACAGCGTGGACGGCGGGGCTACCTGGAACGCCCCCACCAACGGCGACGCCTCCGCCGCGCTCTCCGCCACCTGGAGCAACAACGGCGGCAGTGGCTGGACCACCGCCACCACCCTGGCTGCCGCCCCTGTTAACAGCTTCACCTTCAATACCAAACATGCCAATGTTGCGGGGTTAAACGGGGTGGACCAGAACGATGTGCGGGTCCGGTTTTTACTGCGTGACGCCACCATGGATAGCCAGAGTTTTGTCACCTCGGCCGATTTTCGTGTCGATGCCCTGGCCCCTACCGCCACCATTGTCAGCGCCATTTACGATGCTGCCAACGACCTGCTGACCATCACCGGCACCAACTTCACCACCATTGCGGCGGCCAGCAGCGACATCAAAGCCTATGTCGACTGGGGCAAATTTGTCTGGGATATCAACGGCGATAACGCCACCACCACCGACATCAGCTTTGTGCTGGGTGACATCACCAGCCTGATCATCACCGACGATACCACCCTCACCCTCCAGTTCAGTGCCGCCAAAGGGATCGCCATCGAAGCCACCGCCGGCTACAGCACCACAGGCGGGGTCGACACCCTCGATGTCGCCGCCGGTTTTGCCCGGGACGACTACGGCAATGCCGCCACCACCGATGCGGTCGCCAATGCGCCACTCGTCACCACCTCGGTCTCAGGGATACTCTACGATACCGACCGCACCACCAGCCTCGGTTTTGGCATGACGGTACGGCTACTCATCAACGGCGCCAGCATGGGCACCACCACCACCGACGGCAGTGGTCTCTATACCTTCTGGAACAACGTCAGTGCCGGTAATGCCATTCTGGTCTATATCGACAATGGCGCCAGCACCGCCGTCAGCGCCACGGTTACCGCCAATGCCAGCCTCTCGGACTTTGATCTCTACGCCAGCCATCTGGTGGCCCGCCACGATAATGGTGGCACACTCAGCAACGCCCACCTAAGCAGCGCCAAGGGGGCGTATGTCGACACCGATATTGTTTACTCCGTCACCGGCAGCGCGTTAACCGTCAGTGGCAGCGCCACCCGGCTACACATCCCGGCGGGCAAAAGCTTTACCCCGGCGGGCAACATCACCACCCCGGCCATGAGCAATCTTGGCACCTTTGCCGGCGGCAGTGGCGCCATCACCATCAACGGCAACCTGAGTAACAGCGGCACCTATACCGCCAGCAGCGCCACCACCTCTGTTGCTGCTGATTTCAGTAACAGCGGTACCTTTACAGCCGCCGGCGGTACCGTGCTGCTTAACGGTATCAATCAAAACATCACGGGGACCACTACCTTCTTCAACCTGACCAAAACCGTGGCCACCGCCGACACCCTCTTTTTCAGCGTCGGCTCCACCACCACCGTCACCGGCAGCGCCACCCTGCAGGGGGCATCGGGCCAGCCACTGAGTCTGCTCTCGATCACCCCCGGCAGCCGCTGGAACTTCAACATCGGCAGCAGCGCCACCAAATCCTTCAGTTTTCTGGATGTGATCGACAGTGACGCCTCAGGCTCTGCCGCCGCCAAAAAACCGCTCATCACCCAACCCAGTAACTCCACCGACAGCGGTAACAATGTGGACTGGTTTGGCCTGCCCTCCATCTCGGTGATCAAATCCAGCACCCTGATATCCGATCCCGTTAACGGTGCCACCAGCCCGCTGCATATCCCCGGTGCAATCCTTAACTATCAGATCCTCACCACCAACTCCGGCAGCGGCTCGCCCGATACCAATACCGTGGTGGTGACCGATGCACTGGACTCCAGCAAGCTTGAGTTTGATGTGGCCACTGGCATCACCTTTACCGCCAATACCTCAGGGCTAACACTGGGCACAGTGAGTTATGCCCATACCGCCACCCCCACCACCTATACCTACATCCCCACCGGCCCCTACGACGCCAATGTGGCGGGCATCA
>JAKFXL010000002.1 GCA_021731365.1 Gammaproteobacteria bacterium | reverse complement strand
CTCTCTACCTGTGTTGTGTCCTCAGGGTTTTCGACCGTTGGGGCGGATACTTTAAGAAACCGCTGAATAGCTCCTCCGTTCGTGGTGAGCTTATCGAACCATGAACGGAGGTGCGCACCACGACCAGGATCGTAGGGCGCAATGCCCAAAACATTCGCTACGTTCATGGGGCTCTTGTGCCGCAGGGTTTGATGGATGTAAAACGTTGAGTGTTGGTTTGGTTTAACATTTCATCGTGGCGTTGAGCGTGGCGTTTGTTTGCCGATTGAGGCGAGGGAGAAGTGATCAGCTTGCTTGAGTTGTGCTAATAGTCATTCGGCGCAATGCTCGTTGATTATTGCGCCCTACGGCCCTGTTCTCTCTGAATCAACAGTCTGGCACATTGATGCCGTTTAGGAGGGAGGAGTCCATTTCATTGCCCTACGGCCCTGATACTTTAAAACTATTGACTGGCAGGGTCTTGTTTAAAAGCATGGGGGTAATGATCGTCATTGAATAAACTAACGATAGTTGTTCGGTGTGATTCTGGTTAATTATTGCGCTTCAATGAAAAAATAAAGCCCCTCTTAAAGAGGGGCTTTGGGTTCTTGGTGCTATTTTGTATTTTGATCTGTTATTTGTTTTCTTGTAATGGGTTATTAGTACCCTGTTTTTGACTTGTTGCAGCCAGTGCCGGTAGTGGCGTAAGTCCAATTAATATTGGCGGCAGCTACGGTTCCTGTGGCGGTTACTATGCAAGACCCTAGAGTTGAATTACCAGTAATTGTGTAGACTGCAGTACCACCAACACCACTGGTTCCTGCAGTAAAGGTGCCGCGTGCAATTGTGATTGCTCCTGCCGCAGCTGCTGTGGGCATGGTGGTGCCGATTAATGCATCAGTATTACATGCGGTAGGATCACCAGCAGCTTGCTGTATGCATAGTCCTGTTGCTGTCATTGTTGATGCTAGGGACATGGTGCCATCTTGGAATTTTGCACGAGTGACGTAGTCTTGATATTGCGGAATCGCAATCGCCGCCAAAATACCGATGATCGCTACAACGATCATTAGCTCTATTAAGGTAAAACCTTTTTGCATCTTCATTTGTGAATCTCCTAATGTGTGTAAGTGTGAATCCATTACTGTGATAACTTTAACCCTGGCTTAAAAACGTGCTTCGTTATGCGTTATCGGTTCTGTTACTACAGACTTTAACGGTGTTTACGTTTTGGCCTTGGTGTGAGTAGTGCACTTCCTGTGCCATTGAGTGGTTAGATACGGTTTTGTATCTCTCCGTCTATGGCTTGTGCCAATTATGTCACAAAAAAAATAGAAGAACAGCGGCTTGGGTGGTGTGTTTGGTGTAAAAATTTATTAACAGCGGATGTTGATATCGGATGTGTCGTCACTCAGTGACAATCGCTGTCACTTTGTGACGTGAGCTGTCTGTTTTTAATCTATCCCCAGTTTTTTCAGGCGATATCGCAGCTGTCTGAAGCTGATGCCGAGCAGTTTGGCGGAGGCGGTTTTGTTGTATTTGGTTTCTATCAATGCCTTTTCAATGACGTCGCGGGCCTGGTGGTCGAGATAGGTGTCGAGGGGTTGGCTTTCCAGGTCATGCTCCCTGTTCTCGGCTGCGTGTGGCAGGTGCAGATCTTCTGGTTGGATGGTGTTTTTTTCGCAGAGTGTCAGGGCGCGTTCGAGGATGTTTTCCAGTTCACGTACGTTGCCGGGAAAGTGGTAGGTCTGGAGTGCGGCAAGTGCTGCGGGTGAGAGGGTGGGTTTGTCCAGCGCCATGCTGCGGCTGATTTTTTTCAGGCAGTGTTCTGCCAGCATGGGGATGTCGTCACGGCGTTGACGCAGGCTGGGCACGTGCAGTTCGATGACGTTGATGCGGTAAAAGAGATCCTGGCGGAAGGTGCCTGCTGCCACTAATTCAGCAAGGTTTTTGTGGGTGGCGCTGAGCAGGCGTACGTCGATGGAGAACTCTTGCTGTGCGCCGATGGGGCGAATCGATTTTTCCTGGATGGCGCGCAGCAGTTTGACCTGCATCTGCAGGGGTAGGTCGGCCACCTCATCCAGAAACAGTGTGCCACCGTCGGCGGCCTGGAAGAGTCCATCCTTGTTGCTGTGGGCACCGGTGAAGCTGCCTTTTTTGTGGCCAAAAAATTCACTCTCCATTAACGCTTCAGGAATGGCCCCGCAGTTGACGGGGACAAAGGGCAGTGCGGCGCGTGGCCCCTTTTCATGGATGAGGCGGGCGACCAGCTCTTTGCCACTGCCCGATTCGCCACTTATATAGATGGGGGCCTGGCTGCG
Source organism: Gammaproteobacteria bacterium (assembly GCA_021731365.1). Lineage (GTDB taxonomy): Bacteria > Pseudomonadota > Gammaproteobacteria > Tenderiales > Tenderiaceae > JAKFXL01. The sequence continues at coordinate 38,254 of JAKFXL010000002.1, read as the reverse complement.
TGCCACCTTGGCAATTTTGTGGCGGATCTGGCGCATCGTTTCTGATTCACCCAGCAGTGAGTCACGGCTGCGGCGCTCCTGGGGGGTGTCTTCCCCTTTGTGCAGTTTGAGTGCGGTGCTGACGAGGTTGCGCAGGACGTGCAGGTCGACGGGTTTGGAGACAAAGTCAAAGGCCCCGGCCTTGAGTGCGGTGACGGCGGCCTCCATGTTGCCGTGGGCAGTGATCATGGCGACGGGGGTGTCGGGGTGGTGACGTTGTATATCCCGGACCAGTTCGATGCCGTCACCGTCGGGCAGGCGCATGTCGGTGAGGCAGAAGTCGTAATGGCGGCCGGCCAGCAGTTTGCGCGCCTGCATCAGGTCGGGGGCGCTGTGGCAGTCGATGGCCATGCGCTCCAGGGTGAGGGTGAGGAGTTCACGGATGTCGGGTTCGTCGTCGACGATGAGTGCGAGTGGCCGTCTATGCATTTAATGAGTCCTTCGTCTGCGTGGATCGCCAAAGGTCAGGCGAAAACAGCTGCCACCGTCACTGGCGGGCAGGTAGTTTAAATGGGCATGGTTACATTCGCTCAGTTCTCTGGCGATGTAAAGCCCCAGTCCGCTGCCTTGTGCGGCGGTGGTGAAAAAAGGTTCAAAGATCTGTTGCTGTGCGCCGGGGCTGATGCCGGGGCCGTTGTCGCTGATGTCGAGGTGCGGTGTGGTGTTGTTTACCGCCTTGGCAGTGAGTGTGAGCCGGGCGTGGCCACTCTGTTCCTTGCCGTGGCGGAGGCCATTCTGGCAGAGGTTCCAGAGGATCTGGTGGAGCTGGCTGGTATCAAACTCGGCGGTCAGGGTCTCTGGTTCCACGGTGAGTTGTATCTGGTCTGGGGCGAGTTGCTGATCGCGGGATAGCTCGGCGACAAAGTTTTCCAGCCAGGGTTTGAGTGGAACGGTCTCTGGTTTGGCCTGGTTGCGACGCCCGAGCTGGAGTACGTTTTCAATGATGTTGTTCATGCGCTGGCTGTTGTTGCGGATGATGTCGGTGAGGCGCAGGTCATGTTTGTCGAGCTGGGGCGATTCCGCCAGCAGCTGGCCGGCGTGGCTGATGGCCCCCAGTGGGTTGCGGATTTCGTGGGCGATGCTGGCGGAGAGTCGCCCCAGTGACGCGAGTTTGAGTTGTTGGGCCTGCTGGGTCAGGGCGCTGGTATCTTCAAGAAAGATCAGTGTGCTGGCCTCATCACCCAGCGCCGCAAAGCGTGGTAGTAGTTCGGCAATGTCACTGTGGAACCGTTGTGGCCGTTCGCCTTCGTGTTGCCAGCGCTGGTACTGTTCCGCCAGGGCCGGGCAGAGGGTGGTGAGTGATGGTCTTTCGGGCAGCTGGGTGATGCCCAGTAGCTGGCGGGCAGAGTCGTTGATCTGCCAGATCTGGGCACGGTTGTCGATTACCACAACGCCGGTCTGCATGCGCTGGATGACATATTCGGCCAGCTGTTCCATGTTGGCCAGGTCGATGCCCCGTCTGGCGGCCAGCGCTTCACTTTCGCGAATCCGCAGTGCCAGTACACGGGTTAGGAGCGCGGTGACAAAAAAGGTGGCTCCCAGTAGTCCGGCATGGGTGTAGGCGGCAGAGAGTCCTGGGTTGCTGAGTTGGAAGTAGGCGTGTTCACCGAGCATGAAAAAGGTGGCGGTGGCGGCAAGGCTGAGCGCGGCGCGCCCCTCCAGCAACATGGCGCTGGCGGCGATGGCGATGATGAGTAACATGCCGAGTCCGGAGGCGGTGCCGCCGCTGGCGTGCATCAACAGTGTGATGGCGATGATGTCGGTGATGGTCTGGATATGGACCTGGGTGGTGAATGGGGGGTTCCGTTTGCCAATGGTAAAACAGGTGGCGATGGCAAAGAGCAGGTAGAGGATAGCGACGCTGTTAAACAGGGGGGGGGTGTATTCGCCAATCGGTTTGATGCTGATGTCGGAAAAAGCCAACACCACAAACAGGCTGGAGAGCAGCAGGCGATAGAGGTTGAAGAGGCGCAGTGGTCGCCAGGTATGGGCCGGGTTGGTGTGTGCCTGTCTGTCTGTCTCTATGACCATCAACGTTCTGCTTTTTCCTTAAGGCAAAAATTGAAACATGGTTAGGGAACCTCTGAATAACCCCGTTCGCCCTGAGCCTGTCGAAGGGCTGGCAACATAACCTATTGATTGTTAACTGTCCTCTATTCATGGTTCGACAAGCTCACCACGAACGGAGGATTTATTCAGAGGTTCCTTAGTTATCGGTGGTGATGGGCAGCACTATAGTCCGTTAGGGCTGTGATTTGTCGGCGTGGTCCTGGCAGCAGTAGGTCTGGTTGTTACGGCGGATCGCTTCATCATCAGGCACATGCAGGCCGCAGAGCGCACATTTGACGGCGTGGGTTGAGTTTACCTGGGTCGAGTTGGTGGGCGGTGGTGGTTTCATGGTGAGGCGGCGGTAGATATAGAAACCAACCCCAATAACCAGGGTGATGATGAGCAGGCGGAATAGTGGCATAGGAGTGTTGCCTGATTGGTATGAGCGTGAGCCGCCGATTTCAGGGAAGGGGTGATCAGCCTGTGTCTGAAATCGATAAAGGGCTATTATGATCAATAAATTAGCGTGCAGCAATAGCGATTGCCCTGCGGTGGCGGGGCGGCCCTGGATGCCTTTTTAGCCGTCTTTCGGTTGATAGCCGAGCCGGGCGGAGAGTTTTGCCCCCGCCTCTATCACCCGTGGCAGCCACGCTGGACTGCGGCGCTGGATGGGGGCTGATACCGATAGTCCGGCCACCATTTTTCCAGTGGCATCTCGGATGGGCACGGCGATGCAGCCCACACCGGGTTCCGCCTCTTCGTCATCAAAGGCGTAACCGCGCTGGCGCGCCTCTTCGATGCAGGCAGTAAGCCGGGCAGGGTCGGTGATGGTATTGGCGGTATAGGACTCCAGTCCGTGGTGCTGGGTGTAGCGGGCGCAGGCCATTGCCCCTTCGTCAGCCAGAAACAGTTTGCCGGCGGCGGTGACGTGTAGCGGGGCGCGGCTGCCGATCATCTGCTCGACCCGCATTGCCTTCTGGCTCAAGGCCCGTTCTATGTATACCAGTACGTCACCTTCGCGGAGGGTGAGGTTGACGGTTTCGCCAATCTCGCTTCGCAGCCACTCCATCACCGGCAGTGCCTCCCGGCGCGGGTCAAACGGGCGCTGGGTGCGGGCGGCCAGTGTCAGCAGGTGGGGGCCAAGCCGGTATAGCCCCCCTTCGCTACGCTCCACCAGTTGGTGTTGGATGAGTGATGCCAGGATACGGTGGGCGGTGGAGGGGTGTAACCCGGTCTCGGCAGCGACTATTTTGAGGCTCAGCGGGGCCTCCTGCTGGCCAAGGGCGTCGAGTAGCCTAACAAGTCGATCGATCACCTGTATGGAGGTAGTGGCTGGTGCTTTCATCTCAGATTGCGTATTTCATAATGTGAAACGTATTGTGTATTGCGGAATAGTATTCTCTGGAATAGCATCGATGCAAGTTCAAAATCATCAATATAAGGAGATTTGGTTATGGCGATTCAGCCCCCGGCGTTTTGTGAAGGCATTCAATATTTTGGCGAACCTTGGGCGGACCACGCCCAATATGCGGCAGAGGCGGTGATTGGCGCAGGGGCATCGGCGGTTGCCGACCCACGTAGCGCCAGTGCGGCGTACCAGACCCTGTTGGGGGCCGATGCCCTGCGTTACCTTACTTTGCAGATGACGGCGGCCAAGGCCTCTGGCCACCCCGGCGGGTTTGCCAGCAGTGCCGAGGCACATGCGGCGCTGATTATGCTTGGCCATACCAACATCCTGACGGAGGTGGGGCATCACGCCCCCGGGTTTTACAGTTCGATGTTTCTGGATACCTCGCTGGAGGCGATGGGGATCGGCACGGTTCAGCAGCTGCGTGACCGTTACCGTGAAAAACATGGGTTACTGGGCCATCTCTCAGGGGCTATCCCCGGTATTCTGGCCCCGGCAGGGCCGCTGGGGCAGGGACAGCACTTTGCCATGGCCGGGGCGCTGTTGCATCCTGGCACACTCTTCCCCTTCACCATCGGTGATGGTGGCATGGGCGAGCCGTATGTGTTGAATGCCATGATGCACTTCCATATCGCCTACCCCACGGTGACCAACTTTCTGCCGGTGCTGATCTGGAATGGTTATAGCCAGGAGCACCACTCCATGGTGGCGACCCTGAGCGAAGAGGCGTTGATCAGTTACTGGAGGGGACACGGTTTTGAGCAGGTCTATCTGGTGGACGCCAAGCCGTTTGATGATGCGGGCCAGAGCGGGGCGTTTGTCGATAGCAGCCGCTTTTCACTGCCACAGCGGCTGGCGTTTACGGCGGCGGTGCTGGAGGGGATGGATCAGGCGGCACAATCGGCGCTGGCGGGCAGGTTGACCGTCTTTATCATCAAGCAGCTGAAAGGGGCGGGTGTACACGCCCTGGGGGCTAAATCCCACAACCTCTACCCACAACATACATTGGAAAACGAGGTGGTGGTTGAGGGGCTGAAGCGTCGTGCGCTCTCGCCCCAGGGGTGGCAGATTGTGCGTGACAACTTCAGCCGCGCCGGGGGTGGGCCATCCGCCCGTACGGCGGTCACCGAGTCGGAATTGCCGCTGACCCCGATTGGCCCTCTGACGCTGACAGATTTTGCCGTGGGTGAGAGCAAGGCCCCGACCACTGCCATGGGGGTATTGGTAGCAGAGGTGGGGCGTCAGGATTGCCGCTTTGTGGTGACTAATGCCGATGGCAACGAGGCCTCGGGCATTGGCAACATCAACGAAGCGCTACAGATTCGCCACCCGACGGTGGATGCACTCTACAACCAAGGGCCAACGGGCCAGGTTTATGAGCCGCTGAACGAAGATGCCTGTGCCGGACTGGCCGCCGGACTGGCACTACTGGGTAGCCGGACGCTCTGGTGTTCCTATGAAAGTTTTGCCATCAATGGCCTGCCGATCTGGCAGACTGTGACCCAGGCGATGGCGGAGCTGCGCCGCAAGACCCCCTCAACCGTCACGCTCTTCACCGCCGGCGCATTGGAACAGGGGCGCAATGGCTGGACCCATCAGCGGCCGGAGATTGAGGCCTACTTTGCGGCGATGATGCGTAATGGCAATATATTCCCGCTGTTTCCGGTGGATGCCAACATGATCCAGGTCGCCTATGCCTGGGCGCTGGATACTTATAATAAAGGGGTGGTGATCACTGCCTCCAAGAGTCCCCTGCCGATCCGCACCACGCTGGAGCAGGGGCGTCGGGCGCTGCACGATGGAGCCATTACACTCTTTGATCGTCCCGGCAATCGAAGGGTAGTCTTTGCCGTGGTGGGGGATATGGTGCTGTTACCAGTATTGGCAGCGGCTGAGCAGCTGGCGGCCCCGGGGTGTGGGGTGCGGGTGGTGGCGGTGGTCAATCCACGCCGCCTCTATCGTGCCAGTGATGTCGCCTGGCAGGGCTGTGCAGAGCCTGACAGCCTGTTTCTTGACGATAGCGGTTTTAATGCACTGTTTGATGGCGACCTGCTGATCGGGGTGAGTGGTGGCCCCAGTGCCACGCTGGAGCCTGTTATGCTACGGAGCCGTGCCGCACGGCGTGATCAGTTTGCCTGGAAGCGGGGGGATACCACGGCCTCAGCGGCGGAGCTTATGGCGCTTAACGGCCTGACGGCGGATGCATTGGTAGCGCGGGCCTTGGCGGTATAAGGTTGGTGGCCACAGTTAGTAATTAAGTGTGTAACAGAGTAGCGGGCAAGGAGGGGGTATGGTTACTTTTAAAAAACTGTGGGAATCGCACCCACAAATTACAGGTGAAGATGACCCTTGCAGTGTGGATGGGAAACCGAACTTTCCAGATCAATGCGCCATCCGGGTAGGCGTCGCGCTTGCTGCATGTGGAGTAAAAACGGGCTTGTTGCCAGGTGTTCGCCATTGCTGGCATCACGAAATTTCTAGTGGGCATGTGCTGGCTGCGGAGGAGTTGGCAAATGGCTTAAAGCGTTTTCCTGTTTCTGGTTTGAAAAAATCGATCAAAGTGACACCTAATGAGTTTAAGAGTGCGTTAAATGGCAGAAAAGGGATCATTTTTTTCAAAGATTATTGGCAAAGAACAACGAATGGAAAAAGGGAGTCATTTAGAAACCGTAGCGGAGACCATATTGATCTGTGGAACGGCTTCCGGTTGGCGCACCCACGATCTATCGTTCAGATGTACCTGAGAGTGGGTACATTTGGGCTTGGGTCGGACCACTCTAAATCTAAAGAAATATGGTTTTGGGAGGTGCTGTGAAAGTTCTGGCATCTCTTTCCGGTGCCATTGCCGCAGGCTTTTTATGCTTTGTTATATTTGCATTGGTATCAAAGTATCAACTTGCCCAGGTGGGTTATACCCCGAATCAATCGGATAAATTGATTGACTCGTTTATAGTTGTTGTACCTTTTGCTGCCTTTGGTGGTGGATGGTTGTCGCTTTATATATATAGAAGGCACCTAACAAAAAACTCAAACGGGTGCTGAAAAGCATGCTGTTTAGCTGCGGGCAAATGTACACATGACAAAAAACAAGATCATCGTCCTTGATGACGATCCTACCGGCTCACAGGCGGTGCATGGTTGCCTGCTGTTGACCCGCTGGGATACGGAGACGCTGCGTGCCGGGCTGGCGGACAGTGCGCCGCTCTTTTTTATCCTGACCAATACCCGCGCCATGAGTCCTGAACGGGCTGCCGCGGTGATGCGGGAGGTCTGCTGCAATCTGCAACAGGCGCTGCTGGGCAGCGGCATCACCCCGGTGCTGGTGAGCCGTTCTGACTCGACCTTGCGTGGCCACTATCCGGTGGAGACCGATGTGATGGCGGAGCTGCTTGGCCCGTTTGACGCCCATTTTCTGGTGCCAGCCTTTTTTGAGGGGGGGCGCACCACCCGTAACGGTACCCACTACCTGCAGGTCAACGGTGTTGATACCCCGGTGCATGAGACGGAGTTTGCCCGTGATTCTCTGTTTGGTTATCACCACAGTTACCTGCCCGACTATGTCGAGGAGAAGACCCAGGGCCGCATTGTGGCGGCTGATGTGGTGCATCTGACGCTTGATGCAATTAAAGAAGGGGTATTGCCACGCCTGCTGGCGCTGGCTAATAACCAGTGTTGTGTTGTGGATGCCCAGGGTTACGACGATCTGAACCGGTTTACTGCTGCTGTACGCGCCGCTGCCAGTGAGGGCAAACGGTTCCTGTTTCGCAGTGCCGCCAGCCTGGTGAAGGCGCTGGCCGATCTGCCGGTGCAGCCGGTGGTGGCTGAGGCGATGGGCCAATTCAACCGTGGCGGTCGGGCTGGCGCGGTGCTGGTGGGTTCCCATGTGGAGAAATCCAGCCGCCAGTTGGCGCGGCTACTACAGGAGCCGGGGGTGACGGGCATCGAGATCGACGTCAGCCGCCTGCCGGGGGCACATGACGAGCTGCTGCACACGGCCCTGGCGCAGGTCGAGACGGCGTTTGCGGCAGACAGTACTGCGGTGATCTATACCCGGCGTGGTGAGGTAGTGTTTCCCGATGCGCGGCAGCGGCTTGCCTTTGGCGAGTCGATATCGGCGCTGCTGATGGCGCTGGTGCGGGGGTTGCCACGGGCGTTGGGATTTCTGATCAGCAAGGGGGGGATCACCTCTAACGATGTGCTGAGTGAGGGGTTGGCGCTGAGCGCTGCCCGCCTGCTGGGTCAGGTGGAGGCGGGGGTCTCGGTGGTGCGGTGTCCTGATGATCACCCCCGTTTTCCCTTGCTGCCGGTGGTGATTTTTCCTGGCAATGTGGGTGATGATGAGGCGCTGGCGCGGGTCTGCCAGCGGTTCTCCTGACCATGTCGCCACAGACCGCACTGCTGGAGGCGTTGCGGCTGCTGTTGCCACGCGGTGCGCTGCTCTGTGATAAAGAGGATTTGCATCCGTACGAGTGTGATGGGCTGTCGGTCTACCGCGCCCTGCCACTGGCGGTCTGTCTGCCGGAGACGGTGGAGCAGGTGCAGCAGATCCTGCAGCTCTGTTATGCGCGGCGGGTGCCGGTTGTGGCCCGGGGGGCGGGTACCGGACTGTCGGGAGGGGCGCTGCCAAGTCCCGGTTGTGTGGTGCTGAGTCTGGCCAAATTTACCTCTATTCTGGAGATTGATCCGGATAACCGCATCGCCCGGCTCCAGCCCGGTGTGCGTAATCTGGCCATCTCCCAGGCGGTGGCCTGCCATGGGCTCTATTACGCGCCAGACCCCTCATCACAGATCGCCTGCACCATCGGTGGCAATGTGGCAGAGAACTCGGGCGGGGTGCACTGCCTGAAGTATGGGTTGACGGTGCATAACGTGCTGGGTATCAAACTGCTGACGATGGCCGGTGAGCTGCTGGTGATCGGCGGTGCGACCCTTGATGCCCCTGGGTATGATCTGCTGGCAGTGATTAATGGCTCGGAAGGGTTGATGGGGGTGATTGTGGAGGTCACCGTCAAACTCCTGGTCAAGCCGGAGCGCGCCCAGGTAGTGCTGGCGGCGTTTGATGATATTGGTCGTGCCGGTGAGGCGGTGGGTGGCATTATCGCCGCCGGTATTTTGCCCGCCGGGCTGGAGATGATGGATAACCTGGCCATCCGTGCCGCCGAGGCCTATAGCCATGCCGGTTACCCGGTGGATGCGGCGGCGATTATTTTGTGCGAGCTGGATGGGGGTAATGAGGAGGTCTCGGAGCAGATCAGCTGCGTCCGTCAGCTGCTGCTGAAGGCGGGGGCGATTGATGTGCGTAGCTCCCGCGATGAGGCCGAGCGGCTCCAGCTCTGGGCCGGGCGTAAGGCGGCCTTTCCGGCGGTGGGGCGGATGGCCCCTGACTACTACTGCATGGATGGCACCATTCCCCGGCGGCGGCTGGCGGAGGTGCTGGTCCGGATCAGCGAGATGTCCCGTGAGTATGGGTTGGTGGTGGCCAATGTCTTTCATGCCGGTGATGGCAACCTACATCCGCTGATCCTGTACGATGCCAACAAACCGGGTGAGCTGGCCCGTACGGAGGCGTTTGGCGGGCGGATTCTTGAGTTATGTATCGCCGTGGGCGGTACGATTACCGGCGAACATGGGGTGGGCATGGAGAAGATCGACCAGATGTGTCACCAGTTTAACCCGCCTGAGCTGGCGCAATTTCACGCCCTTAAACACGCCTTTGACCCTGATGGTCTGCTCAACCCTGGTAAGGCGGTGCCAACGCTGCATCGCTGTGCCGAGCTGGGGGGGATGCACGTTCACGGCGGTAAGTTACCCTTTCCTGAGCTGGAGCGGTTTTGATGGGGCAGGATTTGGATCAGGATCTGGGGCAGGTATTGCAGCAGCAGGTTCGTGCTGCCTATGAGCAGGGGCGACCCCTCCACATTGTGGGCAGTGGTAGCAAAGGCTTTTATGGTCGCCGTGTGGCGGCGATACCACTGGCGCTGACGGGCCATCGGGGCGTGGTCAGTTATGAGCCAACTGAGCTGGTGATCACCGCCCGAGCTGGAACGCCGCTGGTGGAGATTGAGACGCTACTGGCTGAACATGGTCAGATGCTTGCCTTTGAGCCTCCCCGCTTTGGTGGTATGGGGACCATTGGTGGGGCGATTGCCTCTGGTTTTTCGGGGCCGCGTCGCCCTTATGCCGGTTCGGCGCGTGATTTTGTGCTTGGCTGTCGCATGGTCAACGGTCAGGGCGAGACCCTCCGTTTTGGCGGTGAGGTGATGAAAAATGTCGCCGGTTTTGATGTGGCGCGGCTGATGGCCGGTGCCTTTGGCACCCTGGGTCTGTTGCTGGAGGTGTCGCTGAAGGTGTTGCCACGCCCAGAGCAGTCGTTGACACTCGTCTTTGCCGTGGGGCCGCAGGCGGTGGTGGCGGAGATGGTCCGCCTCTCAAACCAGCCGTTGCCACTCTCGGCCATGCTCTATGGGGAGGGGCAGCTCTACCTGCGACTTTCCGGTGCAGTATCGGCGCTGCGAGCGGCGCAGGCAATGCTCGGGGGTGAGGTGGTGGAGGCGGCAGACCATTTTTGGGATCGATATCGGGATCAGAGCCACCCCTTTTTTGCTGGAGATGGGCCGCTGTGGCGACTCTCCCTGCCGCCCGCCACACCGTTGCTGGAGCTGCCCGGCGAGTTGTTGATCGAGTGGGGCGGGGCGCAGCGCTGGCTGCGAAGCGACGCCTCGGTCGAGCTGGTCCGTCAGGCGGCGGCGAGTGTGGGTGGCCACGCCACCCTGTTTCGCGGCGGTGATCGTGACGTCGAACCTCAGCAACCGCCTGCGGCGGCGATGATGCAGATGCAGGGGCGTATTAAGACGGCGTTTGATCCCGGCGGCATTTTTAACCCTAGCCTTCTATATAGAGACTTTTGATGCAGACGCAACTCTCTGAACAGTTTGGTGCCACCGCTGCCGGCAGCGAGGCTGAGCGTATTATCCGCAGCTGTGTACATTGCGGTTTTTGCACTGCTACCTGCCCTACCTACCAGTTGCTGGGGGATGAGCTGGATGGGCCGCGAGGTAGGATCTATCTGATCAAACAGATGTTGGAAGGGAACGAGGTGAGCCGGAAGACTCAGGGCCATCTTGATCGCTGCCTTACTTGTCGCGCTTGTGAAACAACCTGCCCATCGGGGGTGGAGTATGGCCGTCTGGTGGATATTGGCCGCGCCGAGAGTGAGCGGCGGGTGGTGCGGCCGCTGAACCAGCGTCTGGCCCGTCGGTTGTTGATGGCGGTGATCCCCTATAAAGCACGGTTTGGTCTGTTATTACGTATTGGACAGGCAGTGCGACCACTGTTGCCAATGAAGTTGCGCCGCGCTATTCCCATTGCGACAGCGCCACCGATATGGCCAGCAGTACGTCACTCTCGGACAATGGTGGCGCTGGGTGGCTGTGTGCAACCGGCGCTGGCCCCCACTATTGATGCGGCACTGGCGCGGGTGCTTAATGGCATCGGCATCTCCCTGCTGCAGACCCCTGATTCAGGCTGTTGTGGTGCAGTGAGCCACCATCTTAGCGCCGAGGCGCGTACCTTGGCGTTTGCCCGGCGTAATATCGACGCTTGGTGGCCGGCGATTGAAGCGGGGGCTGAGGCAGTTGTTGTCACTGCCAGTGGCTGTGGTGTGGTGGTGAAAGAGTATGGCCATCTGCTGCGGGATGATCCCGACTATGCCGCCAAGGCGGCGCGGGTGGCTGAGTTGGCACGTGATCCGGTGGAGGTATTGCTGGCAGAGCGCGAGGCGGTGGTGGCCCGGTTTCGTCTGGCCCAGCCGGTTGCCGTTGCCTTTCACTCCCCTTGCACCCTTCAGCATGGGCAGAAGCTACCGGGGCGGGTGGAGTCTCTGCTACGGGAGTGTGGTTATCAATTGACGGAGGTGGCGGACCCTCACCTCTGCTGTGGTTCTGCTGGCACCTATTCGTTGACGCAGCCGACGTTGTCGCGGCAGTTACGCAGTAACAAACTTGCTGCATTAGAGGCGGGTAAGCCGGTAATAATCGCCACGGCCAATATCGGTTGTCTCAGCCACCTGCAAGGCGGCACGGATACTCCGGTCACACACTGGATCGAGATGTTTGATCGTAATCTCAATGCGATTTGATTAGCGTGATGTCTCGTATCGTAGTGCTGGCGGCCGCCACTCTATTTTTATTGTTCAGTGGCCAACCATATGTCAGTGCTGCTGATGTGACATCGCGTTGCCTGTTGATGGATAACGATGCCGATCAGCTGGACTGTTTCAGAGAGGGCAGTAGCGGCGATCACAGTGTTGTTTCTCAAATAAAAAAAAATCCGGTGATAAAGCCGTCACTCACCAGCATATGGGAGCTGAATGAGGAGCATAATCGGGGTACCTTTCACCTCCAGCCATATCGCGCCAACTATTTTCTGCCGGTTAGATATAGCAACCGGATGAATCTGAAACCCAACAGTCCAACAGAGGATCATTCAATAGTTAATGACCTGCCACTGAATGTGACGGAGGCGAAATTTCAGTTCAGCGTTAAATTCAAGGTATGGGAGACGTTGTTTAAAAATAATGGTGACCTCTGGTTTGGTTATACACAGCAGTCAAATTGGCAGCTTTATAATGGAACCGATATTGTCTCTGCCGCATTTCGTGAAACCAACTATGAACCAGAGGTGATCCTCACACTAAGGACAGATAGCACTCTGCTGGGTTGGCACTGGCGTATGTTGAACGTTGGGTTTTTGCATCAATCGAATGGACGGGAGCTACCGTTGTCGCGCAGCTGGAATAGATTGTACGGCGAGTTTGGATTGGAAAGAGGTCGGTTTGCCCTGAGTGTGCGTCCGTGGTTAAGGGTGCCCGAAAAAAGTAAAAAAGATGACAACCCCGATATTCGTTATTATCTGGGGTCAAGTGATACACGTTTGACCTACGTGGATGACGGCAATGTCTATTCAATACTCGGTCGTTACAGCATGAGTGGCCGACGTGGTGCCTTGCAGTTGGATTGGGCTTTTCCTATCTCTGGTGCATTAAAGGGATACGTACAGCTATTTAGTGGTTATGGTGAGAGCCTGATTGACTATAACCATTCGCAGACAGTGTTAGGTGTTGGTGTTCTGCTGGTACCCTGGCAGTAGCAGTGTTGACTGTATAGTCAGGAATGGCTGCTTCGGTATGTTTACTGTGGAGCTGTTCTGGTGTAATCCGCCGTGTTTAAACGGTATTGTTTGGCGATGCTGATTGCCGTGTGTAAACAAAAGGAAGAGTGTTGTGTGGTTTCGTACTGGATGTGATATTACCTTTGACGTCAGCGTTGATACGCCGTTTATCCTGATGCTGCGTCCACGCAGCGGACTCAATCAATGGGTGGCGCGCGAGTCCTATACATTGAAACCCAGCGTGCTGGCGGTTGAGTTCACCGATACGTATGGGAATCTTTGCCAGCGGCTGGTTGCACCGCCGGGCACTTTTTCCATACATACCTCGGCGGATATATTAATTGCCGACGGTATCATCACCAATCCAGGTGCTCCTTTTGAGGATGTGCAGACATTACCTGACGCGGTGCTTACCTATCTGCTGCCTTCACGGTATTGTGAGGCGGACAGGTTTATCGATTTGGGCCAGGAGATTGTTGCCGGGGCCTTGCCAGGTTACGATCAAGTGGCCGCTATAGAGAGCTGGATACGTAATAATATCCATTTTAATCCAGACTCCCCCCATTTTCAGTTGTCTGCGGTAGAGGTCAATCGTCAGCGTGAAGGGGTGTGTCGTGATCTCGCGCACATAGGCATAGCGCTCTGTCGTGGTCTCTGTATCCCTGCACGTATGGTGGTGGGATATCTGCATAATCTGGTACCGATGGATTTTCATGCTTGGTTTGAGGCATATGTGGGGGGCCGCTGGTATACCTTTGATGCAACCCAGCCCCATCCTTGTGGTGGTCGTATCACGGTAGCTTATGGGCGTGATGCTGCGGATGTGGCCATCTTCAACCAGTTTGGCCCTGTGTTATATCCACGGACGATGTCCGTCCATGTGGCGATGCTGGATGAGGCACCTGATTAATTATGATGCAGCGATTGCGTATTAAACATCTGACGGAATATATTTTTTCCACTCCTGTGGTGCTCAAGCAGCATCGGTTGTTATTACGCCCACGCGAGGGACATGATGTACGTATTGAATCGTCAAAGCTGGATATTACACCCACGTACAATATTAAATGGCAGCGTGATGTATTTGATAACTCTCTGGCACTGGTCAATTTTCAGGGCCGCTCAATGCAGTTAACCATAGCCAGTGAGGTGGTTATCCAGCACTTTGACCATGCACCTTACGATTTTCTGGTTGACGACTATGCAGTTAATTTTCCTTTTAACTACGCGCTGGATGAACAGGCTGATTTGGCGGCGTATCAGCAGCTGATCTTTCCCAATGATCGGCATATTATCAACGAGTGGTTGTTGCCATTGGGGCTGTATGGCATGCAGACCTTTGGTCTGTTATTGAAATTGAATCAGACCATCAACAGCCAGTTTTTATATCAGGTAAGAGAGGAGGCGGGGGTTCAATCGCCGACACAGACGCTAGTACAGCGCAGTGGTTCTTGCCGCGATTACGCCACGCTTTTTATTGAGGCGTGCCGCTGTCTGGGTTTGGCCAGCCGTTTTGTCAGTGGTTATTTACACGCGCCAGCAACAGAGGCTGGTAATGCTACCACCCACGCCTGGGCGGAAGTTTATCTACCCGGTACCGGTTGGAAAGGGTTTGATCCGACGTCTGGTGTGGTGACCGGCAATCGACATATAGCGGTTGCCGTTGCACGCGACCCAGAGTCAGTGCCGCCAGTATCGGGCAGCTTTCTGGGGCCAGATGCAACGATGCCGCGGTTGTTGGTGAATGTGCAGGTGAACATGCTTGTGTAGCGGGTGATTTGTCAGCGGTCAACTTTTATTTGGGCACGCATCGTGCTTATAATGAACATGAAAACTATTTATGGGGCAGTGTATGTCGATTGATTTTAAAAATTATGATCCGGGTAAAGGATACGACGAACTGATATCCAGTAAAGGCAATCCACGTCGTGTGGCACAGGTTCTGTGTCGTTATTTTTCAAAATTAAATGATGCTGAATTAACTGAGTTGAAGCAGGCGGTTGATCTGGCAATCAAGGCTTTGGGCATCTCGTTTACTGTTTATAGCGAAGGCAACAACATCGATCGTTCCTGGCCGCTGGATCTGATTCCACGGATGATTAGCAGCAAAGAGTGGGCAAAAACGGACCGTGGACTCAAACAGCGGCTGCAGGCGCTTAATTTGTTTATTGATGATCTTTATCATAAACAGCAGATTGTGAAAGATGGTGTTTTCCCACGAGAGGTATTGGCCGGCGCACGTAACTATCGTAAACAGTGCGAAGGTGTTTCGCCCCCTTTTGGTGTCTGGGCACATATCTGTGGCACTGACTTGGTGCGCGGAGGTGATGGCACTCAATATGTGCTGGAAGACAATTTGCGTGTCCCTTCTGGTGTCTCCTACATGTTGGAAAACCGCCATGTGATGAAGCGTGTTTTTCCTGAGCTGTTTGCCGATATCGATATTTTGCCGGTGGATGATTACACCACACAGCTATATGAGATGTTGGTGGCCATTTCACCGCGTCAAGGTGATGTGCCCGAGGTGGTGGTACTAACACCGGGTATTTATAACTCTGCCTATTTTGAACACAGTTATCTGGCACAGCAGATGGGCGCTGAGTTGGTGCAAGGCAGTGACTTGGTTGTGGATAGTGATGACTGTGTCTACATGCGGACGATTTATGGCATGAAACGTGTTGATGTTATCTATCGTCGTATTGATGATGATTTTCTTGATCCTGAAGAGTTCCGAAAGGATTCTGCGTTAGGGGTGAAAGGGTTAATGCGCGCCTGGCGTAAAGGTAATGTTGCTATTGCCAATGCACCGGGTGCAGGTGTGGCGGATGACAAAGTGGTGTATGCGTTTGTGCCCGATATGATTCGTTACTATCTGGATGAAGAGCCAATTATACCCAACGTGCCAACCTATCTCTGTATGCGAGATGATGACCGTAGTTATGTATTGGATCATCTGGCAGAACTGGTGATTAAACCCGCCAATGAGTCGGGGGGTTATGGCCTGTTGATCGGCCCCCATGCAACTAAAAAAGAGCTTAAAGAATTTGCTGCATTGATCAAACATGATCCACGTAACTATATTGCCCAGCCAACACTTGCGCTCTCCACTGTGCCCACTTTGGTCGAGTCTGGGGTGGCCCCGCGCCATGTTGATTTACGCCCCTTTACGTTACAGGGGAAAAAAAGCTATACCACGACCGGTGGTCTGAGTCGTGTTGCACTGCCGGAAGGGTCACTAGTGGTTAACTCATCACAAGGTGGTGGTAGTAAAGATACCTGGGTTGTTGATGTGGGGGATAAATAATGTTATCGCGTGTGGCTGAAAATGTATATTGGATGGCGCGTTACCTGGAGCGTGTGGAAGATACCGCACGGCTGATTAACAGTATGACCAATCTGTTGCTGGATATGCCCCGTGACGTAGAGATTGGCTGGTATGAGTTATTGAATGTGGTCGGTGCTGAGGCGCTCTACAATGAGCACTATCCAGACAAAACGGATGAGCGCACGGTAATGCGTTTCCTGATTTCTGATACACGTAATCCGGGCGCTATTGTTACTTGTATTAATGCAGCACGTGAAAACGCACGTGTCAGTCGCGACATTGTGCCTAATGAGGTATGGGAGCAGGCAAATGAGCTGTTCCTTTATTTTACTGAGAACTCCAAGTCGGCGATCAGTCGGCGTAAACGTAGTGAATTTATGAGCGGCCTGATTCGTCTCTGCCAGACCATGACAGGGATTATGATGGGCACACTGCCACATGATGATGCATATCAATTTTTACGTATCGGCCGTAATCTGGAACGCGCAGATATGAGCAGTCGTATTATTGATATGGCCGCCGCTAAATTATTGTCGGAAGAGGATGATTTTAATCCGGCCTTTGCCACCGTGCGCTGGATCAGTGTGTTGAAGTCGTTAAACGCTTTCCAGGCCTATCGTCAGCAAGGATTTTTGGGTGTGAATGGTGTCAATGTGCTTGATTATCTACTGCACCGGCGTGATTTTCCACGTTCCATGGGCCACTGTCTGGAAGAGATGGAGCGCTGCTTCTCCGCAATTCATAAGTCAGAAGTGCCGAGAGAATCTTTAAATAGTCTACTTAAAGATCTGCAGGCGGTGAATACAAAAAAACTCAAACGTAGTGGGCTGCATAAATTTATTGACCAGTTTCAGATGGGGGTAGGTCAGTTACATACGGCGATTGCAGATACCTATTTTCGTAATCAATAGCAGGGATTGGTCTGTTTTTGAACGTGGACAATTGTCGCGGCACCCTTTTTTTGCTTAGTGTCTGGAAAATTGTTTGGATTAGCATGGTATAAAACAGATTGCATAGACTGGCGTGATGTTTTGAGTGGAGTATTGTCATGGGCCACTAGTGGATCACACTAGTGGCCTTTTTGTTTTTGTATCCCATGTGTGTGGGATTTGGTGAATGGTAAAAACATGATACTGGTGTGTTCATGAGTTGTTTTCTGGGGCGGTTATCAATTGAAAACAGATTGTGAAAAACATACCATGGCCTGAGCGTGGCCAGGGAGCTGTTGCCGCGGGGATAATAATAATTTTTCGACAAGGAATAGGATATGAAAAAATCGTTTGTCGTGCTGATGGTAGCCTCTTTAACTGCGTGTGGCACAGCGACTAAACAGAGTGTTGAGGATAACTCGCCGCAGAACAAGACAGTGGTCTTTAATGCAAAGGGGGTGGTGAATGGCGCTGTTCTTCCCGATTATACGTTTACCCAAACTGTTTTTACTCAGGAGGATAAACGGGTTATTGCCATGGATGGTGAGTATGGCTCATGGATGGCGCGTAAGTTTTTCGGTGATTTAAAAGATACCACCATATTCAGAATGGATAAAAACCTGCGCTGGGTTTTACTGCAACAAAAAGATGATAAAAAGTATATTGAATGCCCATTGGCGGGGTGCGGATTTAATATTCTGGCACAGCTTGGTCAGGGCCAGGATGATGACGATGATGAGCAGTTTGACTATGATCCTGATGGTGCGGTTGATTGTAAGTTGACGTTGGCTGAAAACACCTTCTCTGTGAATGCCACGGGGCAAAAGCGTGAGCTGGCGGGTTATATGTCCAAGGAGTACAAAGGAACATGGCTGATTGAGTATAAAGATGAAAAAGGGCGTGTTGATAGAAACAGATTAAACCTTGTTTTCTGGAATACGGAGCCAACTGCAACGATGCAGGAGAGCTGGCAGATTAACGGCAAGGCGACCCAAGCGTATCTTGCAAAAGTGAAGCAGAGCCATAATCCATTAGCGATGTATCTGCCAGACAAACTCTTTATGGCATTGTCGGCCTTTTCTGGGGATACCTCGAAAAAAGATCAAAACTGGCAGGACCCGGTAACGCGTGAGCTGGCCAAGGCGGAGGGGTATCCTATGTCGATAAAGGTGGAGTGGTATCTGGAACAAAAGGCGTGTCCTAAACCGGCTGTTGCGAAGGGGGCGCTTGACTGGTCAAATCCGCTGGCTGCGCTGAAAGAGACAGCCTCGGAGGGTATCGGCAAGCAGGCAAAAAAGATGTTTATGCCTAGCGCCAATGAGCCTGTGTTTCGTTATATCTATGATGTGACCAATGTTGAGATCAAAGCGGTACGTGATAGTGTATTTGAAGTGCCAGCCGGTTTTGAGCTGGTGACGCGGGAGTAGCAGCGTCCGTACCTTTTTGATTGTTCACAGCCCCTCGTGATGCGGTAGCCCCGGCGTTTGATGGTAAGTCGCCGGGGCTTGTTTGATGGCGTTAGGGCCGAAAACGTAGATCCAGGGTGCAGGGAAAATCGGGATTGGGTTGCTCATTCGCGGGTAGCATAGGCCCGATGGTGTGGCCATGATCCCAGAAACGGGCAATGCGGCGCGCCTCGGCCTCATTGGCGTTGACTGGCAACTGTTCGTAGTTACGGCCGCTGGGGTGGGCAACATGGTAGGTACAGCCACCGATGCTTTTGTGGTTGGCCAGGTCGACGATGTCAAATATCAACGGTGCGTCGGGTGCAAGTTTTGGATGCAGGCCAAAGGTGGGTTGCCACGCCTTGAAACGAACCCCTGCGACATACTCACCGTTCACCTCTGTTTTCTGTAGAGGCACACGACGACCGTTGCAGGTTAGGCAGTAGCGTTCAGGGTTGAAACCTTTGAGCTTGGCCTGGAGGCGCTCTACCGATGAGTCAACAAAACGGGACGTGCCTTGTGAGCTGATCTCCTCGCCCAATACATGCCACGGTTCAATGGCACCGTGTAGTGTGAGCTCGATCCCCTGTTTCCGAATGTCACCACAGTGAGGGAAGCGGAACTCAAAAAACGGGGCAAACCAGACGGCGTCGAAGTTGAAACCAGCCTCGTTTAAATCCGCCATGACTTGACTGAAATCCTCTTGCAGGTAGTGGGGTAGCATAAAGCGGTCATGCAGTGCCGTGCCCCAGCGTGCCGGGCGGGCGCGGAACGGTTTGCGCCAGAAGCTGGCAACAAGGGCGCGCATCAGTAATATCTGGGCGGCGCTCATGCGCCAGTGGGGTGGCATCTCAAAGGCGCGGAATTCGAGAATGCCCAGACGTCCAGTTGGACCGTTGGGGTTATAGAGCTTGTCGATGCAAAATTCGGCACGATGGGTATTGCCGGTGATATCCACCAGAATATTGCGGAACAGACGGTCGACCAGCCAGGGCTCGGTTGTCTCGCCCGGCGCTAGCTGTTGTACCGCGATTTCCAGCTCGTAGAGCGCATCATCTCGCGCCTCGTCGACACGTGGCGACTGCGAGGTGGGGCCGACAAAGAGACCGGAGAAGAGGTAGGAGAGCGACGGGTGGTGCTGCCAGTAGAGCAATAGGCTGGCCAGCAGGTCGGGACGACGCAGGAAGGGGCTGTCGGTTGGGTTGGCAGCGCCTAACGTCACATGGTTGCCACCGCCGGTACCTGTGTGGCGACCGTCGATCATGAATTTTTCTGTGCCTAATCGAGTCAGGCGTGCCTCTTCGTAGAGGATCTCGGTGTTCTGCACCAGCTCCCGCCAGCTGCCCGACGGGTGGATGTTGACCTCGATCACGCCGGGGTCAGGGGTGACAGCCAGTTTGCGCAGGCGTGGGTCGCTGGGTGGTTCGTAGCCTTCGATATCAATTGCAATCTTGCACTCTCTGGCGGTTGCTTCCAGTGCGCTAATCAGGTCAACCCAGTGTTCGAGGTGGGTCAGCGGTGGCAAGAATACCCACAGGCGGCCGTTGCGTGGCTCGATGCAGAGGGAAGTCTGAGGGACGATTTCGTTGATGCCCTCCTCGTCGGTCACTGGTTGTTCATGGATCAATGGGGCGACGGCGGATGCCGGTTCGAGCACGCTGTAGCGCCGTGCAATTTCGCTGGCCGAGATGAGCGGTGTGCGTGGCTCAAAGCTGTCGCGGGGTGGTTCGATTTTGCGGCGCGACTCACGCGGCAGTGAATCGAGCGGTAGGCGAAAGCCCATGGGTGAATCGCCGGGGAAGAGTATCAGTTGCCCCCGGCGTAGTGTCCAGGGGGCGCTGTGCCAGCGGTTTTTATCAGAGGACCAGCTGAGTGGCAGGGCGTAACCTGTGATCTCATTCAGTCCCTTGTTCAGTAGTTTGGCCAGTCGACGGCGCTCAAGTGGGTCTTTGAGGTCGGCTTGCAGTGGATCAACATCCTCTGGCAGGGCCGACTCGGTGCGTAGATAGTGGCTGGCGTCTTCATAGGCAGGGGCGATGTTGGCATCGCTCAATCCCAATTTACGCATCAGATTTTGGGCAAAGCGCTGAGCCTCGGTGATGCCGGCAGCGGCTGGCTTGGTTGGTGAGAGCAGTGCTAAATCGTGCCACAACGGTTCGTCGTCGCTGCGAAAAAAGCAGCTGTAGGCCCAGCGTGGCAGCTGTTCTCCAGGATACCACTTGCCCTGGCCGTGGTGGAGCAGGGCACCGGGGGCAAAACGGTCACGCAGCCGTTGCAGCAGTTCGCGGGCGAGACGCTCTTTGTGTGGCCCGAGTGCGGCAGTGTTCCACTCGGCGCTATCTATATCGTCGATGGAGACAAAGGTCGGCTCGCCACCTTGGGTCAGGCGCACGTCATCTTCTTGCAGCTGTTGATCGACCTGATCACCCAGTGCCAGCACCTGTTGCCACGCCTCTTCACTGTAAGGCTTGGTGACACGTGGGTCTTCGTGAATGCGGGTGACGCTGTTTTCGAAATGGAGCGTGGTTTGGCATGGATCAACCAGACCCGTGACCGGTGCGGCGGAGCCGGGATCAGGGGTGCAGGAGAGTGGAATGTGGCCCTCACCAGCGAAGAGGCCAGAAGTTGGATCGAGGCCGATCCAGCCAGCACCGGGGATAAAGACCTCGGCCCAGGCGTGCAGGTCGGTAAAGTCCTTCTCCGTGCCGGAGGGGCCGTCGAGCGCCTTGACGTCAGCAGTGAGCTGTACCAGATAACCAGAGACAAAACGCGCCGCCAGCCCTAGATGGCGCATGATCTGCACCAGTAGCCAGGCGCTGTCGCGGCACGAACCTGTGGCCGATTGCAGTGTCTCTTCGCAGCTCTGTACCCCTGGTTCCATGCGGATCAGATAGTTGAGTTCCTGCTGCAAGCGTTGATTGAGCTGAACAATAAAATTGGCCGTAGGTGTGGCATCGCGCTTAATCGTGGCTACCCAGGCGCGTAATAGCGGGCCGTTGTCACCGGTTTTAAGATAAGGGGAGAGGTCTTGGGCCAGTGCTGCATCGTACTCAAAGGGCCACGTTTCGGCGTGCTCTTCGATAAAAAAATCAAACGGGTTGATCACCGTCATCTCGGCAATCAGCTCGACATCGATGGTGAGTTGGGTGATTTTATCCGGGAAGACGTAGCGACCAACAAAGTTACCAAAAGGATCTTGCTGCCAGTTGACGAAATGTTTTTCCGGCGTGACTTTGAGGCTGTAGCTATGAATCGGCGTCCGGCAGTGGGCTGCAGGACGCAAACGTACCAGATGGGGTGAGAGACCCACCGGCCGGTCGAATTCGTAAACTGTTTTATGACGAATGGCGACACGGATCGACATGGCGGATCCCTCCAGATTGTTATTTGTTTATGTCATGCATCATTGGGCGCACGTTGGTGACAGCGTGGGTACGTTTTTCCCATTCAAATTTTGGCAGCTCGGCAAATGAGAGTTTGAGGGCCTCGTTCCAGGCCTGTCGGACGTCGCGCAGATACTGGTCATCTTCGTCCATGCGAATGTAGTGGTCGTTATCAAAGGTATCGTTTTCGTAGATGAGCACTTCAATAGGCGGACCTACGGTAGCGTTGGATTTGATCGTGGAGTCCATGGAAACAATGGCACAACGGGCCGCATCTTCAAGGGAGGTTTTGCGGGTGATGATACGATCCAGAATAGGCTTGCCGTACTTACTCTCACCAATCTGTATAAACGGGTGTTCCGTGGAGTCGGTAATAAAATTACCCGCTGAATAGATCATAAAAATAGCAGGGGGGTGCCCCTTAATCTGGCCGCCGAATATGAGGGAACATTTTGTATCAATACTGGCGGCGGCAGTCATCTCGGTGGCGTTGCTCTGCTCATCACGGCTCACCTGGCTGACATAACGGGCAGCATCGACCATCTTTTTGCAATTGAGGAGGCTGTCGGTATCCGGATCTTCCTGATCATGCTCCAGGCGGCTGATGATCGCTTGGGTGGTGGCGAGATTACCGGCAGTCAGAACCACAAATATTCGGTCTGACGACGGTTTGAATATATGCATCTTGCTATAGGCCGAGATCATGTCCGGTCCGGCATTGGTGCGCGAGTCGGAACAGAAAATC
Source organism: Gammaproteobacteria bacterium (assembly GCA_021731365.1). Classification (GTDB taxonomy): domain Bacteria; phylum Pseudomonadota; class Gammaproteobacteria; order Tenderiales; family Tenderiaceae; genus JAKFXL01. The sequence continues at coordinate 15,763 of JAKFXL010000002.1, read as the reverse complement.
AAACCATCGTCGACTGAGACAGCTACACAGTAAGTCATATTTTCATTCTCAGGTTACTACGTCAGGATATTTTATCCGACATCCAAGGGCCATAATAAAGCATTTTCGCTGCGGGTGACGGTTGATTGCAACGATTGTTTATTTGCGGGCGTATCAGAGGAGTTATGTGTCAATACCTGCGGTGGCATCGTAGCTAACTGATTTTTATGGTCGGAGTGAGAGGATTCGAACCTCCGGCCCCTGCCTCCCGAAGGCAGCGCTCTACCAGGCTGAGCTACACTCCGAACTGGCCTAGTAGGCCCTGTTGACGGAAAACTCCGCCAGGGTATAAAGCGCGTCTTTATAGGGGCTGGCGGGAACAATGTCAGCGATGGCCGCTACCGCTTTGTCAGCCTCCTGTTGTGCCAGTTTGGCGGTGTAGGTGATGGCCCCTGTCGACTCAATAATCTCCATCACCGCAGCGATCTGCTCGTGCCCACCGTTTTCGATAGCCTTGCTAACGATGGCCGCTTGTTGTGGTGTGCCAACACGCATGGCGTAGATCAGTGGCAGGGTTGGTTTGCCTTCGGCAAGGTCGTCGCCAACATTTTTGCCCATATCTGACGCCGTTGCGCTGTAGTCCAGCACATCATCAATCAGCTGGAAAGCAGTGCCAAGGTGCATGCCGTAGGTCGCCATTGCCCGTTCCTCGGCGGTGTTACGACCGCTGATGACTGCTCCCAGTTGAGTGGCCGCCTCAAACAGCTTGGCTGTCTTGGAGTGGATCACATCCATGTAACGTTCTTCGCTGGTCTCGGGGTCGTGGCAGTTAAGCAGCTGCAGCACCTCACCTTCAGCGATGGTATTGGTCGCATGGGCCAAAATCTCCATGACCCGCATGTTTTTTAGTTCCACCATCATCTCAAAGGAGCGTGAATAGAGGAAATCCCCTACCAGCACACTCGCCTCGTTGCCCCATATGTTGTTGGCGGTTTCGCGGCCACGCCTCAGTTCAGAGCCATCCACCACATCGTCATGAAGCAGTGTGGCGGTGTGAATAAATTCAACAATTGCCGCCAGATCAAGATGATGGGTGCCGTTGTAGCCAAAGGCACGTGCTGACAGCAGCGCCAGCAGTGGCCGCAGGCGTTTGCCACCACTGTTGATGATGTAATGGCCCATCTGATTGATCAGAACAACCTCCGATTGCAGCCGTTTCTGGATCACGGCATTAACAGCGGTCATGTCGTCGCGCATAAGTGCCGCAACAGTGCTGAGATCAGGAATGAGCCGATTGTCAGCGTTTTTGAGAGTATGATTTTGTGATATAGGCATAAGTGCGGCCATTGTAGAAGTGAATGATAATGTCTTACAAGTGTTCAAATAACGATTTATTGATTTGACGAAGTGTCAATCAAGCGCTAGAATTCGGCCTCTTAGCAAAGTCAGTACGGTTTTTTGCCCTTGGAGCTTCAGCTCCGGGCGTCAAGTGTTGGAGAAAACGGCATGTACGCTGTCATAAAGACTGGTGGCAAGCAGTATCGCGTTACCGAAGGTAACGTATTGCGAGTTGAAAAATTACTTGCAGAAGCGGGTAGTACCATTGAAATCGATCAGGTTTTGATGATTACCAATGGTGATGATATCAAAATCGGTGCTCCTCTCGTTGCGGGTGGCAAAGTGATGGCGATGGTAAACAGTCACGGTCGTGGAGACAAGATCAGGATTGTTAAATTCCGTCGTCGTAAACATTCGCGCAAGCAGATGGGGCATCGTCAGGCTTACACCGAGCTGAAAATTACCGGCATAGTCGGCTGATTATCAGTGAGTTAAAGAGGTATATAGACAATGGCACATAAAAAAGCTGGTGGTAGTAGTCGCAACGGTCGCGATTCAGAGTCTAAGCGCCTTGGCGTTAAAGTCTTTGGTGGTGAGCTGGTTCAGGCGGGCAATATTATTGTACGTCAGCGCGGCACCCGTTTTCACCCTGGATTGAATGTTGGACTCGGTCATGACCATACCCTGTTTTCCAAGGTTGAAGGCAAGGTAGTATTTGTAGAAAAAGGCGCTAAGATGCGCAAGTATGTAAACGTGGTTCCTGCGTAAGCGAGGACTCTGCTGCTACATGTTGAATAGGCCCTGTCTTTGACGGGGCTTTTTTGTTTATGTCTGTTCCGTAACCTGTGCGCCGATCTGTCTGGCGCGCTCTGAGAAACCATGAAAGCGAAATCATGAAATTTGTTGACGAAGTAATCATTCGGGTCCAGGCGGGCGATGGCGGTAACGGCTGTGTCAGTTTTCGGCGTGAGAAGTTCATCCCCTTTGGTGGCCCTAACGGTGGCGATGGTGGTGATGGCGGCAGTGTCATTCTGGTTGCCAATGAAGGGCTTAATACGCTGATTGATTTCCGCCACGTGCGCGATTACCGTGCCAAACGTGGTGATAATGGCATGGGTAGTAACTGTACTGGCCCTGCCGGTGAGGACCTGCTGATTCGTGTGCCGGTAGGTACCATGGTGATCGATACCGATACCGAAGAGGTGATTGGTGATCTGGTAAAGGTGGGGCAGCAGTTGGTTGTTGCCAGGGGCGGTTTTCATGGCATCGGGAATGCCCGCTTCAAGAGCAGTGTCAATCGGGCGCCGCGCCAATCCAAGCCAGGTACGCCAGGTGAGATGCGTCATTTGCGCCTGGAGCTGAAATTACTGGCCGATGTGGGTTTGCTGGGATTGCCCAATGCGGGTAAGTCGACCTTCATCCGCGCTGTCTCTGCCGCACGTCCCAAGGTAGCACCCTATCCTTTTACTACTCTCTATCCAAACCTTGGTGTAGTGAGTGTCGATCTTGAGCGCAGCTTTGTGGTTGCCGACGTGCCGGGAGTGATTGAAGGGGCGGCGGAGGGGGCGGGACTTGGCATTCAGTTCCTCAAGCATCTTTCTCGTACCCGCCTGTTGCTGCATCTGGTGGATGTGGCTCCTTTTGATGAGAGTGATCCGGCTGAGAATGTGCGTATGATCGCCGCTGAGTTGGAGCGTTTTAGCCCTGAATTGGCGGCACAAGAGCGCTGGCTGGTATTGAATAAGATTGATCTGGTGCCAGAGGATGAGCGAGAGGCTCGTTGTCGCGGCATTGTTGAGCGTCTCAATTGGCAGGGGCCTGTGTTTGAAATTGCCGCCATCAGCAAAGAAGGGACTCAGCTAATGACATATAAAATTATGGAGCATCTGGAGGCGCACCCGCTTAATTACCCGTCGGATGAGGTGGTGAGTGTTGCCCCGGATCTGGATGATGGCGTTAGTGAGTGATACCGGATCATGTCATATCGTGCACAGTTAGGACGTTCGAAGCGCTGGGTTGTTAAGGTTGGCAGCTCGCTAGTCACTAATGATGGCCGTGGTTTGAACCACGAAATCATCGCCTCCTGGGTGGAGCAGATTGCACTGCTGCGTCAATCTGGCGCGCAGGTGATACTGGTCTCCTCTGGTGCGGTGGCGGAGGGCATGAAACGCCTGGGCTGGAAGAGTCGCCCTCACGAGCTGCATCAGCTGCAGGCCGCCGCCGCCGTTGGACAGATGGGGCTGGTGCAGGCCTATGAGTCCTATTTTCAGCGTTTTGGCATCCATACTGCCCAGGTACTTTTGACTCACGAAGATCTTTCTGATCGTCGCCGTTATCTCAATGCTCGTAGTACTTTGCGCACTTTGCTGGATCTCGGGGTGGTGCCGGTGATCAACGAAAATGATACGGTGGCTGTTGATGAGATTCGTTTTGGCGATAATGATACCTTGGCGGCATTGGTGGGTAATCTGGTGGAGGCTGAGTTGCTGGTATTGCTGACGGACCAGATTGGCATGTACGAAAGTGACCCGCGCCAGAATCCTGATGCTGTTTTTATTAGTGAGCGCCAGGCGGGTGACCCCGATCTTGTGCGAATGGCCTCCGGCGGAGGTGTTGGCTCGTTAGGTCGGGGTGGTATGGTGACCAAGGTGCGTGCTGCCGAGCGTGCTGCCCGTTCCGGCACAGCAACGGTGATTGCGCCAGGGCGCGAGGCGGGTATTCTGCAGAAAATAGCGACCGGTGAATCTGTAGGTACGCTATTAACCCCCGGTAGGCAGGTTTTGGCAGCGCGTAAGCAGTGGTTGGCGGATCACCTGCAGTTGCGTGGACGACTGGTGCTGGATGATGGGGCGGTGCGTGTTTTGCGTGAAGCAGGCAGGAGCCTGCTGGCGGTGGGTGTTACCGATGTGGTGGGTGATTTTGGTCGTGGTGAAGTGGTGGCCTGCGTGGCGGCAGACGGTACCGAGATCGCCCGTGGTCTGGTTAACTACAGTGCTGTTGAGAGTCGTAAGATCAAAGGGCAGCCCAGTGAGCGTATTGAGTCACTGCTGGGGTATATCGACGAGTCTGAGCTGATTCATCGTGACAATCTTGTGCTGACTTGATGCTGTCTGGGGCGTTGGGTCAATAAAAAGCCGACTATTTAGTCGGCTTTTTATGCTTGTTACTTTTGTATCTATTACTGGGCAGGGATCAGGCCATGGCCTTGATGTGCTGGTTCAGGCGGCTCTTATGGCGGGCAGCCTTGTTCATGTGAATGATGCCTTTGCGGGCCATGTTGTCGATGACGGGCACGGCAACTTTGTAGGCTTCGGTAGCGATGTTCTTGTCACCAGTCGCGATTGCCTTGACGGCATTCTTGATGTGGGTGCGCAGTTTTGAGCGCAGGCTCGCATTGTGTTGGCGATGGGCTTCCGATTGACGGACGCGTTTTTTAGCTTGTGCAGAGTTAGCCAAAGTAAAACTCCTCGAGAATTCTGTGTTCAGTGCCGCCCCGGAAAGTCGAGGCGTTAATAAGGCCGATAATATGATCGATTAATGCCCGATTGTCAAATGGTTTAGGGGTTATGGTTTGCTGTGGGGACGGGGTAGAATCCCCCTGCAGTCCAGTCTGGGCTGGTGGGTGGCAATTAAACAGGTGGTTATGAGTAAAAAGTTGGTGAAGTCGACGGCCATCGTGGGGATTATGACGCTGTTGTCGCGGCTCCTGGGGTTTGTGCGTGACATGGTGGTGGCGCGCCTGTTTGGTGCCGGTGCTGAGGCGGATGCCTTTTTTGTTGCCTTTAAAATCCCCAATCTGCTGCGGCGGCTGTTTGCTGAGGGCTCTTTTTCACAGGCGTTTGTGCCGGTGCTTTCTGAATATAGAGCCCAGCGCAGTCATGACGAGGTAAAACGGTTAACCGATGATGTGGCCGGTACGTTTGGTGCGATTCTGCTGGTGATCACGGTGCTGGGGGTGGTGGCTGCGCCGGTATTGATCTTTCTGTTTGCCCCCGGTTTTGTCGATGAGGGAGAGAAGTTTGATCTTGCCTCATCGATGTTACGCCTGACCTTCCCCTATATCTTTTTTATCTCTCTGACCGCCTTTGCGGGCAGTATCCTTAATACCTATGGCCGTTTTGGGGTGCCTGCGTTTACACCGGTATTGATGAATCTCTCTTTGATAGGTTGTGCCATCTGGTTGGCACCACAGATGGAGGAGCCGGTGATGGCGTTGGCGTGGGGGGTATTTCTCTCCGGTGTGGTGCAGCTGCTGTTTCAGTTTCCTTTCCTGCGACGGCTGCGCCTGTTGCCACGGCCACGCTGGGGGAGTCAGGATGAGGGGGTGCGGCGGGTGATGCGGTTGATGGCCCCGGCGCTGTTTGGTTCGTCGGTGGTGCAGCTTAATATGCTGATTAATACGGTGGTGGCGTCGTTTTTGGTGACCGGCAGTGTCTCCTGGCTCTACTATTCTGATCGGCTGGTGGAGTTTCCGCTGGGGTTGCTGGGGGTGGCGTTGGCAACAGTGATTTTGCCCAATCTTTCGGAACAGCATGCGGCGGAGTCACCGCAACGTTTTTCCCGTACCCTGGATTGGGCGCTGCGTTGGGTGGTGGTGGTGGGGACGCCCGCAACGGTGGGGCTGTTTATGCTGGCGGGACCGTTGCTGACGACGCTGTTTCAGTATGATGCGTTTACGACCCATGATGCGGAGATGGCAACAGCCAGCTTGAAGGCCTATGCCTTTGGATTGCTGGGGTTTATTCTGGTGAAGGTGTTGGCACCGGGCTTTTTTGCCCGCCAGGATGTAAAGACCCCTGTTCGCATTGGCGTGATTGCGATGGCTGCCAACCTGCTGCTGAATTTGTTGCTGGTCTGGCCGTTGGCCCATGTTGGGCTGGCGTTGGCCACTTCGATGGCGGCCTTTATCAATGCGGCGTTGCTCTATCGCGTTTTGCGACGTGAGGGGATTTATACCCCGGAGCCGGGGTGGTCCCGGCTGCTGTTGCAGGTGGCGCTGGCCAACGGGGTGATGGCGCTGCTGCTCTGGTGGGGTGCCAGTGATCTGGCAACCTGGTTTGCATGGAGCGGTGGGGTGCGTACCAGACAGCTGCTGGTATGGGTGGGGGCGGGGGCTGTGGTTTATCTGCTGGTATTGTTGCTGTTGGGGGTGAGGTTTCGTACTCTTTGGCAAAGTCGGGTGGATGAGTAGGCGATTGTTCCCGTTGCTGCGTCAAGGTGTCATATAATGGCCCTCTTTTGTCGCTGGATATTGGCGCATTTGTGAGTTGAGATGGAACTGATTCGCGGTTTTCATAACCTGCAACCCCGTCATCGTGGCTGTGTGGTGACTATCGGTAACTTTGATGGGGTCCATCTTGGTCATCAGGCAGTCCTGGGGCAGCTGGCAGAGGCGGCGCGGCGGTTGGCATTGCCGACGGTGGTGGTCACCTTTGAGCCGCAGCCGCAGGAGTATTTTGGTGCGGCAGCGTTGGCACCGCGGCTGACCCGTCTGCGGGAGAAACTACAGGCGTTGCGGCGTTACGCGGTGGATCGGGTTGTCTGTCTGCCATTTAATGCCGAGTTGGCACAGCTTTCGGCACAACAGTTTATCGAGCGGCTGTTGATAACGGGGCTGGCGGCGCGTTATCTGGTGGTGGGGGATGATTTTCGCTTTGGCCGGGGTCGCGAAGGTGACTTTGCCATGCTCAAGGCCGCTGGACAGCAGCATGGTTTTGAGGTGGTGAGCATGCATAGCTTCTGCGTGGATGGCGAGCGTGTTAGCAGTACACGGGTGCGTGAGGCGCTGGGGCGTGGTGAGATGGCAACGGCGGCAAAGTTGCTGGGGCGCGATTATCGCATGAGTGGCCGGGTGGCACGGGGCCAGCAGTTGGGGCGTCAGCTCGGTTTTCCTACCGCCAATATCCATCTGCATCGTCAGGCTATACCGGTGGGTGGTGTGTTTGCGGTGGAGGTGTTTGGTATTGAGGGTGAGCCGCTGGCGGGGATTGCCAACGTCGGTGTGCGCCCCACGGTGGATGGCTCCCGCACCTTGCTGGAGGTGCATCTGTTTGATTTTGATCAACAGATCTATGGCCGGTATGTCGAGGTGGTATTCCTGCACAAGCTGCGTGATGAGGTCCGTTTTGCCTCGCTCGACGCCTTAAAGCAGCAGATAGGATTGGATGCGGCGGCTGCGCGTGACTACTTTACGCGGCGCTGAAAAATGTTAACGTTTATCTAGAGTGACTCATGGCTGACTATAAACACACCCTGAACCTGCCCAATACCGATTTCCCCATGAAGGCGAGTCTGCCTAATCGTGAGCCGGCGATGGTGAAGCAGTGGCAGGAGAATGATCTCTACGGCAAGCTGCGCGCCAAAGGCGCGGGCCGCAACAAGTTTATTCTGCATGATGGCCCGCCCTACGCCAACGGCCAGATCCATATCGGCCACGCGGTTAATAAGGTGTTGAAGGACATCATTGTTAAATCAAAGACCATGAGCGGCTTTGATTCGCCCTATGTGCCGGGCTGGGATTGCCACGGTCTGCCCATCGAGTTGCAGGTGGAGAAAAAGATCGGCAAGGCCGGTCACAAGGTGGACGCCAAGACTTTCCGTAATGCCTGTCGTGAGTATGCCGGTAAACAGGTTGATCTGCAGCGCGAGGATTTCCGACGCCTGGGTGTGATTGGTGATTGGGACAACCCCTATCTCACCATGGATTTCAGGTTCGAAGCCGATATCGTCCGTAGTCTGGGGCGCATCGTCAACAATGGCCACCTGCACAAAGGTAGTAAGCCGGTGCACTGGTGCACCGATTGTGGCTCGGCACTGGCGGAGGCGGAGGTTGAATATGAAGATAAGGTATCGCCCGCCATCGATGTGCGTTTTGCCGTGCTTGATGATGCGGTGCTTATGCAGCGTTGCCACCATGTTGAGGATCACGAAGGTAGCGGCCCGATCTCCGTCGTGATCTGGACCACCACGCCGTGGACGCTGCCCGCGAACCAGGCGATCTGCCTCAATCCAGAGCTCGACTACGCCGTGGTGCAGTGTGAAGGTGAACATGGCGTTGAACGCCTGGTGGTCGCCGAGGCGCTGCTTAAAGATTGCATGGTCCGTTACGGTTTCGACAAACATCGTGTGGTTGCCTACTGCAAAGGCAGTGAGTTGGAAGGGTTGGCGCTGGCCCATCCGTTTTATGATCGCGAAGTGCCGATCGTCCTGGGTGATCACGTCACCACCGATGCCGGTACTGGCGCGGTACATACCGCCCCCGGCCATGGCCAGGATGACTATGTGATTGGTCGTCGTTATAACCTTAAAATTGATAACCCCGTGGGCGGTGATGGCCGCTTTCTGCCCAATACCGAGCTGTTTGCCGGCGAACATGTCTTCAGCGCCAACGACCACGTGCTTGAGGTATTGAAAACCAACGGCAAACTGGTACGTGCCGCGGCACTGAAACACAGCTATCCACACTGCTGGCGTCACAAGACACCGATTATCTTCCGCGCCACGCCGCAGTGGTTTATCCGCATGGACGCGGTGTATCCCGGTGCCGTCGGGAACGAGCAGCGGGGTATCAGCATGGAGCAGAAGGGGCTGCGTGGGCAGGCGCTGGACGCCATTAAAAGTTCCAAGTGGCTGCCCGACTGGGGCCAGGCCCGTATCGAAGGTATGGTGGAGAAGCGTCCCGACTGGTGTGTTTCGCGCCAGCGTACCTGGGGTGTGCCAATGGCGCTGTTTGTTCATAAAGAGAGTGGCAAGCTACACCCCAATACCAGTGAGTTGATCGAACAGGTGGCGTTGCGCATTGAGCAGGGTGGTGTTGATGCCTGGTTTGAGATGGATGCTGCCGAGCTGCTGGGTGATGAGGCGGCACACTACGACAAGGTCAGCGATACCCTCGACGTCTGGTTCGATTCAGGGGTGACTCACGCCGCTGTATTGGAACGCCGTCCTGAACTTGGACTGCCGGCGGATCTCTATCTGGAAGGTTCGGACCAGCACCGTGGCTGGTTCCAGTCATCCCTGCTCTCGGCGGTTGCCATGCGTGGTGTCGCCCCTTACAAGGCGGTGCTGACCCACGGGTTTACCGTGGATGCCAAGGGCGAAAAGATGTCCAAGTCCAAAGGCAATATCGTTGCACCGCAGCAGGTGGCCAACTCCCTGGGCGCTGATATACTGCGTCTCTGGGTGGCAGCGACTGACTACCGTGCCGAGATGAGTGTCTCTGATGAGATCCTCAAACGTACCGCCGACGCCTATCGCCGTATGCGTAATACTGCCCGTTTCCTGCTCGCCAACATCGACGGTTTTGATCCGGCGCAGCACATGGTCAAGCCGGACGAAATGCTGGCGCTGGATCGTTGGGTGGTGGCGCGGGCCAGTGAGCTGCAGCGCGATGTGCAGGCCGCTTATGAGAGCTACGAGTTCCACCTTATCTATCAGAAAGTACACAACTTCTGTGCCGTTGATCTGGGCGGTTTCTACCTCGATATCGTGAAAGATCGCCAGTACACCACCAAAGCTGACAGCGTCGCCCGTCGCTCCTGCCAGAGTGCCATGTACCACATCATCGAGGCGATGACCCGCTGGCTGGCACCGATCCTCTCTTTCACCGCCGAAGAGATCTGGGGCAACATCCCCGGTCCCCGCAGTGAGTCAGTCTTTCTTGAGACCTGGTATGAGCTGCCAGCGGTGAGCGATGAGGTGTTTGGCGCGGCCTTCTGGGAGCAGGTGCTGCAGGTGCGCGAAGTGGTGAAAAAGGAGCTGGAGAAGCTGCGTGTCGCCGGTAGTATCGGCGGTTCGCTTGATGCCGAGGTTGATCTTTACTGCGGCAGTGAACTCAAGTCGCAGCTGGAACAGCTTGGTGACGAGCTGCGTTTTGTCTTGATCACCTCCGCTGCCCGTGTTTACGGCACAGAGGTTATTCCCGATACGGCGACACACTATACTCTAGAGTCGAATGCTGAACTGTGGATTGGCGCAGTGCCATCGCCCCAGACTAAATGTGTACGCTGCTGGCACCATCGTGAAGACGTGGGTAGTCATAACGAACATCCCGAGCTGTGTGGCCGGTGTGTGGAGAATGTAGCGGGTGAAGGTGAGCAGCGTCGTTATGCCTAAACAGGAGAACTCTATGTTGCGTTGGGTCTGGTTATCGGTTGCGGTGGTGGTACTGGACCAGCTCACCAAATATTGGGCCGACAGCCAGCTACAGCTCTATTCACCGCAGCAGGTGATGGCGGGGTTTAACCTCACACTCTCCTACAATCCCGGTGCCGCTTTCAGCTTTCTGGCCGATGCGGGGGGCTGGCAGCGCTGGTTTTTTATCGTATTGGCACTGGGGGTGTCGGCCTTTATTGTGAGCTGGCTGTTACGTCTTAGCCGCCAGGAGCGCTGGATGGCGGTAGCGCTCACCCTGATCCTGGGGGGGGCAATTGGCAATGTGATCGACCGTGTTTACATTGGTCATGTAATTGATTTTATTGATATCTATATTAAAGACTGGCACTGGCCAGCCTTTAATATTGCCGACTCTGCCATCACCATCGGTGCGGTGATGATGGTGATTGATGGTCTGCGCGGACAAAAAAATGCCGCTGCCTGACCGTTCACTGTAGAGTTGTTGGTAGGGCCAGCCCTCCGCCGCCGGAGGTTGGGTTGTTGATACTAAGGTTAAACACTGGAATCTCACTATGACTGTTCTGCTTGCCAATCCCCGTGGTTTTTGTGCCGGTGTTGATCGCGCCATCGGTATCGTTGAGCGTGCCCTGGAGCTTTTTGGCGCGCCCATCTACGTACGCCATGAGGTGGTGCACAACAAATTTGTGGTGGATGGATTACGTGAGCGGGGCGCGGTATTTGTGGATGAGCTGGAGGATGTGCCGGACGACGCCACCGTGATCTTCAGTGCCCACGGGGTCTCCAAAGCGGTATGGGAGGAGGCGCAGCGGCGCAAACTCAAAATTTTTGATGCCACCTGCCCGCTGGTTACCAAGGTCCATCTCGAAGTGGCCCGTTTTGCCCAGGATGGTCGTGAAGTGGTGCTGATTGGCCATGCCGGCCATCCCGAAGTGGAAGGCACCATGGGGCAGTACCGCAGCAAGGGGGGGAGCGGTGGAGTCTATCTGGTTGAGACCCCGGTGGATGTGGTGCAGCTGGAGGTTAAGGACCCCGAGCGGCTCGCCTTTGTCACCCAGACCACCCTCTCTGTGGATGAGACCCAAGACATCATCACAGCCCTGAAAATGTGCTACCCCAAGATCGAAGGGCCGCGCAAGGATGATATCTGCTACGCCACCCAGAACCGCCAGGATGCCGTGAAAGATCTGGCACCACGCTGCGAACTGATACTGGTGGTAGGGTCGCCCAACAGCTCCAACTCCAACCGCCTGCGGGAAATTGCAATCAAGCTGGGTGCCAAGGCCCATCTGATCGATAACGCAGGTGAAATTCGTCGCAGCTGGCTGGAAGGGGTGACAACCGTAGGTGTGACAGCGGGTGCCTCCGCCCCTGAAATACTGGTGAATGAGGTGGTAGAACAGCTCCAGGCCTGGGGTGTGGGCAACGTTGAACAGGCCCAGGGTCGTGAAGAGAACGTGGTGTTTGCGCTGCCCAAGGGGTTGCAGTAGGGCGGGTTACCGCTCACTCTGATGTTGTTGTAACCAGCGTCGCCCCTGATCGGTCAGCCGATACCTCTGCAAACGGCTGTTGGGTTTGTCGGGCAGCGTCATCTCAACCAGTCCCGCCGCCAATGCCGGGACCAGATAACGTTCCCGGAACGATTTCCGGTCCTGTAAGCCAAGAATTTTCTGGATCTCATCGCGCCCCATGTCACCCGTAAGCAGTTCCAGAAGTCGTGCGACTTGGGGGGTGACTTGAGGTGCGACTTGAGGGGTAGCGGTTGAAGTCACCGCCTCAAGAACCATCCTGAGCATGAATTCAATAAAGGGAGCTGAGTCTGTCTGTTGCGTGCTGCGTTGCAGCGCCCGGTAATAGTCCGCCTGATGTTCATGCACCAAACTTTCGACCGGGATATGAGCAAACAGCGGATTCCAGCGGATCAGAATTAAGGTCTGCCACAACCTCCCCATGCGGCCATTGCCATCGGTGAAGGGGTGGATGAACTCGAATTCGTAATGAAATACCGAACTGGCAATCAGCGGGTGGTGATCCGTTGTCTGTAGCCAATGCAACAGATTGCCCATCAAGGTGGAAACACGATCAGCAGGCGGCGCCATGTGGATGACCTGCCCACCCGCCATCACCCCCACACCACCACGTCGATAAACACCCGCTTCCTCCAGCAGCCCTGTCATGAGCATGCGATGTGCTGTAAGCAGATCAGCTTCAGCATGAGGTAACCACTGCTCGAAACAGTCATAGGCGGCAATGGCATTACGCACCTCCTGAATCTCCCGCGGCGGGGCAATGACCTGCTTGCCCTCCAAAATCGCGGTGATCTGTGCCTCACTCAGGGTGTTGCCCTCAATCGCCAGCGAACCCTGGATGGTGCGGATGCGGTTGATGCGCCGCAGGCGTAACTCTTTGGTGCTCTCAGTCTGTGTCGACAAGCGGCCAATGGCCTCGCTGATCTCAGCGACCAAGTTCAGGATAGGCGGCGTGAGAGAGTAGGGCGGTTGGTAACTCTTGCTCATGCCACCAACCTTGAGAGTTGTGGATCATTACGTAATAACACACACCATCTAGCAACAGCGGAGAGCTCAGCGCTAGGCTTTGTAAACGCTGCAATCTGCATGGCGCTTTCGCGAAGTCTCTCACGAGCTACTGCCGCATGAGCTGAAGTAGCCTCTGATTTTGCTTGGTAGTACCGTTTGATGGCGTTATTCACACGCTGCCACACTTTACGACGCTCTTCGGCCAGTGCTTGATGCTCAGAGAGTTTCAAGCGCTCGACAGTGCGCCGGACGCGTATGTATTCCCAACGAGAAATGCCGGGGGCAGGAATAGCCTTACCCTCTTCGTCAAAAGCCAAAAGACTCACATCGTAAGCATTGGTCGGATCCAGAAAATGCGGCATTTCGTCACCTTCACAGCGACGTGCGTAGGATGAACAGCGTGAACCGTAGCGCAACGGGAACCACACGCCTTTTTTGCGATTGGGCACCGTACCCGCTATGCGGAAATTCATGTAATTAAACGCCAGCCACCAATAACCGTCCCTATCAGATCCTTTGACATTACGTGCCGACTTCTTTGGCCGGAAATGCTCAACATCCAGATGCGAGGCAATATCACGCGCCTCAGTAAACCAACACTTGCCGTCCGAGAGCGCAAGCAACCATGGTTTGAGTTTTCCCCAATGTGCACTATGGCCGTCTATCAGTTTGTTACGCTCATTGATTTGGCCCGCGGCGTTCAGCTTTGCCAGCTCATTGACCAAACGATCAGACTCTGCCAACCACGCGTCCCACTGTGGCTGCGTCCAGGGCGCCCAGTTAGGGATGTCGGCATCGGTGGGGAGCTTGTGTTCCAAGTCGATCCAGATCACTGGCTATCCTCCTCGCGCAAGATCTCGTCGATGATGGAATCCGCAATCGCATCCTGCTCGGTTTGCTCCTCTGGGGTCAGTACGGGTTTTCGGAAGCGCCGATGCTGCGCCATCTTGCGCACAAACAGCGCGTAGTCGGGATCGCGGAAATCGGCGGTCGAGAACCCCAGATCCGCCAGCTCGGCACTCAGGCGGCTCAACTCGGCCTCTTCTTCGGCGGTTCGCGGCTGCTTCACAAACAACTCATTGCGACGGAACAGGCGGCGCTCGGTTTCGATATCCAACGTGGATGATAGGCCGAACAATTCGCTCTTCAACAACCCCGTTACCCCCATGCCCTGCGGATGTATATCGGGCTGCTCCACCAAGGTACGGTTACCCTCACGCCGCATAATATGCACCTGCTCGCGCTTGAGGCCGCCTACCATCATGGGGTCATGGGTGGTGATGAGGATTTGTGATTCGCCCTGTAGCTGTGCGCCCTCGCCCGCGTTTAACACTCCCTCGATATCATCGAAGTAACGCAGTTTCCAGATTGGGTTGAGATGGGTATCAGGCTCATCCAGCAAAAACAGGCAATGATCCTCGCGAGTGATGCGCATCAAACCCAACACCGTAAGCATCTGTAGCTCGCCTTCCGAGAGTTGAGTAAAGCTCACCTTACCACCATCTTCATCGCGCTTTTTGACGGTAATGCGCACCTCATCGATAAGATCACCAATGTACGCCCCCTCGGCATAGCGGAAGAAGCTGTCGGTACCGCCCACCAACTCACCTAGCTGGCGTAGCTTCTCCTGGCTGGGTACAAACAGGTAGAGCTGTTTCTGTTTTTCACTCCGGCCGCGAAAATCAATCTGTTTGGTCGCCTCCTGCTCGATAGGTGCCCAGGCGACCTGCCAAAGCTTATCGAGGAACTCGCTCACCACATTGCCGCGTGCGTACCAGAAGCGTGGATCACCTTCGTTCAACTCATTTTCATCAAACTTGCCACCCTTACGCTTTTCACGCAGGCGGTGCGGCTCTTTCAGCACAAACAGCGCCGACTCCAGCGACTCGATATGCAGATTGGCCATCACCTTCTTGAACACCGGATCATCGGAGAGCAGACAGGCCAACAGCACCAACTGGCTATGGCCGCCGCGACAATAAAACAGGCGGCGCAAGCGGTCGTCGCCCGCTTTTTTGAGCCGAGATTCGCGCCTACGTTTCGCTTCATCTATTGAGCGAATGTCAGCATCTGTGCCGGTAAAGTTCTCCAGCAGATGTTCGGGCAGCACTTCATCGGCGGTAATCTCCTGACGGTCATTGAAACGACGCTGATGCTCCTGAAACAACACCTCCATACGCTCGTTACGGCCGGAGTAATAGGCAAAGATGTGTGACGGCAACAACCGGGGGCCACGGCGTTCGTCACGTGGCTCTTTATCCGGCGGATCATTTTTGATCAGATACTCCTGATACTTACGCTCACCATCCACCCACACATAGGGGCGCTTCTGTTTGGCAGTGTCTGCCTCGATACGTATGTTGTGGCCGCGAATGGTGTACTCCAACCCATAGTCAAAGGCCGCTTCGCGATCCAGATCGATATCACGGAAGATAGTGATCAACGCCTCGATGAGGTTAGATTTACCGGTGCCATTTTGGCCAATCAAGGCATGGCTACGGATCGCCTTGGTGGGCACATCAGCAGGGGCACCGGCATTGGGTGCCAGATGGGTATTGAACACAATCTCCAGATCACGCAGATTGCGGAAGTTGGCAATACGCAGGCGCTGCAGTTGCATCTCAGGCTCCCGCCATGTCGGTGATCTTCTCGCGCATCTGCGCCGGGGCCGGCTCCAAAATCCAACCATGGGCGACCTCGGTTTTTAACTGTGCGTAAAAGGCGTCGATCTCACCACCAAAGCGCTGCCACAAATCCTTAGCGCTCATCTCACCCTG
>JAKFXL010000035.1 GCA_021731365.1 Gammaproteobacteria bacterium | reverse complement strand
TCGCACTCAATATCAATCCCCTCCATTGCCTTGTGAGATGCGATACAGGGCGCACCTGCCGCCAACGCCTCTAATACTTTGTTCTGAACACCACGGGCCACCCGCAATGGCGCAACCGCAACGTCTGCATACAGCAGATAGGGCTTTATATCAGCAACATTTGCCACCACTTGCACACCACCGATGCGCTCAAGCGCTTGAATCTGTGCCGTCGGATTGCTACCCACCACGTAAAATCGAATACTGGTATCGCTTTTAACAATAACGTTATATATCTTGTTTACAAACCACAATACTGCATCTTCGTTTGGCCAGTAATCCAAGGTCCCCACAAAAACAATATTATAACCATCACCGTCGCCCTCAAACGGGTTGCCCACATCGGCATGGCCAGCAGCGGGCATATCAACACCATTATTCACATGTTCTATCCAATGGTGCTCTCCGCTCGTTTTATCTGCAAACAACCGGGCCTCTTCCCTGGAGACAAAAAATACTTTACGAAACGCGGCGCTGATATGACGTTCATAATTAAACAGCCGCTGTGCTTCACGTCTATAAACCCATGATAGAGGCCATGGTTTGAATTTTGCGTACTGTTGCCATTTATCTGAATCCACATCCACAAAATCGATCACACGATTCAACTGTCCATAACGTTCACTGTCCACATATTGAGCCATGGATGACGAAAATACCAATACATCCTCTATCTGATGCTCTTCAACCACCCGACTCACCCACGTGGCTATCTTTTCATGCTGATAACACAGGGTTGTTATCGGCTGCTCTGTCAGGAAGGTCAGTCCTGCACGCCACAACAGCCGCTGGCGCGACAATCCTACAATACAGACATCCTGACAGTAGTGTTTCACTACATCAACATATTGCCAATCGGCATCGTGGTCGACAAATGTTGCCAGAAACACTCGATACCGTTGTGACAAAGCACTCAACCAGTGAAACGACCTGATCTTGTCACCTTTATTGGGTGGATAGGGGATGCGATGGACCAGAAATAGCAGGGGCGGACGGCTATCAACCGCTATTTCAACACTAGACACCAAAGACCTTATCCATTCGATCCCATGCAAAATCGTGAAGCAGTCTGGAGAGGCGATTATGCATTTTCCCGAGATTTAAGTAGTGTCTAAACCGGGTCTTCATACCAATGTTACGCTGTTGTGGCTGATCCACATCGATCTCCCAGGGATGGAAATAGAAAATACCTGACTGCCCATCCTGCTGATTGATCCGGTTGATCGCCCAACGCGAAAACGGGTAAGGGTAGAGTCTAAAAAAGCCACCGCCACCACAGGGCAGTTTTTTTCCAAACAGCTCAATAGTGGTAATCGGTATTTCAAGGATTCCACTATCACCATGAGGCCTGAATGAAAAACGTGGCGCATCAGGCACACCGTATAGATCATGTTTTACCGGGTAGATGCTGGAGCTATACAGATGCCCCGTCTCCTCCAGAATCTTCAACGCCCACATGTTGGACTCATTGATGGAGTAGCTGGCTGCACGATACCCTTTAATCACAACGCCTGAGAGATCCTCCAGCAACATTTTTGTCTTAATCACATCCGCCCGAAACTCAGCGGGGGTCTGTTGGGTCACGCGCACATGGGAATAACCGTGGCTGGCAAGTTCATGGCCTTCTTTCACCATCCGTTTTATCAAGTCAGGATAACGCTCTGCAACCCAACCCAATGTAAAAAAAGTAGCCTTAACATCATGCTCATTAAATAGGTCGAGAATACGGTGGGTATTCTGTTCAACCCGATGAGGCAAGCGGTCCCAATCGGCACGGTCAATATGTTTTTCAAACGCGGAGACTTGAAAATAGTCCTCTACATCTACTGTCATTGCATTCCGCAGCGCCACTGTCATACCTGTCCGGCAAAACGTTGCTCTAAAAATGCCACAATGCGTTCCGCCGCCCGGCCATCCCAATACTCAGGCACGCAACCTCGCTTGCCACCGTGTGTAATGACTTCATAAGCAACATCCACAATACGCTGGGCATCTGTACCCACAATAGTGTTTGTCCCTTCATCAACCGTAATAGGGCGCTCAGTATTTTCACGCAACGTAATACATGGCACGCCTAACGCCGTGGTCTCCTCCTGAATACCGCCAGAATCGGTCAATACCAACTTTGCTTCTGCCATAATACCGAGCAGATCGAGGTACCCTAGAGGGGGCAACTGCTGGATACGTACTGCATTAAACAAGGATTGCAAACCAAACTGTTCAATTTTCGCGGCCGTTCGTGGGTGCACAGGAAACAGAATGGGGAGGTCATGGCTTATCTTCCCTACCGCCGTTAACAACCGCTCTAACACAACCCCATCATCAACATTGGAGGGACGATGCATGGTTAACAAACCAAATCCGTCACGATAGAGTGTTTGATCTTTAACGTACTTAGCCAACGTTTTGTCAAAGGGGGTGGCCCGTTTCAAATTATTAAGCAAGGTATCGATCATGACGTTGCCAACAAACTGAACCCGCTCGCCACCAATACCTTCACGTGTCAGGTTATCCGCCGCTGCACGCTCGGTCGTAAAAAGGTAATCGGAGATCTGATCCGTCAAGATGCGATTAATCTCTTCCGGCATGGTGCGATCAAAACTACGCAGTCCAGCCTCAACATGAATAACCGGCACACCTTTTTTAACCGCCACCAGCGCACAGGCAATGGTTGAGTTTACATCGCCCACAACGAGGATCGCGGCCGGTTGCTGCTCATCCAATACAGGCTCAAAACGACGCATCACCTCTGCCGTTTGCACAGCATGGCTGCCTGACCCCACTCCCAGATCAACATCCGGCTCAGGAATACCCAACTGCTCAAAGAAACTGTGTTTCATCTCGTTGTCATAATGCTGCCCGGTGTGAACCAGATAAGGCATTAACCGGCTCTCCTGACGCTGCATCTGACTAATGATCGGGGCAATTTTCATAAAATTGGGCCGTGCACCCACAACACAGACTATTTTGACCCTGTTATCGTCATGCATCATAGCTGCCGTCCCATTCAATCTAACGTCGCCCCGTTTCGAGCAGTCGGCGGAAAGCCTTTTCCAGGATATCTATACGACCCTCAAGAATACTGACGCGATCTTCCAGCCCATCGCGCTGCTCTCTCTCCTGCGAATAAGAGAACCCAACCGGCGTGGTTGGTGTGTCCACAGGCCGGCCAAGCACCGCCTCCATTACAGGGCTCTCCTGCCGCAGCTCTGCTATCACCTCGCGCACCTGCTCAATATCGAGCTTATGTAGCTCTTCCAGGTAGCCAAATAACATCAGCCGATCGCAAAAGGTATTTATCTTGCGTGGCACACCCGTGGTATAGGTAAATATTTCGCCATAAGCAGCGGCAGTAATTTCAGGATCGCGATTCCAGCCAACCAGTTTAAGGCGATGTTCAATATACTCTCGTGACTCCTCTGCCGATAATGGCTCAAGGTGATAGGCGGCAATCACTCGCTGGCGCAACTGCTCCAGACCGTCAAGCTGCAGGGTTGCTTTGAACTCTTCTTGTCCCAACAAAAAACTTTGCAACAATGCCCGACCATCTTCCTGAAAGTTGGAGAGCATACGCAACTCTTCAAGCGAAGCTACCGGCAGGTTTTGCGCCTCATCAATCACCAGCAGAACACGTTTGCCTTCGCGCGTCCGTGCTAACAAAAATGTCTCCAGGTTTTTAAGAATCGCCGCCTTACTTGCCCCCTCATGGGCAAGTCCAAACGAAGCCGCTGCCATCCGCAAGGTATCATCCGCTTCAAGATGGGTTGTGACCAATTGTGCAGCGACCACATTCTCTTTAGCCAAATCTTCAAACAAAGCTCTAACCAGCGTGGTTTTACCCGTCCCCACACCACCAGTAATTATAATAAATCCCTCGCCCTGAGAGAGTCCGTAACGCAAATAGGACATCGCCCGCTTATGGCCCTGGCTCCCAAAAAAGAAACGGGGATCCGGACTAAGCTGGAAAGGTTTGGCATTCAGTTTGTAAAATGACTCATACATAATCAGAAAATCACTCTTGCATTAGCAGAGAGACGGTTTTCGCTGCGGTTTACGTTTGCCACACCACCATCAATCTCAGTTGTTCTCATTTCAAGCCCGGCGCTGATCTGTTTTCCAAATGAACGCTTCAGTGACCACGCCAGACTCACTGTTTCAATGTCATTACCACCACTATTTCCCGTGGAGCGATCCACGCGGTATTTCAAATCCGAGCTGGCCTTGGCTGACAACTTAAATCCCCATCCCAGATAGCCACCATGCAACTGCGCCTGACGACCACTCAACTGATAGTCACGCTGTTCACTATTGATCCCTAAGCTAAAGTCATTTCTTCTAGCCCCATACATCACGCTCCCCTCACTGCTGGTGCGGGCAAAACTCTCTTCAGTAATGCCAAAGTAACTAATAATCCTCAAATAACTCTCTCCACGAATCAGATCGCCATTAACATCCACAATCGCCAGGGTGGCATCGTTTGTTATCTCTTTAAAGCGGGTAAACAGCCAGCGTGTGCGGCGTGTTGTGTGTTGAAATGTGGCGGTCCAGATATCACTGACGCGCACACCAACATCACGATTCAAGTAACTGACATTCACGGAGGTTCTAATACCTGGGATCCACGACAAGCGCGCCTGTTGATCCTTGTCACCACTCGCTGCCTCCAGTGAAAAGTGGGGCGATGGATCCCAACGAAGACCTGCGCTCCAGTAAGCGCCCTCTTGATAGTTTCTGGAGTTACTAATACGCCCCTCCTCCCGGCCACCATTAGCAACCAGACTGACGGAGTCAAAGGCAGGGTATCGAAATGTAGCCGCGCTCTGTTGGCGCTCAACACTCAATGTATCCGTCACCCACTGCTCTGATTGACTGTACCTTAGCTGCCAATCCAGCTTTGTTGAATCCTGGCTACGTCCCAGCAACAACTTAGTCTCCTCTAATCGCCCATCGGCAATGGAGTCACTGTCATAATTAATCCGCCCCTCTGAATAAGAGAGATCAAACTCAACAAACTTACCCAGCCTACGCTTGACTCTAGGTTCAATACGAGTGGTCACTACATCGCCACGCCCGGAGTTAACATTCAGATTATCCGCCACTACACCGCCTGCCGTTAACTGCTGCTGGACAATTTGGGCGCTGGCAGAGAGGTAAAAAAACTGATCAATTAACTCTGCGTCCGTCGCCAAATGAAATTGATTATGGCTCTGATTACGGCCAGAGTCCTCAGCGTAATAGAGATTTTGTAACGTATAACGGGAGTCTAGGGTTAGCCTGTTCCCCTTACCCTTAACAGCTATACTTGGCGCTATCTGAGTAACATAGTCCTCATTGGCAATAGCGGTATCAGGTGCCAGAGTGATGTTGTCACTGTAAGTTTCAGCAACGTCAACCTGCGGTGCGACCTGCCACTCAATAGCAAGCGCAGTTTCACCGTGCGCCAACCCTACAACACACAATGCCAAAAACCATCCTGGTTTATCCCACGTCCCCATCACAGGCAACTCAACTTTTCACTCACCGTACTTACCGTAATAGCCGTAATAGTCGGTGCCAAATGAGCCACGGGCCTTGTTTAATATCAACCCCAGTATCTTATTTTCCGCAATGAGACTCAGCGCCTCCCGCACCTCGTCACTAGAGGTCTGCTCCGCCTCAACCACCATGACAATCTGCCCCACCAGCTCCGCCACCACCGACGCTTCGCTGGTAGCCAATAGTGGAGGGGAATCAAAAATCACAACACGATCGGGATAACGTGTGGCCAACTCCTCCGTCAGCTGTTTCATGTTTTCACTCGTAAGCAACTCAGTCGAGTGAATATGTCTCTTGCCTGCGGGAATAAATCGCAGATTAGGTACGTTGGTTCGCATCATAACATCAGGAATAGACAAGGTATCATCGAGCAGATAGTCAACCAGACCCTTAGCTGATTCCATATTCAAAACACGCGTGACACCCGGTTTGGCAACATCCGCATCAACCAACAACACCGTTTTATCACGCTCTTTAGCAATGCTCATCGCCAGATTTAACGAGGTATAGGTCTTCCCCTCCCCCGGCCTCGAGCTGGTAACCATAATTAGATTGAGATTATTGCTGCCAAAATCGACATGATCACCAAACGCATTCAACAATAACGGACGTTTAATATGGCGCATCTCCTCGGCAAGCTGACTCCTGCCAGACTCCGGCGTAAGAAATCCCATTTTCTCAAGTCGAAGCAGATCCAAGACCATCCGATGACTATTCTTCGCTGCACTGCTGGATGGTGCAGTCTCGGCGGAGTGCTGAGCTGAAACGCTGTTACCAGACGGATCTGGCATAACCACCGGAGCACCGACTGCTTTTGCTGGGGCAGCCGCCACCTTGCCTGCTAGCTGGCCGGAACTTTGCCTGAGTTTTTCCAGTGCCTTTTCTATCGTGCTCATATCCGCCCCACTAAGCCCGCAAGCTTTTCCTGCAACAATAGGACCACTACAAACACTAGTAGGAGAAATGAGCTAACACCCATAAACACAGCTGTTTCAATTCGCAAGCGCATTCGCTGCGCCGGAGTCCACTCCATTGAGACACTGCCAAGCACCGGTAAGCCCGTTGCCTCTCGCAGAGTCGCTCGTGTATCAAACG
Source organism: Gammaproteobacteria bacterium (assembly GCA_021731365.1). Taxonomy (GTDB): domain Bacteria; phylum Pseudomonadota; class Gammaproteobacteria; order Tenderiales; family Tenderiaceae; genus JAKFXL01. Next base: position 37,831 of record JAKFXL010000035.1, on the reverse strand, counting down.
TCTGTTTTACCTGAGACATAAACAGCGCCAATCCAATGCCAGCCCCTAAACCAACCAGCAGCACCACACTTACAAATAGCCTACGATTTGGCCCTGTTGGCTCCAGCGGCACACGTGGTGGGTCAACCACCTTAAATTTAACACTGTCCCCTGACGCTTCAGCATCCTGCCCCACACGTGCCGATTCACGCCGGGAGAGCAGTTGCTCATAATTGGATTTAACAATGCTGTAATCTCGATTAAGACGCTGGAACTCTGCCTCTACTGACGGAATGGTATCAACCAAACGCTCCAGTTGAGCCAAAGACTCACGAGCCTGCCTGACACGCACATTAAGAGATGCCGCCTCCGCCTCCGCCTGCCCCAGGGATATTTTCATCTGTTGATACACCGGGTTCTGTTGCAGCGCTGGCCCCGCATCCATCAACTCCGGCATCTTTTTTCTCGCCTCGTCCAGCTCACGCTGACGCTGCTGTTTTAAACGCTGTACCGTATCTTTCAGTGACACCACATCCGGGTGCTTATTGGTATATTTTAATAGCAACTCATCTATCTGCTTTTCCATCTCAGCGATCCGCCCATCCAACGGATGGGAGACCCCTCCCGAGAAGATATTGGCCGACGGCGCCAGACCAAACGTGGGCTCCTCACCCAGGATTTGGCGTTTAATCTCATCGCGGCGCCTCATCACCTCTTCCAGCCGTTGCTGCGCCGCCTCATAGCTGGCCCGTTCAGCGGTCAGTCTGGAAAAATAGTCCCCACCTGATGTCGCAGGCATCATGCCGACATTCTTCTGTTTAAACTCCTTAACCCGCTCCTCCGCCTCCAACAAACGGGTTTCATACTCCTGAATCTGAGCATCAATAAACTTTTGGGCAACGTCACTATCTTTACGCGTGGTACCTAAAGAGCTCTCCACAAAAATCGTCAAAAACGCCTGAACTACCTTTTTGGCCATCTCAGGGTTTTCATCAACATAACCAATAGTGAAGATATTCTGCCGCCCACCACCATCCAGAGTCACCCGTTTCTTAATAGACTCCAGCAGCTCATCATTCTCTAACTCATTTTTTGCCTGCAGGTCCAGATCTGTCATACGTGCAACCTGCTCAAGGTTGGGGCGGGAAAAGAGTGTTTTGGTGATCAGTTCAATCTGCTCACCCATATTGCTTTCAACAGCAATACCACGCAGCAGTGGTTGCAACATGGAGCCGGTATCGACATATACCTTTGCCGATGCCTCGTATTGATCGGGCATTTTCAGTACAAAGCCCCAACCAATAAGACAAACAAACCATGCCATGAGCAACATCGGCCAACGTCTCCGCCAGATACCACGGAGGTAACCATACATTTGGACCAGAATTTCCTGCATACGCCCCTCTAGGTGCCCACGTCAATCTTTAATCTTAGCGGCACTAGAGCCATGATTCCGGAATGATTAATACATCACCGGGCAACATATAAACATTGGCACCTATATCCCCGTCCTTAATCAGATCATTAACACGGACCTGATACTTCTGCTCCTGACCATTAATACGACGCACCAACGTTGTACGATTACCCGCTGCAAACTCAGTTAAACCACCCACCGCAATCATAACGTCAAGCAGCGTCATGCGTGTCCGGTAAGCCAGCGCCTGGGGTTTAGTTGCCTCACCCACAACACGGACCTGCTGATCGTAAGGGCCAATAAACCCCGTCACTATCACAGTCACCGCCGGGTCCTTAATATACGCAGAGAGTACTTTTTCTATATCACGCGCAAGCGCTGCGGGGGTTTTACCACTGGCCTGCAAATCCTCCACCAATGGTGTGGTGATCTTGCCGTCAGGGCGAACCGGCACGGACATGGAGACCTCTTGGTTACGCCAGACAAAGATATTGACATTATCACCCGGCCCAATAATGTAGTTATAATCATTAACCTTGCTTAACTCTTCATCCATCAAGGGCACACTAGTGGTAGCACAGCCACTCAGTCCCCAGACGCCAACAACCAAACAAAAGATACAGGCCATAGCCTTGTGACGGTAATTTTGCACGTTGTTTTCCTTATACACAGACACGTTCAATGTGTTTTCGACAAACCGGGAGAGTACTTTAACAACTAATTGTTTTTAGCCGCAAATTGTAACAGTTTGCAACCCTCCATGAATAGGACAGATAAACTCCATCTCCCTTTAATTCTCGCCGCAGCAGCCCCCATATACACAGAGACAAATATAGGTTAGCTATTTCCGTACGGATACATTCAAGCCCCCATACCCGAACAATTTAACGCTCCAAAACAACCATTAACAGCATCAAGGCTGGGAGGCTCAATGAACGAGCGGGAAAAAGACCGGTAGGCCTCCTTGCGGGAAAACATCGTGGACAGCTCAGAAGGAGCGGACAATATGCGGTCAAAACAACTGGAGACCTCGCCATAGTAGGGACGCCTGATACCGCGATAATCAACCTCCGGACCACAACAGTAAAGGTCAATACCCAAACGTTGGATACTCCGAGCCAACCCTGGCTCCACCAAAAAGTACCAACTTTTCAAACCGTTATGCAACCCAAACGAACGGGCAGCCCGGATCAGTCCGAGCATTACCTCAAAATAAGAGGCTGACGTACGTTTTTTCACCGCGGAAACCTCACCATAACGGCGACCACCGCGGTAATCAGGCAAAACAAACAGACGGGAAACCTCAACACAATGGCTTTGATCAAACTCGATGCCAGCAATACGGTCAAGTTGACTCACCCGCGCCAGAGGCAACTCATTAAAACCCGAGACAACCAGACGCATCCCCCCTGCCCACTCACGAGTTAATCGATCACGCACCAGAAAATGTTTGGAAAAGGCATCATACTGATCTCGTTCAAGCTTACCACCAACCAGATGTTTATCTGACTCCCAACCTGTTTCAACGTGATAGACCTGATACCTCAAGTGATAGTGAAGGCTCATTGCCTCCCTTGTATCCGCAAGAAAGACCTCATAACGGTCATCAAAAATCACCCCATCACTCCCTTTACACGAGACTATTATTTAGCAGCACGGAAAAGCAAGACATCATCCTGACACCCTCTTAACACAACCACACCGCCTGAATCACCGGGCATTATATAACCAATAATCCCCCTCCCTGCAACCCACCAAACCGGTAAGCAATTACCACACCACCCCTATTTAAACTTTTAATATATACTCTTCGCGAGCCACCTTCTATTAACCCATCACCAGCAGGCAGAGTTGCACATAACCATGACCGCACCCACCATTGCGACACTCTTTGATGGCTATTTCAGTGTCATCCCGGCCAGCAGCGAAGACCTCATAAAAAAGGTATACACAATCCGCCACCAGGTCTATTGCGAAGAGCTTGGCTATGAGGCGCAACGGGCCAACCATCTGGAGTTTGACGATTACGACTTGCGCTCAATCCACTGCCTACTATTCCACAAGCCAAGCCAAACCTACGCTGGCTGCATTCGGCTGATCCTGGCCGACAGCCATGACGCTAACGCCAAATTTCCACTGGAAAATGCCTGCAATGAGAAGCTCAAATGGGCGTTTGACGGCCCATCAGGCAACGAACGAAGCCAATATGGTGAAATATCACGACTAGCCATCACCGCAAACTTCCGCCGCCGTCGCGGCGAATCCCAATACCCCGATGGTGGTAGCGAATCCATCGACAACCAGGACGATGATGCGCGCCGCCGCTTCCCCTCCGTCGCACTGGGACTCTACGTCGCAATCACCGCCATGGGCCTCAATCAAGGGCTGGACGGTGTATTTGCCATGATGGAACCCCGCCTTGCGCGGCAACTGCGCCGCTTTGGCATCCTGTTTGAACAGACCGGTGATACTATCGAGCACCGTGGCACACGAGCGCCGTTTTACATCAGCCGTGCTAGTCTATTCAGCAACCTCAAACCCGATCTGGTTGAGCTGCTGCACAACATTCAGCGTCAGCTGGAAACCACGTCCCAGCAGGCAACCCCACAAAAATGAGCCTGTTTGACTATACCCATGCATTTTCACGCAATACCGGCTGGGTCACCGCAGAAGAGCAGCAACTCCTACGCAGTAAACGTATCGCTATTGGCGGAATGGGCGGCGTTGGTGGCAGCCATCTGTTAACACTGACACGCCTTGGGATCGGCAACTTTCACATAGCCGATTTTGACCATTTTGAACTTGCCAACTTCAACCGGCAGGCGGGCGCGAACATCAGCAACCTCAACCGCCCCAAGGTTGATGCGATGGCCGAGGCGGTACTGGATATCAATCCTGAACTCAATATCACCCGGTTTGCAGGCGGCATCTTGCCTGACAATATCAACGAATTCATGGCCGGGGTTGACCTGTATGTCGATGGACTAGACTTTTTTGCCGTATCCGCCCGCCGCATGGTGTTTGAGGCATGTGCCCAGAAACAGATCCCCGCCATCACCGCAGCACCACTAGGAATGGGGGCCGCACTGCTCAACTTTCTGCCCGGCAAAATGACCTTTGAAGAGTACTTCCGCCTGGATGGGCTGCCAGAAAAGGAGCAGCTACTCAACTTTCTGGTCGGTCTCTCCCCAGCAATGTTACAACGCACCTACCTTGCCGACCCATCCACGGTGGACTTTGAGCAGCACCGCGGCCCCTCCACCCCCATGGCCTGCGAACTCTGCGCCGGACTGGCCGCCACCGAAGCGCTCAAAATATTACTCAACCGAAAGGGCGTTCGTAGCGCCCCTCACGGCCTCCAGTTCGATGCCTACCGCAACAAACTGGCACACACATGGCGTCCCGGCGGAGTGCGGCACCCCACACTGAAGATTGCCAAAATCATCGCCCGGCGAATACTCCGCAAACGCCCACCCACCCAATAATCGGCAAATCGCTATGGAATCCGAATTAAAGCAACAGCTTATAGAGGCCGCCATTCTTGCGCCGTCAGCAGACAACTCGCAACCATGGCTCTACCGCTGGAATGACGAGACACTTGAGCTCTGGATTGATAACAGCCGCAGTGGCGGCATCTCCGACCAACGTTTTGTACTGAGCGACCTCGCCATAGGCTGCTGCATCGAAAATATTACCATTTGTGCGCACTCACACAACCACACATGTCAGGCAACCTATCTCCCTTCGCCTGACAAAGAACCGCTTTGGGCTGCAAGCCTCACGTTTCTACCCACACCTGCACAACACGCACCTCTGGCCGCCTCCATCCCCAAGCGCCACACAAGCCGTAGCTTTCCTTGGAAAGGCCCCATCACAGCCACCACCAAACAGACCCTATCTAATGAAGCCAAAAAACAGGAAGGGATAACGCTACATTGGCTAGATGACACTCCCCGTTATAAAACAGCCCTTAAAGCCATGTGGCTAGCGGAAAGCCTCCGCTTCAGCACAAAAGAGCTCCACCAGGAACTGTTTTCCAGCATCCATTTTGATCTAGACAGCCACTCAACCAGCCAGGAGGGGCTAGCCCCAGCCACCCTATCGATAGAGCCACCCATGCGCCCGCTCTTCAAATTACTTCGCCACTGGAAAATAATGCGCCTATTAAACTGTGTGGGAGGAAACTACCTGGTAGGGTTTCGCTCAACAGTACTACCCACACTGCTCTCGCCCGCGCTCGCCCTTCTCACCATAAAACAGACAGACCGGGCAAGCATCATCATGGCTGGGCAAGCACTACAGCGTGTCTGGCTAAATGCCACCACGCATAATTTATCGCTACAACCCTTTGCTGCGGCAGGAATTTTTTCACTGGGTTTTATACAAACGCCTGCAGCACTCCCCCCCCGCTGCCAAAAAATAGGCACGCTAATGCAGGCAATATCAGGCCATCACCAAGGACTGATCCTTCTGCGAACGGGTATCACCACACACAGGAGTAAAACCATTTACAACCAGCGCCGCCCCATCGACAGCTTTTTAAAAACATCCACTCATTGTCAGGATTTTTTACAACCACGGCAAAAGCCAACCCAACAAGAAATGTCACCAACAAAAAATATCAAATAGAAACAATTAGTTACGTTAAAAAAACAAAAATGGCACGGCATGTGCTTTACTCTAATCGAGAAATAATTTTGGAACTACAGGACAATCCAACCTCGTAGCGCTTAACAAAACAGACACTCGCTTTCAGGAGTTAAATACCATGGCAAATTACAGCAATATATTTAAAACAGCAGCCGCCACTGCCGCGTTGGCCTTTGCAATGCAGGCACAAGCCGGCCCCATAAACGTTGGTGGTGTTGTTTGGGATCCAGACAACTTTGACGATTTTTTCGCCACTGATACATTATACGAATCAGTAGCAACCCCGACTGGCCCACTGACATTAATTAGCCCAGGCGCCCCAGGCGTTCCTACCAAATACGCGTTCAGCACCAGCACTGAACTCAAGGGCTACGGCAAGATCACCAATATCAATGGCGATACCACTACTTTCTGCCCAGGCTGTGAGCTCACTTATGAGTTTGGTGGCTACTTCCTGAACGAGCTGCTTGATGTGGACAGTAATGGCGCGGCAAATGCTGGCGACCACATCTCATTCACTGGTGGCTGGAGTAAGTTTTACGTCGATTACACACCTGACTTCAACTCCGGCGCATCAGCATCAGGTAGTGATGAAGGCGGAGCTAACGCCCTTTGGTTAAGCTTGGTTGGTCATACACTGACCGCCACCTTTGGCTCCAGCACTCTGAATGGCACACTGTTCTCCACTCTCACCACTGGAGCACTGGGAACTGGTACTGAAGGCGGGAATGGCTTCGGACAGATGGACGTTGTTGGTGGTGCAGCCGCCATGAACTTCAATACTGACAGCCAAGTAGACGACAGTGACTTCCGTTTCACCTCGCAATTTAACCCACGTTCTTGCGCCGCCACTGCGACCTGCCCAGAAGGGCTTAGTCTGACCGGTGGTAACACCTACCGTGCTGACTCTATCCCTGAGCCAACCTCATTGGCACTGTTAGGCGCTGGTCTACTGGGAATGGGTGTTGCCGCTGCACGCCGTCGTAAGACAGCATAACGCACCAGTAACATCGTTACAGAAAGGGCCGTACTTACATAAGTGCGGCCCTTTTCGTTTTTAGCACCATCGCAACCAGAGTACTATGCCATGAGTTTTAAAAATGTTTCAATCTGGGTCTTCTGTGCACTGATATTCCCTTCAATCTCTTTTGCCGCGGACAGTAATGACGCCTTTGCTATAAAAGGGGCGGGCATTGCAAAATGTTCAAAGTTTATAGAGTTCCATCAGAAAAAAGATGATATTTATCTGGTTTTCGGCGGCTGGCTGGAAGGCTACCTCACAGCCATCAATCAACAACAGGCCAATACTTTTGACTTGGCCCCATGGCAATCAACGCAGCTCATGTTAATAGCGGCCGAGGCACTCTGCAAACAAAAACCAGACATGACATTTCAATCGGCTGTTCAAATACTCATTGCTGAGCTTATGCCACAGAAAGTCACCCAAGGCGGCAAGTTTATCTCTATTGATAAATACGTATATCAGGAAGAGGTTGTAAAACGTATCAAAAATGCGCTGAAATCACGCAATCTCTACAGTGGCAATGTTAATGACGTACAGTACGATGAAAAGCTTAAAATTGCCGTTAAAAAGTTTCAAAAAAATATTCAGCAACCCCAAACGGGGCTACCCGATCAGGGAACCCTCTATGAACTGTTTAAGACTGCAAAACAGTAACCCAGTTACTTAATCTGTAGTAGTCGAAACTCGATCTGACAGTTACCGATTTTGCCGAAGTGGCTGTCAAGTCAAATTCAGTTCACGAATTTTTCCTACCAGACTTTCTTACCGTCCTCCAGTGTTGCCATCGGCGTTCGGCCACAACACACCTTACCTTGATGTGTCCGTTCATTATTGTAGTGCACCAGCCAGATGTCCAGATCGACACTGTAGTGATTCTATATCTGTGTAGACCTTCTTGCGGAAAGTGATCTGATAGAACTCCTGCAGGATGGTCTTGTGGAACCGTTCACAGATGCCATTGGTCTTGGTGTGCTCGATCTCATTCAACGCCAGATAGAGCTGGTAATCACGGCGCTCCACCTTGCCGCAGTACTCGGTGCCGCGATCAGTGAGTATCCGCAGCATCGGCAGTCCATGCTCTTCAAAGAAAGGCAGTATCCGGTCATTGAGCAGATCAGCTGAGGTGATGAGCGTCTTGGTCGTGTAGAGCTTGGCAAAGGCGACCTTGGAGTGGAGCGGCCAAATTAACTATGCCACTACAACCCCGCTGGGGGAGACGGAAGACGCCGAGCTTTCTCAACTCGTTACGGGTACGCAGTTGGCCAGAGGCGCTGTGCCCCCCGCCCTCGACGGCCGCCTTGTAGCGGTAGAAGGTCTCTCGCGACATCCCCATCACTTTGCAGGCTTGCGAGACATTGCCGAGTTCTTCTGCCAGATTCAGCAGCCCGACCTTGTGCTTGATGATTCTCTCGTTACTATTTAACATGGGGGTTACCTCTCTTTGGTCTTAATGGTTAGCTTGCACTTCCATCAAAACCGGTAACCCTCTCTTTTTCAAGTCAGGTGTCAGATCAAGTCTGAACTAATACAAATAAAACCCAACATCTCTGCTGACCACATCAATCATTGCGGTTTTGAATTAATCAACTCTACGGTCACCTCATTCTGGCACTGCCCTGCCTCCTCAAACCGGCTGATATTTTGCAGTGTGGTTTGGGCAATGTTCGACATGGCCTCCCTGGTAAAAAATCCCTGATGCCCTGTGATCAGCACATTTGGGAATGTCAGCAAGCGTTGGAAAACGTCATCCTGTATCACTTGGTCGGATAAATCATGGAAAAACAGATCACCTTCCTGTTCATATACATCCAACCCAAGATGTCCGATGTGACCGGATTTAAGCGCGGCGACCACTGCACTCGCATCCACCACACCACCACGACTGGTATTGATGAGCATGACGCCACGTTTCATCTGACTCAACGCAATGGCATCGATCAGGTGATGAGTCTGTTGATTGAGTGGGCAATGCAACGTAATGATGTCACTCTCGCGATACAGCTCGGCGAGCTCTACGTAATTGACTCCTAACGCCTTACACTGATCGTTCTGAGATACATCATAGGCCAGCAGGCGGCAACCAAATCCAGCCAGAATTTGCGCTACTGCCTGGCCGATACGCCCTGTACCGATGATACCGACGGTTCGGCCATGTAATTCAAAACCCATCAATCCCTCAAGTGAAAAATTTCCATCACGGGTGCGATTGAAGGCACGATGTGTTTTTCGGTTAAGGGTAAGCATCAACGCCAGTGTATGCTCGGCCACCGAATTCGGCGAATAGCCGGGCACACGCACCACTCGGATTCCATATTTTGCTGCCGCCGCTATATCGACATTGTTAAAACCAGCACAGCGTAACGCAACCAGACGCAGGCCATGGCCTGCCATGGTTTTCAGTACACTATCGTTTAAAACATCATTTACAAATGCGCAGACAACCGGAAAACCGGTGAAGAGCTGCACCGACTCTTCAGCCAAGTGAACATCGAAAAACACCAGCTCATGGTTGAAGCTGGCATTGGCAGCCAACAAAAACTCACGGTCATAAGATTGGGCGCTGCAAACGGCTATTTTCATGTCCATTCCCCTCCTCTAATATGTCGCTCAAGCGTTTGATTCACAGCCCTCAAAGGCACAACCCGATTTGAACCAGCATACCACGCGCACCCAGCCATAAAAAAAGCCCGATTAACACTGGGTCAACCGGGCCGCTCTACGTTTTATAAAATTCAGAATGTATTAAAAGGGAATGTCGTCGTCGAAGTCATCAAAGCCGTTGTTATTACCACTGCTCTGAGTGGGGGTCGCCGGTGCCTGCTTTTTTGGTGAGTTGTACTGTGGCTGGCTGCTGCCCTGTGACGAGTTATCGAAATCGGAGGAGCCACCGCCGCCGCCACTGCGACCGCCCAACATCTGCAGCTCGCTGGCTACAATCTCGGTGGTATATTTATCCTGGCCCTGCTGATCCTGCCACTTCCGGGTCTGCAATTTACCTTCGATGTAGACCTGCGAACCTTTTTTCAGATACTCACCGGCAATCTCACCCAAACGACCAAACATGACAACACGATGCCATTCGGTCTGCTCTTTCTGCTCACCAGATGTTTTATCTTTCCAGCTTTCAGAGGTGGCTATTGTCAAATTGGCCACCGCACCACCGCTGGGCATGTAACGAACTTCAGGATCCTTACCCAGATTACCTACTAAAATTACCTTGTTAATGCCGCGCGCCATGGATAACTCCTAAACTCTGTTGATGAATACATACCCGGACGGACACACCGGGGGATTGTCAGTGCTGTATGATCACATTTTTCCGCCCTATTTGCCATGGCTGAGAGGCTCCACGCCCTACCCCCTCGCCTATCAGTCAGTAGAGAGGGGCCATATACACCCATAGCGCCGGGGTATTAACCGTGCAGCGCCTTGATGCGACGATCCATTACAAAGCTGGCAAACGGGATCATTGAGGCCAGGAAGACCATAAACGAAAACCGGTCTGTCCAGGCGTGGCGCTGGCTGACAACGATCAAGACTCCGCTAAACACCAGAAACAGCCCGCCGTGAGCGGCCCCCGCCAGTGAGACGGCCTCGGGCATGCCGTAGTGATATTTAAGTGGCATGGCGACAAACAGCAATGCCAATAGTGAAATACCTTCCAGGATGGCAACCATTCGTAGCCATGTGACCATATTCTTCATATACCCCTCTCCCTCTTCATATAACAGAAAAGGGTTGTGCCACTCCTCCCCAGAAGCGCCACAACCCCAGTAAAAGTACCCCATTCAACCACAGAAGGGTGGATGAATCAACGCTGTTGCAACCACTCCAGCACCCCATACCCGGCATGTCGGCCGGTGGCAAAACAGGCGGTGAACAGGTATCCACCCGTGGGGGCCTCCCAGTCCAGCATCTCACCGGCGCAAAAAACACCCGGCAACAACCGGAGCATTAAGCGTTCATCCAGGGCATCAAAACAGACACCACCGGCACTGCTGATCGCCTCATCAAGCGGACGTGTGGCCTGCAGACGTAGCGGTAATGCTTTGATAGTTCTGGCCAGATGCCCTGGATCGGCAAGCTCAGCCACGGAGAGTTGCTCTCGCAGCAGCCCCGCCTTCACCCCCTCAATACCGGCGCGGCTGCGTAGATGTTTGGCCATGGAGTTGGAGCCGCGTGGTTTGGATAGCTCGCTCAGCAGCCGTGTTTCACTCCGCCCCGGTGCCAGATCAAGATGCAGTGTGGCGCTGCCATATTTCATAATCCCATCACGCAGCGCTGCCGACAGGGCGTAGATCAGCCCCCCCTCAATGCCCGTGGCCGTGACCATCATCTCACCCTGCTGCTGCACACCATCCAAGCTGGCCACAACCGATTTCACTGCATACCCGGCAAACCGCTCACTAAAGTGGTCGCTCCAGCCCACCTCAAAACCGCTGTTGGCAGGCAGCAGTGGTGCTACCGCCACCCCACGCGCCGCAAGCAACGGCAGCCAGGCACCGTCAGACCCGAGCTTGGCCCAACTCCCGCCGCCCAGTGCCATCACCACTGCATCGTGCTCTGCCAGCAGCTCACCGGCGGATGTATCAAACCTCAACAACCCCTCCTCCGTCCAGCCGACCCAGCGATGGCGTACGTGGAAACGTACCCCCGCCTGGCGCAATCGGTGCAGCCAGGCACGTAAAAAAGGCGCGGCCTTAAAGTCGACCGGAAAGACACGTCGTGATGTCCCTACAAACGTCTGTATGCCGAGGGCGTGCAGCCACGCCTGCAGCTCATCAGGGCCAAACAGATCAAGCATCGGTTTAAGTTGCTGCTGACGATTACCATAACGGCTGACAAACAGCTCATACGGCTCTGAGTGGGTGATGTTCATGCCACCTCTGCCAGCAATCAGCAGCTTGCGCCCCACCGAGGGCATGGCGTCATACAGTGCCACGTTCAAGCCCGCAGACACCAATACCTCTGCCGCCATCAATCCAGCGGGACCACCACCAATAATGGCGACGGAGTGGCCGGGCGTTTGCGGGGATGTTGTCAAAAATCACCTACTAAAATGAGAGGCCGTGGCAATGGATTAAACATCACTGCTTACGAGTGAATACCCACTGGTTTTCGTTGCTAAGTTTGGCATTAAAAGAGTACCCCTCCACCGCAAACGCCTGCAACGCGGCTGGCTCAGTGATGCGCTGCTGGATGATGTAACGACTCATCAATCCGCGGGCACGTTTGGCGTAAACGCCCATCATCTTATAGCTACCATCTTTATAATCTTTAAACTCCGGGGTGATAATCTGTGCCTGCAACAGGGCGGGCTTGACCGCTTTGAAGTACTCGTTGGAGGCCAGATTGATCAGCGTCTCGGAACCGATCTGCTGCAGCTGCTGATTCAACCCCTGGGTAATCGTCTCACCCCAAAACGCGTACAGATTTTTACCACGCTCGGTATCGATTTTACGCCCCATCTCAAGGCGATAGGGCTGCATCAGGTCCAGTGGCCGCAACAGGCCATAGAGGCCCGACAGGATACGCAGATGCGCCTGGGCAAACTCAATATCCTCAGCGCTCAGACTCTCGGCAGAGAGGCCACCATATACATCCCCCTTAAAGGCAAACAGCGCCTGCCGGGCATTGCCAAGCGTAAAAGGGGTTCGCCAATGCTGGAAGCGTTCAACATTTAATCCCGCTATCTTGGCGCTGACCGCCATCACCTCCATTAAATCAAGCTCAGAGTAGCGGCGCGCCCGCTCCACCAGCTGCCTGGAGTCCTTGAGATAGGCTGGCATTGAGTGTGACTCAGTACTCACAGGGGTTTCATAATCCAGGGTTTTAGCTGGCGAGATCACTAACAGCATATTGGCTCACAACCGTTCAATTGATAATTTTGCATTATAAAGTCACTGCCCCTGTAGGTGTCGGCGAATCATCCGTTAATCACAAAAAACCTTAACCATTGGTAACTGACAATGGTTTGCATAGAAGATCACAATGGTAAAAACCGTGAATAAACGTGTCATTTAACGGCTGAAAATAGTATCGTGACGGGGTATATAGCCACGTTAAAAAAAAATGCACCGACAAGACCTGCTTAATTTACTCGCGCGTTACAAAACAGCACATATGGAAGAGGCCGCCATGGTTGAGCGTACTCGCCGTTTTGTGATGCAGCACCCCAACTGTTTTGACCGCACACTGTTCACCGGCCACGTTACTGGCTCTTCCTGGGTGGTGAATCCAGCACGCACACACGTGCTTATGATGCTGCACCGCAAGCTCAACCGCTGGTTACAGCTGGGTGGCCATGCCGACGGCGAATCCGATATTGTGCAGGTGGTATTAAAAGAGACGGCAGAAGAGTCCGGCGTCGACATCAGCGCATTTACGCTGGTGAGAAATGAGATCTTTGATGTGGATGTACATATTGTGCATGCCAATCAGCATGACCCGCGCCATGAACATTTTGACATTCGCTTTCTGCTTGAACTTGACGATTCAATCCCGCTGCCGGGCAATGATGAGTCACACCAGATCGGCTGGGCAGCGCTGGAACAGGTGCCCCGCCTCAACAACGCCCGCTCCCTCTACCGCATGGTACAAAAGACCCGCCGCCTGGTGTACTAAGATACTCATCTCAAAAGATCAGGGCGGCAACGCTCATCACGCATCATCACCGGGCACACCACTAAGACTGCGTATTGCCTCCATCGCTGCATGGGCCGCAACACTGATATCCGCCTCTTTCCCGGCAAGCGTAAGACGACCAAATGCACCCACGGCACGGCACTCCACCAGCGTGATATTGGAGGCCTTTTCGGCCTCATTGGCGGCATAGACGATATAACCTGCCGGCTCGGTCTCAAGAATAAACATGCTCTGCCCTGGAAGGATCATAGAGCCCTTGCGGTCCTGACGATTGATCAGTACGGCATGGTCCGGGGTAATCGCCCGCACAATTTCACCCCAGGCAACTCGAGCTTTCTGACGTGAGTCTTCTGATGTACCAAGCTGGTTCAGCACAGCACGGCCCGCTTCAATCACATCACTCTGATCACGGTGATGGAATACCATCGAACCAAAGGCACGCTCCACCACCTGCTGGCCAAGATGGACACGTGTCGCCTTGAGCGCGATATCACTCAGGCGATGAATAGCCATTCCCGGTGCAACCTCAAGCCAGAGGCAAGCATCACCAGGAACAGGTAAAAATCCTTGCGACACACTTCCCAGATAGACCGCAAGCTGCGGCTGCAGGGAGTCAATAAAAACATATGTCCGTAACTTAATCATATAAACCTTTACACACTACTTTTTAGATCTCATCAATTTAATGCCACCGATTAATCAGATTTGGATTTAGCGCACGCACGTTCATGGCGCAGCGCAAACTGATTATAGAGGTTCAACATTCGCTCACTAATAACAGGCTCGGTTGCCCGTGCAAACTCAAGAAATGCCTGAGCAATCGGCGACAGCTCCTTGTCATTGTTATGAGCCAGGTACCACTTACGTTCGATGGGAAAGCCCTCAACATCAAGCACATCCAACGGACCATTGGCCCCTTCCAATACCAACGTATGCAGTGACGATATCGCCACACCCAACCCACCTACCACCGCATGTTTGATGGCCTCGTTACTCCCCAGCTCCATCCGCACATTAGGCTCCAGCCCTTTTTCATGAAACAGTTTCATAATGGCATCACGGGTGCCCGAGCCCACCTCACGCGAAATAAATGGCTCCTGAGCCAGACGCTCAATCGAAATATTGGACTCTTTAGCCAGGGGGTGGTCAGACGACGCCATCACCACCAATGGGTTAGGCGCAAAAGGGTACGCCGTCAGATTCAGTGACTTCTCCGGTGGCTGACCCAGGATATAGAGGTCATCATCATTATTCTGGATACGTTCAATAATGCGATAACGATTGGCAACCTTGAGCGAAATGTCCACACCCGGATATAACCGCCAAAAATCGCCCAGGATCTCAGGTGCAAAATATTTAGCTGTCGTAATAACAGCCAGGCGCAAGCGCCCACGATGCAACCCTTTAAGTCCGGCAATGCGTGTATCAAGGTTCGACAGCGAGTCAAATATCTGCAACACAGCGCGATACAACGCCTCACCTGCCTCCGTTGGTTTAAGCTGACGCCCTGACTGGTCCAGCAGCGGCAACTCCATCACATCAGTCAATTTTTTTAACTGGGTGGATACCGTCGGTTGCGTTAAAAAAAGCTCTTCTGCAGCACGGGTAAAACTACCCAGGCGCACAATCGCTTCAAATATCTGCATCTGTCTGAAGGTGGTATGGCGAACCAGATAATCTGGCAGGCCACCCTTGAATCTGGAACTGTTCTGCTCAGCCATTAACAGCCCCACGAGTGTCGAAACGACATCTCATGTCTAACGCAATCGCTTATCGAACTTTTCTGGTGTCATCACCATCACATCAGAGATAAAGACAGTCAGGTGGTAACCTTTACGTAACTTACGCTCAAGGCTTTCCAGCAGGGGTTCCATACGTTCCGGGGAGAGAATCACCTTCACCAGGATATTGCCACCAAAGCCAGTCATGTCTGATTCCAGGCCGGAAGAACCCTCACCGCCTGCACGTATCAACGTATAACCGCTGACACCGTATTTTTTAAACATCAAGACCAAGCGCTCTTCCATCGAATCATTGGTAATGATATTCAGCAATTTTTCAGGATACAACTTCACCATAGATCACCTTCCTTTTAAGCGCATAAACAAATCAGCTTCAAGATGCCATAGCCTGCACCAGATTGTGATAAAGCGGAATCCCAACAACAACATTAAATGGAAAGGTAATACCCAGCGACAGCGTCAAATAGAATGAGGGGTTAGCCTCAGGAACCGCCAACCGCATCGCCGGAGGCACCGCGATATACGAAGCACTGGCACCCAACACAGCTACCAACGTAGCGCCACCAACGCTGAATCCAAGAATGCTGTGGCCAACAAACGCGCCCACAACACCACCAATCAGTGGCATAACCACACCAAAGATTGCCAACACCATACCCACCTGACGAAGATCACCTAAGCGCCGCGCGGCCACCATCCCCATCTCAAACAGGAACAGGCAGAGAACCCCCATAAATATCTCTTCGACAAAAGGGGTAAGCTTAGCCATGCCCGACGGCACGGAGATCGCCCCTATAATCATGGAGCCAATCAATATTACCACACTGCCATTAGTGAAGGCATCGCGCAACAAGGCCCCAAAAGTATTGTTGCCATGTTTCACATCACTGTAGTCATCATCGTCATCATCACTGCCATCAACAACAGTGGACGATAGTTTGTCACCCTTTGCAGCTATAGTCTGTCTCGCCTTAGCCGCCAGTAACAGACCTACAATAATTGCCGGAGACTCCATCACCGCAAGCATAATCAGCGGGTAGGTCTCGTGAGGAACACCACTGCTATCAAGGTAAGCAATAGCGGTTAAAAAAGTACCCGCACTCACAGAACCGTAATGGGCAGAAATTGCAGCGGCATCCAGCGGGCTCACCTTGCGTGTTGCCAGCAATATCAAATAGCCAATAACAGGCAAACTAAACCCGAGAATTAAAGCCCACACAATAGCGTTAATAGCCGTCATCATATCGGCCGAGGCCAATGCGTGACCACCATGGAGGCCAATCGCCATCAAGAGGTAGATGGAGAGAACCTTGGCCAAATCGGGAGGAAAACGAAGATCTGACTTAATCAGCCTAGCAATAACACCAAGCGCGAAAAACAGCACTGCAGGCAACAACAGATTACTCAGGCTTGACATATTAATCCTCCGCGAACTTATTGGCCACTGGTCATAAAGTACCTACAGTATTTCAACCTGTAGTCGCTGATGCCAATCGATAGTTTGAATACCTTACATTGATGACAATCAACGTGTCACCAACCGTAATACTACGATCAGCTCAGTCAGGCCAAACCCGGCGGGAAGGAAATCTAACAGTTGTCTCTTCTTTAGTCGTTTTGCTCTGCGGTGTAGCCACTGTACTTTTGCTCTTGGCATCAGCACTTGGTTTAGCCGCTGTGTTTGCAGTACTGCTTTCGTTTTTATTGGTGCTCATCTCGCTTTCCTTCTTTATCACTCATCAATTCAAATTGGTTAGTTAAATCGCAACAGGCACCAGCGCATCAAGTTGACGGGCATATTCAAACAGCTCTTCACTCACTTCGTCAGGCTGATCCGGCGATGTCAACGTAATAGAGACATGGGTACGCCCAAAACTCATATCCGGATAGTAACCCCGCTGCTCAGACAGCTCAGCCGCCTTGTCAAGAAAGTCCCGTGTCTTCTCGTAGTCAGTAAACTCGAAACGACATTCAAGACGCGCTGGACGCTTACGCTCTACCCACTTATCGCTCATGGCTGATCTTCCCCGATTAAATCAAAGCGGTCGGTTGTCCGGCCACAACGTCCTGCCACCACGTACTAATATCAGCAGCATGTTGCTGCTCTTCACGTAGCAGCAGTTCAAAAAAAATCCTGTTCTCATGATCTTCCATGAGATGGCAATGGTTTACCGCTTGGGTATAAAACCCAATGATCTCCGCTTCGAGATCGGCAACATGTTTCACCAGTTCCGCTAACGCCCCATCTAACTGTGACGGACGTAAACAACTGGCGTTCGGCGCAACACCCAAGGCCAACATACGACCAATGATACGGTCAACGTGTTGCATCTCCTCTTGAGCTTCACGACGAAATTTCTCACCCGCCTTAGCCATACCACGTATTTCAAGTAGTCTTGCCAGCGACAGATACTGTTGAACGGCCGACAGCTCAAAGCTCAAGGCGCGTCCTAAATATCCTAAAATAGCCGGGTTGTATGTCATCTGTATCTATTACTTCAACTGAAACAAATTAGAGCTGGATGTGAGGAGTCGCTCTCGCTGTTCTCATCACACCCAAGCCCTGCATTGTTTTATACCGTTGTATTGTTGAGGATTGGCTCAACTTCTTTGTGCGGACGAGCAATGATGTGTGCAGCCACCAGGCCATCACCAACACGCTCACATGCATCAGCACCGGCACGCACAGCAGCGTTAACCGCACCTGTCTCGCCACGTACCAGGATGGTGACATAACCGCCGCCAACAAATTCACGTCCAATCAGACGTACTTCAGCCGCCTTGGTCATGGCGTCTGCTGCTTCAATAGCAGGAACCAGACCGCGGGTTTCAATCATGCCTAATGCAATACCGTAATGTTCAGTTGCCATGGTTTTCTACTCCTCTGTGGATGGTTTAAAATTACATTGTCCGGTCAGGACTAGTGCTAAGACCCATGCTCAACACTGGCTCTACTTCTTTATGTGGACGGGCGATGATATGAGCAGCCACCAGGCCATCACCAACACGTTCACAAGCATCGGCACCAGCACGCACAGCAGCGTTAACCGCACCTGTCTCGCCACGTACCAGAATGGTGACATAACCACCACCAACAAACTCACGTCCAATCAGACGCACTTCGGCTGCTTTAGTCATGGCGTCTGCTGCTTCAATGGCAGGAACCAGACCGCGTGTTTCAATCATGCCCAGTGCAATACCGTAGTTGTGTTCGCTCATTTCTCTATCTCCGTCTTGATGTAAATCATTGCTCGTTAATTAAAAACTTCCGCACCAAAATTTTCTGTCCAGTCTCAAACAACCTGCTGTGTCTGTCCTGCTTCTTCATCCCAATAGTCGATAATTCCACCAATGGCCAGGTCCGTTAACACCGCAAAATCACCACATGCAAATCGCGCACCCGAGCCACTTACTACAAAAACCCAATTGCCTGGGCGACAGCCACAGGTATCAACTGCCACCTGTCTTTTGCCATTTACATCACGCAGGACCCGCAGACTGGTTTGATAAAGTTCAGGATGGCGTAGTGTGCACACCAGTGAACCTTCCACCTGCAAAATATCCATCAGGTCGATGCCTCATCCCAATAATCGATAATTCCAACGATAGTGAGATCACTTGGATACTCTTTGCTGCCTGCCGCTTCACGCGCCGCAGAACTGCCAACACAAATTACCCAATCACCCGGCGAACAGCCAACAGAGTCAACCGCAACCAAACGAACCTTGCCATCCAAAACAACCTGTAGATGTTTGTGCTCCATGCTGGGGACACGATTAGTTGCCACCAACGGCTTTTCAACCTTACAAATTTTCATCAGTGGGCCTCCTGTTGCTGCAGATCCAAAGAGCTGCCGACCACTTCAGCCATACCGTCATTTTGACAGTCACGCACCATTAACAACGTATGCAACAAACCACGATCGGCAAAATCACGAAAGCGGTTACGAAGAGCGTTATCCAGCTGATGGCAACGCGCTTCAGCCCTGTCTCGTGCACCAGGCACTTGCCCGTGGTAATCATTACGAATCACCACCGGGATAGGCAGGCCGCGTCTGGCGTTCAGGCCGGTAAATATTTTGATACCAACGTCCATATCCTTGGCACCCTCTTCTACTGTCTGCAAATAAGCAAAGTAGGTGAGATTGCGTAGCTGAACTTCCTCAAAACCAATGCCCATACCGATAAAGCGCTCTTGATGGCCGATATCACTGTAACAACCACCGTGGTATTGACGTACATAATCAATCTGCGACAAATTTCCACACAGCAGGCGCGCTGATAAACGCATCATTCCGGCAGTTGGTTGTGAAACACCGCACGCCAAACTCATGTCCTCAAGATAACGCTTTACTGCTGCCTCAGCATCGAGCCCACTACTGTTACGGGTGGCGTTAAAGAGATCTATCGCATCCACATAACGATCCACATCCATTTCACCATTGGCGTCCGGCAGATGTAGCCGAATCACATCGTTGTCTGTATCCATGCCAATCAGCAGCAAGTCAATCGAAGCGCCACAACAAAAGCCGTTCTCAACACTCTGGCGAAACGCCTGTAACTTTGCTAACGCAGCCGCAGCCGCTTTCTGGGTATCACTGCCATGTGCCGCGCACCCTTCACTCTCTGGCTTGGATGAACTGTGGTGATACACAGCAGCCTTTAAGTAACGGGTCGGAACAGCCGCTTGATTAGGGCTACCTTCACGGTGGCGCAACATCTCGGTTTCGATCCATTTCTGCAGGCTATCTTCCACATCAAACATGGCACCGGCATAGGACTTGCGCCGTACAGCTTTGTAAGGCAGTCGCAAAACATAACGGATCACATGGGCTAGACGGCCATCCGCACAAGGAGAGACATCCAACGTATGAAACCCGCACTGTTCCAGAAATCTCTGAAACTCAAAATCATCCGCATCGGCCAACGGCCTGGTATCAAAAAACTCGTCCGACATTTGACGGAACGTCTCAAATACACACCAAGCATACAGGCGGCCAATATCCAGCGGTTTTATCCAGCTATCTACCAACAACGACTCAGGCAACTCCAATCCCAGTTCACTTTTGACTAGCGCCTGAGCACGGCCAACAAAATCCGCCTCATGCTGTGCCGCTGACAGCATACGTAACGTCGGCTCAATCTCCGCAAATGCCTGTTTAACCTTCTGTTCATAATGAAACAACCGGCTATTTTCATCTTTACGGGTAAACGGATGTAACTGACTGTTCGACGACCAGCCATGGGCGGCAGCTGCACGCCCCTGGGGCAGTGCGCCACGCTGCGGAGGCTGAAACCCCTGCGGTGCACGTCTGCTTTTTGATCTGGTGTTGAACATGGTTTTTAATCCATTCCCAAAAATTCATTAAATGTCTATTCACTCAAAATCAGGTCAACGAGGCCATAAATGGCCTCATCAACCAAACCCACTACATATACATCTTTTGGATGTAGAACTACTAACCGCGAGCACCACCGGAAAGTGTAATCGGGGCACCTTTATCAGAGGTTCCACTACCACCACCACCGGTCACGTTAATATCGCTACGATCAACTTCTTCGTTACGCTTTGGCGCTGCATTCAACATGGCACTCACTGGACCACGTCGAGTCGGATTACGCTTGATAGCCGAAGTACCCTCGGTACCGGTCACACGGTCACCACGATTCCAGTCGTTACCCGTAATTTTCATACTGAGTTCCATCCCTTCACCAGTAACACGTTTTTCCTTTACGTTATCGATTTTGGCTACTGCAGGAGCAACTCTAGCTACCGCAGAGGCAACCACTGACTCTCTTGCATTTGCCCGTGCCCTGCCTTCGCTTGAACGAAACTGCTCAGTACCCGTGATTTTGCCTTCACCTAACGAGAAGGTGCCGCTCACACGACCCTGCTCATAACGCACACCTGTGACACCCTCTTTCGCCGCTGTTTTTTGACTGGCATGAACAGGCAGCTGGTTAGGCTGTATCAGGCTAAACGCACCCCAAGGTGCATCTGCCATCGGCTTTGGAAAATCAGGCTCACCCACTTGTGCTGGCACAGCACCACATACCTGCTGGTGATGAGTAACACCCACATACGCAGTACCACTCACATCACGACAGGCACCCTTGGTAGCTCCGGTCAATCCAGAATACCCAGGCTGCATACCGGTGATATCACGACCAGCAACACCGGTACGGCGCTGATTCCGTACTTCGGAAAGAGTTACATCATCCTGAGCACAAAAGTCCCGGAACTGCTCTGACCCGGCATAAGGCGTACCAGTAACGGCACTGCAAGTACCCGCCTCACCACCACTTACCTGATGAGAACGCGCCGGTTTAGAACCGGAGATGATCTGACCACGTGTAGTTTGCGAGAAACTCACCTTGGCAACACCCGGCTCTGGTTTGCTTTTGCAGAAATCGTCGTACTGCTCACGCCCTACATACTCCACACCTGTTACTGTGCGGCAGCTACCACGCTCATTACCAGTCACTTTTTCACTCAGCCCAACCTTACCACTGGCAGTAATTACACCACCACTGAGGTTTTCGCTGGATTCAACCTTACGCGGTACAAACGGTGCTTCTTTCTGGCAAAACTCTGTAAACACATCACCCGAAAAATAATCCGTACCGGTCACTGCGCGACAGAGTCCCGTCTCATCACCTGTAGTACGTTCACTGTGTGAAACACGCGTTCCACTAACGCCATTGTTCTGACGCTCCGGGCGACGACGCCCCGCAGTTGCCACACGCCCAGCAGGCTGTGTGGTGCCGCTGCCATTACCGCCACTGCTGCTACGCTGAGTACGCAGTGTACGAGCAAGATCACGGCCCGATATGTCAGGATTTTGATGCCTGACCATCTGTGCTGAACTGACACCTTTGCGATAAGCATCGGCACCTGTTTTACCATGTGCTGCCAACGCCTCACGGCGCAGTTTGGAGTTAAGACGGCCAGCACTACTGGCAACTACAGCCTTGACATCATTACGACGTGGACTGTTGGTTGCTTTAGGCACTGCCAACATTGGCGCAGTTTCCCGTGCTGTCTTAGCATCACCACAGCCGCAGTCTTTCTCTGCAACACGGCTCATGCGTTTGGCGTTAGCAATACGATCAGTAACCACACCAGCCTTGCCCTGCTCTGACATCGCCTGACGACGGGCACGTGAAGCTTCACGTCCGCTGTTCTTGGCAACCACAACAGATCGGGGAGATGCTTGTACAGCTGGCTTCACGGGTGAAGCAACAGGTGTCTGCACAGTCGCTTGAACGGGAGCCTTTGAGACCACACTGGCTCCAGCTTTGGCTGACAGTGCCGCCTTGCCGTTAATTTGAGCATTACGGCGTGCTCTGGCGACATTACGTCCTGACAGATCTTGAATAGCCATAACTGTTATCCCATTTTAAACTGAGAAACCAGGATTGACCGTGGCGTTTTGCGCCACGGTCAATCCGCCTACCACGTTTTGCCGCGATAAACGACAAAGCAGACACCCTGACTCTGGGTGTAGTTGTCGTAACCAAGCAGACGTACATGGTGATCAGGATATGCGCGATGACACGCATCCAGCTCAGCCACTACGTTGCCCAGCTCTTTCTCACCGAAGAAAGGCAGCTTCCACATGGTCCAGTAATGATTAGTGGATTGGGCAGGATGTTCGTGCTCAATCGCAGGTGTCAAACCCTGGCTCAGCATGTAGCTGATCTGGTCGTAGATCTCTTGCTGGGTCAGCGGTGGCAGAAAGGAGAAGGTCTCCAAAGTCTGCGTGGTGCGGTAATCACCCATTGTGCTGATAGTTGCTTTCATTGTTTGCTCCTCTTAATTGGCGACGTTAAGGACTTTAGGCGACGTCCAGCTTGTCCACAGTTTCGAATTCGAACTTGATCTCTTTCCAAGTTTCCATCGCGATGGCCAGTTCTGGGCTGTTACGAGCAGCGCCTTCCAGGATGTCCCTAGCTTCACGCTCAAGCTCACGACCTTCGTTACGGGCCTTAACACACGCTTCCAACGCCACACGGTTGGCCGCAGCACCTGCAGCGTTACCCCATGGGTGACCCTGTGTACCACCACCAAACTGAAGGATTGAGTCATCACCAAAGATGTTGACCAGCGCAGGCATGTGCCAAACGTGGATACCACCGGAGGCAACTGCAAATACACCAGGCATAGAACCCCAATCCTGGTCAAAGAAGATACCGCGACGACGATCTTCAGGAACAAATGATTCACGCAGCAGATCAACATAACCCAGTGTTGACGCACGGTCACCTTCCAGCTTACCAACAACAGTACCGGTATGCAGATGGTCACCACCTGACAGACGCAGACACTTGGCCAGAACACGGAAGTGGATACCATGCTTAGGATGACGATCGATTACAGCGTGCATTGCACGATGGATATGCAGCAGTATGCCGTTTTTACGGCACCACTTGGCCAGACCACCGTTAGCGGTGAAACCGCCGGTCAGGAAGTCATGCATGATCACTGGCTGACCCAGCTCTTTAGCGAATTCAGCACGCTCATACATATCTTCAGGGGTGTTGGCGGTTACGTTCAGGTAATGGCCTTTCACTTCGCCTGTTTCAGCCTTAGCCTTTTCAACAGCCATGGCAACAAACTCAAAACGGTTCTGCCAGCGCATAAATGGCTGTGAGTTTACGTTTTCATCATCTTTGGTCAGATCCAGACCGCCACGCAGACATTCGTATACAGCGCGACCGTAGTTTTTAGCAGACAGACCAAGCTTTGGCTTGATGGTTGCGCCCAACAGAGGACGACCATACTTGTTCAGCTTGTCACGCTCAACCTGGATACCACTAGGTGGTCCCATGCAGGTCTTAACAAAGGCAATCGGGAAACGAATATCTTCCAAACGCAGGTGTTTAACAGCCTTAAAGCCGAATACGTTACCTACCAATGAGGTCAGTACGTTAACGATTGAACCCTCTTCAAACAGGTCAAGTGGGTAAGCAATAAAGGCATAGAAGCTCTCTTTGTCGCCTGGAACATCTTCAATACGGTAGGCGCGTCCCTTGTAAAACTCCATATCGGTCAACAGTTCTGACCAGACGGTACTCCAAGTACCTGTAGATGATTCAGCGGCAACAGCTGCTGCGGCCTCATCCTTAGGTACGCCGTCCTGGGGCGTTACTTTGAAACAGGCCAGCAAATCTGTATCGAGCGGAACATAGTCCGGGGTCCAATATAGATCGCGGTACTCTTTTACACCGGCATCGTATGTCTTTGCCATAGTCAGTCACTCCTGCTGTGGTTGTGTGGAATCTTCGGGTGCCAAGGTATCACGCTCAGCATTGATTACCAATCGAACATTTGAATGTGCCCTATTGATGATTGGCAATGTCAGGCGAAATACTCCAGGAAACAGTCCCGGCAAATGGTCACCGGGGGTTTAAATCGCGTCATATGATTGTGCAATTGGCACTTTATTGCAACCATTAAGCGTCTTTATTTAGCTAAATGAGACTTTAATTCACACTTCCAGCCCCCCAAAAGGGCTGTGTATGCGCATCTCGGGGAGGGTTATCGCGAGCCAACATTGCGCTGCAGCCATAATTCCAGCAGCGCCAGGTGCCAGAGATGGCTCCCCTGCAACCGGGTAAAGTAGCGGTCGGGGGCGGCAAGCAGCTTATTAATGTAGCCACGATCGATCAAACCACGCTCGCGGCACGCCTGGGAATCGAGGGTATCGCGCATCAACGCCAGGAACTCTCCACCCACAAATTTGAGTGCCGGCATGGGGAAATACCCCTTGGGCCTATCGATAACCTTGTCTGGCAGACAACCACGGGCAATTTTTTTGAGTATATGTTTGCCGCCTGAGCCAAGCTTAAGCTCTGACGGCATCTGTGCCGCCAGCTCCAGCAGTTGATGGTCCAGAAAGGGCACACGCGCCTCCAGCCCCCAGGCCATGGTCATATTGTCCACGCGTTTTACAGGGTCATCAGTAATCAGCATGGTGACATCCATACGCAACACCTGATCGATATACTCATCTGCCTCTGGCTGGGTCAGGCGTGCTGCCACCAACTCACCACTGTAGTCGGCCTCACGATAGGCAGCAGTGACGGTCTGCAGGTATTCATCATGATCGCGGTCAAAGTAGTGGCGACGGAAACGGTCCAGGGCGCTGCCTTCGTCCTCTGCCGCCATCTTTGGATACCAGAAGTATCCACCAAAGGCCTCGTCGGCCCCTTGTCCGCTCAATACCACCTTCACCTCTTTGGAGACCGCCTCCGACAGTAGATAAAAAGCAACGGCGTCCTGCCCGACCATCGGCTCCGCCATGTTATCAATCGCCTCAGGCAGGCGTCGCAACACCTCACTGTTGGCGATGTGGTATTGGTGGTGACGAGTACCAAAGTGCTGGGCCACTGCGTCGGAGTACTCAAACTCATTGCCACGCTCTTCCGGGTGGTCCTCAAACCCGATGGAGAAGGTGATGATATCTTTCACCCCCTGCTCTGCCAGCAGTGCCACCAGCAGGCTTGAGTCGAGACCACCGGAGAGCAGCACCCCCACCGGCACGTCGGCAATGGCGTGGCGACGCCGCACCGCATTGGCCAGTGAGTCATGGATCAACTGCGTCCACTCCTCCTCGCTGCGTGGTTGGGCGGGACGTTGTGCCGAGAGGTGCCAGTATTGACGAGTAGTCACCTTGCCGTGCAGATCGATCGTCAGGGTCGTACCCGGTGCCAGTTTACGCACCCCTTTTAATAGTGTGCGTGGTGCCGGCACCACTGCGTGCAGTGTCAGCTGATGGTGCAGCGCCACCGAGTCGATCGAGGTATCAACACCTCCAGCCGTTAACAGCGCCTGGGTATTGGAGGCAAAACGGAAGGAGTTGCCTGTTTGCGAAAAATAGAACGGTTTAATACCCACCCGGTCACGGGCGCAAAAGAGCTGCTGACGCTGGCGGTCCCAGATGGCAAAGGCAAACATGCCGTGCAGATGCTCCACACACGTTTCACCCCACTCGGCATAGGCACACAGGATCACCTCTGTATCACTACTACTGACGAAATGATGACCACGCTGCTGCAACAGGGCACGTAACTCAGGGTGATTGTAGATAGTGCCATTAAATACCAGGGCCAGCCCCGCGACATCGTCAACCATCGGCTGCGCCGCACGATCAGAGAGGTCAATAATCGACAGGCGTCGATGGCCCAGCGCCACCGCCCCCTCCAGAAAAGTACCCTCCGCATCCGGGCCACGTCGCCGCAGCGCATCCTTCATACGCTCTATCACTGCTGGATCCGGTCTGCTACCGTCAAACTTCACTTCACCAGCAATGCCGCACATAAAAGATACCTTTATATATAAACCGTGAACCGGAACACTTTAAAACCCTTAAATATAAAGAGCTATATTGTCACCATTAAAAAACCAAGTAGGCACGGGCTAACACACTATCCCCAACCCAATAGACCAAATCGCCACACTACGCCCGAAATAGAACAAGCACTCAGCGCCGAACTAAAATTTAACAATTGAATACTTTTGCTTATGGGCCAAAAAATATCAATATTCACAACAGCTTAACCATGTATCACACACTCTTTACCAGTCTCGCAACACCCCTGCTGGCCCGCCACATCCCAACCAACGCCAGTAAATAGCAGTATGATAGGCGGGCAGAGGAGTTCAGGATGCCTGCACCACACACTGACTAAGACACGGATGCTGCCTTATTCACTATCAACTTCACAACACTTCACATATGAGGTTTAGTCATGAAAATACAACACATTATTCTGAGTGCTATTTTGTCACTGGCCATCACCGGCACGGCGATGGCCCAGACCAGTACCAACAACAATACCAACAACAACAGCACAACCAACAACGGTACTGGCCCCGTCTTCTCTGGTAGTTTTGGCGGTTCGTTCAGCATGTCCAGCAACGGCACCACCATTAATCAAAATATGGAAACGGACACTTTTTCCCAGTGTTTCAGTTTCACCTCCGGTCTGATGCAGATCGTGCAGATCATACTGGGCGACTCGTTTACCCAGACCATGACCTTTTTAACCGGCACAGAGCCGGTGGTTGATCCCTGCCTCTAACCTGAGGCAGTCTGCACAACCGGCGTGGGCAAGCGCACTCTGCCCACGCCACTGTCACCCCTGATTAACCGCGCCGCCAAGTGGTAATGCCGGCACCATCTTCCAGAATTATCTTCTGCGTCAATAGCTCATCACGGATACGGTCCGCTTCGGCCCAGTTTTTGTTTTTACGGGCGTCAAGGCGCTGCTGGATAAGGGCGTCGATATCAGCATCACTCAAGCCACCTGTATTCTGTGCGCCGCCCTTAAGAAATACATCCGCATCATCCTGCAACAGCCCCAATACCCCGCCCAGATAACGGAGCTGGCCTGCCAGCTGAATCGCCGCCGCGCCATTGTGATCGGCCTTGGCCCTGTTCAGGGCATTGGCAATTTCAAACAGCACTGCCAGTGCTTCAACGCTATTAAAATCATCATCCATGGCGTTGCAAAAGCGCGCCTCATATTCACCACCGTTCTGGATCACTACGGTCTCGACACCACGCAACGCAGTGTAGAAACGTTCAAGTGCGATCTTGGCACCGTCGAGGTTTTGATCTGAATAGTTGAGCGCACTGCGATAGTGGCTGGCGAGAATGAAGTAACGAATCACTTCGGGCGCGTACTGTTTGAGTACTTCGCGCAGGGTGAAGAAGTTGTTGAGTGACTTGGACATCTTCTCTTCGTTGATCTGCACAAAACCGTTGTGCATCCAGACATTTACAAATTGGCAGCCAGTGGCCGCTTCAGACTGGGCAATCTCATTCTCATGGTGTGGAAATTGTAGATCAAGCCCGCCGCCATGGATGTCAAAATGGTTGCCAAGGCAGTCCGTGGACATGGCAGAACATTCGATATGCCAGCCGGGACGGCCCGCGCCCCAGGGGGAGTCCCAACTCGGCTCATCCGGTTTTGCCGCCTTCCACAAGACAAAGTCCATGGGATCATCCTTGACCTCATCCACGGCTACCCGCTCACCGGCCCGCAGATCCTCCAGTTTTTTGCCCGATAGTTTGCCGTAACCATCAAACTTGCTGACATCGTAATAGACATCTCCATTGCTGGCGGGATAGGCGTACCCCTTTTCAACCAGGGTTGTGATCATCGCCGTGATCAGCTCCATTGAGGTGGTCGCCTTTGGCTCCTGGTCCGGCGGCAACACCCCCAGCGCCGCTGCGTCCTGATGCATGGCATCAATAAAACGCTGGGTCAGCGCCGCCATCGGCTCACCGTTTTCATGGGCGCGTTTGATGATTTTGTCATCGACATCGGTGATGTTACGGACGTAATTGACCTCATAACCGCTGTGGCGCAGATAGCGCACTACCATATCAAAGACCACCAACACCCGGGCATGACCAATGTGGCAGTAGTCGTACACCGTCATGCCACAGACATAAAGCCCCACCTTGCCCGGCGTGATGGGGGTAAACACCTCTTTCTGGCGGCTAAGGTTGTTATGAATCTTTAACATGGGGGATATCCTGCAGCTGTGTTGACACAAACAAAGGCCGCCATTGTAGCCAACACTCCCCCGCGGCGCTATTCCATCGACCACGCCAACGGTTACCATGACAGCCGCCGACCAAACCGATATCATGGACGGCCTTATCCACTATATAGGTATGTCTCAATGAAACAGCTGTTCCAAACCCTGATCCTGGCCGGTGCGACCACCCTCTTCTCCCTCAGCGCCAGCGCTGCCGGCGACCACCCCCGTGTCCAGCTACAGACCAACATGGGCAACATCACAGTAGAGCTGGATGCCAAGGCAGCCCCCAACAGCGTTGCCAACTTCATCAAATATGTCGAGGACGGCACCTACAACGGCACCATCTTTCACCGCGTGATCAGTGACTTTATGGTCCAGGGTGGCGGTTTTGGTACGGAC
This sequence comes from Gammaproteobacteria bacterium, assembly GCA_021731365.1. Lineage (GTDB taxonomy): Bacteria > Pseudomonadota > Gammaproteobacteria > Tenderiales > Tenderiaceae > JAKFXL01. The sequence continues at coordinate 8,418 of JAKFXL010000035.1, read as the reverse complement.
TACAACCAGAAAAAGACCCGTGTCCCGATCAAAAACGAGGCCAATAACGGTTTAAAAAACAGCCGTGGCACCATCGCCATGGCCCGCACTGGCGATCCTCACTCCGCCACCACCCAGTTTTTCATCAACACCGTGGATAACGGTTTTCTCGACTACACCGCACCATCCACACAGGGGTGGGGCTACGCAGTCTTTGGCAAGGTGGTAGAGGGGATGGATACCGTCGACAAGATCCGCGCCCTGCCCACCGGACGTGGCGGCCCATTCCCAAGTGATGTCCCCAAAGAGAAGGTGATCATCAACAAGGCCACTGTTGTTACTGACAAATAATCCGTCTCGCCGCCCCTCCTGCCAGGAGGGGCGACACACCACCACTGGATCTGCCATGACCACCCTGTTTATCGCCGACATCCACCTGGGCAACGAACACCCAGAGATCAGCCCCCGTTTCTGTGATTTTTTGTACGACGAGGCCAGCCGCGCCACAGCACTGTACATCCTCGGTGATCTGTTTGAGGTCTGGATTGGCGACGACGGCCATCAGCCAGAACACGCCGCCGCCATCACCGCACTGCAACAGCTCACCCAGAGCGGCGTGCCGGCCTACGTGATGCACGGCAACCGCGACTTTCTGCTCGGCAGCCAATTTGCCACCGAGACCGGATGTACCCTGATCGACGATCCAATTGTGATCGACCTATACGGCAAACCGACGCTGTTGATGCATGGCGACAGCCTCTGCACCGATGACCATGAGTACCTCCAGTTTCGTGCACAGATGCGTAACCCAGCGTGGCAGCAGCAGTTTTTAAGCCAAAGTGTTGAACAACGGCTCGCCACTGCCCGCCACTACCGGGAGGAGAGTCGCCGTCGCAATCAGGGCAAGACTCAGGAGATTATGGATGTCAACGCCGCCGCCGTCATCGAGGCGATGGCGGCCCACGGCATTAGCCAACTCATTCACGGCCATACCCACCGCCCGGCGCTACACGAACTGACGGTTGATCTACATCCGGCACAGCGCATTGTGCTGGGCGACTGGTATCAGCAGCAGAGCGTTTTGCGCTGCGATGCCGGCGGCTGCCAGCTCTCCAATCTATCCTAGGGGCAATCCTCAAATCCCGTTTCGCAACTGCAGGGCCTCGGGATAAGGATCGAAGTAGTGCTGCTGCTGCAGATAGGCGTTAGGGTGTCTACCAAGATGGTGTTTCAGCAGCGTCATTGGCACCACCAGTGGCACCCCACCCAGGCGGTACCGGTCAATCAGCCCCAGCAGCTCGTGTTTCTCCCGCGCCACAATCTGACGCTTTAAATACCCCATCAGGTGGACCAGCACGTTGGTATGGTTGCCACGACTGGCCAACGGACGCAGTGCCGTCATCAATGCCTCAAAGTAACGTTGCGCCAGCGCCTCAATCCCACCCTCACCCGCCGTCGCCACCAGCTGTCCCAGCTGACGATAGGGGATCGCCCCCCGCGCCATCACCATATATTTATGTTCGGTATGAAATGCCACCAGGCGGGCCGCCGTAATACCTTCAACAGACAGTTGCCACCAGCGCTGGCAGACGTAAATCCGCTCTATAAAATTCTCGCGCAGTGCTGGATCCTGCAGCCGCCCCTCCTCCTCCACCGGCAGCCAAGGGTGTGCCGTTAACAGTTCATGGGTAAACAGCCCCACCCCCTCACGGCTCTGGATACCGTTATCACCATAGAGTCGTACCCGCGCCATGCCACAGCTGGGGGACTCTTTTTTAACGATAAAACCAGCCACCCGCTCCGGCGCGGCCAGCAACCGGGCTGCTGTCTGGCGTCCAAATGCTGTCAGCGCCTCGCTCACATCCACCCCATCCCGGTTGCCCACCGCCCGCACCCCATCTGCCACCGCCTTTAGGCGCAAGGTCTGGCGCGGCGCACCCAGGCCAATCGCCATCTCCGGGCAGAGCGGCACAAAATCAAAAAACTGCCCAAGGGTCTCGGCCACCCACGGCGCACGTTTGTGGCCACCATCAAATCGGACCGGCTGCCCCAGCAGACAGGCACTGATGCCTAAACGGGGCCTCATAACAGCTTCTCGATAGCGCCGACCAGATCCCTGCCCAGTGGTTCGCTACGACTTGGATAGCTGGCCACCAGCTTGCCATCACGGCCAATCAGATACTTATGAAAATTCCAGCCGGGGTAACTGCCCGACGCAGCTGCCAACGCCTTAAACAGTGGATCATCGGTACCGGCTGCTACATGGCTCTTTTCAAACATTGGAAACTTCACCCCATAGGTGAGGCGGCAGAACTCCTGAATCTGCTCCGAAGTCCCCGGCTCCTGACCGGAAAAGTCATTAGAAGGGAAGCCCAATACCACCAACCCTTGTGCCTGATAACGGCGATACAGGGTCTCTAACCCTTCATACTGATGGGTATAACCACATTTGCTAGCGGTATTCACCAGCAGGATCACCTTGCCCTGATACGCCTGACAGAGATTGACCACCTGCTCTTTTTTGGCCAGCGGCTGGCGCTCAAAGTTAAGCAGCTCCGCACACTCGGCCGCGCTTAGACGCAACGGTACCAACAGCCATAAAACCACAACAGCGAAGAGTTTGTTCATATACACTCCTTGGTTGAAAATACTTATACAATAATTACACAAATGTTGAAAAATCCCACCTATTCTCTACAATAGTTATACAATAGTTCATCACTCGCACAAGAGCAACCCCCAGATCATGACCATAGACAACGATAATGGACTCTTCCCCATACGCACCGTCTCCAGCCTGACGGGGGTCAACTCCGTGACTATTCGGGCCTGGGAGCGGCGGTACGGTCTGCTGCAACCAGAGCGCACCGCCAAGGGCCATCGACTCTATTCACAGGCCGACATCAACCTCATCAACCAGGTAGTAGCGCTCCTGAATAAGGGTATGGCCATCAGCCAGGTTAAACCCCATCTGGAGGCTCGCCAACAGACAGACCCTAACCACGGCCCTTGGGGCGACTACCAGCAGCGCATGTTAAATGCCGTGATCCGTTTTGATGACCGCGCCCTGGAGGGGTGTTACAACGAGGTGCTCTCACTCTATCCCATTGAGATGGCTACCCAGCAACTGATCTTGCCGCTACTGCAACACCTGGGGGAACGCTGGAGCAGCGCCGAAGGGAGCGTGGCAGAGGAGCACTTTTTTGGTGCCTACCTGAGGAACAAACTCGGGGCGCGTTTTCACCATGAGTCCAGCCGGGCACAAGGTCCTAAACTGCTCGCCGCCTGTCTGCCCGGCGAACACCATGAGGTTGGGCTGCTACTGGTCTGCCTATCGATGATGGCCCACGGTTACCGCATCGTTCTACTCGGGGGCGACACACCGCTGGAAGAGCTGGCCATTCCCGCCAAACGCAGCGATGCCGCCGCTGTGCTGCTCTCCAGCGCCATCGACCCCAGCACCGATCTGCTGCACAACAGACTCCCCCGTCTGGTCCAGCAGCTGAACATCCCGGTTTTCATCGGCGGCCCCACCGCCCTGCGCCACCACAATGCCATTCAACAGGCTGGGGCCATTGCACTCGGCACCGATATCCAGCACGCCTTAACACGAATAGCCGCCACACTTCATACAACTCAACCACCGGAGCAATCATGACCGATAACGCCATCGTCTGGTTTCGCCAGGACCTGCGCCTCGCAGACAACCCCGCCCTGCACCAGGCGCTACGCCAGCACAGGCAGGTGACACTACTCTATATACATGCCCCCGATGAGGCCGCACCCTGGCAACCCGGCGCCGCCAAACAGTGGTGGCAGCATCACAGCCTCGCCGCCCTGCAACAGAGCATAAAAAAATTGGGCGGAAAACTGATCCTGCGCAAAGGGCCAAGCCTGGCCACGCTGCAAACCGTACTGGCAGAAAGCAGCGCCTACACTGTTTATTGGAATCGCAGCATCGAGCCGGCGCTAATCAAACGCGACAAACTGATTGAACAACGGCTGGCGGAACAAGGGGTTGAGTGTCACAGCAGCGATGGCAACCTGCTCTACCCCCCCGGCAGCATCCGCACCCAGACCGGCAAACCCTACCAAGTATTCACCCCCTTCTGGCGCGAATGCCAAAAACAGGGATTGGGGGATGCGCCACTGCCCAGACCCGCACGGCTCCACCCCAGCCCACTCGCCAGCCTGCCACTGACAGCACTGGCGCTACTCCCGACCATCCGTTGGGATCAAGGGCTTGAGCAGTGCTGGCAACCGGGTGAGGCGCACGCCCAGCAACGGCTGGCGCAATTTTGTGATGAAGCACTCAACCACTATCCTGAACAACGTGATCTGCCTGCCCAGCCAGGCACCTCCAGCCTCTCCCCCTATCTCGCCAATGGTGATATCACCCCGCGCCAGATCAGTGCAGCCTTGATGGCCCAATTCATAGGCAACCACAGCAGCGCCAGTAGTGTAGAAACCGTCATCCGCCAACTGGGATGGCGCGAGTTTGCCCACCATATCCTCTACCACTACCCCCACACCGCCGAAGCGCCACTCAATGAGCGCTATCAATCCTTCCCCTGGCACAACAACCCGGCGCTACTGCACGCCTGGCAGCAGGGAAAAACCGGCTTCCCCATCATCGATGCCGGCATGCGCCAACTCTGGCACAGCGGCTGGATGCACAACCGGGTACGCATGGTGGTCGCCTCGTTCCTGTGTAAAAACGGACTCATCCACTGGCGTGAAGGGGCGAATTGGTTTTGGGATACGCTGGTCGACGCCGACCTCGCCAGCAACAGCCTTAATTGGCAGTGGGCCGCCGGGTGTGGTGCAGATGCCTCGCCTTACTTCCGGGTTTTTAACCCGGTACGCCAAAGCGAACGCTTTGATGCCGAGGGTGAATATCTACGCCACTGGCTGCCAGAATTAAATGCAGCGCCCAAAAAATTGATCCACCAACCCTGGAAGATCAGCAACGATGCTCAACAACAACTCGGACTAACCATTGGCAACAGCTACCCATCTCCAGTGCTCGATCTGAGCATCACCCGCCAACAGGCGATTGCCACCGCCAAGGCTGCAATAAGAAGGGAGATAGGCAGCCTCTGAAAACCCCGTTCGCCCTAAGCCTGTCGAAGGCTGGTGACGTAACGTATTGATTGTTAACCACCCTCCACTCATGGTTCGACAAGATCACTAAGAGAGGAGGACTTATTCAGAGGCTCCATCGCTTGATCACAGTGTCCCGCTCATAAAAACCCCGCATCAGGCGGGGTTCAAAAAACAGAACTGCTACCAAAATTTAGAACATGAAGCGAACCATTACACTACCCACATCATTTTTAGCGGGGTAAGTGGCACTACCGGCAGCACTTTTCAACTCCTTAACGTAAGCGGCAGTGAATCGCAGATTTTGGGCTGGCGCTGCCGATAAAATCACCCGGATTCTCTGTCTCAATGCGTGCGAGCAGCTGGTCCACAACAGCGCTCGGCGCGGTCACGCTACTGGAACCTACCGCCAGCAGGAACGGCCCCGCGCCCCGCGAAGGCAAACTCGTCAGGCGTCAATGCAAAGACGGGCAGCGGCACAACACAGAGCAACCCGATAATTACAAAACGTTTCATGCTGTGGCCTCCTCTTGAGTGCGCGGTGGCAGTGGCGAGAAGTAACCAATCACCAGCATCAACCCCCCCACCACCAGGAAGGAGACAATACGCGCCATGGTTCCAATGCCGGATAGATCAACAATAAAGAGCTTGATGACGGCCACCGCCAGCAGCGCAGCACCAGCAAACCAGATTGGACGCCGTGCCTGACGGGTGGCAACCACCATCACCAGCAGTGCGGTGAGTGTCCAGAGGATCGACGCCGACGCCTGAAACAGTACCGAATTACTCAGCGCTGCCACGGTAAAATCGACCCCACCCCAAAAGTGCACAGCACGCGCCACGGCGGCATTGAGCCAGGCAAATCCACCTAACGCCAGCGCACCAAAGAGCAGCTCAGCGGGCGGTCGATATCTTGTAGGCATGTCGCTATCGCGCAGCCACAACAGCCAACGCGCCAGCAGCAACAGCACAAAAATTTGCGCCAGATCGAGTGGGTTGATGAGTGCAACATAGGGCAGAGGATCGGCAGCACCTTGTCTCAGACAGGCGCCCAATAACCACAGAAACAGATAGAGCGCGATCGGCGCAAGACCCAGCCCAAGATAAGCATGATTATGTTTAAACACCGGCCAACGCAACGCCGGCCCCCACTTCATCAATAGCGCCATCACCATACCCGGCACCACCGCCCAGGCAATCGTGCGCCAGGTCTCCGCCCCTGGCAGCATTTGGCGAATGGCCCAGTCGAGCTCCCAACTCAAAAGCAGCACCAACAACCACAGCCCCAGCGCATGCCAGAGCATGGTCAACCGTGGCGGCCAGTCCATTTCGAGTCGCCACAGCAAACGATAGTTTGCCGCCAGCGCCAGTATCCAGGCCAGCCAGCCCCAACCGGCAAAGGCGTGTGGATGCAGATATGACTCCAGCTCATAGAGCAGCAGAAAACCCAGCAACGGCAACAGCCCGAGTGGTGGATAACGCAGGTCCGGCCACTCAATCCGTTGCGCCAGCCAGGCCATCGCAACCGCACTGCCGGCAAGCAACAGAATCATGGCATTGGTAACATCGCTACCGTAGAGGAACACATCGATTTCGCGAGCGCCCGTGCCCAGCCACCAGAGCAGCCCCCACCCCAGCAAAATGGGCGACAGCAGCTGCGCCTTGCCACTAAGCAAGGTGCGATGACATTGCAGATACCACGCCGAAAACATGCCCGCCACACTGATGATGAGGCCACCCAAAAAGAACCCATTCCAAATCGGCATCAAACCAACCGAGTCATTTAACGCCAATAGAAACGCAGTGCCAGCGCCCAGCTGCAACAGCACACCAAAGGCACGCGCCAGACGACGCTGCTGACGCACACCGATCCAGACCAGTGCCGCCCCCTCCATCGCCCAAGCCGCTGCCGTCCAATGACCATCCAGTGTCAGCGGTATGGCCAGACTGCCAAACACCACCCCGAGTGCGAGGAAGGCCTCGGTAATCAGCCGCAAACCCGGCGCGGCACGGCGCCACAGTTGCGACGCCAGCACCAGGTAGAACAGCGCCAACGCCAGTGCGCTGTAGGCCAGACCAAATTCAACATCGCTTACCAAACCGGCTTGCAGACCAAAGCCCACCAGCGGCACACCAAACACCAGACTGCCATCAACATACCCTTTGAGCTGCGGCGGCTGGCGCACGGCAAACAACACCGCGATGGCGACATAGAGCAGGAAAAAAAGCAGCAGAAATGGTTCGGTGCTGGCAAACAGCTCGGGGCGATAGAATTGATAACCCCAGCTTGCGCCGATCACAAAGGTAAAAAGAAAACCGAGCACATTGAGTTCACGCCAGGCACGGAACCAGGCGATACCAAAGATGCCAACATTGAGCAGCGCAAAATAGGAGAAGAGCATGACATGCGATCCACCGCCCGTAGAGGTGAGCACCGGCGCGAGGAAACCACCGGCACTGCCAAACACCGCCAGGGCACGGGCATCCTGCAATACCGCCAGCACTCCAGAGAGTGTCACCAGCGCAACCATGATGATCAAAGCAAAACCAGGCGGTAGTAACAGGTAGAGTTTGGCCGCGGCAAACACGGTGAGGTACAACACACCAATCGCACCACCCTGCAAGACCAGACCGTAACTGCCGGAGCGCGCCCGTAATCGCCACCCCAGCACCAGTACCGCCAACGCCGCCAACACAACGGCGCTGAGGCGCAACTCGATGGGCACCAGATTCTGTTCGGCCGCATACTTAAGCAGGAATGAGACGCCAAAAAAGAGCACCACAATACCAATTCGGACAACGGGATTGCCGCGCGTAAAAAAGCCGATAACGTGATCAAGCAGATTTGGTGCACGTGCTGCTTCAGGTTTATGGGTGGTGGTGGCAGGTGCACCGAGCCATGGATCTTGCGGGGTCGATTCAACTGCTACTGACGCCTTCTGACTCACTACCTTAGGCAGCGCTTCAATCGGGTGTGGCTGCTGTACGGGCGCTGCTGGTTGGCGCCCGGCGGTGGGATTCTCGTCTGTAACATCGGGCGTCTCAGATACTGCGGCAAGCTGGGCGGCTTGCTGTCGCAACCCCTCTTCGAGCACCGACAAACGTTTTTTATAGCCGCTGGCCATTACCTCCTGACGCTGTTCGACCTGAGCAATGCGCGCCGCTAACGATTGCACCGTGCCAATCACATAACCCAACGCCGCCCCCATGAGCGCAGGCCCTGGCCCCCACAACACCCCCGCGAGAGCCGCGATGAACACGATCAGAACAACTGTCAGCAGCGACATTCCGTCACCCTCTTGAATGGCACGTGTGGGCCAATATTGATCTCAAAGA